>JBEBXA010000054.1:0-27628 GCA_040391825.1 Pigmentiphaga sp.
GGCCGTGGTGGTCAAGGCCACCAACGCTTTTGTTAACTGAGAGGAAAGCGTTGTGTAAAGAGTGGCAGGATCGCGAATTTGGCGATCAGGTAATACAGGCCGAATGCAGCCGCCGCGCCCCGCCCAGCATGGTATCCAATGGCTAGATTGAATAGTTTCTCCGCCAAAGAGCGGAACATCAGCAAGCGCTAGCTTGATAAAGCACTTTGAGATACTCTTTGTTGCAAATAAATAACGGGGGAATATCAATGCAACGTTTGGGTATCGTAGCGCTCGCATTTTCATTAGGCGCTTGCGCATCTATTACATCGGAATCCACTCAACTGGTTCGGGTGGATGCTGTCGCAACACCAGGTGGAGCGTCTGTTACGGACGCGACATGCATCATGACGAATGATAAAGGTACGTTTGAGGGCAAAGCACCAGGACCGATCCTCGTCCGCAAGTCCGCTCAAAACCTCTCTATTAGCTGCAAGGCCCCGAGTCAAGCGAGCCTAGCTGAAGGAAGTGCGGTTTCTAGAGCAGGAGCGGGAATGTTCGGGAATATTTTATTTGGCGGGGGAATCGGCGCGATCATCGATCACAATAAGGGTACTGCATACAACTACCCGGATTGGATGCGTGTCGAGTTCGGCAAGATGTTTACCTTTGATCGTACTGACCACCAAGATGGGCAGCCGACGCCGGGGGTTCTTCCCGTTGCGAATGGAACTGCGCCCGTAGTTACCGCCGCTCAGTAAAATCTCCAGATACCTGACCCCATACGTTGCTGGGGCCAGGCGCACCCGCTGCCATCAATTGCCAGCTAGGCGTCTTCCGCATCCATCGCCTGCAGTTCACGCTCTGACGCGCGTGTGCCGGGAATTTCGGTGCCACGCAGCGAATGACCTGCTGTTTCCACTACGAACAGCAGCGCGATGCCTCCGATCACGCAGGCGCCCATCATCAAATAGGCGGGTACCAGGGTACTGCCGGTGCGCGCAATCAACCATGCATTAAGCGCCGGTGCGGTGCCGCCGAAAAGAGACGTCGACACGTTGTAGGCAATAGCGAATCCGGCAAAACGCACATGGGTCGGGAACATGGCCGGAAATGTGGCGGAGATGGTTGCTAGTTGAGGAACATACAGCAGGCCGAGCAGGGCGAAGCCTGCGATAGCACCCACCAAGCTAGTGGCCATCAAGTGGTAGAGCGGGATAGCCGTGACGAACAGGCCGACAAGCGATATCCACCATAAGGGCTTGCGCCCGATCTTGTCGGACAGCTTCCCTGCGAAAGGCAGGAACATCATCATGAACAGCATGCCGATGATGGGGACCATTAGCGCCTGTTCCGCCGTCAGCCCGAGTTGCGTGGCGAAATAGGTCGGCATGTAGCTTAGCAAGGTGTAGTTGACGACATTCAACGCAATGACCAGGCCGCCCAGCGACAGCAAGGGCCGCCAATAGTCGCAAACCAAATCTTTCAGTTCGACTCCCATCGCCTGTTCTTGTGAGCCCTGGCGCTCTACTTCGCGAAAGACCGGCGTGTCATTCATTTTCGAGCGTAGGTACATACCGACCAGGCCGAGTGGAGCGGCGACCAGAAAGGGCAGGCGCCAGCCCCAGTCGTGCATGGCGGCATCACCCAAGGCCAATGAAAAGCCAAGCATCAGCAGTGCCCCGAGCGAGAAACCGCCGAGCGTGCCGACTTCCAGGAAGCTGCCGCAAAATCCGCGCTTTTTGTCCGGAGAGTATTCCGCCATGAAGGTGGCCGCGCCACCGTACTCACCCCCTGTCGAAAATCCTTGTACTACCCGCAGCAAGACCAACAGAAGTGGCGCCCAGAAGCCGATCGACTCATAGGATGGGATCAGGCCGATGCAGAAGGTAGCGCCAGACATCAACAGAATGGTCAGGGCAAGAACCGACTTGCGACCCAGCCGATCGCCCAAGGGACCCCAAAACAGGCCGCCGAATGGCCGTACTAGAAAAGAGATCGCGAATGTCGCCAGGGCAAATAGGGTTGCTTCTTGAGTGTCTCCAGGAAACAGTGCGGCGGAGATATAGCCGACGCCGTAGGCGTAGATGCCGTAGTCGAACCATTCTGTTGCGTTGCCGATTGCAGAGGCTGAGATCGCACGTTTCAGGACGCCGGGTGGCGCTGCTGCCGCAGAACCTGGCGCTGGGGGTTGTGGGTGATCTTGCTCATTCTGCATCGGGAGGGTTTCCTTTGACTTTCGTTCCTGCGGCGCGCCGTTATAGCGGACGTGGAGCGGATGTGAGAGGGCCGGCTGCGATGAGTAATGGTTAAGTCAGGTTCGCTCTTCTGTGAGGGGGCGTGAGGGGAATCGGTCAGCCGGTACGAAACTGGGCCGTAGGATGACACTCATATTGCTCAGGGGCAACGTAATGTTGCGCTTTGAAACGAGCGGCCGTTCGTGATCACGGACGATATTTCAACATTCACCACCGGAGATGGCGATACATCGTGCTTTCAGGTGGGTTCGGCCAACACCTTTCTGGTGCTGTGCTCGTGGGCATGGCGCGGGCTCGCCGTACTTAAGCGACTAAGGTAAAGTCTTGACTTAAATATTTTCTTCTCTCTATCTATGTTCTCCAAACGGAAACCCCTGTATGTCACACTAGCCGAGAGGATTGCCTTGGCTATAGAAGAAGGCGACTATGCCGTTGGGTCTTTCCTTCCGACAGAAACGCAATTGTGCGATGAGTACAAAGTCAGCCGCTCCACGGTTAGGGAGGCGGTGCGAATGCTGCAGGAACTACGTTTGGTATCTCGGAAGCAAGGTAGTGGAACCGTAGTCGAATCGAAGAAAGTGCCTGGCCGTTATGTATTGGAAATTGATGCGATTCCAGACTTGTGGCAGTACGTCGAGGCAACGGAATTGAAGGTTAGCAATATCAAGTTGATTTCACGCAGTGAGGCCTTGACCCCCTTGCCAGAGTCGACTGAGCATTGGTATTTGATTGAGGCGCTACGTTTTATTAAGGCCGGCGAACCGTTAGCCTGGAAGCACGTCTACATCGACGCCCGCTACAGCGATGTTATAGAAGAAATCGGTACGCGCAGGGTGCCAATCTACTCTCTGATCGAACAACGCTATGGCATTACGACTGAGCGAATTCATCAGTCGATTGGTTCGACTAGCATGCCTTCTCCCGCAGCCAAGGCTCTGGCAATGCCGCAGGGGGCGGTGGGGCTGGAGATACTGCGTAGTTATTACGATGATGCGAAGCGCCTGTTCGAAGTGACTCTAACGATTTATCCCTCGAACCGCTTCAAGTACAACAACGAACTCAAGTTTCGTTATGGTGGATCGCTCGAGTCCTGAGCGATCCTTAGGTTCCGCTTAGTTGGGTTTGATCAAGCTGCTCATTGTGGCGAACTTGGCGATATCGCTTTTGATCAGGGCGGACAGACGTCCGGGGCTGCCTCCGACTTCCGTATTCCCCTCGGTAGTAAGTTGTCGAGTAACCGCTTTATTCTTCAGTGCATTGGCAAAGGCTTGGTTCAGCTTGTCGACAACTGAGCTGGGTGTGCCAGCAGGCGCTAGTATTCCGTACCAACCTGCGAGCTCGTATCCCTTTATGCCTGCCTCGGCAACCGTTGGTACCTCTGGCAGCGCGGCGATACGTTTGGCCGTGCTGACTGCAAAAGCTCGTACGGTGCCTGCCTGCAGATAGGGCGAGGCAGCAGCAAGGCTGGAAAAATACATGGTGACTTCGCCTCGGACGACGTCGATCAACGCTGGGCCACCACCCTTGTAGGGGATATGCTCGAGAGAAATCTTGGCCATATCTGCAAGCATGGCGCCTGCCAGGTGGGGCGCGCTACCTGTTCCCGAGGATGCGTAGGTATATCGCCCGGGGCTACTACTAGCCATGGTGATCAGGTCTTGCAAAGACTTGACTGCCAAGTCTTTGCCAACCACCAGGATATAAGGTGATTCGGTAAGCTGAATGACGGGTGAAAAATCCTTGACTGCATCGTAATTAAGTTTGGGATAAACCAAGGGGTTGATGGCGTGGGCCGCTGAGGCTAATAGCAAGGTGTAGCCGTCAGGTTTGGCTCGCGCTACGACTTCCGTGCCGATGGTGCCGCCAGCTCCGCCTTTGTTGTCGATGATGATGCTTTGCCCCAGGCTTGCTTCTGCTGCGCGTGCCACGACACGAGCGACTGCATCATTGGCGCCGCCGGGCGAGAACGGGACGATGAGCGTGATGGGCCGATCGGGAAACGCGGCGTAGGCGGGGGCCGTACAGATGAGTGCGGCACAGAAGCCCGCTGTGAGTCCTTGGAGTGAAAAGTGAAAGTGCATAGATGTCTCCTGGGGCGGCTATAGGCCCTGCTTGTTATCAGATCAGGTGTTCAAGGATCAGCATCGTGCGCCGGCTATTTAGAAACGCACTCCTCATTTTTTCTGTCCATGGTGTCTTGCGTGCTTCGAGTGCAGCCGGAGTGTTGAAGATGTCTACGGCGTCGAGGTCGTAGGATGTGAGGTAGCGAGGCGAGTTGTCGGGCGCGATGTAACGGCGCGCGCGTCGGATGCCGGGCACTGAAACGAGGCGAGGTAAGTGCTCTTGGTCATACCAAGCGTTGTATTCGTCAGCCAGCTCGGTAGGGATATCCGCTTGGACAACGTAGCGAAAGGGGGCTGGAGAACTGCTCTGGTCGCCGACATCGGCCTTCAATTGCAGGATGAAACGTTCGCGGGCCTGACCATTGAGCAGCTTTAGCCAAATTGGTAGTGGCGGGAGTGTGTTGTCGATGCCACTGCCTTGGGACGCAAGCGTGTGCTCCTGCACATCTATCCAGCTGACTTGCGTATGTCCACCGGACAGAGGCCGATATCTACACACTGTTCTTCCCAGACGAGCTGCGACGACAGCCGGAAGGTATTGCTCATCCTGCCATTCGATGAACTCACCCAGCTTGTCGGTGGGTAAGGTCCACCAGTCAGTTAGAGCGCCTTGCATATGTGTCTCCTATTTTCCCTACCTTGCCAATTGCATTCAATAAGGAACGCTGCCACGTACCGTGGTGCGATACATAAGGCGACGCAGAGGGAGGTCGTAATCAAAGGTGGCTTTGTGCTGTACAGCGGTGTTGTCCCACATCAGCAGATCGCCACGACTCCAGGAATGCACATGTCGGAACTCTGGCTTTACGATGTGCTCGTAGAGTTGTCCGAGTATGTCGGCACTTTCTTCGACGCTGAGCCCCTCGATATGTGAGACGTGAGCTTCGTTGACGAATAAAGTGCGCCTTTTGGTGACAGGATGGGTGCGGACAATGGGGAAACTCATGTCCGGCACAGTTTTTAGCTGTTCGTCAGAGAGTTCGGCTTCCTTAATGACTCTTCCGCCCTGCTTGGCTTCTTCTTGCTGTGCAAGTCTGTTCTTTTTCCGGTAATAGGCGTAGCTGTGTACTGCGGAAAGACCTTCCAAGCGCTTCTTCATCACTTCGGGTAGATGCTCATAGGCCGCTACGACGCTGGCGTATTGAGTGTCACCGTAGATCCTGCCGTCTTTTTCGGGAATCTCGACAGAGTAGAGCGCTGACAACATGCTGGGGTTCTGCTTGTACGAGAGGTCGCTGTGCCAGAAGCGTCCAGCATCAACAGCGCCAAGAGGCTTGCCATCTTCACCGATGAGGTTGGAAATGACGAAAATCTCGGGTTGGTTCTGTAGGCGGCTCTCTTTGCGAACGTGTTGTTCGAGGTGGCCAAATCTTTGAGTGAACGCAATCTGTTGTTCGGGAGTCAGTTGCTGATTGGGAAATACAACGACTTGATTCTCGAAAAAAGCGTCGTGAATGGATTGAAAGGTGGTGTCGTCCAAGGGTTTGGATAAGTCGACGTCAGTGATCCTGGCCCCGAGATGGTTGCCAGTTTTGACTACGTTCATTTTCGATCCTTACTTGAATGGAGTGAGTGCGAACATCAGTTAAGTGTGATCTCGATCAAAGTCATCATGATGTTCGGATGTTAGAATGTATAGAGTTGGAAATCCTCTGTCAAGAGTCGTAGGCGTAAGTTGTTCAGCCGCGCTGCCAGGTGCTGCTGGCGGAAAAGTGGTCCGCTTCATCGAGGAATTTACGGTTGGCTGTAGGGGCAAGAAATAAAAGTCTTGTGTACTGATCAGCGAAATTCGGAATTTCGTTGTATATTCACGGATATAGCGAAAAGGATAGAGACATGTGTTGAGGGTTAGCTGCGGGGCGCAACTGTAAGAGCAACTGCTCTTAGAGTGAACGCATCGTGAAAGGTCTGACGCAGTGTTCTCATGCTGCTGCTCAGGGGGTATGTCGTGGCAGCTACTTTCTTAATGAATCGCCTGTTGGATCCCTGATATTTAGTCGGATGAGTGCATTTGTCTGAAGCAGCTCCTTGCTTGGTGACAAAACAAGCGCGATTTTTTTGCATGAATCACAATCAAAAGGCCTGATATGAATGTTCGCTTTCTTTGCTTGGCACTGTCCCTGTTGTCTGGCGCCGCAACTAGCGTCATGGCCGCTGAAGTCCAGGTAGCCGTCGCTTCCAACTTCACCGCGCCTATGCAGGTGATCGCAGCCAAGTTTGAGAAGGCCACTGGCAATAAGGTTGTCGCCGCTTTTGGCTCCACCGGCCAGTTCTACGCACAGATCAAGAATGGCGCGCCTTTCGAGGTGTTCTTTGCTGCCGATGACACCACCCCGGCCAAACTGGAAGCGGACAAGCTGATCGTGCCCGGTTCCATCTTCACCTATGCAACCGGCGCGCTTGCGCTGTGGTCGGCAAAGGCCGGCTATGTAGACGGCCAAGGCGATGTGCTCAAGAAGAACGAATTCAAGCATCTTTCCATTGCCAATCCCAAGACCGCTCCTTATGGTCTGGCCGCTACCCAGGTACTCGGCAAATTGGGTATCACCCAGGCGGTAGCGCCTAAGATCGTCGAAGGCCAGAATATTTCTCAGGCCCACCAATTCATTTCCTCAGGCAATGCCGAACTTGGCTTTGTCGCGTTGTCGCAGATCTACAAGGACGGCAAGGTGACCAGTGGTTCCGCATGGGTTGTTCCCGCCGCTTTGCATGAACCCATCAAGCAGGACGCCGTGATTCTGGACAAGGGCAAGAACAATCCTGTTGCGAAGGCGTTTGTCGATTATCTCAAGGGCCCGGAGGCAGCCGCAGTCATCAAGTCTTACGGCTATCAACTCTAATCCAGCTGGGACAAGGCAATGCCTTTAAGCAGTATCGACCTGGCAGCAGTCTGGCTGACGCTGCAGCTGGCTTCGCTGACGACCATTCTGCTGTTGATCGTGGGTACGCCGATTGCGTGGTGGCTATCAAGAACCCGCTCAAGGCTCAAGGGGCCGGTGGGGGCGGTAGTTGCGCTGCCCCTGGTATTGCCGCCCACGGTTATAGGCTTTTATTTGTTGGTGGCGATGGGGCCCAACGGCTATGTGGGGCAGTTCACGCAAAGCATCGGCCTGGGTACTTTGCCCTTTACGTTTGCAGGTTTGGTGGTAGGGTCTATTTTCTATTCGATGCCTTTCGTGGTGCAGCCGCTGCAGAACGCGTTCGAGGCGATAGGGCAGCGTCCGCTGGAGGCTGCCGCTACCTTGCGCGCCAGCCCCTGGGATCGCTTCGTCACGGTGGTGCTGCCGCTGGCCAAGCCGGGTTTCGTCACGGCGGGGATTCTAGGCTTTGCGCATACCGTGGGTGAGTTTGGCGTCGTGCTGATGATAGGCGGCAATATCCCCGGCAAGACACGCGTTGTCTCCACCCAGATCTTCGATCACGTAGAGGCCCTGGAATACACCGAAGCGCATTGGCTGGCGGGCGGTATGCTGGTGTTTTCTTTTTTCATCCTGCTCCTGCTCTACACCAGTCGCCGGAGCGCGGCTTTCAATTCCTGATTTGCAAACTTGACCATGACGCGTGACAACCCAGGCCGGCAAGAGTTGGACAGCGCGAGCACGCTTGCGCCAACAGGCATCCATGCCCGGTTCCAGGTCAGCTATCCGGGGTTTTCTCTGGACGTCGATCTGGAACTGCCGGGACGCGGGGTGACGGCTCTGTTTGGTCATTCAGGCTCCGGCAAGACCACCTGCCTGCGTTGTATGGCGGGGCTGGAGCCTGCCGGCTCGGGCTATCTGCGTGTCAATGGCGACGTCTGGCTGGATAGTGCGAATAAGATAGCGGTGCCGACGCATCGCCGGCCGCTGGGTTATGTTTTCCAAGAGGCTAGCCTGTTTCCCCACCTTAATGTCATGGCTAATTTGCGCTATGGCATGAAGCGCATTCCGGCCCATTTGCGCCGAGTCGAACTGGAGCAGGCAACGAGCTTGCTTGGTATCGATCATCTGTTGCAAAGGATGCCGGGGGGATTGTCGGGAGGAGAGCGCCAGCGAGTAGGAATGGCGCGCGCTTTGCTGACCAGCCCAAGTCTGTTGTTGATGGACGAGCCGCTGGCCGCGCTCGACCAAAAACGCAAACAGGAAATCCTGCCCTACTTGCAGCGTCTGCATGACGAACTGGATATTCCCATTATCTACGTCAGCCATGCGCCAGAAGAAGTCGCGCGTTTGGCCGACCATCTTGTGTTGCTGGACGCTGGACGAATCGTTGCTAGCGGGCCGATCGGCGCGACGCTTGCCAGCTTGGATCTTCCTCCGGCTTTGTCCAATGATGCATCGGTGGTGATCGATGGCGTGGTCGATCATTTCGATGAGGCCTATCGATTACTGACCGTGCGTGTCCCGGGTAGCGCTGCAGTTTTCAGGGTTGTGCGTGCGCCGCTTGCGCATGGTCAGAAAGTCCGCCTGGTGGTGATGGCCCGCGATGTCAGTATTGCGTTGGCGCCGCAAGAGGACACCAGCATATTGAACATATTGGCGGTGCGCGTTGTGGATATTGCCCCGGCGGTCAACCCTGAACAAGTCATGGTGCGTCTGGATGCAGCGGGCACTCCAATGCTGGCGCGTATTACTCGCTATTCTTGCGATCGGCTCCAACTGGCGCCTGGCATGCAGGCCTGGGCGCAGATCAAAGCGGTATCGCTGCAGGCGTAAGCCGCGTTTCAGAGGGCGGGTAGCACTCAGTGTAGGCTTCACAAGCCGGGCAGCCCGGCGCGGGAGCTATGTCCAGGCCATAGCTGGTTTGCATGGAGTAGGCGAGGAATTTTTTCCAACGCCAATGTTGAGTATTCATTTCCACGACCCCGGTAAAATGTCTCTTCAGCAAAGAAGTGACTGCTTCACGACCGGGCAAGCCCAGGTCTTGCCACAAATGATGGGGACGCAGACAAGCTTGGGCCAAGATAGCCGCGATCCACTGCGTGGGCTCTCCTGCGCGGCGGCTGTGTTCATACAGCCAGCGTCGCAGCAGCTTGGGGAAATCGTCGTGTCGAATGACGGCGACGGGTGCCGCTTGTAGCAAGCTGGCCTGCCAGGTGTCTTCTGCCACGAAGTATTTTTGCAGCAAGGCGTGTAGCTCTGGCCGGCTCAGTCCTATCATGTTCGCGTTGCCGTCCGTCAGGCTTTTTGCCAGGACGTGAATGAAGAAGTTGCTGTCCTCCTCATTCGCATCGATGGCATCGCCCGACAATATTCCATGCCAGTCTTTCATCGTCGGGGCCTCCAGTGGGGTGCGATCATCCGGCCGCTCATGCAAAGGTTCGCCTCAGGGGGCGTGGGGCGCTGTGAACACTTCAAATTTGAGCAGGTTCGATACATAACGGCTCTTGCGTAGGTCTTGGGGCACTACCAATCTGCAGCGCAAGCAATCATAGCTGCCGTGTCGCAACACCGCAGCAGAAACGGTGATTTCGGGCGATTTTCCTCCCGGTGCAAGCCGCAAACAAAACACTAAGAATTACTCTCGTAGAGCGAACGTGTACCGAATTCTCCAGAGTAGCTATTGTTATATATTATTGAATATAACGAACAAGCATTCCTGTCTTCAGGCAAGCGTTTAAGGGGGTATCGTTTAGGTTGCGCAGCGCTGGCTTCCCATATTCGGGCACGAACCAAGCACCGCTGCGTCGCGCCGGGCGCATCTTTCGATCCGTCCGGCGGGTGTCTGTGCGAGAATCCAGAGATGCTTCCCAAGATCTTGCTTATTGCCGCCTTATGACACTCAAAGTCCAGTTTCGCCTGCGTATCTACCGAGATGACAGTATCGCCATCGGTCCGGGCAAAGTTGCGCTCTTGGAGGCCATATCCGAAACCGGATCGATTTCCGGAGCGGCACGGCAATTGAAAATGTCTTACCGCCGTGCGTGGTTGCTTATTGATGAAACCAACCGGGCGCTCCGCAGTCCGGTAATCAGTACCAGCGCGGGGGGTACGCGGGGAGGCGGCGCCGTCTTGACGGAAATGGGCGAGAAAGTCATTGCTCATTACCGCGCAATCGAAGCTACCGCCACTGCTGCGGCCGCTGACGACATCGCGGCATTGCGGGCATTGTTCGTACCCTGACTTCGTCCCGGGGGTAGCGTGCCGGGACTGAAGCGGGCTTTCCCCCCGCTCTTCACTTCCGGGCGCTTGGCCGAAAGAGCCGAAGCAAGAATGACAACCATCAGAGCTCGTCTGGGAAGGGCAGGCACGGCTTTATGTACCTGGCTTCTCGCAGCAGCGGGCTTGATATGTATCAAAGTGCCACACAAGGAAATACCATGATCGACGCATTGATAGCGGGAAAAGTTTACGGAACCCCCAAGCCGGGCGAGGGAAAGAACGGTAATACCTATGTGACGGCAAAGGTCAAGGCGGCAGCGGGGGATGGAGAACCGATGCTGGTGAACGTGATTGCGTTTTCAGGCGAAGCTTGTCGGGCTTTGCTGGCTTTGGATGAGGGCGACAGCGTAGCCTTGACGGGAAGCCTGACTCCCAAGGTCTGGATGGACCGGGAAGGTGCCTCACGGGTGGCTCTGGACATGGTGGCTCACGCGGTGCTTAGCGCCTACGACGGCTTGCGTAAAAGGCAGGCGCTTGCTGATAGTCGGTCGGCTTCCGCGGTGAGTGAAAAAACGGAAGATTAAGCCGGGCCGGATGGCCGCATGCTCTTGTCAGATTGCACCCGATAGGCTTACTTTGACAGTAACGGGGTAATCGCCCCGGTTGCTGCGTAAGGACATGAGCCATGACATTTCGCAAACCGTCCAATGCGATGTGGATCGATGCCGTGAGACTGCTGGAGCAAGCGGATAACTTGCATCGCCAGTTCTTCAGGCTGAGCCCAGGCCACTCGCATGGCCCCACCTGGGAGCCTCCCGCCGATGTTTTCGAGACCGATCGAGCGCTTTCGGTGGTAGTGGCTCTGCCGGGCGTTGCCCCGGACCAAGTCAAAGTCGTGATTGATGGCGCTACCTTGTCGGTAGTCGGCGAACGCCTGATGCCCGCGCCTGTCTCGGCGCACGTACGAAGAATCGAAATCCCATATGGCCGGTTCGAGCGCCGTATCGATTTGCCGCCAGGCAGCTTCGAGATACGCGAATCGCGGCTGGTGGATGGTTGCCTGCTGTTGACTTTGCTCAAGCTGGCGTAGACATTCGAGACGGGACAGGTGAGACATGGAAAAAGAACTGCGCGACAAGAACGACAAACCCGAACATGGTGGTCTTGCCGAAGGCACGGCGGATAAGGCCGCATCGGCTTCAAGTCCGGTATTGCCCGATGATGCCATCGCCCTGATTCCGGTACGCAATCTGGTGTTGTTCCCAGGATTGGTCGTGCCTATTTCCATAGGTAGGGACAGCTCGCTGTTGGCTGCGCAGGAGTCCGTGCGCGCGGGGCGAGAGGTAGGCATCGTGTTGCAGAAGAATTCCGATGTCGAGGAGCCCGGCACGGCGGATCTGTATCGCGTCGGCACGGTCGCAAGTATCCTTAGATACGTCACCACGCCGGATGGCACGCATCACATCATCTGCCAAGGGCTACAGCGTTTCGGCGTGATCGACTTCCTGGAAGGCTACCCTTTTACCGCCGCGCGGGTACAGCGCATCGAGGATCCGGAAACCACCAGCTCCGAAATCGAAGCCCGTCTGATACAGCTCAAGACGAGAACGCTGGAAGTCCTGAAGTTGTTGCCGCAAGCACCGGCCGAACTGGCCGCGACCACCCAGAATATGACGTCGGCGGCGGTGCTCGCGGACTTCGTGGCGGGGCTGATGGAGTTGAAAGCCTCGGAGAAGCAAGATGTGTTGGAAACCTTGGACGTACAAGACAGAACCGACAAGGTGCTGGCTTTCCTTGCGCACCAGGTGGAAGTGCTGCGTATCAGCCATGATATCGATCAGCAGACCAAGGCGCGTTTTGAAGACCGGCAGCGGGAAATGCTGCTGCGCGAGCAACTGAAAACCATACAGCAGCAGTTGGGCGATACCGAGGGCAATGGCGCGGAAATCGCCGAGCTGGAAGAACGAATACTCAAGGCGAAAATGCCGGAGGACGTCGAGGCCCAAGCCAGGAAAGAGCTGAAACGACTGGAGCAGATGTCCGAAGCCTCGGCAGAGTATTCAATGGTTCGCACTTATCTGGATTGGCTGGTCGAGTTGCCCTGGTCGGTCGCGACCGAAGATCGCATAGATATCGCCGAGGCACGGCGTATCCTGGACGAAGACCACTACGGCCTGCAAAAGATCAAGCGTCGCATTCTGGAATATCTGGCCGTGCGCAAGCTCAATCCGGCCGGCAAGAGTCCGGTCTTGTGCTTTGCGGGGCCGCCGGGTGTCGGGAAGACGTCGCTTGGCCAAAGCATTGCCAAGGCAACCGGTCGCAAGTTTGTTCGGCTGAGTCTGGGCGGGGTCCATGACGAAGCCGAGATTCGCGGCCACCGCCGCACTTATATCGGCGCGCTGCCCGGCAATATCATCCAGGCTATCCACAAGGCCGGCGCCAACAATTGCGTCATGATGCTTGACGAGGTGGATAAGTTGGGCAGCAGCATGCAAGGCGACCCGGCATCGGCATTGCTTGAAGTACTCGACCCCGAGCAGCACGATACCTTTCGCGATAACTATCTGGGCGTGCCTTTCGATTTGTCTCGTGTGCTATTTATTGCGACGGCAAACATGCTGGATACGATTCCAGGTCCTTTGCGCGACCGAATGGAAATCATCACCTTGCCGGGTTATACGGAAGAAGAGAAAACCCAGATCGCCAGGCGCTACCTGGTGCAGCGCCAGCTCAGCGCCAATGGCCTGTCGGGTGATCAGTGCGAGATCAGCGATGATGCGATTCGAGAGATCATTCAGGGCTACACGCGTGAAGCGGGGGTACGCAATCTCGAGCGGGAAATAGGCAGTACCTTTCGCCACGTAGCCATGCGTATCGCGGAAGGCACGGCGCAGCATGTGCAGATCGATGCGCAAGACCTGAGTACGATACTGGGGCCTGAAAAATTCGAAAGCGAAATCGCCATGCGCACTGGTCTGGCTGGTGTCGCGACGGGTCTCGCCTGGACACCGGTAGGTGGCGACATTCTGTTCGTCGAGGCGAGCCGCACGCCGGGTAGCGGCAGATTGATCCTGACCGGACAGTTGGGCGATGTCATGAAGGAAAGCGCCCAGGCAGCCTTGACCCTGCTCAAGGCGCGAGCGAGCGCCTTGAAGGTGGACGCCGAAATGTTCGAGAAGCACGACATCCATGTACATGTTCCGGCGGGCGCAATCCCCAAAGACGGGCCGAGTGCGGGGGTTGCGATGTTCGTAGCGCTGGCTTCCTTGATGACCAATATCGCTGTGCCGGGCGATCTCGCGATGACGGGTGAAATCAGTCTGCGCGGCCTTGTATTGCCGGTGGGTGGCGTCAAAGAGAAGGTATTGGCTGCTTTGCGCGCAGGTATCAAGACCGTCTTGTTGCCGGCCCGCAACCGCAAAGATTTGGAAGACATCCCTGAGGAGGCGCGTCAGCAACTGACCTTCATCTGGCTGGACAACGTGGAAGATGCGATGCGCGCGGTTGTGCCCCAGGGCAATTCTTGATATTGACCGGCTTTGGCCGGCGGCAAGCCGCGCCCGGTGCAGTCCAGCCTGCCCGCTCAGTGCGGTAGCTGGGGTACGCACCGGGCAATACGCTCAAACAATACCCTTATCACTGAGCTTATACGCGGCGAATCTGTGCGTACTGCGTATATGATCCGGGGTGGGATATTGCTCAAGTCAATTAACAATTCGCAGGCACTAGTGGCGGCCACGCATCGTGTCGGGCCCCCAGCTTGCCATGTACCAGGGGAAATAGATGACCGAACCCAGAGAAAAAAACTGGAAACTGGAGACGATCGCCGTTCATGGCGGTTATGTTCCGGATCCGACTACGCGCGCAGTTGCGGTGCCTATCTATCAAACGGTGGCTTATTCCTTCGACGATACCCAGCACGGTGCCGATCTGTTCGATTTGAAGGTGCCCGGCAATATCTACACGCGCATCATGAACCCAACGCAAGACGTGCTGGAAAAGCGCGTTGCGGCGCTTGAGGGCGGGATTGCCGCGGTGGCCCTGGCTTCGGGTCAGTCGGCGGTTGCCTACAGTATCCAGACCATTGCCGAGGCTGGCGACAATATCGTGTCGGCCAGTACGCTGTATGGCGGCACCTACAATCTGTTTGCCCACACTTTGCCGCAATTCGGCATCGAAGTGCGCTTCGCCGACCCGCGCGACCCGGCTTCCTTCGCCCCCCTTATCGATGACCGCACCAAGGCTATTTTTGCGGAATCGGTAGGCAACCCCCTGGGCAATATCACCGACATCCAGGCCTTGGCCGATATCGCACATAGCCACGGTATTCCGCTTATCGTAGACAACACCGTTCCATCGCCTTATTTGCTGCGTCCGTTCGAACACGGCGCCGATATCGTGGTGCACTCGCTCACCAAGTATCTGGGTGGCCATGGCACCAGCTTGGGTGGGGCCGTGGTCGACTCCGGCAAGTTTCCCTGGGCAGAGCACAAGGCCCGCTTCAAGCGCTTGAATGAGCCCGACGTCAGCTACCATGGCGTGGTCTATACCGAGGCCTTTGGCCCGGCTGCCTATATTGGCCGGGTGCGCGTCGTTCCGCTGCGCAACCTGGGATCGGCTATCTCGCCCTTCAACGCATTCCAGATCCTGCAGGGTATTGAAACGCTGGGCTTGCGGGTAGACCGTATCGCTGAAAATGCACTGAGCGTGGCGCGCTATCTAAGCAAGCATCCCAAGGTCGAGTGGGTGAACTTCGCAGGTCTTG
Organism: Pigmentiphaga sp.; assembly: GCA_040391825.1. Lineage (GTDB taxonomy): Bacteria > Pseudomonadota > Gammaproteobacteria > Burkholderiales > Burkholderiaceae_B > Pigmentiphaga. The sequence goes on from JBEBXA010000054.1 coordinate 15,206, forward strand.
AAAATCACCCCGACCACGCTCTGGTTGCCAAATACCTGTCGGGCAAGATGCCTGGGCTGATTACCTTTGGCGTACAAGGCGGGCTGGCGGGCGGCGCAAAGTTCCAAGATGCCTTGAAGCTGTTCACACGCCTGGTCAACATTGGTGACGCCAAGTCCCTTGCGACTCATCCGGCGTCAACCACGCACAGGCAGTTGTCGCCTGAAGAGCTGGCCAAAGCGGGCGTACGTGTGGAAACGGTTCGCCTGTCGCTGGGGATCGAGCATATCGATGATCTGCTGGCGGATCTCGAACAGGCATTGGCCGCGGTCTAAAGCATCGGCTAGGGAAGGATGAGGGGCTTATGAGTTTTTTCGACAGCGGGAAGGGATGAGCACAGATCTACCTGCCATCGACTTTCTAGCCCCCTCATTCAAAGTGGCGCGTTCTTTGATCGGCGCCACTTTGCTGATCAATGGGGTCGGTGGAATAATCGTCGAGACTGAAGCTTATGATCGAGACGATCCCGCTTCCCATTGTTTCTCAGGACTCACGTCGCGCAATGCGGCGATGTTCGGGCCGCCAGGCCGAGCGTATGTTTATCGGTCTTACGGCATCCACTGGTGCCTGAATCTTGTGTGCCGGGAAGAGGGGCATGGAGCGGGCGTGCTCATTCGTGCAATCGAACCCACGCAGGGCCTGGACATCATGCGGGCCAGAAGAGGGCTCGACGATATACGTCTGCTTTGCTCAGGCCCTGGCCGTGTAGGTCAGGCGCTGGCTGTCCGTCACGACTATAACGGCATGGCGCTCGATCAAGCGCCTTTTAGTGTGCAGCCTGCATTGAAGGCTGCATCGGTGCTGGTTGGGCCGCGCATTGGAATTTCCAAGGCCAAAGATGTGCCCTGGAGATTCGGTTTGGCCGGGTCTCGTTTTCTAAGCAAGAGCTTTCCGTCTTTGGCCATGGGCGCACACCTTCCTTCCAAATAAAGCCGGCCGGCTTAGCTGCGGACCAGGGCGCATCACGCATCCCATTTGTTTAGGGCCTGCTCTTGGTTTCGGCCACGATTTGAGCGCCTTTGCTTTTTGCAAAGGCTTTCAGTGATTCCACCATGAGCGCATGCATATGCATGGCGGCAGGCGACAGTGTATGGCCGGTTCGCCTAACAATGCCCACCATACGATTGATGCGAGGGGATATCAATGGGACGAAGGCAAGTCCGTGTTCGGGGCCGGGTTGAGCAAGAGTGGGAAGCAAGGTGATTCCTAGCCCGGCCTTGACGGAGGCAATGAGCGAAGTGCGATTCTTGATGCTGATATGAGGGTTATCCAGCCATGCGCCCAGACCATGGCTTTGCAAGGCGTGGAAGGTGGTGTTTTCGATCAGGTTTTCGCCCCGCAAGGCTTTCCATGCGATCGATTTCCCGTGTTTGGCTATCCAGTGGTCGGTACTGCAGACGACCCCGAAAGTGTCGCGGGCGATGATCGTGCAATCAAGCTTGGGATCGTCGCCGATCACACCTGTTACCCCTAGCTCCGCCTCGCCATTTGCAATCATGGGGCCAACTTGAGGCGAAGACACATCTGCAATGCGCAGCTTGACTCCAGGGTGTGCCGCGGCGAAGCAGCGCAACATCTGCGGCAACCATTCTTCCGCCAGCGAAGGCATTACCGCCAGCGCGATCGAACCGTGTTCACCGGCGGCAAGTAGCTGGGTTTCGTTCAGGATCCTGTCGTGTATCGCAAGCAGCTCGCTTAGTAGAGGCAGAACTGCCGCACCCAAGGCGGTCACGCGCGCTTGTTGACCGTGTTCGAACAGTTGCCCGCCGATTTCCTGTTCGAGGTTTTGCATTGCCAGGGTAATCGCCGCTTGTGATCGATGAGTCTCCAATGCCGCCGCTCGAAAACTCTGGCGAGTGGCGGTGATCACGAACTGGCGTAACTGCTGAATTTTCAGGGCGCTCGCCATGGGACTCCTAGGTTTTAGTAAAACTAAATTTTAATTTAAAAAATTAAAATTGTTAAAAAACAAAGAAGGAAGGATAGTGCTTCCGGTAGCGCAGGATTGGCTAGCGCTGAACTGGTATAGGAAGAAATCGATGAGCTCCGGCACCTCTTTATGGCCGAATAACGCACGTATTGTCGTGGCCCTGACTTTCCTCGTGGAAAGCTGGTCGGAAGGTAAAGCCCCTCCTTACTCACCCATGACGAGTCCACCCCGAGCGGGTGCCTTGGATCTGGCTGGCATTACTTGGTCCGAGTATGGGGCACGAGCCGGCGCGTATCGACTGATGCGACTGGCGCGTGATCGTAAGCTGCCCGCGACATTCTGCGTAAACGCCAGGGTGGCCGAGCTATTTCCCGAAGTGATCAAAAGCATCGTCGAAGGCGGCTTCGAGCTTGCCGGCCATAACTATGCGCAAGATGAAGTGCTGCCTGGCCTGGACGAAGTGCAAGAGCGTGCCTTGATAAGAAAAAGCCTGGATATTTTGCACCAGGCTTCAGGTGTGCGGCCGCAGGGATGGCTGAGTTCGACAATTGCCACCACTGAACGTACTGCTGATCTTTTGGCTGAAGAGGGAATGCTGTGGCATGGTGATTACAACTATCTGGACCTGCCATGCCGAATCAGCACCAAGCATGGTTCCATGGTTGCGATACCGCATAGCGATTTTGCAGACAATCGGGTGTTGCGCGCCGCGCCGCGCGACTTGTTCCAATGCTACAAGGACACCTTCGATTTCCTGTATCGCAAAGAACAGAACGCCTTCATCAATATCACCATCCACGGTCATTTCGGCGGCAGGCCGCTGATCAGCGCCATGTTGGATGAGATTCTCGGCTATATCACTTCTCACCCCGGCGTCTGGTTCGCCCGTCATGACGAACTCGCGCAGTGGGTGAATGAAAAGAAGATCGACTTCCTGCCGTACTCCCAGAGGTTTCCGCTTAGCGCTGCTTGAGGCCGCGCTAAGCAGCAGCCCTGCGCAAGTTTGACCCCGGGGGACTGGACTCCTTGAAAAGGCAGCCCCTGGTTTGTTCGAATAACGAGGAGACAGAGATGAAATCGATCGGAATGGTGCTTGCAGCGTTGATGTTCTACCCCTTTCTGGCGGCGGGCAAGGATTACCCGTCGCATCCCATCCGCTTGATCGTGCCCTTTGCTGTGGGTGGTGCTGCCGACACCGTAGCGCGGGTGGTAGGGCAGAAATTGAGCGAATCCATTGGTCAGGCCGTTATTGTCGAAAACCGCGCTGGCGCCAATAGCGTGATTGGATCGGAAATGGTTGCAAGGGCACAGCCCGATGGCTATACCTTGCTGCTGCAATTGGGGCCGCCTCATAACACCCTGCCGCTTTTTTCCAAACAGGTTCCCTATGACCCGATAAAGGACTTCACCCCGATTGCAATCATCGGCACCGCACCTCAGTCCATGGTGGTGAATGCGGCGTTACCTGTCACCAACCTGAAAGAGTTCATTGCATATGCCAAGAACAATCCAGGCAAGATTTCCTATGGGACTTCGGGCGTCGGTTCTTCGCAGCAATTGGGCGGTGAGCTGTTGAAATCAGTAGCGCAGATCGATATGGTTCATGTGCCGTATAAGGGTGGTTCGCTGGCCCTGAATGATGTGGTCGGCGGGCAGGTGCCGGTGGGGATCCTGGTGCTCTCGAATGTACTGCCACACGTTCGATCAGGAAAGCTTAGGCTCTTGGGTGTATTGCAGGCCCAACGGGCGACGGCTGCGCCTGACGTGCCAACTATTGCCGAAGCAGGTATGCCCGGCTACGCCTTGCCGGATACCTGGGTAGGTTTGCTCGGCCCGGTAGGCATGCCTGCCCCGCTTGTTGAAAAAATCCGATCTGAAGTAGAGAAGGCGCTGGGTTCTTCTGAACTACGCGGACGGCTGGAAAAGGCGGGTTTCGAAGTGGCGACGCATGCCTCGCCGCAGGCGTTTGCCGATTTGCTGGAGAGCAGCGCCAGTGTTTATAAAGAAATCGCAGCCAAGGCCGGGATTCAGCCGGAATAGCTAGGCAGGGGCTCGCTAGGCGATCCGGCCTGCCTCCTTGATTAGGTAGCGCCGGGTAATGATTGGTTTCCGGCGCCCAACTGCCTTTGCATCAGCACGGTATCTATCCATTGGCCATGTTTGAAGCCGACATTGCGCAGCGTACCCGCGTGCTCAAAGCCTAGCTTGCGATGCAAGGCGATAGAGCCGGCATTGCCGCTGTTGCCGATGACGGCAATCATTTGGCGCCAGGGGCCGTTTTCGCATCGCGCAATCAGTTCGGCGAGCAATTTCGTGCCTACTCCACGCTTGTCGCAGTCGCTCCGAATGTAGACTGAATTCTCTACGGTGTATCGATACGCGGGACGTGCCCGATAGCTGCTTGCATAACTATATCCAAGGATTTGTCCGTCGAGTTCGGCAACCAGGTAGGGCAGACCCAGCTTCAGCACGGCGAAACGGCGCGCGGCGAGTTCTTCCGTCGTCGGTGGAATTTCTTCGAAACTGGCGGTGCCGCACTCAACATGGAATGCGTAGATGGCACGGATGGCAGACAGATCTGCGTCGATTGAATCGCGGATACGGAATTTTGTGGCTGACCTGATCTGGTCAGCGATTGGACAGGGCGAAACCATGGTCATTCCGTGAAGTGATGGTGCGCTTGATCGGCATGACTACTTTACTGAAAAAAGCACCGTCAGGCATTCCGCGCTTGGGTCAGCATCATAAAAAACGCCCTGCACCGCAACAGCGATACAAGGCGTTTCGATCAGGCTTGCTAAGCAAGCAATCAGTTCTTTACGGCGTACAGGTACAGCTCGATACGCCGATTGGCGGCACGGCCTTCAGCAGTGTTGTTGTCTGCAACCGGATCATTCGGGCCACGGCCTTCAGTGCTCATGCGGTTGGCGGCGACGCCACGGCCAGAAAGGTAGTTGGTGACAGCGGCGGCACGGTTTTGTGACAGCGTCTGGTTAAGCGCCAACTGGCCGGTATTGTCGGTGTGACCGACAGCACGTACGCGCAACTCGGGGTTTTCGGTCAAGGTGCGGGCTACGCTGTCCAGTACTGGCAGCAGAGCGGGTTTGAGGGTATAGCTGCCGGTATCGAAGGAAACGCCGCTAGGCACGTTGACCTTGAGCGATCCGTCCGCTTGTTCCGCTACATCGATGCCCAGGTTCTTGGTACCGGACTGCTCTACGTCTTTCTTAACCTTGTTCCAGTTATAACCGGCTATGCCGCCTGCCACTGCGCCCAAGCCAGCGCCGATAGCTGCGCCTTTGGAATTGCCAAGCAGTGCGCCCAGCCCTGCCCCCAGGGCTGCGCCGCCACCAGCTCCGACGGCTGTATTGGTTTGTTGTTGATTAGCGCAGCCGGCCGCAAAAGCACTTAGTGCGGCGACCAATGCGATTTTGGAGAGTGTGTTGGTTTTCATGTTGACGCTCCTGGATAATATTTCCGCTTTAAAGCCATTCTTATGCGGAGAGCCCGAAGGCGTATTGGAATGTTAGCCGCTGAAGGCGGGTGCAAAGAGCAACAATTTGTATGAACTGCTTTTTTACTGAAGACTGAAAAGCAGATAAAGCTTGGCGCAGCTGCAATTTTTATGCGAGGCCGCTAGTTTGGATGTTGATGTTTGTTTGCACTGGATAGACCTTTTTCGGTCATCTACCGGTGTTAAAGGGACGGTCGTCGAGGTTTCCCAGCCGTCTGCGGGACTGCTTCTTTTTGTTGGACACGCCAGTATCGGCTACAGAGGTATTAATACCTTCATTATCCAACTGATGGACGAGAATTAGGCTATCGGCCATCTATTACGAGCATATGGCTGATTATCGCGCATTGTCAGTTTTTTTCACACGAGGTTTTGATTCGAGGTTTATGGATACGACTGTTGCACTCGGGGTGTTGACGTCTTGCACGCGAACTCCAATACTCATCAAGCCCAATAGACGTTGTTTAAGGATCGCACGGTTAACTTTCTGCCTTACCACCCAAGGAGATTGCCAATGAAACGTCGCTACTTCATCCAAGCAGGAGCTATCGCTGGCGTGCTTGCCCTTACCGGGTGTACGACCACCCAGCAGCAAAGCCAAGGCTCTCCAGCAGAACGGCGCGCCAAGATTAATGCTGGCGTCGAAGAAACCCTAAGTCGGCTTTACTCAACAGTGCCGGGCTCACGCGATATGGGTTCAAAGGCGCGTGGCATCCTCGTTTTTCCCAGCGTGATTGCAGCGGGTTTCATGGTGGGTGGCGAATATGGTGAGGGCGCCCTGCGCGAGGGCGGGCGCAATACCGGTTACTACAGTACTGCAGGCGGCTCTTTTGGCTTGCAAATAGGTGCTCAGTCCAAGGCCATTATTATCATGTTCATGTCGCAAGCTGAACTAGATCGCTTCAAGGCCAGTAAAGGATGGACCGCAGGCGTGGATGGTTCAGTGGCGGTGGTTAAGGGCGGTGTCAATGCCGGCATAGATACCAATACGGCACGCGCGCCAGTGGTGGCGTTTGCGCTGACTAACGCTGGCTTGATGGCTAACCTCACCGTAGAAGGCAACAAGATTACCAAGCTCGATCTGTAATCATTTCTTTTGTGCCTCCGGGTTAGGAAAGCCTGGGCAGTATTCGCGTTAGTGCGAATAATGACATCCTTGTCCGTGTCGGTAACCCCGCATTGTGACAAGAGGCACAGGCACAGAAACTGACGGTGTCCGCTGCGAATCTCCTGGCAATACTGCCGGAGTTCGCAGCTCAGGAGCCCGTCATGGATATTTCTTTCATTCGTAGCCACTCGTTCTTGCGCGCTGCCTTGCAGCGCGGACAAGGCATGACCGAGTACATCATTATCGTGGCGCTCATCTCGGTAGCGGCCATAGCGGTATATCAATTATTCGGCCAGGTGGTGCGTTCTCAAACCGCAGCCATGGTGCGCGAGATTGCCGGCGAAGACGGCACTACCGAATCACGCGCAGCGCAAACGGCGGCCAAAACGGTCAAGTCCCAGACTGCAACCCGTTCGCTCAAGTCTTTTACCGGCAACGCTGCGCAAGCCAGCGGCAACTGAGTCGGCTCATCATGTTTGCCTTGCAATCCGGACAGGCGCTGGTGCTGGCTCTCGTCTTCTTGACGATGGGCGCGGCAGGTTTGCTGCAGTTGTTCAATGGCGGCCAGCTTATCCATGAAAAAACTCGCCTGACCAACGCGGTCGATGCGGCTGCTTATAGTGGCGCCGTCGTGCAAGCCCGGGCGTTCAATTTTCTTGCTTATACCAACCGGGCGGTGCTTGCGCACCAGGTAGCCATGGCGCATGCGGTCACCTTGGCTTCTTGGGCCAAATTTGGCGATACCCAGGCAAAACAGCTGGCGCGCAGCAATCCTCCATCCTCTCTCATCGGTGGGCTGTTCGGGCCGGCGCACGGGCGGGGCTATGCCGGGGCCAGGGGTTTGGCCGGGGTAGATTCCCAGGCGACCTGGAATAGCGGCGCACTGGCACGGGCGTTTGCCGAGCATGACAGACTGGTGCACGAGGTGTTGGTCCGAGCCCAAGTAGCGGTGCAGCAATCGCTTGAGCAAACCAGGGATGCAGCGATGCGTTCCGTGCTGGCGGCAAACTATGACGGCGAGAATGTCGTGCTGGATCCCCATCCTATTAGCGACTCCTTGCCCGGCTTCGTCACCCGTTACGGCGGCGCTGCCCGAAACAGGATTAAGGGCATGGTCGAGCAGGCTAACAAAGAATATCCGTTTCTTGGCCCCCGTAATCATGACCGCAGCAGCCTTATTCCTACCGAGGCACGTTGTCCCTGGCTACGGCACGCGCTGCGTCGGCGCGGGTCGACCACTATGCAGGGATTCGATGGCTGGAGTTCCTTGGATACCGAGGCCTTTCATGCACTGCGCTCCAATAAATGGATAGGCTGTTACTACCGCGAATATCCGATGGGCTACGGTGCGGTCAAGTCGCATGCGGATCTTCCTGATAGCGGTGTTGAGTATGTGGCAGATCCCCCTGAAAATTTTGCCGATCAGGACTTCTGGCGATGGGTGCGGCAAAGCACCTCGTGGGACATATTGGCCGGCACTGGCAATCCCTTGGCCAACTCTTGGGCGATGGCGGGGCAGGTGCAATGGTCGGGGCGCGGTTTGCCTTCCTACGTCGAAATAAGCGATGCCGGCAGGTCGCCCCAGTCCTCGCCCAGCCTGAGGTTCGCTATTCGGGCAAGCCGGGCACAGGCAGCCTTGCACACCACCGACGCACGCGCTCCCAAGGCCGGGGCCGGAAAGCTGGAGTTCAAAACGCTGTTGGCGGGAAATGTCATGGCGGCTGCCAGCGCTGCGGAAACCTTTTATGAACGTCCATTCGCGCGCAGAGACGGTCGCTACGAAAGGGCGAACTTGTACCAACCCTATTGGCAAGCTCGGCTTGTTTCACTGAGCAATGCTGAACGTGAGCGGGTTCGTGCGATGCAGGAGCTGCGATGAAACCAGTGCGCATGAGTGCCGCCGTGCGTGGCCAGGCCGTTGTGGAAGCCTTGTTTGCTCTGACCATGTTGAGCTTGCTGTTTGTGTTGGTCCCGATGTTGGGGCGCTTGCAAGATATGGGCTTGCAAGCTTCATTTGCCGCTCGCCACCTGTCTTTTTCCTTAAGCAGAGAGACGCCCGCCATTGCCGCCCTTCATGAGGACGTGGTGCAGCGCTTTTTCGAACCCGAAGGCTATCGTTTTCAGGCCCATGGGGGAGGTTCGATGCTGCTTCCCGCCCGCCGCCCGGTCAGTGTCGATGTATGGACACAGGGGAACAACAGCATGCCAACAGGGGGACAGATCGGGGGCAATAGTGCCGAGGCGACCCGCTTGCGACAGGAGCTGCTGTTCCCCGACCGGGGCCTGGTGTTCGGGCGGGTGGTGGCCGCTCCGGGCTTGAGGCTGTCTCGATCCGCATTGGCCCAGGGCGGCCCCAGCATGCTCGGCCTGAATGAATGGACTTCCATGCGGCCTGTTTTGCATCGCTATCTAGCCATGCTGACTGATGCAGGCCATGCGGCCGACGACTTATCTGTACAGGCACGTATCGGTGCATCGGATCATGCTTGGCGGCTGACCGCAAACGAGACAGTACGGGCAGGCCGCGCCTTGACCAGTGGTTTGCGCTTGCTGGATGAACCTTGGGGGCGTGCCTTACCAAACTTCGATTGGCTTCAGCCTTGGAACGGTCTGGTGCCGGAGGATCGTGTCGATGCTCTTGAACGGTCGGTTCGATGAAACATCACCCAATTTCCGAGAATGCGTCTTGGCAGTCTCACCTGCCTCGTTTGGCGCTCGTCGCTGCGTTGGCATTGTTGAGTCCTGAAGCACGGGCGGCACCACGCCTGGATCTACCCCCAGGGACGATAGACCTGGCTTGGGACGCAGCGTTCTCCATTAATGGCATGCCTGCGCGGATACGCATGTTCGATGCACCTGGCACGGTTGCCAGTTTGGCCTCTCGCCTGCTTGCGAGCATGAGCCCCGCCCCGTGGCTAATGGCCTTGCCCGATGGCTTGATGATGACGGGAGGAGAGCCCGATGCAATGTGGTCCTTGCAACTACGACAAGTTGCTCGTGAACGTACTCATGGGGTGATGGCGATCGGAGCCAAGCCGTCTTCAACAATTGCGATGCGCCCGGCATGGGTGCCGCTTAGGTCCACTTTGCATCTCGATATGGAAAGTGCCGAAGGCGGCTTGCGCATGCTGCAGCAACTCTACACAGACACGTCTGCCGCTGTTGTTCTGGAGCAGCTCTTGCATACCAAGCTATCCAGCATCGGGTGGCGGCGGGTAGCGAACACAGCAGGGGTCACTGAGTGGCGGCGTGGGAAGGGACGGCTACACCTTATCGTGATAAGTCACGGCCGCAGCAGCGCGTTTCTCTACCAGCAGTTCGACTCGATCCCAAAGGAGAGCCTGCAATGAAATGTCCGTGTCCTAGCACGAATATGGCCAGCATCAGCGGGGGGCCATGGCCTGATATAAGCGCGCACGGCGCTGGGCAAACGGGGCAATCAATGACTGAATATCTACTCGTGCTGGTCGCTCTGCTGGGCTTGGCCGGCGCAGGGTGGTGGGGAGAAAGTGGGGGCGTTCTGCAATGGCTGATCGAAGCCTTGCGCGGTTTCCATCAACGCTTTTCAGTCATGCTTTCTTTGCCGCTATGAAGACGCCTGTTATGCGCTTTCGACTGGACAGAAAATGGCGGATGCTAATGCTTGCATTGTGTGCGGGCGGCCTGGCCGCATGGTTGAGTCAACGTCATATTCAGGCTCGCATCGATTTGATCGATGCCGACGCGAGAGCGTCTCGGGCCAGTGTGGTCGTGGCCGCAACCGATTTGAAGCCAGGTGCGCGTCTTACTGCGGAAACCGTCGCGGTGCGAGAAATCCCGATCGCCTGGCTGCCGTCAGGGGCTTTGACTCCAGAACAATTCTCCGGTGTCGAGTCAAGTGTGCTGGCCCATCCCTTGAAACGCGGTGAGTCTGTCTTGTGGGTACATATCGAGTCCGGGCGCGGCGGGAGCTTGTCGGAACGCATAGCCGAAGGGCGTAGAGCCATCACCATACCTGTGGACGAAATCAACTCGGTGTCCGGCTTGCTTGAACCCGGTGATCTGGTGGATTTGTATGTGTCCTTTGACCATAGGGGCAAGCGGGTGACGATGCCTATGTTGCAGAAGATGAAAGTCCTCGCGACCGGCCAGCAGGTCGATGCGCCTGGAGCGGCCGGTGGTGATCCACTACGGGGGTTTTCCACGCTTACTCTCGATGCTGCGCCTGACGAAGCGCTGAAGCTTATTGCAGCTCGAGATGGCGGAGTGATTACTGCCATGTTGCGGCGACCCGGCGATGCACGGCCCGTCGATGGCCGCACGACGGGCGATCTGGCGGCACTGATGGGCCTGGATGAAAAGCCCGAGCTGCGGGCACGTCCGCATGCATCTTCCAGGGTCGCGGTGATATACGGAGATCGCCCCTTGCGTGGGGTTCCCCGGCTAGGAGCTCCGCTACCTGCAGAGTTTGAGGCTTTGTCGCTATTGCCCGCTGACCCCGTCGGCGATGAACGCCTCGAAGACGGCGACGCTGGCGAGGAGGCTGGGGTGGATCCCATTGCAGGCAAAGCTCCCGCCCAGCCGGCGAAAGCACCGCCCGTCGCCGGTTCGCGATCATGAGCTGGGCGGCTTCGCGTGAACCAGGGGGTGAGCGTCGCAGCTCGCGGTGGTGGCTGGTCTTGTGCTGCCTGGGGATGGAGGTTGCCGGTGCGAGCAGCCGCGAGGCACCTCCACTGAATCCCTTCGTCGACCTCCCTCATGAAGCGAGAGTCCAGATGCCCTGGGACTCGTTGCCGATACCGGACGATGCGAACGGATTCCAGGGTGGAGGAGATCTTCCCGATATCGAGATGTTCGTGGGTGAAACTCAGGTTTTCCCCGCGCCTGATGTAGGACGGATTGCAGTCGGCAACGGTCGCGTTATTAGCGCAACCACGGCAGATGATCGAGAGGTGATCGTGTTCGGTAACGTGGCCGGGACTTCATCCCTTGTGATCTGGAACCGCGACGGCTCGATGCGTCGTATGCGCGTGACGGTGGTTCCAGGGCAGGCGCGTCGGGTCCAGCAGGAATTATCTTCGTTTCTGGCGCGCATTCCCAGCGCTCGCAGCGCGCTGGTCGGCGACAAAGTCATCATCGAAGGAGACGACCTGAGCGATGCCGATCAGGCCAAGATTGCGATTCTTGCTCGGCGCTATCCGCAACTTGTCGATTTTACTGAGCAGGTGGGCTGGGAGCGCATGGTCATGATGGATGTCAAAGTAGTCGAAGTTCCGCGCTCGCGTATGCGGGAACTGGGAATACGGTGGAATACCGCAAGCACCGGCGGCTTGCATGCGGGACTGGCCTGGGACGCCGCGCTCAGCCGGTCTTTGCGGGGCGGCGCGAGCGCGGAGCTTGAGCGTCCTGGCGAAAGTCCCCTGAGCCTGCCGTTTCCCAGCACCAGTCCCGCCGGCTATTTGGGTATCAATGCTCTCTTGTCTGCCCGTCTGCAGGCGATGGCCCAAAACGGTGAAGCCGTCATTCTGGCCGAGCCGCAACTGTCGGCTCGCAGCGGTTCTACGGCGCGCTTTTTGGCAGGAGGGGAAGTGCCTTACGCCACCATTGATAAGAACGGAGCGTCCAACACGACATTCAAACCCTACGGGGTCACTCTGCAGATTACTCCTCGCGTCGACCGTAGCGGAACGGTGCGATCAGTTATCGATGTCGAGGTCAGCGCGGTGGATCCATCGGTGACGGCAAGCGGCGGGCCAGCTTTGAAGGTGCGCAGGACTTCCACCGAATTCAACGTCCGGTCAGGCGAGACCTTGGTCTTGAGCGGGTTTTTGTCGCGCGAGCAATCAGAGGATA
>JBEBXA010000055.1:0-27031 GCA_040391825.1 Pigmentiphaga sp.
TGTTCCTGAAGGTCGTCGCTATCGTTTCGCCTTCGATTTCATCGTGCCGGTAATTCGTCAAACCCGCCCGCACACGCAGTTTTGAAAAACCGGCGAAGGGGTCACGGTATTCGCCTCGCAAGTCCCAGCGCTCGCTCTTGAGCTTGACGAAAGGCACCGCATGAGCGCCACCCTCGCCGTGATCGTGATCATGGTCGTCATCCTCATGGTCATGTCCGTGATCTGCTCCCGGGCAGTGCAAGTGCGAACCGTGCGGATGGCAGCCTTCGTAACTATGATCGTGACCAGCCAAGCCATAGCGATTACGCTGGCTGGTATAGGCCAAGCCGATGTACCCTCGATCGCCGATCCAGGACATGCCTACGCTACCGGTTTCGGTATGGTTGTATGAACCATCGACCTTGTCGCCGCCTGCCCAACCGCTCCCGACCTTATAGTCGCTGGCCCCGCGCTTGAGCCCTTCCGCATGGAAGGCGAAGCCGCCGCCGCCAGCCGTCAAATCAAACGCACCCGCCGTTTCCCGCGCGGCGCTCGAGCCCCGCAATTCGACGCTGCCTTCCACTGCGTTTTCGGGAACCTCTACCGGCACCTTGCGATCCAGCACGTTGACCACGCCCCCCACCGCTCCACCGCCATACAGCAAAGCGGATGGCCCTCTGAGCACTTCGATCCGCCGAGCCAGCATCGGCTCCAGTCCGACCGCATGATCGGGGCTGATAGACGAAGCATCCTGCACTTGGGCGCCATCCGACAGTATCTGAACGCGCGCGGCGTCCTGGCCTCGAATAATCGGCCGGCCTGCCCCAGCGCCGAAATGCGTCGATGAGATGCCGGGCTCGCCGCCCAGCGTTTCGCCCAAGGTGGCAGCGCGGCGCGTCAGCAAGTCCTCTTCATCCAGAACAGACACCGGCGTCGTCATATCGTCGCTGCCCACCGACAGCCCACTGGCCGATACGCTCACCTCTTTGAGTTGCTTGGCCTGCTGCGGCGCTTGTTCAGATGAAGCAGCGCCTTGCGCCATGATTAACGGTGCATATCCGTGAAGCACCGCCATCAATGCTAAGACCATCGGCTTTGCTTTCCTCTGCATAAAACTATCCTTTCTTTTCGCCTGCTCCGTCAGTGCTTCGGTCGCTGCACGACGGCGCCTGACTGCACGCAAGCATGGCTGGTGTCGGTAATTCTCCGACGGCATTGTCTCTCTAAACTCCCTTAAATGCAACCAAATTGCATGTGCATCTTTGTTGCGATACTGAACGGTGGGAAATAGAGCCAACCGTCCAAACAACAGGGGCGTATGTAGTATTGGGATTGGTTTATGTTCGAAATGGCGTCCAACAATGGGTCGTTCTGCCATGCAAAGTGGCCGATTCTTCCTGGCAAATGCAAGTTGGGCCGACTGCTGAAAACCACCGCCATGACGCACTGACTGCACCCGGGCTTGCACTGGATGCAGATATGAAAACACCTACGCTTGGATAAGCGTAGGTGTTGATGGTCAGGCAGCGAAACTCTCGTCGCCCGACAATTTCCGGCTGCGTTCCGCCCGCATGCATTGCGGCGGCGCAGCTACCTCAAGGTGTTCAGGCGACTACGTGAAAGCCCACTCGACCGAGGTTGTGCATTTCAAGCTCGATCCAGTCACCAGCCGTCAAGGCTTCAGCCGCACTGGCTCCGCCAGCCATAACGATCGAGCCTTCAGGCAGGATCTCACCAGCCTGCGCAACCAGACGAGCGGCTGCCACCAGGGAACGCAAGGGATGACCAAGGATCGCAGCGGTCGTCCCAACTTGCTGCGCCTTGCCGTTGCAGGACATGATCAGACCCAGGTTGGAAAAATCAATGGTAGGCGAGTGCCAAGCCCCCAAAACGACACCGGAGGACGACGCATTGTCAGCGACTACATCTTCCAGTGAAAACTTGAATGCCTTGTAGCGCGAATCGATGATTTCCAATGCGGGAGCAATCGCTTCCACCGCGTCCAATGCTTCCATCGGCGACACGATGCCCGACAAGGGCTTGCGCAACAGAAAAGCGATTTCCGGCTCGACGCGCGGATGCACCCGGGTAGACAGCTTGAGTTCGCCGCCCTCGTCAACCCGCATATCGTGGGTGAGACGTCCCCAGATCATGTCGTGCACACCCATCTGAACCATCTTCGCGCGGCTGGTGAAGCCCATTTTCATGCCGATGCGGCGATGGCCACGATCGACCCGGCGCTGGATCAACATGCGCTGGACTTCATAAGCCTCATCAAGCGTCAGGGGCCGGCGCGTGGCGAACTGCTCGGCGGCGAATGGCTTACCGGCGGCGTCATCAAGTTCGCGGGCCACCTCGGGTAAAGACAATTGCGCTGCACTCATGCCTGCTTCTCCTTTGCACCAAATACCGCACGAACACTACCCAGGCCGGCAATACGCGCCTCTAGCGTTTCCTCTCCTTGTACCGCCACCATGGGGCCCAAGGCGCCCGTCAGCACCACATCGCCTGCACGCAAGGGATGGCCACACTCAACCATCTTGCGGGCCAGCCAGAGTGCGGCGTTCAGGGGATGCCCCAGGCAGGCGGCGCCGGCGCCTATCGACACCTGATCGCCATTGCGCTCCATGACCATGCCGCACAAACGGGCATCGAAATCCGCCAGTTTGACAGGGCGATTGCCCAGCACGAACAAGCCCGAGGAAGCGTTATCGGCAACGGTGTCGACGATGCCGATCTTCCAGTTGGCGATACGGCTATCGACGATTTCGATGGCGGGCAATGCATAGGCCACAGCGGAAATCAATTCGGCCATAGTGGCTTGCGGATAAACCAGATCACGCTCCATCACGAGCGCGATTTCTGCCTCGACCTTGGGCTGGATCAAGGAACCCAGCGCCAGCTCTTCACCGTCGCAAACAGCCATATCGGCAAACAGCATGCCGTAATCCGGCTGATCGACGCCCAATTGCGTCTGCACCACTTTGGACGTCAAGCCGATCTTGCGCCCGACCAGACGCCTGCCCTGCTTCACCCAGTAATCAGTATTGGCTTGCTGGACCGCATAGGCGGCATCCAGGTCGCCGGCCGGCAATTGTTCCCGAATGGGATCGATCGCCACACGGCTTTCATGAGCATTGCGCAAACTTTGCGCAAGCTTGGCGATTGCCTCGTTGGCAACGCCCCCTTGTCTTATCTGCCCCATGAGCTCCTACCTTTTAGTGCTGAAAAGCGTTTCAAGAAAAAACTTAATCGGTATACGTACTAAATACTGACAGGGCCGGACACCAGCGCCATCGGCGCGAGCCCTCCACGGACTCATTGCGCAACCCCTGCCATCAATTTCAGGCATTTCATGAAAAGTGCCCGGTACTCGACGGGCAACACTTCAATAATGGCATCTTCAACTTCTTTGTCGCGCGACAAAATGCGCTGCAACAATTCGACCCCGGCGGGTGTGATCGTGACCGCATACGCGCGGGCATCGCTGGGCGCTTGCCTGCGCTTCAGGTAATCCTTGCGTACCAGACGGTTCACCATGTCCGCCACAGAGTTCCGATCGAGTGCAATCAGGTCCGCCAACTGATTTTGCGTGGCACCCGGATGCTTGCAAACGGTGATCAATAGCGCTTTCTGACGTGGGGTCAGGTCCTCGTCGGGGAAAGTCTGCATGAACAGGGCTTCCGCACGAAAATGAGCCCGGCGCAGAAGGTGCGATGCGACGTCCGTCAGCTCGAACCCTTCGACCAGCTCGGCGCAAGGCGCTGCGCCGCTACCGGTCTGGCGCGATAAAGATGAGGAAGTCTGCACGGAAGGTCGGTTCATGGAAGAAAAATTAAAAGCGGTGTCTAGATCTTAACTTAAGCTGTCCTGCGCATCTTGAAAGTCTGTTATATCACCAGCTCTGAGCTTATCCCATGGGCTATTGGCTATACCTGACGCCCAAGAAGTAATGGCGGTGAAAAGCTGGAAATTTTCCAACTGACGCTATATTATGCCGTATACGTACTATGTTGTTCAACGAAACCTTTCAGGACTCATCATGCCCAGCAAAATCCTGCGCAACTTCATTGGCGGACGCTTCGAAGACGGCATCCGCACTTTCGACAAATACAATCCCGCCAATGGTCGCCTGGCCGCGCAAGTGCATGAAGCCAGCCGTGAACAGGTCGACGCTGCCGTTGCCGCCGCCCGTCAGGCGCTCCCCGCTTGGGCAGCTCTGCCTGTCGCCACCCGCACAGACTATCTGTTTGCCCTGGCCGACGGCATCGAGCGCCGTTTCGATGATTTCCTGGAAGCGGAAATTTCCGACACCGGCAAACCGGTGAATTGGGCCAATCAAATCGATATTCCCCGCGGCGCCGCCAATTTCCGCACCTTTGCCGAGATTGCACGCACGCTAGACATGGAAAGCTTCATGACGGACACGCCTGATGGCCGTCAAGCCCTGAACTACGCCTATCGCAAACCCTTGGGCGTAGTAGGCATTATTTCCCCATGGAATTTGCCGCTTTTGCTGTTCACCTGGAAGGTTGCCCCCGCCCTGGCGTTTGGCAATACTGTTGTCGCCAAGCCTTCGGAAGTCACGCCCTCCACCGCAACCCTGCTGGCCGAAGTCGCCGCCGAAGTCGGCTTGCCCGCTGGGGTCTTTAACGTCGTACACGGATTCGGTCCGAACTCGGCCGGCGAATTCATCACGACCCACCCGGACATCGACGGCATCACCTTCACCGGGGAATCCGCCACCGGCAGCACCATCATGCGTGCGGTGGCACCTGGCGTAAAACCGGTTTCCTTCGAACTGGGCGGCAAAAATGCCGCACTGATATTTGAAGATGCGGATTTCGACGCGGCGGTTGCCGGCGTTGCCCGTTCGGTGTTCGCAAACTGCGGCCAAGTCTGCCTGTGCACCGAACGCGTTTACGTACAGCGTCCTATTTTTGATCGCTTCGTAGCAGCGCTCAAGGTAGAGGCCGAGAAACTCGTGCTGGGTAACCCTCTGGAAGAAACCACCACCATGGGACCGCTGGTATCGCTCGAACACCGCGAGAAAGTGCTGTCCTATCTGCAGTTGGCGCAAGAAGAAGGCGCAACCGTGGTGACCGGCGGCGGTATCCCCCAGTTTGGCGACGAGCGCGACCAAGGCGCCTATATTCAGCCCACTATCTGGACCGGATTGCCTGAAAATGCCCGTTGCATCAAGGAAGAGGTATTCGGTCCAGTCTGCCATATCGCTCCCTTCGACACCGAAGAAGAAGCGATCCAGCTCGCCAACGATACCCGCTACGGCCTAGCTGCCGCGGTCTGGACGACCAACCTTACCCGTGGACACAGGGTTGCCCAGGCCATGCAAGTAGGATTAGCCTGGGTCAACTGCTGGTTTCTGCGCGATCTGCGCACGCCTTTCGGTGGCAGCGGACTTTCCGGCATTGGGCGCGAAGGCGGCCGCCACTCGCTACACTTCTATACCGAGCCCACCAACGTGTGCGTCAAACTCTGACGCTGCAGCGGTGCCCTATCAGTCCCGCGCGTCCGTCCCGGCACGGACGCGCCCGATCGGCGCCTGCCATGTCGACCTTCCGTCTTACTCCGAACGCGCTTGGCCATAAATTCAAGCTGCACCAGCTGCAGATTTTCGAGCGCGTCCTGGAGTGCCGTTCCTTATCGCGAGCGGCCAACGAACTGAACCTGACGCAACCCAGCGTTACCAAAGCGATCTACGAGCTTGAAAAATTCGTGGGCGCTCCTCTTTTCGAGCGATCCAATCGCGGCGTAACGCCTACAGATCTGGCCATTACCCTAGGGCGGCGGGTCAAGACCCTGATGGCGGAAATCCGCTACATGACGGATGAGCTGAACGCGGCCCTGAGCGGCGAGAGCGGCAACGTCATGGTAGGAACCCTGATCGCCGCTTCGGCCAAGCTTCTACCCGAGGCCATTTCGTTGCTGATGAAAGAGCACCCCGGCATCCACATCACCATTACGGAAGGACCCTCCTCCCTATTGTTTCCGGCACTCGCCACCGGTGACCTGGATATCGTGGTCGGGCGCCTGCCAGAACGCGACATTGCCCTGCGCCACTCGTTTCCACTGACTCATCACGCCCTCTATGAAGAGGAGCTCTGCGCCGTGGTAAGCGCCCAGCATGCGCTGGCCGACGCCACCCATCTCGAACTGGCTGACCTGATCGATCAACCCTGGGTACTCCCGTCGTCCGCTTCTCCACTGCGCAACACGGTCGAGCAAACCTTTCACCGTACCGGCCTGGGGCTGCCGCCGCGCCATATCGAGTCCTTGTCGCTGCTGACTAATCTGGGCATCTTGCTGCGCGGCGAAGCCATCGCCCTGATGCCTCATGATGCAGCCGAACAGTTTCTACTACATGGGCTACTCAAACGCTTGCCCCTGGACACTTTCGGAAAATTCGGGAAAGTCGGCTATTCAGTGCGTGCTCAGCGGCAACTCCCCCCCGCATGCCAGCACCTCATAAATCGCCTGCATCAGATAGCTGAAGCGCGGCAACCCGGGCAAACATCAAAACCAGGGGCTTGATCGCAGCTATCCGTCATAGCCAAAATGAATACCCCCCTCCCCAAGTTCTATTTCTCCCTGCGCCACGCCTCGCCTAGACTGGAGTACGGCCGGGGCCGGTACTGAATGATCATTTGGCAAGAGACATGAATGGGGTCGCTGTCGACCCCTAAAGAAGTCTCGACAGCATTGGAGCAGTCCATGTTTATCCAAAACGCTTGGTATGTCGCAGCCTGGAGTAATGAAATCTCGGATCAGCCCTTCGCAAGACGTCTGCTGAACATCCCCATCGTTCTGTACCGCACCAGCGACGGCAGCCCAGTTGCCCTGGAAGACCGGTGCTGCCATCGTGGCGCGGCGCTCTCCAAAGGTTGCGTCATCGGCGACAACTTGCAGTGCGGCTATCACGGCCTGCTATTCAATGCCCAAGGCACCTGTATAGAGATCCCGGGGCAAGCCCGAATTCCCCCCAGCGCCAAAGTCCGCAACTACCCGATCCACGAACAAGACTCTCTGATCTGGATCTGGATGGGCGCCGCCGAACTCGCCGACCCGCACAACATTCCCGCATTTCCGTATCACAACGATGCTCGCGCCTGGCCACACCAGAGCACCACGTTCAACGTCAAGTGCAACTACCGTCTGATCATCGACAACCTGCTTGACCTCACGCATCTGGCCTACGTACACAAAACCACGATAGGTGGAAACCCGCAAGCGCACGTCAATGCCCAGTTCAACATTACGCGCAAAGAAAACGGCGTTTACTTCATACGCTGGTTGCTGGACTGTCTGCCGCCCCCCACCTACGTTTCAATGGTGGGTTTCAAGCAGAACGTTGACCGCTGGATGGAATTCGAATTTTTTTCGCCCGGCGCCATTCATCAGTTCACCGGCGCCTTGCTCGCCAATACCGGCGCCTACGACCAAGGCTTGCGCGAAGGCGGCTTTGCTCTGCGCATATTCCATGGGATCACCCCCGAAACCGAACATAGCTCGCATTACTTTTGGTCGGCTGCCCATGGTTTTCGCCAGAACGAAGCTGATGTCACGCAAAAGCTGTTCGACGCGATCAGCCTGGCTTTTCGCGAAGATGAAGAAATGCTCGAATCCCAGTATGAACGCCACCTGGCATTTCCCGATGGCGCGCTTCTGGATATCAAACATGACGCCGCACGCATCCACGCCAACCAGGTCCTGGACGATCTGCTGGCACAAGAAGCGGCGCTCCCAGTTGAACCAAGCGCCAGCAGTCGGGCCAGCAGCGCTGCCTGATGCCAGGCCTCCCCTCTTTCCAGACATAGCAACGAGAACATTATGTACAAATATGGCCCCCCACTGAATTTTCAGAAATGGATCAGCGACCATGCCGATCTGCTCAAGCCGCCAGTTGGCAATCAGCAGATCTGGCAAGACTCGGACTTCATCGTGACCGTGGTCGGCGGCCCCAACCATCGAACCGACTATCACGACGACCCCCTGGAAGAATTCTTCTACCAGATCAATGGCAACGCCTACCTCAAGCTCTGGGTAGACGGCAAGGAAGAACGCGTCGACCTGAAAGAAGGAGACATCTTCCTGCTGCCGCCGCATTTGCGCCATTCGCCCCAACGCCCCGAAACCAATAGCGCATGCCTGGTCATCGAACGTCAGCGGCCACCCGGTTTGCTGGATGGTTTCGAGTGGTATTGCCTGAGCTGCGGCGACCTGGTGCATCGCGTCGAAGTGCAACTCAAGAACATCGTGACCGATCTGCCACCGCTATTCGAGGCCTTCTACGCCAGCGAAGAAAAGCGTCGCTGCCCGTCGTGCGGCACCGTGCATCCGGGCAAGGCCGCAGCCCAGGCACAGTGAATACCATCGCCATCGACTTCGGAGGGGTCCAGTTGACCCGCATCGTGGAAGCAGAGGGCCCGCTCCTGCATCCTGCGGAAATTTTTCCGGACGCCACCGCCCAGCAAATCGCGGACAATCTCGATTGGCTGGCGCCGCGCTTCTACGATCCGAAAAGCGATAGGCTGGTGATATCCATCCAGTCCTTTTTGCTGCGCAGCCAAGGCAAGAACATTCTGGTCGACACCTGCGTGGGCGACTGCAAAACACGGGTGCGTCCCGATTTCGACCAGCAGCACTGGGGCTGGCTGGATCGCCTGGAACAGCTCGGCATTCGGCCTGAAGACATAGACATCGTCGTTTCTACGCATTTGCATGTCGACCACGTGGGCTGGCATACACGATGGGTAAACGGGGCTTGGCAGCCCACTTTCCCCAATGCCCGCTATCTGTTTACCTATCAGGAATGGGCTTACTGGGAAGCTCATGAGGGCCATCCAGGTTTGGCGCGCACGGGCGACTACATTGGCGACTCGGTCTTGCCGGTCTTTGAGGCCGGCCTGGCCGATCTTGTCGATATGGGGCATCGCATCGACGAGGCAATCCGTCTCGTACCCGCACCCGGCCATACACCCGGCCACGTCTGTGTGGAAATTACCGGCTCACGACATCGGGCCCTCTTGACCGGCGATGCCTTCCATCACCCTCTTCAGTGCTGCTATCCCCAGTGGAGCACCCGCTTTTGCGCAGATCCGGAACAAGCCCGGCAGACACGGCTGTCACTGCTCGCCCATTGTGCGGCAAACGGCATATTGGTGTTGCCGGCGCATTTCCCCTCGCCTACCATGGGACGTATCCATGCCGGTATCGGCGGCGAGCAAAAATATCGTTTCGCTTTCGAAGATTTCATTTAAACTTAAAACAATATAAAAGCCGCAAGGAAATCTTTCCCAAGCCCTGACCGCCCTTGCCATGGGGCAAACCCTGCATTGCCGACACCCCTTTTCGATCTGTGCCACCCACTGGTTCGCCTCAAGGAGTTATGCATGAAAGCTGCAAAATTGATAGTTGCCGCCTCGCTGCTTCAAGCAGCCTTCGCCACCTCGGCAATCGCCGCAGACGATCTCAAGATTGGTTTTATCTCTACGTTCTCCGGACCTGGCTCGGTCTTGGGCCAGGATCAGTACGATGGCTTCATGTTGGCGGTCGAAGAGGGCCAAGGCAAGCTCGGTGGCGTCAAGGTCCAGATTCTCAAGGAAGACGACCAGATGAAACCCGAGGTCGGCGTCCAGATCGCGCGTCAACTGTTGCAACGCGACAAAGTGCCGCTGATCACGGGCATCGTCTATTCCAACGTCATGATGGCGATACACCGGCCCATCACCAGTGCCGGAGTATTCCTGATCGGATCCAATGCGGGGCCGACACCGATTACAGGCAAGGGCTGCTCACCCTATTATTTCTCGACCTCGTGGAACAATGACCAGCTACACGAAGCAGGCGGCGAGCTCACCAACCAGATGGGCTTCAAACGCGTGCTGCTCATGGCCGCCAACTATCAGGCCGGTCGCGATGCCATGGAAGGCTTCAAACGCACTTTCAAGGGCCAAGTCGTGGGCGAAGTGTTCACCCAGGTCAACCAACCCGATTACTCGGTAGAAATCTCCAACCTTGCCGCAGCCAAACCCGATGCGATCTACACCTTCTACCCGGGCGGCATGGGGGTGAACTTTACCAAGCAATACCAGCAATCCGGGGTAGCGGCCAAGATTCCGATGATATCGGTCTCGACCATCGATGGCTCGACCTTGCCCGCCCTGCAGGAAGCCGCCTTGGGTGCTGTGACCAGTTCACCTTACTCGCCCGACCTGGACAACGCGGCCAACAAGAAATTCGAAGCTGCATTCGTCAAAAAATACAACCGCGAACCGTCGCTCTACGCAGCCCAGTCTTATGATGCGGCCAATCTGATTGCTTCCGCCCTGCGCAAAACCAACGGCAAGATTCAGGACAAAGAGGCCTTCAGGAAAGCCTTGCAGGCCGCTGACTTCAATTCGGTACGCGGCTACTTCAAGTTCAACACCAATCAGTTCCCGATTGCACCGTTCTATCGCGTCGATGTGGTCAAAGATGCAGCGGGTAAGATTGCTTTCGCCACCAAGGGCGTAATCTTCGAGAAGAGCAAAGACTCTTACGCATCCGAATGCAAGATGAAGTAAAGCAATGAACGCCGCCCCGGTACCCGCGTATACGCCAGAAGAACTCGACCGCCAGTACAACGCTCGCGCAACGGTTGAGGACGTCACCCCCTATCTGGACGAATACGCCCGGGGCAGCGCGCTGGCGCGAGCCAGTGTGCCCAGCGTGCTGGGCATTCCCTATGGAGAACATCCGGATGAAACACTGGATGTCTTTCCCGGCGAGCGCCCTGACAGCCCGGTGTTCGTTTTCATACATGGCGGATACTGGCGCGCCTTGTCCAAGGACGATTCTTCTTTCATGGCGCCAGCCTTTATTCAGGCTGGCGCCACCGTAGTCGCCATCAACTACACGCTTGCACCGCATGCCACGCTGGAGCAGATCGTGCAGCAATGCCGACGCGCCATCGGGTGGATCGCAAGGGAAATCCGGCGCTACAACGGCAACCCTGGGCATATCCATGTCAGCGGCAGTTCTGCCGGCGGCCACTTGGTTGGCATGTTGTTGACCGATGACTGGCAAACCCAGCTGGGCTTGCCCATCGACGTCATAAAAAGCGCCAGTCCGATCAGCGGCTTGTTCGAGCTTGAACCCTTGATCAATACCCACATCAACGCCTGGGCACGACTTGATCGCGCCGCCGCCCATCGGCTCAGCCCGATGCGTCATCTACCCGCGCATGGCTGTCCCCTGGTGGTGTCTTATGGTTCAAGTGAAACCGCCGAATTCGCACGCCAGAGCGATGCTTACCTGGCCGCCTGGCAAGCACGCGGCTTTCCCGGCCGCTACGTACCCATGCCGGACACCAATCACTTCAATGTAATCATGGCCTTGGCCAAGCCCGACTCCCCCTTGACCCAGGCCATCTTTGAGACCATGGGTTTGCGGCCTCAGGCAGCTTGAGCTTAGCTGCGCCCGTCAAGCAAGCGTCGTCAATGGGCCATCGTTGAACTGCATCTTGTATAGCGCAGCGTAAAGGCCGTCCTGAGCCAGTAATGCCGTATGGCTACCCTGTTCGACAATGCGTCCGTGGTCCAACACGACGATACGGTCGGCATTCTGGACTGTGGATAGCCTATGAGCAATTACCAAAGTGGTGCGCCCTTTCATCAGGCGCTCAAGCGATACCTGAACCTGGCGCTCGGACTCGTTGTCCAGGGCGGATGTGGCTTCGTCCAGGATCAGAATGGGCGCATCCTTGATCAGCGCTCTCGCAATGGCCAAGCGCTGGCGCTGCCCACCGGAAAGACGCGCTGCGTTTTCGCCTACCCGGCTGTGTATGCCATCAGGCAGGGAGTCAACGAACTCCAGCAGATTGGCATCGGCCAGAGCCCGGCGCACATCTTCTTCCGAAGGAAGTTTGCCCGCACCATAGCCGACATTGGCAGCGATCGTATCGTCAAACAGCACGACATCCTGACTGACCAAGGAAATTGCGCTCCGCAGGCTGGCCAGGGTCAGTTCATCAATACGGATGCCATCCACCAGAATACTGCCCTCGGACGGCATGGAAAAACGCGGCAGCATGGAAATCAACGTAGTCTTGCCACTACCCGAACGCCCGATGAAAGCCACCGTTTGACCAGGCTCTATCGTCAGCGAAATATTCTGCAAGGTATCGCGCTCTGAATCGGCGAAACGATGCGCCACGTCCCTGAACTCGATTGCGCCTTGTACCGGCTGCGGCAGGACTTTGCTGCCTTCATCCACTTCGGGCTTTTCATCAACCAGGGCAAACACGCTTTCCGCCGACACCAGCATCCTTTGCATGGGGCTGGCAATATTAGCCAGGCGCTTGAGAGGATCCAGCATCTGGATCATGGCGGTAACAAACGCGGCGAAACCTCCTACCGTGATTTGCTCGGCCCCCGACTGCCCCAAAGCGGTTGCCACCACAATCGCCAGCGCGATTGCCGCTATGGTCTGGGTGATGGGCGCCGACGAAGCCGCCGCCACCGTATTGCGCATGGCAAAGCGACGCAGGCGCTGATTGATATGCAGAAACCTGGCGTGCTCCTGCTCATAGCCGCCAAACAACTTGATGACGCGCTGGCCATCGATACCTTCGCTCACGACCCGCGTCAATTCGCCATTCATCGCGATGGTTTCGCGATTGATACGGCGCACTCGCCGCGCGATAGTCCGCATGATGAGCGCAGATAGCGGGAAAGCCACCAGTGCGATCAAGGTCAGTTGCCAGGACAAATACAAGAGCACGCAAACCAGCGAAATCACAATCAGCGTTTCGCGCACCAGCGTCGTCAAGACCTCAGTGGCCAGTTGCATGACCGTAGTGGCGTCAACCACGAAACGGTTCAACAGCACTGACGACCCCATGCGCTTGAAGTAGCTATCGGGCAGGCGCAACAAACGATCGAACATTTCATGGCGCAAATCCGCGAGCACCTTGTTGGCGGCCCAGGACATCAAATAGTCGCTCAGGAAACTGAACGAACCCCGCAGCAGGAAGATACCAATGATCGCCGACGGAATCATCCATACATAGTCGGGATGTTCACCGCCGAAGCCGCCGTCCAGCATGGGCTTCATCAGCATGGCCAGCAAAGGTTGAGACGCCGCCACGCCCACCAGGAAAAAAAGGCCGATAGCCAGGGCGGCCCAATATTTCATGACTCGGCTATAGACGCGGCGCCACAATTCGGATTTGACGGGTTGGGAATTCACTGAGTGCTCTGCTTGAATGGCGGAATCGAATAACTCCGCTCGGGCGGTCGCGTGCGCCGCTTACAATGGGAATGCTGCTGATTGTACGCGGCAAGGCGCTGATATCGCCACGCGCTGCGGCCAGATCGCCTGGGCCGCATAAACTAGCACCTTAACAAAAAACGTCTTTTAATCGGAAATCGCTTCCTTCGCTATGCCCGACTCTCTTTATGTCCGGCTACCCAATTGGGTGGGCGACGCCTGCATGTGCCTACCTGCGCTCTCCTTGCTCCAAACCCTGCACCTGCCGCTGGTCTTGTGCGGCCGGCCATGGGCACAGGATCTATTTGCCGGGTTGGCCCCCGCGGCATTCATTCCTATGGGCGGCGGCTTTGCCGCCAACCTGAGGGCGATCAAGCGCACTCGCCAGGCATACCGCGCTCCACGCGGCGTAGTCTTCCCCAACTCTTTATCCAGTGCCGCCCTATTTCGGCTGGCCGGCATACCCGCCGCCGGCTATCGCAATGACGGCCGCGGCCTCCTGCTGAAATGGCCGGTAACAAAACAAGCCGAGCATCATGAGGTTGAAGTGTTCTACCGCCTTGTCTCGCAGGCCATGAGCAACTGGCAGACAAGCACTCAAGCCCTCAGCGGCCCTGGCAAGCGGCTCGAGCTGCCGCTTACGGCTGCCCATAGGCAAACAGCGCAGCGAGTCCTTGACGAGGCTGGCATAGACCGCCCCTTTGTACTCTTGGCGCCCATGGCAACCGGTTTGCACCATGGCCAGCCCAAGGCTTGGCCCCAATTCGATGAGCTGGCGCGTGCCTTGCAAAAGCACGGCTATTTATGCCTGGCCTGCCCCCCGCCTCACGAAGGTGAGCAAACCCGGTTGGCGATTCCCACTGCGCAGATCTTGCCTCCGCTTGGGCTGGGCGCGTTTGCCGCATTGGCGGCGCGTGCGGCCTTGGTCATCTGCAACGATTCGGGCACCTCTCATGTCGCAGCAGCGGCCGGAGCGCGCCAAATCACCCTATTCGGCGTCACCCGGCGCGAGCGCACCGGCCCCTGGTCCCCTGACGCCGTCTGTCTGGGCTCAGAGCAAGGCTGGCCAGCCTTGGAAGATGTCGTGACCGCCAGTTTGCAATGCCTGAAGGCGCGCCCATGACTGCTCCATTGCACCCCCCGCGTCGAGTTCTGGTCATCGCAATGCGCTACCTGGGCGACGTCTTGTTGGCGACACCGCTGGTACACGCGGTACGGCAACGCTATCCCGGCTGCCAGATCGACATGCTGGTCTTTGACGGCACCCGCGGCATCCTGGAGGGCAATCCGGATATTCACGAAGTCATCACGATTCCCGAGCGCCCGGATTTCGCCACGATCAAATCGACGATACGGCGCCTATGGCGTCGCTATGACATCGCGCTCATTACTCAGCCGGGCGATAAGCCTCATTTGTTCGGCTGGGTAGCTGCTCCGCAGCGATACGGATTCGTTCCAGAAAAAAAAGGGCAGGCATGGTGGAAACGCTTGTCCGTGCGGTCTGCACTTGTCAGCGACCAAAGCTTGCACCGGGTGGTAGAAGGCGAGCGTTTGGCTGCCATCATGAACCTCGGCAGCGCCAGAACCGTGGTCCCACCCACAGCCCAATCATCATCGGAAACTCTCGACAGCTCGGCCTTGCTTACGCCTGGCCAGCCCCTGCGCTTCGATGCATTGCGGCCCTATGTGGTCATTCATCCATCGCCCCGTTGGCGTTATAAGCAATGGCATCAAGCCGGCTGGCAAACGCTGCTGGACATGTTGGCGCAACGCGGCCTGCAGATCGTAGTAAGCGGTGGCCCGGGCAACGCCGAAACTCAGTACATCGACGGAATTCTGGCCGATCTACCTGCCGCCACGCAGGATGCGATCACTCGCGCCCAAGGCCGCCTAAGCCTGGCGGAAATGGCTGATCTTCTACGCCGGGCCAGCCTGTATGTCGGGCCGGACACGGCCACTACCCATCTGGCGGCGGCCTGCGGCACCCCTACGCTGGCTCTTTATGGCCCGACCGACCCCCGGCTGTGGGGTCCCTGGCCCGCACTCGGACTCGACCGCCCCTGGGAAAAATCCGCCCACAGCCAGATACGCGGCAACGTCATGCTGCTACAGCACCCATTACGCGATTGCGTACCGTGCCAGCAGGAAGGCTGTGAACGCCATCGAACCAGCCACAGCGACTGCCTGGATCACATGCCTACCCACGCCGTCGTTCAGGCGGCTCAGGCACTGCTTGAACCGCAACGGATCATTCCGATTCTAGATAGTTGCCGGGATAGCCATTTGCACCCTCATCCAGATAGGCCATAATGGAAGACCGTTACGCCCGCCTTGCCGTCTTTGCACTGCATCAACGCGCCCTACCCTTGCCGGCTCCAAACAGTCTTCCTTGTGCCTAATCCACCCGCTTTTGCCCCAAGTGTTGCCAGCGCTTCCCCAAGTTTATTGCTAAGCGTCGCCGCTTCCCTGCTAGGTCTCGCAGTCCCTACGTCCACCTTCCTATTGAATGTTGCATTGGTGCTTTGCCTCATATGCATCTTGATGTGCACCGACCTGCACAAAATCAAAGGAATGCTTGGCAGCCCGCTTATATACCTGCCTGCACTCCTGTTTGCACTCTTGGCGATATCCCTCCTCTTTCACGACAACAGCTACGGATTGAAGGCCGTAAGTAAATATAAAAAATTACTACTGATCTTGCCAATCGCGTTGTTCTTCTTAGAGCACCGGTCGCTCTCCACACTGTTTTGGAGAGGTTTTCTTATTGCCAATGGCATCATCTTGATCACCACCGTGATCTCCGGCACCTTGAATCTGCCAATTGGCGACATCACCCCCGACAATCCGACAGTATTCAAGTTGCACATCACTCAAAATTTTTTCATGGCGCTCTCGGCGCTGCTGTGGATTGCACTAGCGTTGCACAGTACGACGCGGCGCCTGCGATGGGCTTATGCATTGCTCGCGGCACTCGCGTGCTATTCCATATTCTTCCTCGTGCTGGGCAGAACAGGCTATATAGCGATGCTTGCAGGCATAGCTTGCTGGATCCTGGTCAGCCAAAGTCCGCGCCGCAAGCTCTTGGCCGCAGTTCTTGGCATTCTGCTTGCCATAGCTTTCATGCAGATTCCAAATCCGGCTAGCGAACGCATCATGGAAGGCGTCCATGAGGTGCAGTCATGCTTGGATGCAGATAGGTCACACGCGCTCGCTGCCTGTGGAACCTCGATGGGCCAACGTACTGCTTTCCTCGCTGAAGCCATACACCTCATCAAACAAGCCCCATTGCTGGGACACGGCGCAGGCTCCTTCCATTACGAAAACTCGGAAACGGGTTACGAGATCAGCAACCCACACAACGAGTTTCTGAATCAGACGATCAGCTCAGGTTTGCTGGGGCTGAGCATTTTTCTTGCATGGCTTATCTGCTGTTACCGATCAGCCTGGAATCAGCCCAAACCCGTACGGAACATGCTAGTCGCCATATTGACGAGTTACCTGGCAAGCATGCTATTTAACTCGCTCATTATGGATGCGGCGGAAGGCTATTTATTTATTATTTTAATAGCGTCGATTGCCAGCCTGCAGGCTCAACATTTAAGGGCGGATAGCCCCCTGACTTAGGGTAAACAACGCCGCCTAGCCCATCCGGAATCACGGAGTTAACTAGGCGGACTGATTGCACCGAACTCAATATTCCAGGTTTACATCAGTTGGCTGGGCCACCATCTTGCCCAACTGCTGCATCAGCACATCCGGAACGCGCACGCGCCAGTCTTCACTGAGCCGCACCACGCAACTGGCCTCGCCGCTGTTATAGACGATCTCTACCGGTGTCCCAGGAAAGCCGTTTTCCGGATCGGCTCGGAAGGGATTGAGCACTTCACGCAAAGTTTGGGCTTGGGCATTGCCATTGAGCCGGATCGACAAAGCCCGTGCCTTGGACTCTCGCGCCATCTGCAAGTCGTACAAGGAATCGGCAACGATACGCGTTCCGCCCGAGTACTCATCATTGCTGACTTTACCCAAAATAATCAGTAGCTGATCTTCGCGCAAGCGGCTGCGGTTCTGTTCATAAAGTTCGTTAAAAACAGAGATTTCGACCTGGGCCGAGCCATCGTCCAAAACTGCGAACATCATTTTCCCGCGGCGGGTCATTTGCGTGCGGACCGCCGTCAACACGCCCGCCATCCACTGCATATCCCGACTAGGCTGCAAATTAGCCAGCGGTGTACGCACAAAACGCTTTACCTCTTCGCGGTAGGCATCGAACAAGTGACCACTGAAGTAGAAGCCTAGCGCGGATTTTTCTTGCCCCAGTTGTTCGCGCTCTTCCCAAGGCTCGACGGGTGCCAAATCTCCCGCAAGATCCGAGTGATCGTCGCCCCCGAACAAGGAAGTCTGGCTGGCAGCTCGCGCCGCTTGCTCAGCGGCGTCCATGGCCGTTCCCACGGTCGCCATCAAGGCTGCGCGATTGGTCGACAAGGTATCAAAAGCGCCAGCCTTGATCAGGGCTTCGATGGTGCGCCGATTGGCCGCGTGGCGATCGACGCGACGGCAGAAGTCGAATAGATCGGTAAATGGCCCGCGATCGGTTCGTGCGCGTATGATTTCCTCGACCGCAGCCTGCCCGGTTCCCTTGACCGCGCCCAAGCCATAGCGAACCGTGCGAGGCGGCAGCCCTTTGGCTGAGTACTCATCCAGGACCGGCTCGAAACGATAGCCCGACTGGTTGATATCCGGCGGCAAGACCTTGACCTTGTTGGCCACGGTATCCGCCCAGAAAATCTGCACTTTATCGGTGTCGTCCATGTCCGACGACATAGTCGCCGCCATGAACTCGGCCGGATGGTGCGCCTTGAGCCAGGCGGTCTGATAGGCGATCAGGGCATAAGCCGCGGTGTGGCTCTTGTTGAACCCGTACTCTGCAAACTTCTCCATCAGGTTGAACAGTGTTACCGCCAGATCCCGGTCGTAGCCCTTTTTCTCGGCCCCATCCTGGAAAATCTCGCGGTGCATGGCCATTTCCTCGGCCTTTTTCTTACCCATCGCGCGGCGCAGCAAGTCCGCGCCGCCCAATGTGTAGCCTCCGATGAGCTGGGAAATCAGCATCACCTGTTCCTGATAGACGATCACCCCGTAAGTGCTTTTCAGGGTGGACTCCAGGTCATTATGGAAATACTCGGCCTTGGCCCGACCATGCTTACGGTTAACGAAATCGTCCACCATGCCTGAGCCCAAGGGGCCCGGGCGGTACAGCGCCAACACCGCGATGATGTCTTCAAAGTTACTGGGCTTGAGCTTTTTCAGCAGTTCTTTCATCCCGCGCGACTCAAGCTGGAACACCGCCGTGGTATTGCCTTCGGTCAGCAACTTGTACGATCCCAGATCGTCCAGTGGCAGCGTCATGACGTCGAAATCACGCTTATTCTCGTTGAATTCGCGCACATAACGCACTGCCCAATCCAGAATGGTCAGGTTGCGCAAACCCAAGAAGTCGAACTTGACCAAACCGACCGCCTCCACGTCGTCCTTGTCGAACTGCGACACGGCGGTTTGGCTTTGGCCAGGTTGGCAATACAAGGGGCAAAAGTCGGTCAGCTTGCCCGGGGCGATCAAGACCCCTCCCGCGTGCATGCCGATATTGCGCGTCAACCCTTCAAGCGGCCGCGCCAGGTCGATCAACGCGCGCGCTTCCTCATCATTGTCGTAACGTTCCTTGAAGGCGGGCTCATCATTCAGCGCGCGCTCCAGATCCCAAGGGTCGGCAGGCGAATGTGGAATGATCTTGGACAGCCCATCGCAAAACAGATAAGGCAGGTCAAGCACCCGCCCCGCATCGCGAATCACGGCCTTGGCGCCCAGCGTACCGAAGGTGGCGATTTGACTGACGGCCTCGCGCCCGTAGGTTTCCTTGACGTACTCGATCACCTTGTCGCGATTGTCCTGGCAGAAATCGATATCGAAGTCAGGCATGGACACCCGTTCAGGGTTCAGGAAGCGCTCAAACAGCAAGTCATAGCGCAATGGGTCGATATCGGTAATTCCCAAGCTGTAAGCCACCAGCGAACCCGCACCCGACCCCCGGCCCGGCCCCACTGGCACGCCGTTGTTCTTGCCCCAGTTGATGAAGTCTTGAACGATCAGGAAATATCCCGGAAAGCCCATGCCGATAATCGTCTGGCACTCGCGATCCAGGCGTGCCTCATACTCCGCTCGATGCGCTTCGCGATCGGTTTCGTCGGGGAACAGCAATAGCATGCGCTTGTCCAGCCCTTCCCGGGACAACTGCACCAGGTACTCGTCCAGCGTCACGCCTTCCGGCGTGGGGAAATCGGGCAGTTTGGGATTGCCCAGCTCCAACGTCAGGTTGCAACGCGCGGCAATGATTGCCGTATTGGCAATGGCTGACGGCACATCCGCGAAACGCTGCGCCATATCTTCGGAAGACAGTAAATACTGGTCTTCGGTAAATAAGCGCTGGCGCTTCGGGTTGGCCAGCAGCTCTCCTTCGGCAATACAAACACGAGCTTCATGGGCTCGAAAGTCGTCGCGCTCCAGAAACTGCACCGGGTGGGTTGCCACCACCGGCAAGCCGCATTGCGCCGCCAAGCGCATGGCGGCCTGAACATAGGTCTCGTCGCCCTCGCGCCCCGCACGCTGCAACTCAATGAAAAAAGCACCCGGAAACTTCTCGGACCAAGCTCGCGCAAACTCTTGCGCGGCCTCCAGGTTGCCAGTTTCCAAAGCTTGACCGATATCGCCCTGGCGGCCTCCCGACAAAGCGATCAGGCCTTCGCCCATTTCAAATAACCATTCAGCGCGCAGTTCACTGCGGCCACGGTGCTGGTTGGTGAGGAAACCCTGTGTCAGCAATTCGCACAGATTCAGGTATCCCTTATGGCTACCCACCAGCAGCAACATGCGATAGGGCTTGTCGCGGTCAGCATCATTGCTGATCCATACGTCACAACCGGCAATCGGCTTGACGCCCTTGCCCCGAGCCGCGCGGTAGAACTTGACCAGGCCGAACAAGTTGGACAGATCGGTCAAAGCGACAGCGGGTTGCTCCAGGGCAACCGCGCGCTTGATCAGGTCGGGGATACGGACGATGCCGTCAACTACCGAGTATTCGGAGTGGACGCGCAGATGGACGAAAGGGGAGGCTGAAGACATGCGGGCATTTTAGCCCTACCCGGAGCACTTGCCGTCGGTCAAGCGCATTGATGGTGTTCGGCCAGCTGATTTAGCACTATGAGCCACAACTTGTGCCAACGTATGCCTGTAGGCTCAAGGCTGTGAGCCAAAAAAACCCTTCAGCGCAGGCTAACATCTGACTATGTATGGAGGGGGCCGTGATAGGGTTTGACCGGTGTACTACCTTTGATTGCCTCGCATGCTGCCTGCCATCTACGCAGTGCCGGGCTTATGCCGGGTGAGTACACACGGCATAAGCCGACTCCCATCGGCTTCAAGCGACCAGGATATTACTCGAACGTTAGGTTCGAATCCTTAGCAATTTTCCGATACCGAGCAATGTCTTCAAGAATGACCGCCGTCAATTGTTCTGGAGATCCGCCCCCCTCCATCAAGCCAAGTTCGGCGGCTTTTTTCTTGACCTCATCTTCTTCCAGTATTTCGTTAACAGCACGGTTCAACACGCGCACGATGTGTGCTGGTACGCCTTGCGGGGCAACCAACCCCTGCCAGGTAACGATGTTGTAACCCTTCAGGCCAGCCTCGTCCAACGTTGGCAGACGTGGAAATCGCGGATCCCGCTTCAGGCCCGTCACGGCCAAGGCATGAACCCTTCCTGAATCGATATACGGCTTGGATGCACCGTCGAAGGTACAAGTTGTCGTACCCGCGGCTACGTCAACGATGGCCTGACTACTGCTGCGGTAAGGAATGTGAGTGATCTCCACACCCGCCATTGAGTTGAAGAGTTCGTTCATGAAATGGTTTCCGCTTCCTACGCCTGCACTACCATTTGTGACCTTGCCTGGATACTTTTTTGCGTAGTCGATAAGTTCTTGAACCGTTTTAGCGGGAAACGCTGGGTTGCAAATGAGCACCGACGGATAGGAAAAAATTTGCACGATAGGTGTGAAATTTTTTATTGGATCGTAAGGCAGATCTTTGCTTGTGACAGCAAGGGTGGCATGCGACGAAGAGTTGGCAAGCAGTAACGTATAACCGTCCGGTGACGCCTTTGAACCCGCGTGTGCTCCGATACGCGAACCACCACCGGCCCGGTTTTCAACTATCACCGGCTGCCCGAGCTTGAAACTCAAGCGATCAGCAACTACTCGACCAGCCAGATCAGTAATTCCGCCTCCTGCGAAAGGTATGATCAACTTGATCGGCTTACTTGGATAGTCTTGAGCGTGTGCCAACGGCAGAATGCTCATTGCCATGCCAACCAGGAAGCTGCAAATGAAAGTCCGTTCATGATTCATTTTTGTGCCTTATCCATTTTTAAATGATCACTCGTTCGGGGGCCGTTCCAGAGATATATGCAACCGTTTGCGCTAAGAGGAGATGCACAACTCACCAGCAATCCAAGGTTTTTTTCCGTCGTACATCGTGAGCGGCGGGAAAGCTTGAGGATCAATGCTGATATCCAAAACGGTCGTTACCGGATTGGCGAACCATGCTGCCAGTGCAGGCTCCAATTGCGCCGGACCGTTGATTCGATAGCCCTTGCAGCCGCACGCGACAGCGATTGCCGCGTGATCGACATCAGTCAAGGCGCAGGCTGCAGTGTGATTCCCGTACAAGACATTTTCGGCATGCGCTTGATAGCCAAGAATGCGGTTGTGGAGAACCAACACCAGCACGTCGATACCTTCACGCTTGGCCGTTTCGAGCTCTGCCCAACAATGCGCAAATCCGCCATCTCCGACAACCGCAATGACACGGCTGTCTGGCTTTGCCAACTTTGCACCCATCGCCATTGGCAACCCCCAGCCCAGACCCGCCAAACCGCGTGGCGTCAAAAACCGCATGCCGGCAACTTGCGAGGTGAGAAACGTATTTACCCAGTTGGTCGAATAGCTAGCATCGCCGACGACGATATCTCCCGGCTTGAGCAATTCATCAATTTTCCGCATTACATATTCCGGCCGAATGGCGCCCTCGAGGCCAGGCTCCGGATGAAGCGGCTTTTTCATCGCAGCAACCTTGTCGTCGGCGAGCGCTTTTTGCGCTACAGCCCCCAGCTCTTTGCGAAGAGAGAGGTCTTGGCTCTCGCAATACTTTCTCAGCAGGGCTAGCGTCAGTTTTGCGTCGCCAACGAGACGCAAAGCTTCATAGTTGCGCCCGATCTCGTTGCTATCCACATCAATGTGGACGAGCTGGGCAGTTTTGGGAATGAGACTCCAGTTATCGGTTCCATTCTGGTTCGTTCTCGTTCCCACCAAAAGGATCACGTCGGCGTTGGTCGCTAGATGACGTAAAACCTCTCCCAGGCTACCGGAACCCATACAGTTCCCGAAGACACCGGCCGAAAGGCTCCAGCGCTCGTCCACCACCCCCTTGCCCATATTTGTGGTCGCCACAGGTATATTCAGCACGTCACCGAGAGCAGCTAGCTCGGTTGAAGCGTCGGATAAATGGACGCCCCCTCCAGCAATGATCAGTGGCCGTACCGCGTTGATAAGCACCTCAGCCGCTTCCTCAATACGCTCCAGTGGCGGTACTGTACGATCCATAGGGTACGTGCCCAATTGGGTGCGGCGGCTTCCCTTTGATGTCGCCGTCTCACGCAGTAAATCCATGGGCACGAGGAGAACTGCGGGCCCCGGCCGCCCGGTGGCGGCGGCGGTGAAAGCCATGTCGAGGTAATCTTCCACTCGATCCGCACGGTCAACTCTCTTCACCCATTTCGCACAAGCTCGAAATAGTTCAATATGGTCCAACTCCTGAAAAGCGTTGCGATCTACCGTCTCGCGGGCCACATCCTGCACGATCGCTACGATAGGTACCGACGCCTTTAGTGCTTCGGCTAATGGCGCGACCAATAAGGTTGCGGCGGGTCCGTTCTGAGCAGTGATAACCGATACTTTGTGTGACACCCGAGCATAGCCATCAGCCATCGCCCCGCCTGCGTTCTCAGCGCGATAAGCGATCTGCCGAATACCGTATTCGGGTGACACTAGATGTAATGTAGAAGGAATGCTTTGGCCGAATACTTCGGTAACGCCATGACGCTTGAGCGAGGCCGCCAAAAGGTGTGCAACCGATAAGACCGGATTGTTCGAAAGCATAAATTTTCCTGTCGAAAGAGATGATGGACAAAGGCGTCACGGCCTATCGTGTATCTGTTGTGGGGATGTCCTCTCGCTTGAGGCCGTCAACATCTTTAAAGGAATCTGTCGCCATGAGTTGGTCTCCGACGCGCACGACACCGAGTTTCTCCACACGCTCAATAATGTCTTTTCGCCAGGTAACGGAGCTTTGCGCTCCGCCGGTTAACGCGAGGAGATAAAGTGGCTCTGAACCAGGATTGCTGAACCACCGCATGATTCCGACAGGAACCGACATGGTGTCCCAAGGCTCGAGTACAAGTTGTTCAGCGTCGTCTTCCGACTGTCCCCAGAACACCGTGCATTGTCCATTCAATGGAATAAACACTTCGGAGGTCGGGTGCGCGTGCGGCGCCACTCCGCCGCCAGCCTCCATTTTGACCAGGGTCATCGAATACTCATGAACACCTTCAATAGGAGCAATCTGATCCGCACGCTCAGCTACGCCTCTGCCAATAATTTTCATATTCTCGCGCTGGTATTCCGGCAAGAGCGCATCAAGATAGGCGACTTTGAAAGGTTGAAGATTCTTGAAGCGCGCGACACGCGTACGCTCCATCTCTTCAGCGCTAATCAGCACAGTCATATCAATCCTCCAGTTGCAGAAACAAAAAAAGGATCGACTTTGGGGCCAAGGGTGTCAATAATTTCGGTCTCTAGTTCCACACTCCGGGACTAACTCCAGCTATGTTACAAATTAGTGACGATATAAAAGAGGGATCGAGTTGCTAAGATCGAACAGACGAACAAAAATCTCCGATAGGCCTAGCGCGCCTACTCAAGGCCTGGCAGTGCAAGATCCTACGCACAAAGGACCGGACTTCGTGGCGGCTGTGGGACGGGGCTTGGCAGTGTTAGAGGTCCTCGGCGAAGGCGGTATTCTCGGAAACAAAGAAATCGCCGAGCGGACTAAGTTGCCGGTAGCGACGGTTGTCCGCCTTATTGGCACCCTTTTGCAACTGGGATACGTGTCGGAGGGACCCCACGGCCGTGGTTACCAAGTTGGCGCTCGCTCCATGTCATTGGGCTACTCTTATCTTGCCCGCCACGACATCGGCGAAATAGTGCAATCTCAGTTGCGCGAACTTGCAGACGCCTTTCCGTGCGCCGTATCGTTAGTGACACGCGATGAACTCGAAATGATCTATCTCGCC
Source organism: Pigmentiphaga sp. (assembly GCA_040391825.1). Lineage (GTDB taxonomy): Bacteria > Pseudomonadota > Gammaproteobacteria > Burkholderiales > Burkholderiaceae_B > Pigmentiphaga. Next base: position 24,710 of record JBEBXA010000055.1, read on the forward strand.
CAAGCTCGTAGCCGTTCCGCGCGTCTGATGATCAATGTGTCCATAGGTTCGCGTGTACCCCTGGCTGTCTCAGCTGGTGGACGAGCTTATCTGGCGGGGTGCTCCGCCAACAGCCGGGAAAAACTCTTCAAGGAAATTGCTGCAGCCGACAGGCGTGCATGGTCAGCTGTCGAACGAGGGCTTCAGGCTGCAATGAAAGAGTGTTCGGAATTCGGCTTCTGTACAGCATTCAACGTGAACGGAAGCGGAATCAATGGCGTCAGCACACCGTTGACGTGGTGTGGGAGTCTTTATTCGCTGACCTGCGCTGGTCCTGCTATTTTGACGACGGTCGAACAAATGAGAAATATCATCGGACCAAAACTAGTTGAGAAAAAAATGGCTATCCAAATGGGCGCGGGACTGGCGTAAGCCTGCGGAGCTGAAATTGTCACGACAATCCACAAAGCCGATTGCTCGACTATCAAAGGCTTGATTTCGTCAGTAGCGGTAGGGAGAAAATAGCCTCCAAAGGTTGGACGAGTGTTGCTGGAAATAATCTGGGTGATGCATATGGCCCCACAGCGATGGCACGTTCACCCCGATCGTGAAGCAAGTTCTCAAGAACGCCTGCACAGGCAGCATTAATGCAGCGGACCAACCAAACCGACCCTACCCCTAGTACGCAATCCTAATTATGGCATTTCAGAAACTCTAGCTGACCATAAGCGATCAGGAAAAAGACTTCGATGGAGACGATTTTCCGATGACCCAGCGCAAACTCTACCAATTCGGCGACAGCCCCTGCTGCATGAAAGTACGGATGGTCGTCGCAGCCAAAACGCTGCCTTGGGAAGAGGCTTCATCGAGAGCTAGAGGTTCGATCACGTCCAGTTCGAGTATCTAGAGATGAATCCCTATAGCATCGTCCCTACCGTGGCTGATGGCGACCGATCCATCAACCAATAACGTCATTGCTGAATATCTCGAAGACGCCTATCCCGAACCATCGCAGTACGTCCCAGCGACCCCGGACGTACTGCGGTGATGCTCAAATGGATGTAATTGAGCAAGACCATCCCTTCGGGTGTATTGTGACGTTGAGCTTCAACTCGATGATGAAGCTGCGCGTTGAAGGGTTCGGGTTCGAGCAGTTGCGGGAATGGTCCTTGCGTCACCCTGATCAGGCCAAAGCGCAGGACTATCTGAGCCGAAGGCCAAAGCTGGCAAGACGGTCGGACCGGTAGTCCGCGCCTCACCCAGTTCGCCCGGCCAAGCTTCAAGTCAACCGTTTGCTAGCGATGACCGCTCGGCACCTCAACCGTATAGTTGAGTGCCAGGCGCCCGCCATCCGCATAGATGGTCTGGCCCGTTACGTAGCTGGCGTCATCGCTTGCCAAAAACAGCGCGACGCCAGCCACCTCATCAGTGCTGCCCAGCCGCACCATCGGAATGCGCGACAACACCATATTCAGCGCCTGCGGATTACTGCTGATGGTCTGCATGATGTCGGTATCGATACTGCCCGGCCCAATCGCATTGACCCGCACGCCGTGCGGCGCCATTGCCAAGGCCATCGCCTTCGTCATCTGCTTGACCGCGCCTTTGCTGGCGCCATACGCCAACTGATCCGGCATGGCCAGCTCGGCCGTCATCGAAGACAAAGTAATAATGCTGCCCTTGCGCGCCCCCCGCACCATCGCCTTGGCAGCCGACTGCGCCACCAGAAACGTGCCGCGCACATTGACGTTCATCACATAGTCCAGATCCTCCAAGCTCAGATCCAGAAAATCCGCCGCGCGTATCACACCCGCATTGCACACGCAGATATCCACACCGCCAAACTCACGCTCGCACAGCGCCACCATCTCCGCCACCTGCGCAGAGTCCGTCACATCTGCCTGCATCGCGCGCGCCGGCCCCACCATCTGCGCCAAGGCCTCGCCCGCGACCTTTTCGCTGCGGTCCACCAACACCACCTTGGCCCCCTCAGCACTGAAACGTCGCGCAATCCCCAATCCAATCCCACCCGCCGCCCCCGTAATCAAGGCGGTTTTACCCTGCAACCTCATCGCCACTCCTTTCCATCCCGCAAACGAAAAACGCAGGCCTGACCCAGCCGTTGAGCCGTTGATCGCGAACCTCGCGCGGGCCTGCAAGACCCCAAGCTCTACCACCATACACAGGCAATAACTCAATTTTCAAAACGTTTTAAATCACGCATTCCTAGCTTCAAATGCAATCTTTCGAATCACCTTTCACGCTCATCCCGCCCCCTTCCAGCTGACAAGCTGCATCACAGGATCCCGTTCTGCAGCAGCCAAAGAAAGCCGCCACACCCTG
>JBEBXA010000056.1:0-26092 GCA_040391825.1 Pigmentiphaga sp.
TGGTGGGCCTCCTGTGAGTCGAACACAGCACCAACGGATTATGAGTCCGCTGCTCTAACCAAGCATGAGCTAGAGGCCCGAGGGCAAGATTCTACACTGAGTCGCGCCCTGTTTGCAGGCTAGGAGCCAGGGTTTGCCCGATTACGATTCAATTCGTTCGAACCCCAGCAACAGCGCCATTTTGAAAAACTATGAGCCAGCTATCCCCAAACTTGTCCACAGAATCCGGGGATAACACCAGCGCGCTGCCCCCGATTCTTGCCTGGGTTCAGCAAAAAGCCTGAATACCGGTTTGCGCGCGCCCCAGGATCAAAGCATGAACGTCGTGCGTGCCTTCATAGGTATTGACGACTTCCAGATTCACTACGTGGCGGATGACACCGAACTCGTCAGAAATGCCGTTACCGCCCAACATGTCGCGCGCCATGCGGGCGATGTCCAACGACTTGCCGCATGAATTGCGCTTCATGATGGATGTGATTTCCACCGCTGCAGTACCGGCGTCCTTCATCCGGCCCAGTTGCAGGCAGCCTTGCAGGCCCAGGGTGATTTCGGTCTGCATGTCTGCCAACTTTTTTTGAATGAGCTGGTTGGCGGCCAAGGGGCGTCCGAATTGCTTACGGTCGAGCACGTACTGGCGGGCGGTGTGCCAGCACGACTCGGCTGCACCCAGAGCGCCCCAGGCGATGCCGTAACGAGCTGAGTTCAGGCAAGTGAACGGCCCTTTCAAACCCGCGACGTTGGGCATGTAGTTTTCTTCCGGCACGAAAACCTCATCCATGACGATTTCACCGGTGATTGAGGTGCGCAGCCCCACTTTCCCATGGATGGCTGGTGCGGTAAGGCCCTTCCAGCCCTTTTCCAGGATGAAGCCGCGGATCTTGTCCTGGCCATCTTCGTCTTTGAGCTTGGCCCACACGACGAACACATCGGCGATGGGCGAGTTGGTAATCCACATTTTGGAGCCGCTCAGCCGGTAGCCGCCGTCGACCTTGGTGGCACGGGTCACCATCGATCCTGGGTCAGACCCATGATTGGGTTCGGTCAGGCCGAAGCAGCCAATGAGTTCACCGGTAGCCAATTTGGGCAGGTATTTTTGCTTCTGGGCTTCGGTACCGAATTCGTAGATGGGCACCATGACCAGCGAGGACTGCACGCTCATCATTGAGCGGTAGCCAGAGTCGACTCGCTCAACTTCGCGTGCGATCAAGCCGTAGCTGACGTAATTCAGACCGGGTCCACCGTATTGCTCTGGAATCGTAGGCCCAAGCAGGCCGAGTTCGCCCATCTCGCGGAAGATGGCGGCGTCAGTGCGTTCGTGCCGAAAGGATTCCAGTACGCGCGGCATCAGTTTGTCTTGGCAATAGGCCGCGGATGCTTCGCGAACCATGCGCTCTTCGTCGCTAAGCTGCTGGTCCAGAAGCAAGGGATCAGCCCAATTGAAAGATGCTGGCTTGTGCATAAGATTCATGTCTCGGTAGTTTCGTGGCAGAAAACATATCCCGCCGGCTTGGCGGCTCAAGCGGGATTTTGCTATGAATTCAAGGTAATGGAACACACACGATAAACGTATTCGCCGTGATAGCCAAACGAGTTCTTTTCACTTACCTGTGCGCTTTACGCACTTGTTATCATAGAGACATCACCATCACCCGAGCCAGCCATGCGCCGCAAATTACCCAGCACGGCCGCACTTGCAGCGTTTGAAGCAGCCGCACGCCACGAAAGCTTTACGAAGGCGGCGGCCGAGCTATCGCTAACCCAAAGCGCGGTTTGTCGCCAGATTGCCGGTCTCGAGAATTTTTTGGGTCTGAAGCTTTTTCGCCGGACCCGCCGCGGCGTCACCCTGACCCAGGCGGGCATCAGCTACGGAACGGTAGTTACGCGCCGCCTGGACGAGGTCGAACGCGACACGCTCGATTTGATGGCTACCCGTGGCGAGGGTGGCGTGCTGGAGCTAGCCTCGGTTGCAACCTTTGCCACACGTTGGCTTTTGCCCCGCCTGGCGGACTTTGAACGACTGGCCCCGAATGTCGTGGTCAATATAAGCCCACAGAGCCGACCTTTCCTGTTCGAAGGCACCCCATTCGACGCTGCTATTCATGCCGGAGACGGCCCATGGCCTGGTACCGAAGCCATGTATTTGATGCCCGAAAAATTGGTGCCGGTTTGCTCGCCCCGCTTGCTCGGTGTACGCAAGCGCATCATGCCTGAACAGTTCTCAGCGTATAGACTATTGCAGCAGAGCACCCGCCCTTATGCTTGGCGGCAGTGGTTCTCAGCCCAAGGGGTTAGCCATGGGCACGACTTGAGCGGCCCACGTTACGAACTGTTTTCCATGCTAATCGAGGCGGCGGTCCACGGCCAAGGCATTGCCTTGGTTCCCAGGCTGATGGTGGATGCCGAACTGGCGGCGCATAAGCTGGTTGTTGCCAGCCCGCGCGAGTCGACGGGTGACAAAAATTATTACCTGGTGCTGCCGGAATGGCAGGCCGATAACGCCCCGCTTCACGTATTTGCGGAATGGCTGTCCACCCAGGCCCGCAGCTACCGCGCGGAACAGGGACTGGATGACAAGGTCGAACTTATTCAGGCCGGCTAGCATTCGAACAAAGGCAAGCGACGAGCCGGTCTCAAAAAGAAACGAGACACAAAAAAGCGCCGACCGCCCTGAGGGCGGCGGCGCTTTTTCTAACAGCAGACCAGAGCTGCCGTTCCTAGCTATTACTGGCCTTCGAGGAAGCTCTTCAGCTTGTCTGCGCGGCTGGGGTGACGCAGCTTGCGCAGTGCCTTGGCTTCTATTTGCCTGATGCGCTCGCGAGTCACGTCGAACTGCTTGCCCACTTCTTCCAGCGTCTGGTCAGTGCTCATTTCGATACCGAAACGCATGCGCAGCACCTTGGCTTCGCGCGGGGTGAGCGAATCAAGGACTTCCTTGACCACATTGCGCATGGATCCGTGCAAAGCAGCATCCGAAGGCGCCAAAGTGGCGGTATCTTCGATGAAGTCGCCCAAGTGCGAATCGTCGTCATCGCCGATGGGGGTTTCCATCGAAATCGGCTCTTTGGCTATCTTCAGGATTTTCCGGATCTTGTCTTCCGGCATGTCCATCTTCTGCGCCAGTGTGGCCGGATCAGGTTCCGCACCGGTTTCCTGCAAGATCTGCCGGCTGATACGGTTCATCTTGTTGATCGTTTCGATCATGTGCACCGGAATACGGATGGTGCGAGCCTGATCGGCGATCGAACGGGTAATGGCCTGCCGGATCCACCACGTAGCATAGGTAGAGAACTTGTAGCCGCGACGGTATTCGAACTTGTCCACCGCCTTCATCAAGCCAATATTGCCTTCCTGGATCAAGTCGAGGAACTGCAAGCCACGGTTGGTGTATTTTTTGGCAATGGAGATGACCAGACGCAAGTTGGCTTCGGTCATTTCGCGCTTGGCCTTGCGAGCTTTCGCTTCGCCGGTGGCCATCTGCTTGTTGACGTCCTTCAGATCCTTCAGCGGCAAAACCACGCGGAACTGCAGGTCGATCAGCTTCTGCTGCAATTCCTGGATAGCAGGAATCTGGCGCGACAGCGTTTCGGAATAGGCATGGCCGGCGTTGACTTCTTGCAGGACCCAGTCCAAATCCGTTTCGTGACCGGGGAAAGACTTGATGAAATGCGCACGCGGCATTCCGGCGCGGTCAATACACGTATGCATGACGGCGCGTTCCAGCTTGCGGACTTCCTCAACCTGGGCACGCAGCGTATCAGCCAGCCGCTCAACCATCTTGGCGGTAAAGCGGATACCCATCAGCTCTTCCAGAATGGTCTTCTGGGCAGTGGTATAGGCCTCGGACTTGTAGCCTTCATGCTCGTAGGCATGACGCATTCTTTCGAACCAGGTCTTGACGCTCTGGAATTTTTCCAGCGATTTCACACGCAGTTCTTCGACCTGCTTGCTGCTCATGCCGCCTGCGGGTGCGTCGTCGCCATCTTCATCATCTTCGTCGGCACTGCTTACGCCGGAACCTGCGTACTCTTCCCCGTCGGTCGGGTCGATCAAGCCGTCAACGACCTCGTCGATCTGGGCCTCGGCCGAACGGACGCGCTCAGCATGCGCGAGGATTTCGTTGATGGTCGACGGGCAAGCCGAAATGGCCATGACCATGTGCTTGAGGCCATCTTCAATACGCTTGGCGATTTCGATTTCGCCTTCACGGGTCAGCAATTCGACCGTACCCATTTCGCGCATATACATACGCACCGGGTCGGTGGTACGGCCAAAATCAGAGTCAACGGTCGACAGTGCGGCTTCCGCTTCTTCCTCGGCATCGTCGTCGGACGAAGCCATGGGCGCATTTTCGTTCAGCAGCAGAGTTTCGGCATCGGGCGCCTGGTCGTAGACCGAGATGCCCATGTCATTGAAGGTGCTGATAATGCCATCGATGGCTTCGGCGTCTACCAGATCATCGGGCAGATGATCGTTGATTTCGCCATAGGTAAGATAGCCGCGATCCTTGCCCAGCTTGATCAGCAGCTTAAGACGGTTACGGCGCGCCTCGTATTCCTCGGGCGAAACCGGGCCCCGGGCAATCAGGTCCTTGGGATCGGCCTTGCCACGCTTGCCACGCCCCTTGGGAATCTTGATTTCCGGAATCGGTTCGTTATCGCCATCGCCAGCGTCATCGAAGTCGACGCCCGCAGAGTCGGACTGCTTGGCGTCCTTAGGCGGACGTCCGGGCCTACGACCAGCAGGCTTCGCCAATAAGTCGGCCAATTTTTTCTCGGCGTTCTTCTTGTCAGCAGCGGAGGCCGTCTTGGCAGCGGCAACCTTGGTGGTTTTGGCCGTCTTGCTTGCCTTGGCTGTTTTCGTAGCTGTTTTCGTCGCCGTCTTGGAAGCGGCCTTCGTCGCTGCCTTGGCTGCTGGCTTGGCTTTTTCCACCGGCTCGGCCGCCACTACGGGCTCGAAGTCGGTGTCAATGGTTTCCGCCACTGGAGTAGCGCTCAGAACCTTGGTCCTGGCCCTGCCGGCCGACTTGACCGTTACGGTTACGCCTTGCGCGTCAGCCTTGGACAAAGCTGCCTTGTCCTTGGCCTTGTCTTGCCCTTCGGCTTTGGATTTGTTCACAGTCAGCGTCTTGCCTGTCGTCTTCGCCATGGTCGGTCAACCACTCCTATATTCGTTCGGCCTGCCCATCGCAGCACCGCCACCCGTATGCCTGTGCGCGCCCGCGCACCATGCACACCTGCCAAACAGCCGCCCCGGGTAGCGGCGGCAAAAAAACCCGTAACATACCGAACCTGCTTTACACAGGCCCAGCATCCCATACCGGGTTCAGCAAATTCAGTTTTCCGTACTCTATACTAGCTATAGCCTTGCTTTGACTCTTGCTCTTTGACCCTTACTTTGACAATGACTAGTTCAATGGCTAGTTTTTACCGCTGCAAGTTTTACCTACAGCTAGTTATTATCCTTCCGGCCTAGTAAAGATCCTTCCAGCCTAAAATAAAGCTACTTAATAAAGCGACTTAATAAAGCTAGTAAAGGCTTAGCAAAATAAGAGTACACGTGTAGCTACACGCGAAACCCTCTATTCTACCACGCCCGGCTTCTTCAACTCCATGATCCGTTCTGTTAACGCAACATAGCGCGTCTTGGCCTCGGGGTCTTTCAGCCCCGCAGCAACGAGGTCGGTCAACTCGGCCTGCGCGGCCTGCAATGCCACCACTCGCAAGGCATCGCGTAACTCGCCGCCGGGATCAGGGAGCTCATCCTCATAGATGGTAGCGGTTGCCGCAGGAACAAGTGTCTGCGCAAGCAAAGTACCCTCAGCAGCTTGTAACACAGCCCCGGCATGCTGTGCGCCCGTGGATCGCACCAGCACCAACAATTCCCGTACAGCCTCGAAACCCGTTGCCGTAGCCAACAAGCGCTCCGCATCCTCATCAACTTCCTGAATCAAAGTAGGGTGCGTTAGCAGCAACTGAAGCAAACGAGCAGCAATCGATGCCACCCTGGGCCGCGGACCGACATACCCCAGCGGTCGCTCATCGTCGAAGCGGCCGCCGCGAAAGCGCTTGGATTTGAAGCCGCTCTTACCCTGCCCGCCGGCCCATCGCCCCCCCTTTTTATCTGGGAAGAAGGGAGCCGGCTCGTAAAAATCGTCATGAGGCTGATCGTAATAGGGTTCTGGCTCGCCAGGCCCAAGCTCAACGCTTGCAAGCCCTTCATTAGACTCAGAGCGCACCAAACCCGCAGAGGTTCCCCTGAGCTCCGCGGCCGACTGCACAAGCGGGCCGCTGGGCACATCCTGCAACACAATCAATTGGACCAGCTCTTCTGGCGTCAACCGCGTCAGTTGCGCCAACTCGCGCTGAACCTGCATGCGCAGCGCACCAACCGGCATCGCCTGAAGCAAAGGGCGCGCATCATGAACACAGCGCGCCCTGCCCTCGGCCTCGTCCATGGGATGACGCGCAGCCAGATCCCCAAGCATGAACTGCGACAAGGACTGCGCCTCGCGCAAGGCTTTACGAAACCCATCCGCCCCGAATTCCCGGACATACGAGTCTGGATCATGGTCGTCCGGCAGGAACAGGAAGCGTAAAGACACATCATCGCGCAACAGAGGCAAACAAGCCTCCAACGCACGCCATGCAGCCTTGCGTCCCGCCTTGTCCCCATCAAAGCTGAACACGACCTGATCACTAGCTCGCAACAGTTTTTGTACGTGAACAGAGGTTGTAGCCGTACCGAGCGTGGCGACTGCGTACTCGATCCCGAGCTGCGCCAGCGCCACTACATCCATATATCCTTCGACCACCACCACCGTACCTGCACTGCGTATGGCCTGACGGGCCTCCCACAGGCCGTAGAGTTCGGTGCCTTTTGAAAAAATGGGGGTTTCAGGTGAATTCAGGTATTTGGGCTCACCTTTGCCGATAATTCGCCCGCCAAAACCGATCAGATGGCCACGCGCATTGCGGATAGGAAAGGTCACACGCTCGCGAAAGCGATCATAACGACGCCCGTCGTCGCTAACGATGACCAAGCCCGCCTCGACCAACAATGGGTCTTCGTATTCTGGCAACACACCGGCCAGGCCTTGGCGCTCCGGCCCGGCCCAACCCAAACCGAAACGGCCCGCGACTTCGCCGCTTACACCTCGGTTCTTCAGATAGGCAATAGCTGCCGACGCACTACGCAATTGCTGCCGATACCAGTTATTGGCCGTTTCCAGCACCTGACTATGGCGCGATACCATTGCTTCGCGCTGGGCGCGGGCAGCTCGAAATTGCGGGCTACGCTCTTCCTCCGGGACCCGCATCCCCGCACTGGATGCCAAGGAACGCACCGCATCCGGGAAACTCGCGCCCGTGTGCTCCATCAGAAAGCGAATCGCCGTTCCGTGCGCTCCGCACCCGAAGCAGTGATAAAACTGCTTGGTGGGGCTCACCGTAAAAGACGGAGATTTTTCGTTATGAAAGGGGCACAAGCCCAATAAATTGGCGCCACCCTTGCGCAACTGGACGTGCTGGCCGACCACATCGACGATATCGACGCGGGCCAAGAGATCCTGAATAAAGGACTCGGGGATCATACTTGCGCCAACACGGGCACAGAAGGCGGCAAAAACACTCGATCAGCCCAACTGCGCCTTGATCAACTTGGAAACCTCAGACATATCCGCGCGACCGGCCAAGCGCGCCTTGACCAAGCCCATCACCTTACCCATTGCCGGCCCACCGGTGACCCCTTGCGCGGCAATCTCGGCAACTGCTGCAGCCACGACTGCAGCCACTTCTTCCGGCGGCGCCGCTTGCGGCAAGAACTCTTGCAGCACAGCCACCTCAGCACGCTCCAGCTCTGCGGTTTCGAGCCGACCGGCCTGCTCGAACGCTGCAATGGACTCGCGCCGTTGCTTTACCTGCTTTTCGATAATTGCCGTGATGTCGGCGTCGGAGAGATCGCGGCGCTCATCCACCTCTTTCTGCTTGATCGCGGCAGTCAACAGACGCAAGGTACCTAAGCGCTCGGCGGCCTTGGCGCGCATTGCGTTCTTGACCTCATCGGTCAGGCGGGCTTTGAGGGTATCTGCACTCATGGGAATTTCCGGCTAGAAAGAAAATCGATTCGACCAAGGACCGCTCGGCGCACACGGCACCCAACGACTCACGACAAGCCAACTATCATAAAGTCAAAAACGCCAAAAGCCGCCCGGCGGACTACCGTAGCGGCTATGGCGAATAGCGAAAACTAGCTGAAACCGGCGTGTGCAGCACTACAAAGTAGCGCTGCCGCTGGCTATCAGAACAGGCGCTTGGGCAACTGCTGGCTGCGAATACGCTTGTAGTGGCGCTTGACGGCAGCAGCGTGCTTGCGCTTGCGCTCAGCAGTAGGCTTTTCGTAGAACTCGCGCGAGCGCAGTTCGGTCAGCAGGCCGGTCTTTTCAATGGTGCGCTTGAAACGACGCAGTGCGACCTCAAACGGCTCATTTTCTTTAACGCGAATTGTGGGCATGTAGCGATTGCCTCGGGGGTTAGTCAGTCAGGGTTAATCAAATAGCCTGCCAATATAGCAGATCTTTTCCGATAAAGCCAGCTTGGCGCGCGGCCCCGATGCTACACTTGGCCCATAACCTGGGTTAACCCTAGATGCGCGCAGGCCTGCCCTGGCGCCGCGCATTCACCTCCCGCTCCTACGCGCGCACCATAAACCTTCATGATAGTTCTCGGCTTCGAAAGCTCCTGCGACGAAACCGGTGTTGCAGTAGTCAGCACCGAACGGGGCCTGCTGGCCCACGCACTCCATTCGCAAATAGATATGCACCAGGCCTATGGCGGAGTCGTCCCCGAACTGGCCTCGCGCGACCACGTTCGCCGCATTCTGCCGCTCACCCGCCAGGCTTTGAGCGAAGCCGGGCTGACTCTGGACGACGTCGATGCCGTTGCCTACACAGCAGGGCCAGGCTTGGCTGGCGCCCTGCTGGTGGGCGCCAGCGTTGCCCAGGCCATCGCCTGGGCTCGCGACTTGCCTTCCATTGCCATCCACCATCTGGAAGGCCATCTCTTGTCGCCGTTGTTGGCCACACCACGGCCGGAGTTCCCCTTTGTAGCGCTGCTGGTATCAGGCGGGCACACCCAACTGATGCGCGTTGATGGCGTAGGCAACTACACCTTGCTTGGGGAAACGCTGGACGACGCCGCCGGCGAAGCATTCGACAAGACGGCCAAGCTATTGGGGCTGGGCTACCCAGGGGGCCCGGCCCTGGCCAAACTGGCCGAATCCGGCAACCCTGATCGCTTCGATCTGCCCCGCCCCAAGCTTCATAGCCCCGACCTTGATTTCAGTTTCAGCGGCCTGAAGACTGCCGTGCTGACTCGCATGAAAGGCATCGCCCCTGACGATGCCCAAGCACGTGCCGATCTGGCCGCAAGCACACAAGAAGCCATCGTTTCCGTCTTGGCAGCCAAATCCGCCAAAGCACTTAAAACGAGTGGCCTCAAGCGCCTGGTCATTGCCGGCGGTGTAGGCGCCAACCGCCTATTAAGACAACGCCTGGCCAGCCAATTGAAAAGCCTGGGTGGAATTGCCTATTTCCCACCCCTGGACTTATGTACGGACAATGGCGCCATGATTGCCTTTGCCGCGGCTTTGCGTCTGCAGGCGGGCCTGGTCGACGCCACTGAACGCCACAGCGCCTTTACCGTGCGCCCGCGCTGGAACCTGGAAGACGCCGGGATCCCCCCCTGGGCCCAGGTTTAACTGACAGGCAGGGGGCACCCGTTCAAGCTGCGGAATTCAGGCCTTGCGGCCGCCAATACGAGCTTCTTTGCCCGCTATCAGCTTGGCAACGTTAGCTCGATGCCGATACAAGAGCAGCAGAGACATGGCGGCAATCGCACAACCGATACGAGGGTCGGCATGCCATGCCACACCATGGCCAAACAAATAATAGATCGGCGCAAAAACGGCTGCCACCACTGCCGCCAGCGATGAATATCGAAAGAACAGTGCCACGATCAACCACGTAAGCAGCGTGGCCACGCCCAACCAGGGTTGCAGCCCCAGCAGCACACCCAAGGCCGTTGCCACGCCTTTGCCGCCCTTGAACTTAAAGAAAATCGGATATAAATGCCCAAGAAAAACGGCTAGTGCAACAACGGCAATCGTTGTTTCCTGCAGGCCGAATTGCAGCGCGTAATGGTTGGCCAACCACACCGCAAGCCAACCCTTGGCCGCATCCCCCAAGAGGGTCAATAGAGCCGCGACTTTATTGCCCGACCGCAACACGTTAGTGGCTCCAGGATTTTTTGAGCCGTAGCTGCGCGGATCACTCAAGCCCATCAGCCGACTGACAATAACGGCAAAAGAAATGGAACCTAGCAAATAGGCAAGCACGCCTGCGGTAATCGTAATCATCGGGATAAAAGTCCTCGAGGCCAGCAGCCCCAACATAAAGCAGCGTAGATGGCGATTCTACCGGCACCGGCGGCATATATCGACAGGCGCGCCCCGTGCGAAGAAAAAACACCCCGAGGCATGGGTTCCCTGTGCGTCACAAGGCGGCCGATACCGGCTTTGCGTGCAATAGACGCAGCAACTCATTCGGCTCCAGCCCGACCAGATAGCCGCGCCGTCCTCCATTGATCAGAATACGAGGCAGATCAAGTACGCTGGCTTCGACATAGACGTCCATCGCCTTGCGCGTACCAAACGGCGAAGTGCCGCCAACTTGATAGCCGGAATGCCGCTGAGCAACCTCAGGCTTGCAGGGTGCGATTTTTTTTACACCGATCTGGCGCGCCAGATTCTTGGTGGAGACTTCCCGGTCACCATGCATAAGAACCATCAGCGGCTTGCCTGTCTCATCTTCCATGACCAAGGTCTTGACCACGGTATGGCCGTCAACGCCCAACTGCCGCGCCGACTCCGCCGCTCCCCCATGATCGACATACTCATAACTATGTTCGCTAAACGCCACACCGCTCTTGCGCAGGTACTGCGTAGCGGGGGTTTCCGAAACGTGTTTGGCTTTGCTCATCGTGATGAAATTCTTGCGTAAAAACGGTGCGCCCTGCTCACTTTTCCTGGACCAGGGGCGCCAGTCCGCCCAGGGCTTGCAGCCACCCCGCCTACCCTCGCGGATGATGGCGGGCGTGCAAGAGTTTAAGCCGCTCGCGCGCTACATGAGTGTAGATCTGCGTGGTGGAAATATCGGCATGGCCAAGCAACATCTGCACCACGCGCAGATCGGCGCCATGATTGAGCAAATGAGTCGCAAACGCATGACGCAACACGTGTGGCGACAAGGCCGCCCGGATGTCGGCCTGTGCCGCATATTTTTTCACAATCAACCAGAAACTTTGCCGCGTCATGGCTGCGGCGCGAGCAGTCACGAACAAGGCGTCACTGACCCGCCCCCCCAATAAAGCAGGCCTGGCGCCGCTCAAATAAAGGGAAATCCAGTGGGCGGCCTCAGCCCCCAAGGGCACCAGACGGTCCTTCCCGCCTTTTCCCATTATCACCCTCACGACTCCCTGATTCAGCTCGACGTCCAACGATTTCAAGCCGACCAGTTCCGACACGCGCAAGCCAGTCGCGTACAAGGTTTCAAGCATCGCCCGGTCGCGCAGGCCGAGCTCGGTATCAATATCGGGAGCATTCAGCAAGGCCTCCACCTGCCCCTCTGACAAAGTCTTGGGCAAACGCGGCGACTGCTTGGCCGCACGCAGGGTAAGGCAGGGATCCACTGCCACCTGGTGAGTACGCAAAGCCCACTGGAAATAGCGCCGCAAGGTGGCCAAACGACGATTCGCGGTGCTGGCTTTGCTATCGGCATGGATGGCGGCGAACCAGGCTTCGATATCGTAGGTCTGCGCTTGCGGCAAGGAGGACTGCCGCGCCGACTGCAACCACCGATCGAATGCCGTCAAATCTTGCCGATAGGCTGACAAAGTATTGGGAGACAGCCCATCCTCCAGCCACATGGCCTCGATGAAAGGCCCAATACTGGGATCGGCGGCAGGCCGCGGCCCGACCGCCTTGCCGGAGACTGATGCAGCGGCTTTCATGCGACACCGCGCGGAGGACGCTTACGCTTGCCGCCCTCGTTTGCCGAGGAAGGCTCGACAACCAGAGCAAGCTCCAGTAAGGCCAACACACGATCACCGACTCCAGCAGCAAACTTTGCCACAGGCTGCCGGCCACGCCACCCGTCCAAGCGCCCTTCCAGCAGCAAGGTCGCAAATCCATGCACGGCTGACCAGGCCAAGAGCAGACGGTCATCCATGTCGCCTTGCGCAAGCACGATGCCGCGCGCCTTGATGACTGCAGCCAAGGTATCCGATAAATGACTGGCGGCCCGTTCCCCGGCCGCGCGCAGCAATGCATTACCTGCATCCAGGCGGTCGCGGCGAAACATCAACTGGAAATGTGCCCGATAACGAATTGCGAAGTCCACATAGGCCAAGCCTACGGCTCGCAACTGCGCAGCGGGCTCCCGACCGGCCACATCGCGATAGTCCTGCATCAAACTCCCCATGCGCTCAAACCCCAAGGTCGCGAACGCCGTCAACAAGCCCATGGCGTCGCCAAAATGGTGAGCTGGTGCCGCATGGGAAACCCCCGCCCGCCGGGCACACTCCCGCAAAGTGAAGCCTTCCAGCCCCTTTTCATCGAGCACAGACTGGGTGGCATCCAGCAGGGCCTGCCTCAAGTCTCCATGATGATATGCGCCACTGGACTCTTCCTGCGCCATAGCGCCATGCGCGCTAGTACTCGCCGACCCGGATTCCTTCCTGCTGGATGCCATACCGCCACACGAGAATATCTTGACGCTGTCAATTTTACTGCAAACAGAAACAACTCCAAGTCTTGACAGTGTAAACATCAAGTTGCTATTGTTAACCTCCCATCTATCTAGACACTGTCAAAATCATGGCAAGCGACCTTATTCTGGCTTGGCTTCATCACCTGAGTTTTCTCGGCATGGCCACCGCCCTGGCTGCCCAATGGGTGCTTCTTGATCCAGTGCGCCGCAACGCATCCTTGCAAGCGCTTAGCCGCGCGGACGCAGCTTATGGAACACTGGCGGGACTGATACTCATCATTGGCGTCTCGCGCGTATTTCTGGGCCCCAAAGGGGCGGATTTTTATCTGCACAACCCGGTATTCTGGGCAAAGATCGCTGTGTTTTTGCTAATCGGCCTGATATCGCTGATCCCCACCGTCATCTATGCCCGCTGGAAGCGCCAAGCCAAGCAACAAGCAGGCTTCCAGCCTCCAGCGGGAGCCGCAACGATGGCCCGCAACACGATCAAACTACAGGCCCTGGGCTGGCTCGCCCTGCCTCTGCTTGCGGCAGCCATGGCGCGCGGAATCGGCTTGGGCTGAACGGCCAAGCTTGTCGGCAACAACCGAAGCAGCGCTCGATTCGCCAAAAACAAACCCCGTTTTCCTGATGGAAAACGGGGTCGCGAAACGCTATCCAGATAAACGCTATTGCCGCTTATCTGGATAAGCAACATCCTGCTATTGAAGCTTGATGTTTTGCTGCTTCACCACATCGCGAGCTTTGTTAAGCTCTTTTTCGATTTCAGCCCGAAAAGCTTCCGGCGTATTACCGACCGGAGCAGCACCTTGCTTGGCAAGAGTTTCTTTGACTTGCGGATCGGCCAGAACCTTGACCGCTGCGTCGCGCAGTACCTTCACGACGTTGGCAGGCGTTCCGGCGGGAGCCAACAAGCCATACCAGGCAGGATCATTCATCAAAGGCAAGCCCAATTCCTTGAAGGTCGGAACATTGGGCAGGGTGGAAATGCGTTCGCTCCAAGCTACCGCCAGAGGGCGCATTTTTCCAGCCTGGATATGCGGCATGGATGATGGCAGGTTGTCGAACAAGATACCCACCTGCCCAGCGATCACATCAGCAATGGCAGGCCCTGATCCACGATAGGGAATATGGACGATCTTGGCGCCCGTTCCCACCTGGAACAATTCACCCAGGAAGTGGTTGATGCTGCAAGTACCCGAGCTTGCAAAAGAATACTTCTCGGGATTTTTCTTGACCAAGTCGAGAAAGGTCTTGAAGTCTTCTGCCGGCACCTTGGGGTTGACCGCCAAGACGTTAGCGGTATGAGCAAAGTTGGTGACAGGCTGGAAATCCTTGATCGGGTCGTAGCCCAGCTTGGGATTGCAGGCAGGGCCGATTGCCATGGTCGAAACCGTAGCGATACTTAGCGTATAGCCATCCGGCGCGGCACGCGCAGCCTCGGTTGCGCCAATGGCACCGCCCGCGCCACCACGGTTTTCGATCACGAAGGGCTGACCAAGCTCGCGTCCCATCCGTTCGCCCACCAAACGCGCGATGATGTCGGTCGAGCCTCCCGGTGCAAACGGCACGATGACGCGTACCGGCTTCGTTGGGTAGGCTTGTGCCTGCGCTGCCGGAATTGCCGCCAAAGTAGCGACTGAAGCGGTCAGGGCCGCCAATACGGCAGTGATTTTTCTCGTTTTCATGCACTCTCCTCTTGTGGACTGGATAGTTCGTGCGGAACAAGCAAGTCTGGAAAAGCCTATAGGCTCCAAACCCGGTCTTGCCCGACTTGCGTCGGATGTCGCCTTGAACTTATGGTCCAAGCAGACCGAAATAAAAGAATAGCAACCAATTCGGCCACACTGTGCGCATCGCCCTACTCGTTTTCCCGGATCATTTCTTCGCCCTTCTGGCTTGCCGCAATGCGGGCCCCAGCCAGCAACCATCCCCTAGATACTAAGAGTTCGCGCGGACTACGTTCACCGAATGGCACAAGGACGGACTAAGCTCAAGTGCGGGATGCGGGCCCGGTCGTCCCGCCGCCGCGCTGCTCTTGCCTGTCCAGCGCCCACTTCACATGCTCGCGCACCATCTCACTGGGGTGCCCCATCCGCGCCCGCAGAGCCTGACGCGCTTCCTGTGCCGGAGCAGCATTGCCCAACCCTACCGCGATGTTGCGCAACCAACGCTCATAGCCGATACGCCGGATGGCGCTACCTTGGGTGCGCAGATCGAAATCTTCTTCGGTCCAGCCGAACAACTCCACCAGCGAGGCCGAATCCAGGCCGTGGCGTGGCGTGAAATCGAGAATATCTGTTGCCCGGGCGTATTTATTCCATGGACAGGCGGTTTGGCAATCATCGCAACCATAAACCCTGGTGCCTATGGCTGGTCTTAGCTCTTCGGGAATACTGCCCTTGAGTTCAATAGTCAGGTAGGAAATACAGCGGCGCGCGTCTACGACGTAGGGCGAGACGATGGCTTGGGTCGGGCAAATATCCAGGCAGCGACGGCAACTTCCACAATGCGGTGTCTGGGTGTGGTCTGCCGGCAAGGGCAGGTCAGTCAGAATTTCGCCCAGAAAAAACCAGCTACCGTCGCGCGAAAGCAACAGTGAATGCTTACCTCGCCAACCTATTCCCGCCTTGCGCGCGAGCTCGACTTCCATCACAGGCGCCGAATCGGTAAAGACTCGATAACCAAAAGGCCCGATGTGCTCGGCAAGGCGATCCGCCAGTTTTTGCAGACGTTGGCGCAATACCTTGTGGTAGTCGCGCCCCAGCGCGTAGCTGGCCATCACGGCGCTCGCGCCATCCTCCAACTGGGCCTGCTGGCGCCGGGCCAATTCGGTCCCGTCCATCGGGGCATAGTTCATCCTTACCATGATTGCCGATCTTGCAGCCGGGACCAATTGGGAAGGATCCAGACGCACGGGGAGCTGGCGCTCCATATAATCCATCTCGCCGTGCATGCCTTGCTCGACCCAGGCGCCAAGCCGTTCGCCAGCCTCCTGCAAGTCAAGATCGGCAATACCGACAGCGCTGAAACCCAACTCCAGCCCCCATGAACGCAGACGTTCGACCAGACCGGAAAGGTCATCGAACGGAGCGACGGGAGAAGCTGGAGAAGGATGCGTTGACATAGCCACGATGGTAGCCCAAGCCTACAACCCATGCCCTGGTTCTCCTATGACTCCACACCATCACACCCTGTTTCTGCCTGACGAATCTGCGACCGAAGCCTTGGCTGCACGCCTGGCGCCGCTATTGAGCCAAGGAGGCCGTATTCACCTCGAAGGCGAGCTCGGCGCGGGCAAAACCAGCTTCGTGCGGGCTCTGTTGCGTACATGCGGCGTTACAGGTCGAATCAAAAGCCCAACGTTCACACTAGTTGAACCTTATAAACTTTCGAACTTATACTTCTATCACTTTGATTTTTATCGATTTACCGATCCACGAGAGTGGCTCGACGCCGGATTTCGGGATGCCCTGCGTGATGACGCTGTTGTGCTCATCGAATGGGCAGAACGAGCGGGCGGCGCGCTTCCGGTTCCTGACCTGAATATCGCGCTGTCTTACGAAGGCGAAGGACGCGGTGCAAAGCTAAGCGCTTACACCACAAGAGGGCAGGCATGGCTACACACTCTTTTTCCCGATTCAGCGGCTTAGACCCGGCGCCCGACCAGCCCCTGGACGAGCCTGCGTCGTCCTATGCTGCTACCCAGCCTCTGACAACACCTCGCGGGATTTCCCGCCGGCGCCTGGTGTCCAGCATGGCAGCCAGCCTGTTCATCCCCCTTATACCCAGCATCGGCCATGCCGCGACCTTGGTCGCCGTGCGCCTGTGGCCCGCACCCGACTACACCCGGGTAACACTGGAACTCGATTCTGCACTCAAGACGGAACATTTCGTTTTGACCGATCCGCACCGTGTCGTGCTGGACATCGAGGGCATGGAAATGAACGCCACCCTGCGCGAGCTGGTCTCCAAGGTGCGCGCGGACGACCCCTATATCGCCAGCCTGCGCGTTGGACTGAACCGGCCCAATGTAGTGCGCATCGTGCTGGACCTGAAGCAGGAAGCCATGCCTCAGGTATTCACGCTGCAGCCCGTAGGCGAATACCAGCATCGGCTTGTATTGGATCTGTACCCGAAAGTGGCGCCTGACCCCTTGCTGGCCCTGGCCGACAAAGAGTCTGAAGACCCGATGGCGCAGATCTTGCGAGACATCGCCAATAATCCGGATCGAAACGAGATGCCCATCCCCGGCACGGGTGGGGCGCTCAATGGGGCGCCTTCGCAGCCTGCCGCAACTGTCGCTCGCCCGTCCCCCTCGCAGCCCAACGCCGCACCGGTCGTGGCGCGCATGATTACCGTCGCTCTCGACCCGGGTCATGGCGGCGAAGACCCTGGCGCAGTCGGGCGCGGCGGCACCTACGAAAAAGATGTCGTATTGCGCATCGCCCGCTCACTCAAGGAAAAGATCGACCAGCAACCCAATATGCGCGCCATGTTGACGCGAGACGGCGATTACTTCGTCCCGCTACATGTCCGTGTGGCCAAAGCAAGGCGTGTTCAGGCCGACCTGTTCGTTTCCGTGCATGCCGACGCTTGGGTCAAGCCCGATGCGCGCGGCTCGTCGGTATTTGCTTTGTCGGAAAGAGGCGCCAGCAGCAGCGCGGCTCGTTGGTTGGCGGCGAAAGAAAACTCGGCGGACCTGATCGGCGGCATCAACATCGGCTCACAGGACAAACAGATCGCCCGTGTGCTGCTCGATCTGTCCACGACGGCTCAGATCAATGATTCGCTTAAACTGGGGCGGGCAGTGCTGGACGAGCTGTCGAACATTAACCGCCTGCACAAGCCGCGGGTGGAACAGGCGGGTTTCGCGGTGCTGAAAGCACCCGACATTCCGTCCATCCTGATAGAAACGGCCTTTATCAGCAATCCCGAGGAAGAAAAACGCCTCAAGGACACCAGCTACCAAGCCAGTATGGCGACCGCCATCATGCAGGGAATCCAGCGCTATTTCGCGAAGAATCCCCCGCTTGCGAAGAATAAGCTGACCTGATCAAGGGGCCGTGGAATTGCGGCTGCGCATATGGCGCAGCCCCTTCCACAAACCACCTAATACGACCGGGACGATAGCCGCGGCCAAACCTACCAGCACAATGGTATTCAGGTGCTCTTTGACCAGAGGCAGGTTGCCGAAGAAGTAGCCTCCCATCACCAGCAATAGCACCCAGGCCAAGGCGCCGACCACATTGAAAAACTGAAAGCGGCTGGCGCTCATGTAGCCGACCCCGGCCACGAAGGGCGCAAAAGTACGGACGATGGGTAGAAAGCGGGCCATGACCAGCGTTTTGCCTCCGTGTTTTTCGTAGAACGTATGGGTTTTCAACAAAGCGGCCCGGTCAAGGAAACGAATGTTTTGCGAAAACACCTTGGGGCCGATGTAACGCCCCACGTAATAGTTGACGGTATTTCCCAACACCGCCGCAATTAACAGCAAAACGATCAACACAACCGGATCCATCGCCCCGCTCGCAGCAAAAGCCCCTGCAATGAACAGCAGGGAATCGCCGGGCAGGAAAGGCATAACCACCAAGCCGGTTTCCGCAAAGATGATCAGGAATAGCACCAGGTAGATCCATGCCCCGTATTGCGCAACCCAGATTCCCAGGGTTTTATCGATCTGGAGCAGCATGGTCAGGATTTCGAGCATAGATTCTCTTGAAAACGTCGGTAGCGACGTAAATATTAGCAGCGAAGGCGAGAAAGCCTGCGAGCGCGCACTATAGCTGACCGCACAGACCAAAAACGTTTCACCTTGCGACTGGACCCAAGGCAAGAAAGCTGTGGCCGCCCTATAATTCGCCCATGTCCGAACGCCGCACCATTGCCCAACTTCCCGACCTCCTGGTCAGCCAAATCGCCGCCGGCGAAGTCATTGAGCGCCCTGCATCGGTACTCAAAGAGTTGATGGAAAACGCTCTTGATGCGGGCGCCCGCGCCATAGACGTCAGGCTCGAAGGTGGCGGCATACGACGGATTGCGGTTAGCGATGACGGCAGCGGCATCCCTGCCGAGGAATTACCCCTGGCGATGGCACGCCACGCCACCAGCAAAGTCAGATCGCTGCACGAGCTCGAATCTGTCTCGTCCATGGGGTTTCGCGGCGAAGCCCTGGCTTCGATCGCATCGGTTGCGCGACTGGCGCTGATTTCGCGCACCCCCGACGCGAACCACGCCTGGCAATGGGAGGACGAACAAATATCGCCTGCCTCCGGCCCTCCCGGCACTACCCTGGATGTACGCCAACTATTCGATGCAGTTCCCGCACGGCGCAAATTCCTGAAATCGGAAGGCACTGAATTCGGCCACTGCGTCGAGGCATTCCAACGTATCGCACTGGCCCACTGCCACGTAGCATTCCGTCTTTTTCATCATGATCGCGCCCATCAGCAGTATCTGCCCGCCGACCCGATACGCCGTATCCACGACGTTTTGGGCGCTGATTTCGCGCAAAGCGGCTTGCCGGTGTCGATCAGCGCGGGCGCCATTCAATTGCACGGGGTGATTTCGCGCCCGACCGCATCGCGCGCGCGCGCGGATCGCCAATATTTGTACGTCAACGGTCGCTTCGTGCGTGACCGCACGGTCAGCCACGCCTTGCGCTCTGCCTACGCCGACGTCCTGCATGGCGACCGTCAACCCGCTTACGTGCTATTCCTGGACCTGGACCCAGCCGGGGTAGATGTCAATGTGCATCCGGCCAAGCACGAAGTCCGTTTTCGAGATAGTGGCGCGGTTTACCGCTTCGTCTCGCAGATAATCAGCCAGACCTTAGCCCACGCGGCTGGCGCGCCCCCCAGCGTGACCGAATCGAGTGTTGCGCCGCAGGACCTGATCTCGGCCGAATTGTCTACGACTCCGACTGCGCTGGCATCGGCTGCCCAATTACCTTTTCGCTTGCACGACTCCGCTGCACGCCCTGCCTACCGACCCGAGCTGGGCGAGCGCATCCTGGCCCTGCACGAACCGCTTGCGGCCCCTCCCTCCTTTGTCTCTTATGCCGGCCCCTCCCCTCAAGCCGGTCCGGACACGGCGCTTGGCGGCGCTTTCGCTCAAGCTCCGGTCCGCGCGCTCCCGCAAGACGTCGAGCACCCCTTGGGAATGGCAATCGCGCAACTGCACGGAATCTACGTACTTGCTCAGAACACCCAGGGGCTGGTGGTTGTCGACATGCACGCCGCGCATGAACGTATCGTCTATGAACAGTTGAAAAACGCACTGGACGGCCAACAGATCCCCCAGCAGAACTTGCTGGTCCCTATTGTTTTCCGCACCAGCGAACAAGACGTAGTCTTGATAGAAGAACAACAAGAGGCACTGACTGCTCTGGGTTTTGAGCTGCGCCCGGCCGGCCCGGCTTCAATTGCCGTGCGTGCCGTTCCGGCGGCGCTGGCGCAAGCAGATATTGAAACGCTGGCGCGCGATGTCCTGCGTGATTTTGCCGAAGTGGGCGCCTCTCGCCTGCTGACCGAACAACGCAATGAATTGCTGTCCACCATGGCCTGCCATGGTGCAGTTCGCGCCAACCGTCGCCTGAACCACGACGAAATGAATGCTTTGCTGCGCCAAATGGAAGCAACCGACCGGGCCGATCAATGCAATCACGGCCGCCCCACCTGGATACAGCTAAGCGTCGCTGATCTCGACCGCCTGTTTCTACGTGGCCGCTGACTCGGCTGGCTAAGGTATGCCCCTATCCGCCCCTCCTCTCGTCCTATGCCTGATGGGCCCCACAGCCGCAGGCAAGAGCGCCGCGACATTGGCGCTGGCACAACGCTGGCCAATCGAAATCATCAATGTCGACTCCGCCACGATTTATCGCGGCATGGATATCGGAACAGCCAAGCCCAGCCAAATCGAACGCGCGCAGGTCCCTCAGCACCTGCTGGACATTCGAGATCCCGCCGAAACGTTTTCTGCGGGGCAGTTTCGCGAAAGCGCCCTGAATCTGATCGCAGACATCCGCCAACGGGGCCGTCTTCCCCTATTAGCCGGCGGCACGATGATGTATTTCAAAACGCTGCGCGATGGTCTTGACGCCTTGCCGCAAGCCGATCAGGCCCTGCGCACTGAATTGAATGAGCGCGCCGCCCGTATCGGTTGGCCAGCCATGCATGCCGAACTGGCCATGGTCGACCCGCCTACCGCTGCACGCTTGGCGCCCAATGATAGTCAACGTGTTCAACGCGCACTTGAAATCTACCGCTTGAGCGGCCAGCCCATGTCTGCGCTTTTATCGCGTCATTCTGATCAGCCTGCCTCCCAGGCATATGGCTACGTCAACCTCAGCCTTGAGCCCGCTGATCGCGCCGGCTTGCACGCGCGCATCGCGCAACGTTTTGACTCTATGCTTGATGCAGGCTTTGTCGACGAAGTTCGCCAGCTCCAGACACGCGGCGACCTGCATATTGACCTGCCTTCGATGCGCTGTATCGGCTATCGGCAAGTATGGAGCCATCTTGAAGGGCAAACTAACAGCATCGAAATGCGCGAACAGGCTATAGCCGCCACACGCCAGTTGGCCAAGCGGCAAATCACCTGGCTGCGTGCCTTGCCTGATCGGATCCAAATCGATTGTCTGGCTAGCGATAGCGTCAACCGCATTATCAAAGCCGCGGCAGCCACCTGGGACGGGACGGCCGGGTTTTAGCCGCGCAAGTTCGCATGTCGGCCCTCCGTGGCCACACTCTGGCAGAAGACGGCCTGAAGCGGTCATGTGGTTAGGGTAGCCATCAGCAATGGGGTGGCTGGCCCTGATCAGCATCAGCCCAGAAAAGAATCCATGGGAATCAACTCGATGCCCCATCCTCCCGCTTCACCCAAGGAGGCAGCGGGGTGCATGGCCGCAAGGCGCATTGCCTCGTCACGGCTTCCGGCCTCGATGATGAACAGACCACCCACCATTTCCTTTGCCTCGGTATAGGGGCCGTCGCTTATCTGCGGCTTGCCACCGCGCGGACGCAGCGTTATCCAGTTCTTGGGCTCAGAAAGTGACGCGGAAACCAGAACCTTTCCGGAGGCGCGCATCTTCTCATCCAGCGGCGGGCATTGGCTCACCAATGCTTGCACGTCATCCGGCGCCATCGCGGCGAATTTTTCGGGGTTGTAATACGCAAGGCCAAGGTATTTCATGACTAAATTCCTTTTTGAGTGATGCCACCCTTACGACGAAGCTGGTGTCTGGTAATCGACAAGATTCTGAAAAATTTTCCTTGTGATGCCACATTGATCTGCAACTCCAGGTCCGCTTAGGCCCAGTCCTGTCCATCCCGCTCCGCGCACAACAGCCCGTGGCTGTAGCTAGTGTGCGAGCAATTCAGTGACACAAACACAGTTCCTTGACACTAGGCTCCTTGCGCGATTCGGGCCCGGCGATAGGGAAAGGGCCCCCACGCTCACCCGCTTCGCGTGCTCGCTGCCCCCCAAGGGGGCGCCTTTCATCTTGGGGCGGCCCGGCGATAGGGAAAGGGCCCCCACGCTCACCCGCTTCGCGTGCTCGCTGCCCCCCAAGGGGGCGCCTTTCATCTTGGGGCGGCCCGGCGATGAAAGGGCCTACCGCGTGGCGGCTACGTCCACTCCCTGCTATCCTGCCTGATTATCGGCAACCGCCGGGCTTAAGACGAAAATAGATTCATGGATAAGTACTGGAGCCGCGTCGCTCGACAATTGACGCCTTACGTTCCTGGTGAGCAACCCCAGATCGACGGTCTCGTCAAACTCAATACCAATGAGAACCCTTACCCGCCATCGCCGCTCGCGATTGCGGCAATTCGCAATGCCGCGGACGAAACGCTGCGCCGTTATCCGGACCCGGACGCGACGGAGCTAAAAGCGGCGATTGCTCGCTGTCATGGCGTAGCTATCGATCATGTGTTCGTCGGCAACAGTTCGGACGAGGTTCTTGCGCACGTATTCGTCGGTCTGCTCAAACACGATCTACCGCTGCTCTTTCCGGACATCACCTACAGCTTCTACCCGGTGTACTGCGGCTTGTACGAAATCGACTACCGCCTGGTACCAGTGGCTGACGATCTCGGTATTCGTATCGACGACTACGCGCAACCCAACGGCGCCATCGTGCTGCCTAACCCAAACGCGCCGACCGGACTGCTGCTGCCGCTCTCGGATATCGAAAATCTGGCCAAGGCCCACCCTGATTCAGTCGTTGTTGTGGACGAAGCCTATGTTGATTTTGGCGGCGAATCCGCGGTACCGCTGGTTGCAGCCCACCCCAATCTGCTGGTGGTTCACACTCTGTCCAAATCACGCTCCTTAGCCGGCCTGAGGGTGGGCTACGCCATAGGGCAGCCTCACCTTATTGCAGCTCTCGAACGCGTCAAAAGCAGCTTCAACTCTTATCCTCTGGATCGCCCGGCTATCGCTGGCGCCGCGGCTGCAATAAACGATCAGGCCTATTTCGACCAGACGCGGCAGGCTGTCATCGCATCGCGCACACGCTTGAGCAGCCAATTGCAAGAGCTGGGCTTTGACGTGCTGCCCTCTGCGGCCAACTTCGTATTCGCCCGCCACCCTGGCCACGATGGCGCAGCTTTGCTGGCAGCTCTGCGGGAACGCAAAGTCATCGTGCGCCATTTCAAGCACCCGCGCATCGATCAGTACCTGCGCATCACGGTCGGCACCGACACCGAATGCGATGCCTTGATCAGCGCCTTGAAAGCCATCCTCGCATAGCAATCAAGTAACAAGCACCGGGGGCTTTCGCCTCCGGCGCCCTCCTCCCGGCGGTATTAGCCACACCCGCGTCTCAGTCTTGTCACCTTTTCGGGCATAGCAGCGTCTAATGACCAGAGAGCCAGACAACGACGAGGCACCACATGTCCGATCTTGCAGTAGCGCGTGTCCCCATCCGCCGATTCCCAGGCGATCACGATCTTGTGAACCGGGCGCAGCACGGAGATGAAGCGGCGTTCGTAGCCATCATGAAGCAGCACAACCGCCTGCTGTTTCGAACGGCGCGTGGTGTCGTGGTAGATGATGCTGCAGCCCAGGACGTCGTGCAGGAAGCCTATTTGAGAGCATTCTTGCATCTGACCTCCTATCGAGGCGATGCCGCTCTCGGTACTTGGCTGGTGCGCATCACGCTAAATGCCGCGATGGATTTCCAGCGACGACGCGGCCACCTGGTGCAGATGGATACTCTCCCCGACGAAACCTCCGCTTCTCCAACGGAGCAGATGATGTCCTATCTCGCCGCTGACGCAGACACCCCGGAAACCTCCGCAGAACGAGCACAGATGCGCGACTTTCTTCAATACGCAATTGAACGGCTGCCCGCGCTGTACCGCAGCGTCTTCCTGCTACGAGCAGTTGAAGAGCTCAGTGTCGAGGAAACGGCCTCTTGTCTTGAAGTCAGTACGGCGGTCGTCAAGACCCGTTACTTGCGCGCCCGCGCCATGTTGCGGGCCACACTCAACGAACAGGTAGATGCCCTGGCGCGACAAACGTTCACGTTCGCGGGCGAACGCTGCGATGCGGTCGTCGCGCATGTCATCGCAGAACTGCATAAACAAGGTCGCGTCCAGACGCGCTAAACCCGTTTTTCCCCCACCCGAAGGAGATGGCCATGATCGGTCAGAGATTCGTATTGCCTAAAACTTTTCTTATGTCACGTCGCCAGATGCTGTC
The DNA here is from genome assembly GCA_040391825.1 of Pigmentiphaga sp. Classification (GTDB taxonomy): domain Bacteria; phylum Pseudomonadota; class Gammaproteobacteria; order Burkholderiales; family Burkholderiaceae_B; genus Pigmentiphaga. The sequence goes on from JBEBXA010000056.1 coordinate 24,530, forward strand.
AGGGACCGGGCTCGTGCTATCGGCGGGCGCTGTCGCCCTGCTCGGCGGGCGCGATGCTCTGGCGGCTGGCGCCAAACCCACCGCAGCAGAACTTGAAACCGACGTGAGGATTCTGAATACGGCTTTGAGTGCCGAGCTGGAAGCTATCGCCGCTTACCAAGTCGGCGCGGAAAGCGGTCTTCTCAGCAAAGACGTGCTTGGTACTGCGGTGCAATTCCAAGGCCACCACAAAGAACACGCCGACGCCATCGCGGCAACCATACGCAAACTTGGAGGACAGGCCGCCAAGGCCAAAGCCAAATACAGTTTTCCAGTTGAAAAGCTCAAGACGCAAACAGATGTGCTCAAATTTGCCGCTGGGCTTGAAAAAGGGGCAGTCTCGGCCTATCTGGGCGCCGTGCCGCTGTTCACCGACCGCGCGCTGGCTCAAGTTGCAGCCAGCATACTCGGCGACGAAGCCATGCACTGGGCAGTACTGCGTCAGGCTCTGGGTGAAGCGCCGGTTCCCTCTGCCTTCATGTCATGAAGCTGCGCTATTTGGCATTGGCTTTTGTCGGCACGCTAGCCTGTACCCCGGTCTTGGCGAGTTCGACCCAACCCTCGGTCCAGGACGGCGAACAGTTGTACGGCCGCTGCCTGGCTTGCCACGCTATCGAGGCAAACCGGACCGGACCGCAACATTGCGGCCTATTCGGGCGGCGGGCGGGCACCGCTCCAGGCTATAACACTTATTCAGCAGCAATGAAAAATAGCGGGATTACCTGGGACGAACACAGTCTTGACGTTTTCCTGGAAGATCCGATGAAACGCGTACCTGGAACGATAATGGGTTATGCAGGCATCAAGGACGCGAAGGAGCGTCATCGCTTGATCGCCTGGCTACGCGAAGCGACCAAACCTGGACAAACCTGCCGATTGAGCAAATAGGGTGACCTGCCCTATTTTGAAACGAAAGGGCCAGCGCGTTGCGCTGGCCCTTTATTGCCGTGCTGCCTCGGACTAAACGACGATAGTCTGCGCCGCTCCGTCAGCCTGCTCGGTGATCTCTCCGATCTGACTGACCGTTTCACCGTGCTCGCGCAAGGTGGCCATGACAGCATCGGCCTCGGCCGCAGCCACCACGACAATCATTCCGATACCGCAGTTGAATACCCGATGCATCTCGGTATCCGCCACAGCCCCTTCACGCTGCAGCCAAGAGAATAGCTCGGGCATTTTCCAGGCATCGCGATGCAAGGTAGCAGCTTGGCCGGGACGCAGAATGCGCGGCACGTTATCCAGCAAGCCACCGCCCGTAATATGCGCCAAACCCTTGATATCGTGCTTCGCTATTGCCGCGAGAACCGGCTTCACATAGATACGCGTAGGCGCCATGACGACGTCGCGCAAAGGCTGCCCGTGGAAATCCTGCTCAGGAGAGGCTCCTGCCCGCTCAATAATCTTGCGTACCAGAGAATAGCCGTTGGAGTGCGCCCCGCTGGAGGCCAATCCCAGTACGACGTCGCCGGGACGGATCTTGCTGCCATCAATAGCCAGCGACTTTTCCACGGCGCCGACGGCAAA
>JBEBXA010000057.1:0-26073 GCA_040391825.1 Pigmentiphaga sp.
TGCTAGCCGCGATCGAGTCCAAGCCTGGGCAGCTCAGCTACGGGCATATCGGGCCTGGAAGTATTAGTCATCTGTCGCTGGAAACCGCCATTCAGGGACGCAACTACGACGTTACTGGAGTTCCGTATCGCGGCGAGACGCCGATGTTCCTCGATCTCCAGACGGCACGCCTGGATTTCGGGATCGTATCGGTGGGCGGTGCGCTCGCGAGTTCCCGGCCAGTTCGCATGCTTGCCCTCATTGGCGAACGCCGCCATCCCCAACTGCCCGATGTGCCGACGTTGAAAGAGCTGGGTTTGCCGACACTGCAGCCCGCCTTGGTCGGCTTGATGGCGCCTAAAGGTACGCCCGTTGCCATACTCGACAAACTTGAAAACGCATGCAAGAAAGCGGTGACCGATACCGCGGTTCAATCCGTCGTAGCTTCGCTTCGAGATGAAATCGTTTATCTGGGCCGCAAGGAGTTCACGGCGCGGGTCATGCGCGACTACGAAGAGAAAGCCGTGCTCGTCAAAAGTCTGAATATTCCGCGCAGGTAAGTTCGCCGTCGCTATGAAAGAAAAACCGGCATTTATCTGATGAATGCCGAATCCCAAGCGAAATGGAAGAGGGAAGATGATGGCGGAGGCCGCGATGACATCCACCGAGCAGGAGTTGCTTGTTTCTACCGAGGGGCATGTGCGCCTGCTGCGTTTGAATCGGCCGGCCAGGCGCAATGCCCTGTCGCGTTCGCTTACCGTCGCAATATCGACCGCTATCCTGGAGGCTGAAGAAGATAGCGGCGTGCGCGTGATCGTGCTTACCGGCACGGGCGAGGCGGCCTTTTGCGCCGGCGGCGACCTGAAGGAAATGCGCGGCAACGACGATGCGGGCGTCGGCTTTCGGCCGCCGATGGCGCGGGTGGAGCGTTCGGTATTCGAAGTCGTCCTGGAAGCGAAGAAGCCGACGATTGCCGCGCTCAATGGCAGTGCCGTGGCGGGTGGTTTCGAGCTTGCATTGGCGTGCGATATTCGGATTTCCCACAAGCATGCCCAGTTCGGTCTTCCCGAAACGAAAATCGGCATGGGCGCGAATTTCGGGTCGGTGGTTTTGCCCAGGCGTATCGCGCCGGGGATCGCTCTCGAGTTGTTATATACGGGCGACTACATAGACGCGGACGAAGCGTACCGGCTCGGATTGCTGAATCGTATCGTCGATCCGGGAGAAGTGCTGGCGCATAGCCTAGAGCTTGCTCGAAAAATCGCCGCCAATGCGCCTATTTCCGTGCGGCGCGTCAAAGCGGTGGCGCTACGTGGTCTTGATCAAGCTGTCTCCGCTGCCTTGCGGGCTGACCCAGGCTTGAATCCATACCTTAGCGAAGATCGCAAGGAAGGTATCCGGGCGCGTCTGGAAAAGAGAGCGCCGGTATGGCAGAACCGTTAACAGGCTGGTGCCTGGGTGTTGCCATGGCCCCGGCTAGAAAGAATAGGGCGAGTCTTGAAGAAGGCCCAAGGCTTGGGGGCCAAGAAGAGAATCTTGATAGAGAGAAGGATCGTCGATGGAAAAAAGCGCGATGAATGCCGTACCGGACAAGCTCTTCCGCCCCGAAAGCCTGGTCGTGGTCGGGGCCTCGGCAGATAGCTCGAAGTTGAGCAGCATTCCCTTGCGCAATCTCAAGAACATGGGCTATGCGGGACGTATGTATGCGGTCAATCCTAATGCCAGGGAAATCGACGGAATTCCCAGTTTCCCCGATATTGCCTCATTACCCGAGGTGCCGGACGTGGCTTTCCTGGTCGTGCCTGGCGAGCGGGCATTGAAGGTCGCCACCGAGTGCGCGCAGCGAGGGGTGGCCGCTACAGTCGTCGCTTCGACCGGGTTCGCGGAGGTAGGCCCGGAAGGAGCGAAGCGCCAGGAAGCTTTGACCGCTTTGGTGGACGTTTATGGCATGCGCGTTGTCGGCCCTAATACCAATGGCCTGTATAGCGCACATGACCGCCTGTCATTGGGATACAACGCGGCCCACGCTGAAATTTTTGCGCCGGGAAATGTCTCGGTCGTGTCCCATAGTGGGGCGTTGTTCCACAGCATCGCGGAACGTATGCGATCAATGAACTTGGGAATTGCGAAATTCGTCGCCGTGGGCAATGAAGCCGATCTTGATCTTCTCGACTTCTTCGAGCATCTGGCCAACGACGATATCAGCGAAACCATTCTGATGGTGGTGGAAGCCGTCAATGACGGCGCGAGGCTTCGTTCGATCGCTGCGCGGGCACGTGCCGCGGGCAAGCGTGTGGGGGCATTGAAGCTTGGGGTTACTCTGGCTGGGGCAGCCTCGACCGTGGCGCACTCCAGCCGGCTGGCAGGTAGCGCGCGCGCTTATGCTGCGCTCTTCGAAGCTGCCGGTATCGGTGTGGCAAGCAGCGTTGATTCCCTGGTGGCCTTTGCGCGTTTGTCGCACGGAATGCCGCGTGGCTGGGCGCCGGCCGGAAGGGGGCTCGGCCTGATCACCGCCTCGGGGGCCGGAGGCACTTTGCTGGCGGATAGCGCTTCCCATCACGGGTTCGATGTGGCTACTCTGGAGCCCGACACCACGCAGGCCCTGAGACAACATATGGACGGAGCGGAGGTGTTCAATCCTCTGGATGTTGCAAACTTCGGCCGCAGCACCAATACACCCAACACCGCTCCTAGCTTGTCACAAGATCCAAATGTTTCAGCGCTGGTGGCGTTCGCGCACAAGCTGCAAACGCCTGCGCAACGCGAAGCCTATGCAAAAGGGATCGCATCTGGTGCGGTGCAGAGCGGTAAGCCGCATATGGCGGTGGCGGCGGCCGCTTTGCCGGTCGAGCAGATGGCTCTGTTTGAAGAGGGCGGTGTGCCGGTATTCTTCGAAACGGCTTCCGCCTTCGAGGGCTTGCGCGTGTTGTTCGATAGCGCGTATGGCGACGACGCTGCCCTGGAAAAGCATGCGGCATCATTGGTGCCGAACGGCAGCGCGATCGATGAAAATGCGGTGGAGTTGAACGAGTTCGACTCCATGTCCGAACTGGACGGCGTGGGCTTGAAAACGGTGGCGCGGGCCTGCGTCCAGTCTGTTGAAGAGGCTATAGCTTTTTCCCTTAAGCATGGTTGGCCGCTTGTCCTGAAGGGCGTAGTGGATGGCGTGGCACATAAATCTGACGCGGGCCTGGTCATTCTTGACCTCGACTCCCCCTTGCGTTTGCAAGAAGCGTACGACCGCTTGCAAAGTATGTTGAATGCCTTGCCCTCCGGGGCGTCCGGCACCCCCGCGCGCGCGAGAATCGTCGTGCAGAAAATGGAGAAGGGCGGATTCGAGCTGATTGCCGGTGTGACATCGGAGGCGCCCCTGGGCCGCTTTCTGCTGGTCGGGCTGGGTGGGCGCCAAGCTGAGTACATCGATGACGTCAGACTGTGGGCGTTACCCGTTTCGGAACACTCGATCCGTGCGGGCCTGGCGCAAACCACCATTGCCCGCGTGGTGCAAGGCGGACGCTGGAAAAGAACACAAACCATCGATGAAATCGTGCAGGTGCTGATGCGTCTGCAGGACTACGCCCTGAAGGAGGGCGCGCGCCTGCAGGCCGTGGAAATAAATCCCCTGTTGATCGGCGATTTCGAACCCCTCGCATTGGATGCGCTTGTCGTGCGAATTCTTTCATGAACCCGGAGACAAAGATGTCCGATTCTTCTTCAGCGCTGCATGCCAAGTATGTTCAAGGGCCTTTCGACATGACAGGCGCCGTCGATTTGCATGTTCATTCCGCCCCTTGCCTGTTTCCACGCCTGGGCGATGATTTGGATATGGCTAGTAAGGCACGGGATGCGGGCATGCGGGCGATTGCCCTTAAAAGCCACCACGAGAACACGGTATCGCGTGCCTACCATGCGCAAATGGCGGTTCCGGGCATACAGGTCATTGGCGGCGTTACCCTCAATCAATGCGTGGGCGGGGTCAACCCGGCCGCGGTCGAGGCAGCGTTGATGCTCGGCGGAAAAGTGGTTTGGGGCCCCACCGGTCATGCCTGCTATCACGGGGTGATAACAGGAGAGTTCGGAAAATGGGGTGTGGCCGGCATGGTTCTGCCGGGCAACGAGGGGGGCGGCGTAACCGTGCTTGATGAGAAGGGAAAGCTCACCCCTGAGATCCTGGACATACTGGATCTGATAAAGAAATACGACGCTTTGTTTTGCACGTCTCATCTCAGTCCTGACGAGATCACCAAGATCGTTATCCGTTGCGCAGAGATCGGCGCGCGCGTGATGGTGAATCACATCTACTACTTTCCGCGTGTGGACATTGCCTATGCGGAGGAAATCACCCGGCGGGGGGCCTATGTGGAGTTATGTTCCGCGCTGGTGATCCCATCGCGTCATCGCAAAGACTTGCGTTACGACTACGAGCTGCTGGCCGAGACGGTTCAGCGAGTCGGTGCGCAGCGGTGCGTCATGTCTACCGATGGCGGCGGGATGATTTCAGGCTTGTTTCCTCACGAGCAATTCCGCATGTTCGGTCAGCGCATGCTGGGTTACGACGTTGCACTCAAGGACATCCGCACGATGATGTGCGATAACCCGGCAGATCTGGCCGGCCTAAAGGACAACGCGCCGCTCGGGCCGTCTATGCCCGCGGGAGGGTTGAAATGAGCGGCATCGCTTCCCAGGACGCGCGAGTTCCCGTTACCGTGCTTACGGGTTTTCTTGGAGCCGGCAAGACAACACTGTTGAACCGTATTCTTATTGAGCCCCATGGCAGGCGGATCGCGGTCATCGAGAATGAATTCGGGCCCGAGGGTATCGACAACGAACTCCTCATCCAGGAAACCGGAGAGGAAATCGTCGAGATGAACAATGGTTGCCTATGCTGTACTGTTCGCGGCGACCTGACTCGCATACTGGAAAGCTTGTCTCGTCGGCGCAAGGCCGGAGAGATCCGCTTTGAGCAGGTGGTCATCGAGACAACGGGACTGGCCGACCCCGGGCCCGTGGCGCAGACTTTTTTCCTTGAACCGGGTGTCGCAAGCGAATACAGACTTGACTCGGTGCTTGCCGTGGTCGATGCGTGCCATGGACGCCACACGCTTGAACATCATCCAGAGGCCAGGGCGCAGATCGGATACGCGGATCGATTGTTGTTGTCCAAGGTAGACCTTGTCGACGAGGATGAGATCGATGCTTTGCTCCAACGCGTCAACAGTATCAACAACCGGGTGCCGGTGGCCCGGATGCGATACGGGGATACCAATGTGTTGGATATTCTGGATGTAGGGGGGTTTGACCTTGCATCGGCATTTGATGAGGATCCCGGCTTTGGCGGAACGCACGGGGACGGCGTTGTGGTGCACGACAACCATCACCACCATTCGCCCCATGCCGCAGATATTGCCTCCTTTATTTTCAAGAGCAATTTCCCGTTCGACCCGGAACGTCTTGAGCAACTGCTGGCTGTCCTTGCCGAAGGCCTGGGGCCGGATATGTTTAGGTGCAAAGGTGTGCTGTGGATAGCAGGTATGGAGCGGCGCGTTATTTTGCAAGCGGTGCAATTGACGCTGGGTACCGATCTTGGCCGAGCGTGGGGAACGGATACGAAATCCAGCCGCCTGGTTTTTATCGGCCGCAATCTACCGGAAGACGATATTCGTGACAGTCTGGAGCGCTGCCTGGTGACGTCGTTCGCTTCTTGAGCCGTGCCGGGCCCAGAGCGAAGCAAGCGCGAGCCGATGTATCAGGACCAAGGCAAAAGCAACTATTGAACGGAGTCGATGATGAGTGTCGAAAAAATCGGAAACCGAACTGCGTCTGTCGCCCTGGACTGCCGAGCAGAGCAGGGCAAGCATTTCATCAATGCGGCCTGGCATCCTAGCAGCGGCGGGCAGCGTATTGAGGTTAGAAGCCCGGCGGACGGAGGAGTGATCGGTGCAATCGCGCGCGGCACGGCCGATGACATCGACCTGGCAGTGGCCGCGGCCGATCTCGCTTTCAACGGTGAGTGGGGAGCTTTCAGCGCTACCCAGCGAGGGCGCTTGCTGCTTGCCTTGTCCGATCGCATTCTGCAGGATGTCGAGCGTCTGGCCTGGATCGAGGCTGCCGACACAGGCAAGCCTATTTCTTTGGCGCGCAATGACATCCGCATCCTGGCCCGCTATTTCGAATACTACGGCGGAGCCGCAGACAAGATAGGCGGCCATGTCATTCCGTTCGAGCAAGGATATTCGGTCGTCTCCGTAAGAGAGCCTCATGGGGTGACGGCGCATATCATTCCTTGGAATTACCCGGCGCAAATGCTCGGACGATCTGTTGCGCCGGCGCTGGCCATGGGCAATGCCGCAGTAGTCAAGCCGGCCGAGGATGCATGTCTGACATCGTTGGAGATTGCGATCCTGGCCTCCGAGGTGGGGTTTCCGGCGGGAGTCTTCAATGTCGTGACCGGATACGGAGAGGAAGCGGGCGCCGCCCTGAGCGCCCATCCAGGCATTCGTTATATTTCCTTTACCGGTTCCCCCCAAGTGGGCACCCTGGTGCAGCAGGCCGCAGCAGCCAACTATGTACCGACCGCGCTGGAGTTGGGAGGAAAATCGCCCCAGTTGGTGTTTGCCGATGCAGACCTTGAACGCGCGGCGGACTCCGTTGTGAAGGGGATTACCCAGAATGCCGGCCAAACGTGTTCCGCCGGCAGCCGTGTACTAGTGGAACGCACAATCTTCGATCGATTTCTTGCGCTGCTTGCAAAAAGATTCCTTGCCCTTCGTGTTGGCATTCCCCTGGACGACCCCGATGTTGGGCCGCTTATCAATGCGACACAGAAGGAACGTGTGCTGCAGGCCATGAACCAAGCGCAAGAAGAAGGGATTCCCATAGTCGCGCGCACCGAGCTGTCGCCGTCGCTTCCTGAAGCCGGACATTTCGTGGCGCCTACGGTATTCGGGCCGGTAGATCACGATCATTCTTTGGCGCAAGACGAAATTTTCGGCCCAGTGTTGGTTGCGATACCTTTTGAAAATGAAGAGGACGCCATCGCGATCGCAAATGGTACGGATTTCGGCTTGGTCGCTTCGGTCTGGACTTGCAACGGCGACAGGCAGGCGCGTTTGTCAAAGCGGATACGGTGCGGCCAGTTTTTCATCAATTGCTATGGCGCAGGCGGGGGGGTCGAACTGCCTTTTGGCGGATCGGGAAAGAGCGGCCATGGCCGAGAGAAGGGCTGGGTTGCATTGGAAGAGCTCAGCACGATCAAGACGGTTGTTCACTTTCATGGCTAAGCGCTAGCTCATCACCAAAATTTTCATCGCGATGCCAGCCACGTCATCGCGTCTTACACACTGCGGATAAAGATAGGATATCTATGGACCTTCCCGTCAATCACTTCAAGCGTGCGCTAAAGCGTTTGGTTCCGCAAATCGGAATATGGTCTACCTATGCCAACCCCAATACGGCAGAGACGCTGGCAGGGGCGGGTTTTGACTGGATCTTGCTCGATGCTGAGCATTCACCCAACAATGTTCCCTTAATGATGCAGCAACTGCAGGCGGTCAGCTCCTACCCCATATCTCCGGTGGTCCGGCCGCCATGGAATGACCCCGTGCTGATAAAGCAGTACCTCGATATCGGCGCGCAAACATTGCTCTTGCCTTATGTGCAGAATGCGGTCGAGGCGCAGGCCGCGGTGCGAGCAATGCGCTATCCCCCACGGGGAATCCGCGGTGTCGGGGGCAGCGTACGCGCCACCCGCTATGGCAGGGTGCCTGACTATTTTGCTCGAGCGGAAGAAGAGCTCTGCTTACTAGTTCAAGTCGAAACGGTAGAGGCGCTTGCCGAAATCGAGGCTATTGCCGACGTCGACGGCGTAGACGGGATATTCATTGGCCCGGCGGACTTGTCCGCCAGCATGGGGCACCTCGGCAATCCTGGGCATCCCGACGTGTGCGCCGCGATTGACGACGCGATAAAACGCATTGGGAAATGCGGCAAGGCGGCCGGCATATTGATGGTCGACGAAGCGCGCGCTCATCAGCATTTGAGCGATGGCGCGTTGTTCGTGGCGGTAGGGGTGGATGCCGGCATTCTGGCTCGGGAATCAGGAAAATTGGCTGCGCGTTTCAAGACTGCGGGCTAGGTCCAGCAGCGTGCGGCCATAGGCAAAGGGGGTAATCATGAATAGACTATTTTCTTCCGCTGCAGTGGGAGCAGTACGCGTAATCTTGTTGGCGGCGGCGGGCTCATGCGGCATGGTTTTGGCGCAAACCTATCCGGACAAATCCATTCGTATTCTGGTTCCTTTCCCTCCCGGTGGAGGCGGCGACATCTTTGCTCGTACCATCGGGAACAAACTGGCGGAGAAACTCGGCTGGTCGATCGCCGTAGAGAACAAACCGGGCGCTAACGGCGCGCTTGCGCTGGGCCAAGTGGCAAAGGCCACGCCCGATGGTTATACGCTTGCGATTGCAACGGTGGGGAACGTAACCATAGTCCCGGCAATTACCCCTAAGCTTTCCTATGACACCCGCCAAGACCTCGTACCGGTGGCCCCATTGGGCTCCGGTGGCTTCGTTATCCTGGTATCTGCAAAGTCCGGCTATAAGACGCTGGGCGATGTCATCGCCGACGCCAGGAAGCGGCCGGAAGCGCTGAGCATGGCGACACCGGGCAACGGGACTCAATCGCATCTGATCGGCGAGATGCTGCAGGCTGCCGCCGGGGTCAAGTTCCTGCATGTACCCTACAAGGGTTCTCCACCCGCTATTGTCGATTTGATCGGAGAACGGATCGATGTGTTTATTTCGTCGGTGCCAACGGTAAGCTCGGCTATCGCAACCGGCAATATCCGGCCGATTGCCGTCACGGGAACCCGGCGTGAAGCGCAGCTTCCCGATGTGCCGACCATTGCCGAATCGGGATACAAAGGATTCAACGCAGCTGCGTGGTGGGGAATGTTCGCCCCCAAAGGCACCCCCCAAGCCATCGTTACGCGCTTGAATGAGGAAGTGGCCCTGGTTCTGCGGGATGCCGACGTGCAGAAAAGCTTGGCCGCGAATGGGACTGAAGTCATGTTCGCATCGCCCACCGAGTTCGCGGCTTTTTTCAACGACGAATACAAGAAATGGGGTGATGCCGCAAGGAGCGCAGGCATCAAGCTCGATTAGCCCTGACTACTTTTTGGGTCTGGGTAGGCGCCAGTCTTTTCCACGCGGCGCCTATTGCCTCGCCCACCAGTATGACAGCAGGGCTACTTAGCTCGGCTTCGCGCGTGTTTTCCGCCATTTCCCCCACGGTCGTTAGTACCTGCTTTTCTCGGGCCGTGCTGGCCCATTGCACGATTGCGGCGGGAGTGTGTGGAGCAAAGCATGCGCCCAGTTCGTTCGCCAACTGTTCGAGTTTTTTCATGCCCATGTAGATGACCAATGTTGTCTCGCTTTGCGCCAATGCCTTCCAGTCGGGAGAGCGGCCATCGCGGGTATGCGCCGTGACGAAACTTACGCCATGGCAGTAGTCGCGATGTGTCAGGGAAATACCCAGCGCACTTGCCGCAGCCTGGCCCGAGCTGATGCCATTGATCAGCTCGACCGGAATACCAGCTGCTTCAAGAAAGGCGATTTCTTCTCCGGCGCGGCCGAACAGCAAGGCTTCGCCGCCCTTTACCCGGACAACCGTCTTACCGTGCAGGGCATAGCGCCGCATCAATCTTTGTATGAAGTCCTGGGGTACGGAGCGGCAGCCGCCGCGCTTGCCCACGCGGAGTGCTCGCGCTTGAGGCGCCAGTTCAACGATGCCGGGGTCAACCAGTTCATCCAAGAGCAGAATCTCTGCGTGCATCAGGGCTCGTACGGCCTTGAGCGTAAGCAGATCCAGGTCTCCGGGGCCCGCGCCCATTAAAATCACCCGTCCGGTAGTCATGTTGGGCTCCATGTGCTTTTCAAAGGAGGTTGAAAGGGCGGCACATTCGATTGAGTTCCGGTACGCAAGACCCGCATACCGTTCCACATCCAAGGTGCGTCTTCAGTCCAGCGATATCGGCACCCCGCGCAATCGCCGCCTGGATAGAGGATTCGCCCACGCCTTTGCATTGGCACACCACGCGGTCCAACGTTCGGGGCGCTGTATCGCTCGACGTAAATATTCGCAGGCGTGGCCCGCTCCAGGGCTGGCCTGCGATCATCTGCTCCAGCAGGGCAGCGTGGCGACCGGGGTCTCCGGCCAGGACAAAGGCGGACAGCTTTTCTTCTTGCCAGCGCACGCACTTGCGCACGCCCAGGCTCCTGTCCCGGTAGTCCAGCACGTCGGAGCCTGTTGTCATGTTCAGGGCAGTGATGACGCCAGATAGCCAGTCATCGTTGGTTTGCGCCATGGCTGCGTGCAAGGTGATGATCATGCGGTCTTGATTGCCACGCATCCCGAGAGCGGCATATGCGCATGCCGCCAGCAGTGGCTGAAGCCGCGTACGCACCGTCACCATTTCTTCCTGATCGACGACGACAATCGCTGCGCGTACGTGCCAGGGCAAATCGATCTTGTCGATCCGCACCGCGCTGTGCTTGAGTTCGGGCTGAGCGGATCGCGCGTCAACGGCCGCGTTGCTGACTTCATTGATGCCGCCGCTATTCAGGAATTGGGCGCTCCAATGCATGGCGGCGAATACGCAACCGGTGGCCAGATCATTGCTGGCTTTCAATGGAAGGACCAAGGCGCCGTCGCGGCTGCTGATTCGCACCAGTTCACCTTCGCGCAAGCCGCGGCGCGCGGCGTCGTCGGGGTGCATGTCCAGCGATGGCTCGGGCGCATGAGAGAAGGCTTGCGGCAGGCGGCCGGTACGGCTCATTCCATGCCACTGATCGCGCAGGCGCCCGGTCGTCAAATGGAAGGGGTAGCGCGCGCTGGTGGGCACGGCCACGGGAACATAGTCGACAGGGTGAAAGCGAGCGCGCTGCGAAGGAGTGGCGAAGCAGCCGTCGGTGTAGCGTCGCGCCTGGCCCTGGGTCTGCCCTGACGGCAGCGGCCATTGCTGCGGGCCGAGCGTCTCCAACATGGAGTAGTCCAACCCCGTTATGTCCAGGTCTTGTCCCCGAGTCAAGGCGCGGTGTTCGTCAAAGATATCCCGGCTGTCGGCATAGGGAAAAAGGCTGGGCTGGCCCGGGCGTAGCTTCGCTTCGAGACGGCGTCCGACTTCGGCGGCTATCCACCAATCGGCCCGGACGTCGCCGGGGGCCGGTACGGCGCTGCGCACCCGCGACACCCGCCGCTCGGAATTGGTGACCGTGCCTTCTTTTTCTCCCCAAGTGGAGGCCGGCAACAACACGTCTGCGTAGGCGACGGTGTCAGTATCGGCAAAGGCTTCCTGCACGATTACCAGTTCTGCCGCGCGTAGGGCTTGCTTGACCGCGGCAAGCCGAGGCAGCGAATGCGCGGGATTGGTGCAGACTATCCAGATCGCCTTGATCTTGCCTTGCGCAAGGGCGTCGAACATGTCGACCGCAGTGTGGCCGGGGCGCTCGGATACCGAGTCCACACCCCAGAAAGCGGCGACCTCGGCCCGATGAGCCGGATTGCCGATGTCGCGGTGCGCGGCCAGCATGGTGGCCATGCCTCCCACTTCGCGGCCGCCCATGGCATTGGGCTGGCCTGTCAGCGAGAACGGTCCGGCTCCGGGTTTGCCGATTTGGGCGGTGGCCAGGTGCAGGTTGATCAAAGCCAGGTTCTTGTCAGTGCCGTGACTGGACTGGTTCAAGCCCATGCAGTAAAGCGAAAGTGTGGCAGGACTGCGTGCGAACCATTGCGCAGCAGTGCACAGATCTTCCTCGCGTATGCCGCAGAGCGAAGCGGCTTGCGCCGGACTGGTGCCGCGCACTAGACGCTTGAGGGCATCGAATCCTTCGGTATGCGCTTCGATATAAGCGCTATCTACGCAGCCTTCCCAGATCAGGTGGTGCAACATGCCGTTGAGCAGCGCGACATCGGTGCCGGGTTGGATCTGCAGGTGCAGATCGGCCATGGCGGCGGTGTCGGTGCGGCGCGGGTCGACCACGATCCAACGTGTGCCGGGGCGGGCTTCACGAGCGGCTTCAAGACGGCGGTACAGAACCGGATGCGCATAGGCCATATTGCTGCCGGCCAACAGTACGGTATGGGCCTGGTCCAGGTCTTCGTAGCAAGTGGGGGGGCCGTCCGCTCCCAGCGCCAGTTTGTAGCCGCTTACCGCGCTCGACATGCACAGGCGCGAATTGGTGTCGATGTTGTTGGTGCCGATCAGGCCTTTGGCCAACTTATTGAAGACGTAATAGTCCTCGGTCAACAATTGGCCCGAGACATAGAAAGCGAGCGCATCGGGACCATGGCGCTGCACGATGCCGGCCAACTGCAAAGCCACTTTGTCCAAAGCATGGTCCCAACCCGTGGTTTGCATGGGTGCATCGCGCGTCGGCCGCCATGCCGGCTGCATGGCCCGGCCAGCCGTGGTTTGCGCGGTCTGTGCCAAAGACAGGCCCTTCGAGCACAGCTTGCCGAAATTGGCGGGGTGGCTCGGGTCGCCCCGTACACCCATAATCTGGCCTCGGTCGCTGTCGATCAGTACGCCGCAACCCACACCGCAGTAACAGCAGGTCGACGCGGTAACTCGTATCTCGCTCATGGCTTGGCTCCGTACTCAAGCCAGGTCCAGATAGACCATGCCCTTATTCACGCGTACGGGAAATCGGCGTGCACAGCCCTGGTCGGGCGCCTTGGCTTGGCCATCGTCCAGGCCGATCTGCCAACTATGCAAAGGGCAGGTTACGGCTTCGCCATGCACCATGCCCTGCGATAGCGGGCCGCCCTTGTGCGGGCAGCGGTCCAGTAGTGCAAAGACTCTGTCTTGTGCCGAACGGAATACCGCCAGGTTGCCGTCTTCTCGTTCGACCACGCGGCTGCCCAAGCGGGGAATGTCCTCTAGCGCACACAGCCGGATCCAGTGTGGGGTGTCGTTGCTAGTCATCATGCAAGCTCTTCGGAGACCAGTTTCAATGGGATATATTCACGCGCGGCTGTGCCGGCGATTCGTTCCGCCCAGGGGTCGCGCAGTCCTTCCAGCGCGTAAAGCAGGCGTTCAAACAAGGCCTTGCGGCTGGCGGAGTCGTCCACCACTTTTTTCTTCACGTAGTCCAGGCCGACGCGTGCGATGTAGTGCACGGTGCGGTCCAGGTAGTAAGCCTCTTCGCGATAGAGCTGCAGGAACGCACCACAGTACTCTTTGACTTCCTCCAGCGTTTTCACCTTCGCCAAGAATTGGGCGACTTCGGTCTTGATGCCGCCATTGCCGCCCACATAGAGTTCCCAGCCGCTGTCCACCGCAATCACGCCGACGTCTTTGATACCGGATTCGGCGCAATTACGCGGGCATCCGGACACTGCGAGTTTGACCTTGTGCGGGCTCCACATATTGGCCAGCATGGTTTCCAGTTCGATACCCATCCGCGTACTGTCCTGGGTGCCGAAGCGGCAGAACTCCTGTCCGACGCAAGTCTTGACCGTGCGCAGCGATTTTCCGTAAGCGTGGCCCGAGTTCATGCCCAGGTCGCGCCACATGGGCACCAGATCGTCTTTCTTCACTCCCAGCAAGTCGATGCGCTGCCCACCGGTAACCTTAATCATCGCGACTTTGTATTTGTCGGCGACATCGGCGATGCGGCGCAGCTCAGATGCGTTCGTGACTCCGCCTTTCATCTGTGGAATGACCGAGAACGTTCCGTCTTTTTGAATATTGGCGTGCACACGTTCATTGACGAAGCGGCTTTGCGGGTCGTCAAAGGCTTCTCGAGGCCAGGTTGAAATCAGGTAGTAGTTGATGGCTGGGCGGCAGGTGGCGCAGCCCGTGGGACTACGCCATTCCATGAACTCGAAGACCTCGGTGTGGGTGAGCAGCTTGTGCTTGCGTATCGCCATTCGCAATTCACTGTGGCTGTGATCGGTACAAATGCATACCGCGCGCGACTTCGGCGCCTCCTGGAAGCTGGAGCCCAGGGTATTCATCAGAATCTGTTCCACCAGACCAGTGCAGGAACCGCAGGAGCTTGCCGCCTTGGTGTGTTTTTTCACATCGTCGACGGTAAACAGGCCCTGGTCCTGAATGGCGCGTACGATGGTTCCCTTGCATACACCGTTGCAACCGCAGACTTCGTCGATGTCCTGCATCGACGTGGCCCGGCTCTGTCCTTGCACGCCCGAGTCGCCCACGCTGGACTCTCCGAACATCAGGCGGTCGCGCAAATCGTTCACGGTCCGGCCTTCGCGCAACAGCTTGAAGTACCACGCGCCGTCTACCGTATCGCCATACAGGCATGCACCGACCAGCTTGTCGTCCTTGATTACCAAGCGCTTATATACGCCGCCGGCCGGGTCCGATAGCACGATGTCTTCGGTATCTGACCCGCCTGAAAAGTCACCGGCGGAAAACAGGTCGATACCGGTTACTTTCAGCTTGGTGGACAGGGCGGAACCCTTGTATGAGCCATACCCCAATTCGGCCAGATGATTGGCGGCCACCTTGGCCATTTCAAACAAGGGCGCCACCAAGCCGTAGGCGGTGCCGCGGTGGTTCACGCATTCACCCACGGCGTAGATGCGGGGATCGAAGGTTTGCAATGCGTCGCTGACGACGATGCCGTTGCGGCAATGCAAGCCGGCCGATTCAGCCAAGACCGTGTTGGGGCGGATGCCGACCGCCATGACTACCAGATCGGCTTGTACTTCCTCGCCATCCTTGAAACGCACGCCGGTGACCTGTCCAGCTTCGTTGCCCAGGATGCTGCTGGTCGAGCGGCCCAGCAGAAATTGCAGCCCACGCGCGCGCAGCGACGCCTCTAGGAGTTTGCCGGCGGTGTTGTCGAGCTGGCGATCCAGCAACCAGTCGCCCAGGTGCACTACGCTGACCTCCATGCCGCGCAGCATCAGGCCATTGGCAGCTTCCAGGCCCAGCAGGCCACCCCCGATGACGACGGCGCGGCGTTGGATTTGGGCGGCGTCCATCATCTTTTGGGTGTCGTGGATGTCACGATAGGTAATGACGCCGTCCAAGTCCTTGCCGGGGATAGGCAGGATGAAGGGAACAGATCCGGTAGCCAGTAGAAGACGGTCGTAGGGGGTTTCCATGCCGTCGTCGCTGATCACCATGCGGCGGCGGCGATCGATGCGTTCGATCTTCTTGCCCAGGTGCAGTGTGATGTCGTGCTCTTCATACCAAGACAGAGGGTTCAGCACGATGTCTTGGAAAGTCTGCTCGCCCGCCAATACGGGTGACAGCAGAATGCGGTTGTAATTGGGATGGGGCTCGGCGCCGAAGACCGTGACGTCATAGCGATCCGGGGCCAGGGCCAGCAGCTCTTCCACGGTGCGTATACCTGCCATGCCATTGCCGACAACAACCAGTTTGGTTCTGTTCATCATGTTTTCGACCCGACGAAACGGTGATTTAAAAAAAGCAAGACGGTGTGCCGCCACAGCATGCGGGCCGCGAAGAGACTCCGCTGTCCGCGCTACGAGTCGCTACCGTTCTGAAGCGGACCGCCTGACCTGCGTGCAGCATCGTTGATGCCGCACATTTTGTTTAAAGCAATAGGCGTGCCTGTGCGCTTGGTTTGGGCATAAGCGGCTCGCAGCGGGCTTTTCGGAATCAGCAAGCGAGTAACCGGGCAAGAGATAGACTTGCGGGCGCACCAGGGCAGTGCGCCTGCACGTCCATTACGCACCAAGCGGGCAAAATGGACGTGACGCGACGTGACCCGCGTGGAGGCGGCCAAGACCGAGGTGCGGGAGTTTGCGCGTTCATGCGGCTTCGCGCGCCGCAGGGTGGCTCTGCTTGCGATACAGAAAATCCATGACCGCGGTCCGGCAGGCGTGATAGTGCTCGTTGTCAGCCAAAGCCACGCGATTGCGGGGGCGAGGCAGACGAACGTCGAGGATCTCGCCGATGGTGGCCGCTGGGCCGTTGGTCAGCATGACGATACGGTCGGACAAGAGCACGGCCTCGTCCACGTCGTGAGTCACCATGATGACGGTGCTTTGCGTCTTGGCGACGATCTCCAGTAATTCATCCTGCAGACGCGCTCGTGTCAGAGCATCCAATGCCCCGAATGGTTCGTCCATCAGCAGTACGTCGGGCTCGATCGCCAACGCGCGCGCGATGCCGACGCGTTGTTTCATACCGCCGGAAATCTCGTGCGGCATCTTGTTTTCCGCCGGCGAGAGCCCAACCAGATCCAGTGCAGCTAGTGTGCGTTCGCGTAGTTTGTCCTTGCTTTCGCGTTGACCGAAAACGCGTTCCACGCCAAGGTGGATGTTCTTGTAGCAACTCAGCCAAGGCAGCAGTGAATGATTCTGGAAGACCACGCCGCGGTCCGGACCGGGTCCATCGATCTCTCGCCCGGCACAGATCAGGACGCCGGAGGTGGGGCGCGTCAAGCCGGACAGCAGATCAAGCAGAGTGGATTTTCCGCAGCCCGAGTGGCCGATCAATGAAATGAACTGGCCTTTGGCGATGCTTAGGTTGATGTCGCGAAGCGCAACGAATGCGCCTTTACGGGTTTTGAAAGTCTGCCCGACGTTTTCGATACTGAGGAATTTTTCCATGATGGCGCTCCGGCTTATCGGGTTCAGTCCGAGTATGTGAATCGCTTGACCAGATGAGTCAGGCAAACTTCCAGGAATAGCCCGACCAGCCCGATCACGAAAATGGCGATCACGATGTGTTCGACTTTCAGGTTGTTCCACTCATCCCACAGCCAGAAGCCGATGCCTACGCCGCCGGTTAGCATTTCGGCCGCAACGATCACCAGCCACGCGGTGCTGATCGACAGGCGCACTCCTGTCAGCATGTAAGGCAGCACCGCCGGCAGCAGTATCTTGGTCATCACCTTCCATTCCGACAGTTTCAACACGCGTGCGACGTTCATATAGTCTTGCGGCACCCGGCTTACCCCTACCGCGGTGTTGATGATCATCGGCCAGATGGAGCAGATGAAAATGGCCCAGATGGCGGCAAGGCTGGCGGCCTTGAATAGCAGCAGGCCAAGCGGTAGCCAGGCCAGCGGCGAGACCGGGCGCAGCAGGCTGATGACCGGCGAGAAAATGGCATGGATAGTGCTGAAGCGGCCAATGACGAATCCGGCCGGAATGCCGACCAGGGCGGCCAATCCGAAGCCGACGGCAACCCGTCGCAGCGACGAAAGCAGATTCCAGCCTATGCCTTGATCGTTTGGGCCGTTGTCATAGAAGGGATCCGAAAACAACTCGACCGCGGCGCTGCCGGTAAGAGCGGGGGAAGGGATCTCGGGTATATAGCTTGAAATAAGCTGCCAGACGATGCCCAGCAATGCGAACCCCAGCACCGGCCCCGCTATGGCTTTGACCGCGCTTTCCCACAGTTCGTGCCATGCTGCCGATCGGGCCCGTGGTGGGGGAAAAGGGGGCGGCCTGGCCGGTGCTGTCATATTGATGGAGGCTGCTTGCGCCTGACTATGCAGATCGATGATGTCGGCCGGTGTGTGTGATGTTGCTGAATTGGCGGACAAAGGGCTAACCATGGCAGTCATGTCGTGTGCTCCTGAGGTCAGTGTCTTACGACGCCTTGACCTTGAATCCATCGGCATACGCCGCGGGGTTGCTACCGTTCCACGTCACGCCGTCCATTAACTTAGACGAGCGCATGTCGGACGTGGGCAGGGATACGCCTGCGGCGTTGGCGGCTTGCCGGTATATGTCTATGCGATTGATCTGTCTTGCCGTGGCCAGGTAGTCGGGATGGGTTTTCAGCAAGCCCCAGCGTTTGTGCTGAGTCAGGAACCACATGCCGTCTGAAAGATAGGGGAAGTTGGCAGCGCCATCGTTGAAGAACCGCATGGCGTGGGGGTCGTCCCAGGTCTTGCCCAGACCGTCGACGTAGCGGCCCAGCATGCGGTCCAGAATGACGTTCACATTGGTATTGACGTAGGACTTGGCCGCGATTGTCTCGGCCGTCTTGCGCCGGTTGTCAGCCGACGCGTCGATAAATTTTCCCGCTTCGAGTACTGCCGCCGTAACGGCGCGCGCGGTGTTGGGGTAGCGCTGCACGAACTCGGCGGTCGTCCCCAACACTTTTTCAGGATGATCAATCCAAATGTCTTGCGTGGTGGTGGCGGTGAAGCCGATCTTATCCATGATGGCGCGGGCATTCCAGGGTTCGCCGACACAGAAGCCGTCCATATTGCCGATGCGCATATTGGCCACCATTTGTGGTGGCGGTACCGTTATTACCTTGGCGTCTTTCATCGGGTTGATGCCGTGTGCCGCCAACCAGTAATACAGCCACATCGCATGGGTGCCGGTAGGGAAGGTCTGCGCAAAGGTGTACTCGCGCTTTTCTGTCTGCATCAGTTTGGCCAGCGATGCGCCATCCCGTACGCCTTTTTCCAGTAGCTTGTTTGAAAGCGAGATGGCTTGGCCGTTGTTGTTCAGATTCATCAATATGGCCATGTCTTTGCGCGAACCGCCTATGCCCAGGTGCACGCCATAGACAAGTCCGTACAGTACGTGCGCAAAGTCCAGTTCGCCATTGACCAGTTTGTCGCGCACACCGGGCCACGATGCTTCCTTGGATGGCACGATCCTGACGCCGTATTTCTTGTCGATACCCAGCGTGGATGCCATGACTACGGATGCGCAGTCGGTCAGCGGAATGAAACCGATCTTGACCTCGGGTTTTTCGGGCGCATCAGATCCCGCCGCCCAGGCACCCGCCCGTATCAGCGGGTCGACCAGACTCATGATGCCCACGGTGCTTGCAGCGGCCATGAGCTTGCGACGTTGCGCGTCAGGCTGGGCATGGCCGGCAAGAGGTGCGACTGCGGGGGGCGGGGTGTTCGGCTTCATCCATTGCTCCAGGCGAAAAATGTTCCGTTGCGACGAAGAAGGTTCAGCGCAAGGGAACGTCGTTGTTCCTACCGCATCCAGGCCTTCAGTGGCCTGTGCAGCAAACTAAGCAATAGCTATGCCATGGTGAATAACGGCTGAATGTTCTTATGAAAATTGTTTTAAATCATCAGCTTGGGGAAGTTTCGAAATCCAGGTTTGGCTGTTCGTCGACGTCCCAGCCTGGGGCATGCACGGTCCAGGCACTATGATTTTTTGCGCTGCACCATTCAAGTGCCTAGGCATGCGTATTGCAAAGTGGGTGCATTGGCCCGGATTCCTTGGCGGACCGCAAGGTAAACTGCGCCAGTCCTTGCCCCGATCCTGTCATCTGGCGGTTTGCACCTGTCCGCCCCTATTTGTCCCCTATGCGCATTCGAACAGACTCCACCGCACTAGTCCTTCTTCTTGGCGCCATGTCCGCTTTGCCCGCCTTGTCCACCGACATGGCGCTGCCGGCACTGACCAACATAGGTGAAGACCTCAATGTGTCGGCGGCGAGCGCAGCCCTGACCTTGAGTCTGTTCCTGGTGGGCTTCGCTCTTGCGCCACTGGCTTATGGGCCGCTGTCCGATCGCTATGGGCGCCGGCCTATTCTGCTGTTCGGCAACGTATTGTTCACGGTGGCATGCCTGGCATGTGCCGTTGCTCCATCGCTCGAAGTGTTGCTGATCTGCAGGGTGATCCAGGGTATAGGCGCGGGAGCGGCCTCGGTCATGTCCCTGACAATAGTGCGCGATCTATTCGAAGGCCACGTTGCCCGAGCGCGTTTGTCTTACGTGGCGTCGGCGCGCATCGTTGCCCCCATGATCGGCCCTACCTTGGGTGGATGGGTCATCTTCTTTGCAGATTGGCGTGCGATTTTTGCCGTGATGGCGCTGGCCGGTGCACTGGTAACGATCATTACTTACCTGGGCCTGGATGAAACCCGTCCGGCGAACTCGGTTGCGGCAAGCGGGTCCTTGTCCTCTTTGCTGAGCAGCTATAAGTTGGTATTGAGTAATCCGCTTTGTTTGGGCAATTCACTGGTTAATGGGCTTACCTTCGGCTGCCAGTTCGCCTACATTACCGGTTCGCCGCTATTGATGATGAATATTCTGGGTATGTCGGCGCAAGCGTTCGGCGTGGTGTTTGCGCTCACGGCCTTCGGCATCATGGTGGCGTCCTTTGCCAATGGCCGGCTCAACGCGCGCGGGGTGTCGCCGCACAAGCTGCTGGCTACGGGGCTGGTGTTGTCCAGCTCTACGGCGGTCTTGCTCGCAGTTATGGGCTTCGCGGGATATACGCCGGTATGGCTGCTGGTTCCGTTGCTGATGCTCAACACATTTTCTTTCGGCATGATTGCCCCCAACGCGTCGCACGCGGTGGTCGAACCCGTGCCTGAAGCCGGTGGCGTTGCGTCGGCGGTAGTCAGTTTCATCATGATGAGCGTTGGGGCGTTCGCCGGGGTCTTGGTGACCGCGCTATTCGATGGACACACCGCGCGCGCCATGACTGGAATCATGGCGGTGTGTGCCTTGTCGGCCTTGTCTCTTTATGTGTTTTGGGTGCGGCCCACCAGCGTGGCACACGCTTTGCGGCGGGCTGAGGCGGCCCGTGGGTAACTAAGGCTTTAGTCCCGCCGTTTCAGCGATGCGGTGCAAGCAGGTGTTGGCGTCGCCTTGAACCACGGTGGTGCTGCAAGCCAACATCAAATTCAGATTCAAGCCGAAGTCTTCGACCAGATAGCCTTGGGCATCAGTTGGCGGCACGCATGTATCCGGCGCGCCGCCTGCGATTTGTTGCACCAGCGAGGTGGATTCTTCCGTGTAGGCCCATACCCGTTTGCCTAGCGCGCAGGCATAGCCCACTTCAAACGCCGTGCCCGAGTCAGGCTCGCTTCCCCGAAAGAGATTCAGGTTGGCCATCAATAGATCGGCTTCCTGGATCAGGGCCAGGTTGTTGCGATAAATGGCCGCCGCAGCTTCGGGACCGTGGCCCGCAACGGCGGGGGAGTCCAGCGGGAATAAACCGGTAAAGCCATGGCGCGCGCACAACTGTTTGAGCGCGGCGCCATAGGCCAAAGCGTCCGGACGAAACACATCCGGGCCGGCCAAGTATATTTTCAAGGACATGCGCTGGCGCCCATCTTGCACACCCCGCTTGAACAGGGCGCGGCCTTCCAGGCGGAGCTCAGGCGACGGCGCCGGCGTCGGCCAGCAACTGCTTCAATTCGCCGTTCTCATTCATTTCGGCAATGATGTCCGAACCGCCAATGAATTCGCCTTTTACGTAAAGCTGGGGCACGGTGGGCCAGTTGGAAAATTCCTTGATGCCCTGGCGTACCGCATCGTCCTCCAGCACGTTGACGGTGGCCAACTGGCGCACGCCATTGGCTTTCAACAACTGAATGGCGCGGCCCGAAAACCCGCATTGCGGAAACTGCGCCGTGCCTTTCATGAACAGAACGACGGCGTTGTCGGTAACAGTTTGGCGGATGAAATCTTGTACATCGCTCATGGCGAACCTCGCACGAAGAAAGAATTGAATAGACTAATTATAGGTACCCGCCGGAAATCCGCTCGATACCGGCCAAATCCCGCCGGCTTTCGACACGGACCAGGCCAGTTGCTCGCAGCAAGTCCCGAACCGCTGGAGCCTGATCCCAGCCATGCTCCAGCCAAAGGCAACCGCCTGGTTTGAGCCGGGCGGCTGCGCCCATCGCGATGGTTTGCAATGCTTGCAAGCCATCGGCCATGTCGGTCAAAGCCAATTCTGGTTCAAATCGCAGATCGCCCTGCGATAGATGGGCGTCATCCTTGGCAATATAGGGTGGATTGGAAACGATGACATCGTAAAACGCGTCGGGCGCAGCATCATTCAGCGCCTCGAACCAACTGCCAGCCAAGAAAATGACCCGAGCACCAAGCCGGCTCGCGTTGCTTGCGCTCAAAGCCAATGCGGCTGCGCTCAAGTCAGTGGCGGTAAGGCTGGCGTCCGGGCGGGCCAGGGCGATAGAAATCGCAATGGCTCCGCTACCGGTGCCCAGGTCGAGCACCGCTGGCGCCGGAGTGCCTGACAGATGCGCCAATGCCGTTTCCACCAATAGTTCGGTTTCCGGCCGTGGAATCAACACCGCTGGCGACACCTCGAAGCTATGCCCCATGAACTCGCGTTCACCGATCAAGTAAGCCATGGGTTCGCCGGCTTGGCGGCGCACCGCTAATTGCCTGAAGCGGGCAACCGCGGTCTCGGCCAGCGGGTCTGTATCGTGTGCGATCAGCCAGGCCCGGTTCACGCCTAAGACGTGTTCCAGCAGCATGCGGGCCTCAAGCAAAGGCAGCCCGCTTTCGACAATCAAGATACGCACACACGCGGCAGTCATGGGCTTCAGTCGTCGCCCAGCGTAGCCAACAGATCTGCTTGATGTTCAGACGCAAGGGCTGAAATCAATTCGTCCAGATCGCCATCCAACACATGCTGCAACTTGTACAAAGTAAGGTTGATGCGGTGATCGGTTATTCGCCCTTGCGGGAAGTTGTACGTGCGTATGCGTTCCGAGCGATCGCCCGAACCGACCAGGCTCTTGCGCTGGGCGGCCTCTTTGGCATCGCGCTCGCGTTGCTCTTTGTCCTTGATGCGGGCCGCCAGCACCTTCATTGCCTTGTCGCGGTTCCGGTGCTGCGAGCGATCGTCTTGGCATTCGACCACGATGCCGGTGGGCAAGTGGATGATGCGCACCGCGGAATCGGTCTTGTTGATGTGCTGGCCGCCCGCGCCGCTGGCGCGAAAGGTGTCGATGCGCAAATCCGCCGGGTTGATATTGACCTCGGTAAGTTCGTCGGCCTCGGGCATGATCGCAACGGTGCAAGCCGAAGTATGGATGCGGCCCTGGGTTTCAGTAGTGGGCACGCGTTGTACGCGGTGGCCTCCCGACTCGAACTTCAAGCGTCCGTACGCACCGTCGCCGGCAATGCGCACGATAGCTTCCTTGTAGCCACCCAGTTCCGACTCGCTTTCGGACATCACCTCTACTTGCCAGCGATTGCGTTCCGCGTAGCGCGTATACATGCGCAGCAAATCGCCCGCGAACAAAGCGCTTTCGTCGCCGCCCGTGCCGGCCCGCACTTCCAGGAACAGACTGCGCCCGTCGTCCGGGTCGCGCGGCAGCAACAGCAGGCGCAAGTCGGACTCCAACTCTTCAAGCCGCGCCTTGCCCAGCTTCAGCTCTTCTTCCGCCATGGACTTCATGTCTGGATCGCTCAACATCTGCTGCGCCGTTTCGATATCGGCTTCCGTATTCATATACGCAGTAAAGTTGCTGGCAACCGGTTCGACTTCTGAGCGCTCGCGCGACAGCTTGCGAAACGTATCCATATCGCTGGCGGTTTCAGGTGACGCGAGCAGGGCGTCCAGTTCGGCGAGGCGTCGAGTCAACTGCTCGAGCCGGAACCGCATCGATGCTTTCATTGAAGACTAATGGTCGTTGCGCGAGGGCCGCGACGGGAACAGCCGTGGCAGCCAGGCCAGCAACTGCTGGCGGTCACCGCCCTCGCTATGGTTGAGTGCGGACATGGGGGCATGCAGGTACTTCTGCGTCAGCCCGTGTGCGAGTTGTTCCAGCACCTGTTCAGGCGAGTCGCCACGCGCCAGCGCCTTACGGGCACGATCCAACTCGTGCTGGCGCATCACGTCGGCAGCCTGGTGCATGCCGCGAATGACCGGCACGATAGCGCGCGAATCCATCCAATGCATGAAATTCTGTACGCGTGTCTCGATGATGGCCTCGGCTTGCACCACGGCAGCCTGGCGCGCATCGGACGCGCTTTGTATCAGGCGGCCAAGATCATCCACCGAATACAGATAAATATCATTGAGCCGGCCCACTTCGGGTTCGATATCGCGCGGCACTGCCAGGTCTATCATCACGATAGGCCGGTGGCGCCGCGTTTTCGTGGCGCGCTCGACCATCCCCAAACCCAATATGGGCAGGGAACTGGCCGTACAGGACACCACCACGTCGAACTCGGCCAGCCGGTCGGGCAGTTCGGTCAGGCGCATGGTGCCCGCTGCAAATTTGCTGGCCAGCGTGTCTGCGCGTTCCAGGGTGCGGTTGGCTACCACCATTTTCTTGGGCCGCTGTGCCGCCAGATGGGTAGCGCAGAGCTCGATCATTTCGCCCGCGCCAATGAACAGCACATTGACTTGGCTCAGGTCGCCGAACACACGCTGCGCCAAACGCACCGACGCCGCTGCCATAGATACCGACTGCGCACCGATTGCGGTTTGCGAACGGACTTCCTTGGCGACCGAAAACGTACGCTGGAACAACTGATGCAGCAAAGTACCCATGGCGCCCGCTTCTTCAGCGGCACGCACGGCGTCTTTCATCTGCCCCAGAATTTGGGGTTCACCCAACACCATCGAGTCTAGACCGCTGGCTACCCTGAAAGCATGGCGCACCGCTTGGTCTTGCTGGTGCCGATACAAATGCGGCTGCAAGACGCCATTGTCGAACTGACGGTACTCGGCCAGCCAAGCCGGCAGATGCTCGGCCACGCCAGGCTCGGCCGCACAGTAGATTTCCGTGCGATTACAGGTGGACAAAATAGCGGCTTCCCGCACTGCGCCGCCAAAGGCCGAGCGCAGTCCCGCCAGGGCTGGATTAAGCAGCTCAAGCGGCAGCGACACCCGCTCGCGCACCGATACCGGGGCGGACACGTGGTTCAGACCAAAAGTAAGGACGTCGACGGACATAGTAAGGAAGAGGGCGCCGCAAAAGCGGAGCTAACCCCCTATTATAGGTGCTTGGGCGAGATTCGCGGTTGCGCGGGTGGGGAAACCGGGGTGAAGGCTTGGATGGGCGGGTAGTGCCGCTT
The DNA here is from genome assembly GCA_040391825.1 of Pigmentiphaga sp. Taxonomy (GTDB): domain Bacteria; phylum Pseudomonadota; class Gammaproteobacteria; order Burkholderiales; family Burkholderiaceae_B; genus Pigmentiphaga. Next base: position 24,765 of record JBEBXA010000057.1, read on the forward strand.
TGCAAAGAGTGTGAAAACTGTGTAATATCCTGCGTTCTTCACGGGGCATTTGTTTTTGCCTACGGCGAAGGGCCTGGTAGCTCAGTTGGTAGAGCAGCGGATTGAAAATCCGCGTGTCGGTGGTTCGATTCCGCCCCAGGCCACCAAATTACTAGCTTTCGAGCCTTCGGAAGCCGCAAAAAGCCCTAAGTTATAAATGACTTAGGGCTTTTTTGTCGTCCAAGAATTTCCAAAGAGGGGCATCCCATTGCCTCCATTAAACGTGTTTCTTCGCAAAAACAAGTCTTATGAATGGCGATGTCCCCCGTTTGTGAGGTAGAGCCGAAATTTTTGCCGATATTCGGTGCCCCGTAGGACACGCATAACAATGGCGCCATCGAGGTCGTACGAGACTCCGATGCTTTAGCTAATGCTGCCAGTCAGCCTAGTTGGCCACAACAAAACGGCAGGCACGAACGCGTGATAAAGACATTAAAAGAGCAATGTTCGCACAGCGCCCGCTTTGAAACCCTGCAACACGCCAGTCGGGTGATCGGTGATTGGATCGGCTTTTACAACAACCGGCGCTCCCATTAGGAGCTGAAGATGAAGACTCCGGATCATGCGTTTGCATTAAGCGCATAACCCGAGCAGGTTACGCTGGGTCAGTACATTGGCCCAGTACGCTTGCCGGCGGGGTTTCTCGGTCAGCTACCTACGCACCTCGCGGCTGGCTGAAGAGCTGCGCCTGCTGCACGGCGCCAGCTCCTTCGGCAATGGTTGCTGGCCCTGGCCAAGACCGACCTGATCGTCTTGGACGGCTGGGGGTTGACGGCACTGGATCTCAGTGCTCGCGCAGACCTGATGGAGATCATCGACGACCGCGCCGCGGCACGTGCCCCCCTGACTACCAGCCAGTTGCCGAGCCTAGATGGTGGCCCAGCTCGCCGCCCAGTGCCCGTTCGATCAACGCCTTCTTGAAGGCTGCCGAGGCAGTTGCACCGCCTCAGCTGTCATCAGACCCTTCACGAAATGAGTGATTAGATCCTCGTGAATCTCCGGCAGGTTCTGGACCGCCTTGGCTGTGGGCTTCTTGAGTTTGCTTGGCATACATGCTCCTCGAGCGTTATGTTATGCCTTGCACACAAAATTAATGACAGGCCCTCCTATACCGTCACCTGGGACCGCAAGCCTTTAAGACTTGACTAATATTGCCGGTTACCACATTCTTGACGCGCTACACGTTGATGTTAAACGGTTGTGACCTTGCAAGAGGACGGCGCGACCCTAGCTTTGGTGCTTCCTGCCTCATCCCATTCCCGCTTGTTGT
>JBEBXA010000058.1:0-25868 GCA_040391825.1 Pigmentiphaga sp.
GAGCTTCTGGGCGTAGCGGCAAGTTTTAGCCTTCTTGCCGGGTGGCGCATGTATGCATGCATTTTTGCTGCGGGCTTGGCCATGCGTTTAGGCATACTCGATTTGCCCGAACAGTTGCGGATGCTGGATGCTTTGGCCAACCCCTGGGTGTTGGGTTTGGCGGGCTTGGGGATGGTGGTCGAGTTGCTGGCCGACAAGGTCATGTGGCTGGATAGTCTGTGGGATTCCGTGCACACCTTTATTCGGCCCCTGGGCGGAGCGCTGCTTGCGCTTGCCATCGTTGATCCTGGCGATCCGGTCTGGCAAGTATTGGTGTTCCTGCTGGGAGGTGGTGCAGCCTTGGCTAGTCACGGAGCAAAGGCTGGCGCGCGCGCTGTTGTCAACGCCAGCCCCGAGCCTGTCAGCAACGTCGTAGTGTCCAGCGCTGAGGATGTGGCGACTTTTGGTGGGCTGGCCTTTGTGCTGACCCAACCTGCTTTGGCTTTGGGGGTTGCTGCCGTCATTCTGGTCTTGGTCGTGGCGGGTTTGTGGCTGGGCTGGCGGGCGCTCAGACGTTTGAAGCAATGGGGTCGTGGCGGTGTCAGTTTCTGACTTCGCGCGGCGAAAAGCACGGGGCTGCGCGGCTCGGCTGCCATGGTTGCAGGCACTATTCCGCGTGGAGAGCCCTGTGCTTGGCGTGGCCATTTAGGCTCATCGGAGAAACGTAACGCCTATGCAGAATGACGAGACAGTTCACGCCGACAGGGCGCTGCAGCGAATTTATCGTTTCCTGGGCTTCTTGCTGCGCCGTGCGCACCAGATTACCAGTTCGGCTTTCACGCAGGCCTATCGCGATCTGGAACTGACTCCGACGCAGTATGGCGTCCTGTACATGCTGAAGTATATGGGCTCTCTCGATCAGGCTGCTGTGGCGCGTTTGCTTAAGCTCGATCGTTCCACGACCGGTATGGTGGTGGATTTGCTGGTGCGTAGAGAGCTTGTGCAACGGCGAAAAAGCGAAGTGGATCAGCGTCGCTACGAGCTCGATTTGACGGACAGCGGGCGAGCTGTCCTGGAGCAAGCGGAGAAACTCGCGCCCGCTGTGCGATCCAAGCTGCTGGATACCTTTACGCCAGCAGAGCGCAAGGAACTGATCAGGCTGCTGAAGAAATTCGTGCGAGCAACATCAGTGGAATGACGGTTTGCTGAGTGTTTGTTCAGCGTATTCAGTAGTGTCCAGACGCATCTTCGCGTCTGTAATTTCCCTTAGGATTTTTTGTTGACTTCATTTTAGGTGGCTGATAGCCTACTTGAAAATAGTAATACGTCTTACAAAAAATAGAGACATGACTGATGCTTTGGCGTCGTCGCATATCCAACTTCAGCAGACCTTTTGCGTGCATTTTATTTTCTGGGGCAGGGGGTTTTGCCTGCGATGCACAGGGCTTCGGCAGGTATTGCACTTCCAGATTGACTGCGTGACGGCAGGTTTAAAAGCGGCGGCAGGCGCCTGCGAATGTGGTTTGTGTCTAAGCCGTTGAGGTGGATCGAAGCCTGTGGTTGCGCTTCCTTGTGCGGCCGGGCAGGCTTGATCTTGGTGGTTTTATAGGACAGGCAGAATATGAAGATCACTCGTGTTGTTGCTACACCGGTCAAGTTGCCCGTGGATGTGGATATCGGCGGTACGGGTAAGCAGACTCATGCCGTTCGTGCTTGCATGGTTGAAGTCGAAACCTCGGAAGGCATAATCGGTCATGGCATTACCTCCATCACCGATGAAGGCGTGATTGCCGCGATCATCAACGAGGTGGCGGGGCCAGCTTTGATCGGGGAAGATCCTCTCAATCACGAAGCGTTGTGGGATCGCTTGTACTGGATGCTTTGCCCGCGTGGCCAAACTGGTTACGGCATGCACGCTGTGGCCGCGCTTGATATTGCGTTCTGGGACATCAAAGGAAAATTTCTTGCGCAGCCCGTGTGGCGCTTACTTGGCGGCGCTCGTTCCAAGGTGCCCGTGTATGCCACTTTCGGTTTTGATTTTCTCGAACGCGATGCCTTGGCTCAAGCCGCAGCCAATCTAGTGCATCAAGGCTATCGCCATCTCAAGATGGTCGTCGGGCACCAGGCCTTGCAGCGGCGTGATCGTGGCGGGCCTGCGCTTGATCAGGTCATTCTTGAAGACGAACGACGTGTCGCCGCGGTACGCGCAGCCGTTGGCGATGACGTCGAGTTGTACATAGATGCGAACTGCAGCCTTGATCCCTTTCACGCTGAACAATTGGCCTTGCGCCTGGCGGATCATCGCATTGCCTTTTTTGAAGAGCCCGTCACGCAGAACGATATCGCTGCCATGGCGGACTTGCGGCGAAGAACAGGTATGGCCGTTGCCGCCGGGCAGAATGAAGGGTTGGCTTTTCGCTTTCGCGACATGCTGGCGGCTGGCGCCGTCGATTACATCCAGCCCAATGTGGTGATCAGCGGCGGTTACACCCAGTGCGTGCGCATTGCCGGCCTGGCGAGCGCCTTCAATAGGCCGATCACCAACGGAGGGGCTTTTCCTCTGCAAAACATGCATCTGCATGCAGGCTTGGCTAACGGCGGCCGCGTGGAGTGGCATTTGCAGACCGTTGCGTTGATGCATCGTTTGTACGAGAACTTCCCGCAACCCGAACAAGGCTATTTGGCTTTGCCGTCGACCCCGGGCCTGGGGTTCGAGCCTGACACGGAGTTGCTGCGCGCGCTAAGACGTTGATATTGCTCTAGAGGCTCCAGCTTTTATCTACCATTAAGGAAGCGGCATGAAATCATATCCAGCGGTATGGGTTTTCGGATTCGCGGCATGTATGGCAAATGGCTGGGCCTGGGGGCAATCGGCGTGGACGGATCAGCCCATACGGCTCATTGTTCCGGCTTCGGCCGGGGGGTCGATGGACCAGATGGCGAGGCCACTTGCCGCGGTCATGGGCAAGATGTCGGGCCAAACCTTTATTGTCGATAATCGAGGCGGCGGCGCGGGTGTCGTTGCACGCGAGTTCGTCGCCAAGGCAGCTCCTGACGGCACTGTATTCCTGCTTGCCAGTGTGCATGAACTGACGCGTGCCGCCTTATTGGGAAAAATCCCTTATCCATTGACCGGGCCGGATTTCAAATCGATAGCCTTGTTGGCCTCAGTGCCAAACATGATGGTTGTAAATGTCGAATCGCCAATCAAGACTGTTCCCGAGTTGATCCAGGCCGCGAAGGCCAATCCCAAAGGTTTGAGCTACGGGGTTGGCAGTATCGGCAATCTGCAACATCTTGCCGGCGTCACTTTCAAACACGTTACCGGCGCGCCTTTGGTAGCGATTCCCTATAAGGGAAGTGCGCCCGCAATCAAGGATCTTATCGGAGGGCAGATCGACTTGCTGTTTGAAACCATGCCCGCAGCTTCGGTGTTCGTGCGGGACGACAGGTTACGGGGACTGGCGGTCACCTCCGCTCAACGTTCGCCACTGTTTCCGGAATTGCCGACCTTGAAGGAGCTTGGGCTGGGAACGATGGAGATTGGCACTTGGTATGGCGCTTTTGCTCCGTCAGCACTGCCTTCCGAGATTGCTGGCAAGATGGCGACTCTGGTTGCCCAGGCTTTGCAAGACCCCGAGATTCAGCGTATGTGGGCGGGTTGGGGCAGCGAAAAAATAACACCATTGACCCAAGCTGAGTTTTCCACTTTTGTCCTGAATGAAGCGCAGCGTTGGCAAGATATGGTGCGGCGAACCGGGGTCAAGACTGAATGAGCATCACATGAAAACCGCGTTGTCCCTGAAGGATTACGAACATCTGGCAAAGCGTATCTTGCCGCGTTGCATTTTCGGCTTTGCGGCCCATGGTGCAGAAGACGAGCAGTCATTGCGGGCGAACACTCGGGCATTGGCTGATTTGGCTTTGCGCCCGAAAGTACTGGTGGATATTTCGACCCGTTCGCAAACTTGCGAGCTATGGGGTAGGCGATACACCTCCCCCTTTGGTATCGCCCCCATGGGGGGAGCAGCATTGTTCGGCTTTCGGGCTGATCTGGCTTTGGCCGAAGCCGCTGCAACTGAAGGTCTGCCTTTCATCCTGAGCGCAGCCTCGTCCGTTTCCATGGAACAGCTTGCACAGCAAGCTCCGGGTTCTTGGTATCAGGCTTACCTGCAAAGCGATCGCCAACGTATCGAGCTACTGCTGGAAAGATTGCAGAAGGCCCGCTACGAGGTCTTGGTGGTGACGGCGGATGTGCCGGTGGCCGCCAACCGCGAGAACGATCTGCGTCTGGGCTTCGGTATACCGATCGTGCCCAGTGCGCGGCTGGCGTGGGATGGCTTGACGCATCCGCGCTGGTTGGCGGGTAATGTGCTGCGTACTCTCTTATGCGACGGCATGCCGCATTTTGAAAACTTCGGCCCGAGCCGGGCGGGCCCTATCGTGGCAACGCCGGGGGCGCAATTTCGCGCCGGTCGTGATCGTCTTAGCTGGAGCGACTTCGACTTCATACGCAGGCTTTGGAAAGGGAGGTTGCTATTGAAGGGTGTGTTGCATCCTGACGATGCGGCGCGCGCGGTTGCGGCGGGTGCTGATGGCATTGTGGTGTCTAACCACGGTGGCCGCCAATTGGATACTGCCATGGCGCCCATGCGTGCTCTGCCCAAGATACTTGCCGTGGCCGGCGACGCAAAAGTCATTGTCGACGGCGGCTTCAGACGGGGCAGCGATGTTCTTAAGGCCCTGGCGCTGGGTGCCGATTTCGTGCTGTTGGGGCGACCGATGTTATACGCCGCCGCTGTCGGCGGCGGTGCCGCGGTAAGGCATGCCATTGGATTGCTGCGTACGGAAATCGACCGGGATTTGGCACTGTTGGGGCTGGCGAATATTGCCGATATCAACCGTTCTTTTCTTGGCGATGGGGACGACTGAGGGCCGTAGCGATAGGAAGCATTTCATCACGCAAAATGATTGCGTGAGTATGGTGGGTGTCGCGCGCGGCATAGAGCAAGGTAATCGGCTTGCCCCCTGCAGATTCGACCAAGGTGCGTAGGCGAGCCTGTTGCTCCTCAGTCTGAAGTTCTTTTTGATAGCGTTCGCCAAAGGTTTCCCAACGGACAGGATCATGGGAAAACCAGGTTCGCAATTCTGGGCTAGGGGCGATTTCCTTGGCCCAGACGTCGACGGGAAGGTCCTTCTTGGCTACGCCTCTTGGCCATAGTCGATCCACCAGAACCCGGTATCTGTTGGCGGCACCGCTGCCGTCATAAACACGTCGTAGTTCGATATCGACAGTCATGTTTTATCTCCTGAATCAGGAAGCTTTGGGGCTGATGGAAATGATGCCGGACGGTGAGTTGGGGCGTGGGCGGATCATCATTGGAAAAAAACGCCACAAATAAAAGGCAAAGGCGACGATCCAGGCTGCGGCGGAGGCATGCAGCGCGGCAAGAGCGAAAGGCGAGGGGACGAGCGCAAGCAGGCGCAGTATGGCTGCTGCAATGACCAGTGCATAACTCGCCACCATCGTGGCGTCGGCTTGCAAGGGACGGCCCAGGTGGCCGAGTGCGGTCCGGGTCACCATGCCGATAATCAAAGTGGAGAAGCCAGCGATGCCGATAAGGTGAACCGGCCAGGCTGAGCGTGTGATAAACCCGGCTGCGTGACATGCGGCAGTAAGTAAACCCAGGCCAAGGCCTGTGTAGCCGACATACAGTATCCACAGCAGAGGGGTCCGCCGAACTGCCCATGGCTTCCAGGCGTACACCTGAAAAAGTGCAATCACACCGCAAATCGCTACGGCAACCGCCATGGCGTGTTGCTGCCCCAGCAGGCCAAAGATCAATGCAAGCACGCCCATTACGAGTTGCCAGTGACCGCTGCGTGTGTGCATGGGAATCTGCAAGCCGGGAATAGCCCGCATGGCGAAGAATGGAATGACACGCCGCGCAATCAGCAAAGTAATAAGCGCCATGCAAAGCAAACCCGTGCTGAAACCACGCATCAAGGTGGCATAGTTGCCTTGTGAGACCCCATACAGGAACAAGGCGTCGGCCAGTCCCAAACCAAGTAATAAAGGGGGGATGCCATAGTTGCGTTGGCTGCGGGACGAATAAATTGCCCGGGCCAAGGCCAGCGCCGCGATCAGAAAGAAGGCCAGCTCTCCGATAGCTGCAAGCAGAAACAGCATCGAGCCGCCGGCCAGAAACCCCAGGCGCGCGGTCAGCCAGAATAGAAGGGTAACCGCTAGCGCCGTCCCGCGCAGGGTGGGGCGGTTGGTCCAGGTGGGGCCGGCGGTGAGCAGAAAGCCCACCGCAATTGTGGCGATGAATCCCCACAGCATTTCATGAGCATGCCAGGCCACGCCAGATAGGGGTCCGCTTAGTAAGTGTGGTGTGTAAATCCAGAACGCGACGGAAAAGGCTGCCCAGAAGCACGCTGCCAAATAGAGGGGACGAAAGCCGAGTTCAAGAAAAGCTCGCAACTGCGGGGTATTGGCGCGGGACGATGCGGATTCTTCGATGTGATGCAACGCAACCATCTTTACCTCTCGGGTAGCCTGGCGAGAATAGGATTTATAAGGTCTATATTTTATATATCTTATATCGCTGGGCTGAGCTCGGCAAGATCTAGGCGAATCGGCTGTGAGCAGGGCGCAAGTGATCTTCCGCCTTGCGTACTTCAGTATGAGCGCGTGTTATCGCGCCCTCTGTAGTTTGCAGCGATATTCGGATGCAATCTTGTCGACGATTGTTTAGTATGGCAGGGCCAAGTTCGCACGTGATCGCGCACCGGGACGGATTGTTCAAGCTGATCGATCTGTTTTCCGGACGCTGTTGCCGATCGCCGTATCACAAGCAAGGAGAGAGCTTATGACAAGCAAGAAACTCACGACCGTAGCGGGTGCTCCGGTACCTGATAACCAGAACGTGGTGACAGCGGGCCCGCGTGGACCGCAATTGTTGCAAGACGTCTGGTTTCTGGAAAAGCTGGCGCACTTTGATCGTGAAGTGATCCCCGAGCGGCGTATGCACGCTAAAGGGTCGGGGGCGTTTGGCACCTTCACCGTCACCCATGACATCACTCGCTACACCAAGGCAAAGATCTTTTCGCAGATTGGCAAGAAAACGGATATGTTCGTCCGTTTTTCTACTGTAGCCGGCGAGCGTGGCGCGGCCGATGCCGAGCGCGATATTCGCGGTTTCGCCATGAAGTTCTATACCGAAGAAGGTAACTGGGATCTGGTCGGCAACAATACCCCGGTATTCTTTTTTCGCGACCCGCTCAAATTCCCGGATTTGAATCATGCGGTCAAGCGCGACCCGCGCACCAATTTGCGCAGCGCAAAGAACAATTGGGATTTCTGGACGTCTTTGCCAGAGGCTTTGCACCAGGTCACCATCGTGATGAGCGATCGGGGCATTCCGGCCTCTTTGCGCCATATGCACGGTTTCGGCTCGCATACTTTCAGCTTCATCAGTGCGCAAAATGAACGCTATTGGGTCAAGTTCCACTTTCGTACACAACAGGGCATCAAGAACCTGAGCGATGAAGAGGCCGAAGCGTTAGTTGGCAAAGACCGCGAAAGCGCACAGCGCGATTTGTACGAAGCCATCGAACGCAAGGAGTTCCCGCGCTGGACGATGTTTGTGCAAATCATGCCCGAGCAAGATGCCGCCAAGGTTCCTTACCATCCTTTCGATCTGACCAAGGTCTGGCCCAAGGGGGATTATCCTCTTATCGAAGTCGGCGAATTCGAGCTCAATCGTAATCCCGATAACTACTTTGCCGATGTGGAGCAGGCCGCATTCAATCCCGCTCATGTCGTACCGGGTATCAGCTTCTCGCCTGATCGCATGTTGCAAGGGCGATTGTTTTCCTACGGCGATGCGCAACGCTATCGGCTGGGGGTCAACCACGTACAGATCCCCGTCAATGCACCTCGCTGTCCCGTGCACAGTTACCACCGAGACGGTGCGATGCGGGTTGACGGGAACGTGGGCAGCACGCTTCACTACGAACCCAATAGCGAGGGTGAATGGCAAGAGCAGCCCGATTTCCGTGAACCACCTCTGGCGCTCGAAGGCGGGGCTGACCGCTGGGATTATCGTTCGGATGACAACGACTACTATTCGCAGCCCGGAGCACTGTTTCGCTTGATGAAGCCGGCTCAGCAAGAAGTACTGTTCGCCAATACGGCGCGTGCCATGGGCGATGCGCCTCTCGCGATCAAGCAGCGTCACGTCGACAACTGTACGAAGGCCGATCCCGCTTATGGGGCAGGTGTGAAAAAGGCTTTGGGTATCTAAGCCGTACCGGGCGAGGTGTTACCCGTATAGGTAGCAGCCTCTAGCGGTTTTCCAACAAGGGCAGCTTATGTTTTGGCTGCCCTTGTCTATTGCCTTCCTGATTTTCAGGGGCCAAGCAGACCCGCTACCAGACGGGCGGTAACAGCAAAGTGATCGCTCAGGAGATGGCAGGCGCGGCTTGCGTTGCGGTCAAGAATAGCGGTGACGATTGCTGCATGTTCCGCGTCGACATCGCGCTGTTCGGTATGCCCGATTCCGGCGGACAAGGCACGATAGCGCGCCGTTTGTTCACGCAAGGTGCTGCAGAATTGTTTGATCCAGGTGGAAGAAGAACCTGATGCCAACGTTTCGTGAAACGCATCGTGAGCACGCTCCCATTCGGGATTGACCGCGGCACTGGCTGGATCTGCTTCATCCAGATAGAGTGGTATGCGTTTTAGCTGGTGGTAGCTGGCCAGTACCCGGCCTTCCCATTCCAGCTCATGTCGTTCAATAGCGTCGTTTAATGCCAGCGATTCGAGCTGTTGACGCGCCCGCGTGATGTCCAGCAGTTCGGCTTCGGACACGTCTGATACGCGAAATCCCTTTTGGTCCACCGCAACGATGAAGCCCGTAGTGCAAAGGCGTGACAAGGCCTCGCGCAAAGGGATGGTGCCGACCTCGTAGCGCTCGGCAAGTTCGCGAATACGCAGCTTTGCACCGGCAGGAAACACGCCATTGACGAGGTCTTGGCGGATGGTCCACTGAAGTGACGAGGCAGTGGTTTTGGCTTGGGGAATGTCTTTGTTCAAAATTAATCTACAAAACTTGTTTTTGTATATATTTTGTCATAGGATTCGCAGTATAGCCAACGTTTGTAGATCACGGGGAAAACCAATGCGTTATGTATCGATTGAAAGAAATGGCAGTGCGGTGCTGGGGGTTCGCGATGCCCAAGACAATATCAATGTCATCGGCGAAGAAAGTCTTGAGTCCTTGCTTGCACGCGGCGTTGATCTGCGCAGCTATGCCGCCGGGCGAAAAGTCCTGGAAGTGGTCAAGAACGCCGACGCAAAGTTCCTGCCGCCGCTGGCGCGCCCGACCAAAATCATCTGTGCTGGTTTGAACTACGCTGACCACACCAAAGAAAGCAAGTACGAGCAACCCGATTATCCGACATTGTTCTTGCGCGTGCACACGAGTTTGCTGGCCCATAATGCGCCGATCGTTCGTCCCAAGGCCTCTGATTCCCTGGATTTCGAGGGCGAGGTGGCGGTTATTCTGGGTAAAGGCGGGCGCTTCATCAGCAAGGAAAACGCGCTGGATTGCGTAGCCGGCTATGCCGTCTTCAACGATGGTTCAGTGCGTGAATACCAGTTCAAGTCGCCACAATGGACGGTAGGTAAAAATTTTGATTCGACAGGAGGATTCGGCCCGGATTTTGTGACAGCCGACGAAGTACCGCCAGGCGCCAAGGGCCTGCAGTTGGAAACGCGCTTGAATGGACAAGTGGTCCAGTCGGCCAACACCAACGACATGATTTTTGACGTGGCCACACTCATTTCCGTGACTAGCGAAGCCATTACATTGGAAGCCGGCGATGTCATCGTCTCGGGTACGCCGGCGGGCATAGGCTGGGCACGAACCCCTAAGCTGTTGATGAAGCACGGCGATGTGTGCGAGGTGACGGTAGAAAAGCTGGGTACCTTGCGCAATCCTGTTGTAGACGAAGAATGAGCGCATTCCAGAACCTATAACTCGCCGTGCAGCAGGAGGAGACATGCCAGATCAAAATCGCCCGGATGCCGCCATACATTCAATCGATCACTTCGCCTTGAATGTGCCATCGTTTGAACAGGCCGAGGATTTTTATACGGCTTTCGGTTTGACGCTTGAACGCAGCGACGATGAAATACAGCTGTACGCCGGTGATAAACATCGGTGGGGACGCCTGATCAAATCAGATCATAAATCGCTGGCCTATTTGAGTTTCCATTGCTACGAGGGCGATCTTGCCGCTATCGAGCGTCAGGCGCATGAAGCAGGTGCTCGTTTCGATCAGGCTTCACCATTCAAAAACAGTGAAGGTTGCTGGTTTCATGATCCGGATGGCAATCTGGTGCAAGTCAAGGTTGGTCCGCGCACAATGCCCAGCTCCAAGGCAGCGTTCGATGTGCCAAAAGTAGGAGCTGATGAACGCGGATCCTATCCGCGTTCGGCAGGCAAGCAGGTGCGGCCGCGGCGTTTGTCGCACGTGCTGTTGTTTACGCCCAGCGTACCCGATGCCGTGGCTTTCTATCGGAAATCCATAGGCTTGCGGCTGTCCGACAAGTCGCTCGACATCATTGCATTTACCCATGCGCCTCATGGCTGCGACCATCACCTGGTCGCCTTTGCAAAAAGTACGGGCAAGGGATGGCATCACAGTTCGTGGGACGTTGCCAGCCTGGATGAAGTCGGCCGAGGAGCAGGGCAGATGAATGCCGGCGGCTACAAGCATGGTTGGGGTACTGGCCGCCACGTGCTTGGGTCGAATTACTTTTTCTACGTCAAGGACCCTTGGGGCTCGTTCGCCGAGTACTCGGCCGACATAGATTACGTGTCGGCAGGCAAGCCCTGGCCGGCAGGTGATTTTCCCCCCGAGGATGCCTTGTATCTATGGGGGCCCGACGTGCCACCTGACTTCATCTTCAATACCGAGGTAGCGACTCAGTCCTGAAAGGGTTGGCAATCAGATTGTTGCCGTGTCGCTTTCAAGCCCCAGGTAGGCGCGCCGCAAATGCGGCTGCGCCAGCAGTTCCGCCGGGGTGCCGGTCGCGGCAATGCGGCCTTCCTCAAGTACTGCCGCCCGTTGCGCGACTTCAAGCGCCATCGTGACATTTTGTTCGACCAGCAGCACCGCCATGCCTTCTGCATGGATCTCCCTGATCACCTTGAACATGTCCAGCACAATACTGGGTGCCAGACCCAGCGAAGGCTCGTCCAGCAATAGCAGTTTGGGTTGGGCCATAAGCGCGCGGCCAATGGCAACCATTTGCTGTTGTCCGCCCGATAGAGAGCCAGCGGGCAGGGGCAGTTTTGGGACCAGCGCGGGGAACAAGGCGCAGACCCGATCCAGGCTTTGCGCGCGGAATGTTCGAGCCTTGGCGGTATAGCTGCCTAGTTCCAGGTTTTCTCGCACGCTCATGTCGGTGAACAGCCTACGCCCTTCGGGCACCAGTGCGATGCCGGTGGCGCAAAAACGATGGGGCGCGAGATCCGTAATGTCTTGGCCGTCGAATATCAATTTGCCGGCACTGACGCGATTCAAGCCCGCGATCGCGTTGATCAATGTAGTCTTGCCGGCACTATTGGGGCCCACCACACACAATAATTCGCCTGCGCCTACCGAGAGTGAAACGTCCCAGAGTGCGGTGGCCGCTCCGTAGGCCGCGCGTATGGATTGGACTTCAAGCATGGGCAGGAGCTCCGTCGGGGGGCGCGGCATCGCGTATGGGCTTGCCCAAGTAGGCCGAGATCACATCCGGGCGCGCCATGACTTGAGCTGGCGGGCCTTCGGCAAGAACTTCGCCCTGGTTGAAAACGACGATGCGATCACACAGCGCCATCACCGCGCGCATCACGTGTTCCACGAACAAGATGGTCGTGCCTTGGGCACGTATGCGTTGGATCAGGACGACTGCCTCGTCGATCTCGGACGGCGTCAGCCCCGACAGGACCTCGTCCAGCATCAGCAACTGCGGCCGCGCGGCCAGCGCCCGGGCAAACTCCAGGAATTTACGTTGGTGCAGGTTCAAGTCCTGGGGCAGGGCATAGGCGCGTTCAGCTAAGCCGGTGAATTCCAGCCAGCGCCAGGCTTCCTGCTCTGCTTGGCGCCGTTCTAGCAGTTGTGCGCCAAACATGGCTGGTAAGGCGACGTTTTCCAGCACCGACAGATGGGCGAAGGGGCGAGGTATTTGATAAGTGCGAGAGATGCCGCTGCGGGCGATGCGATGAGCGCTGGCACCCGCTATTTGTTTACCCATCAACGAGATGGCGCCGGAGGTGACAGGGAAGTGGCCGCTGGCGACGTTGATGAAAGTCGATTTCCCCGACCCATTGGGCCCGAGCAAACCCAGAATCTCGCCGCGTTTGATATCGAAGCTGACTCCGCGCAGCGCCTGTATCCCCCTGAATGATTTGCTCACGTCGCGTGCGCTAAGCAGGATTTCCCCACTTGTATCAACTGCGCGATCGAACGGTGCGGCGGCAGCTTTGGCGGTTTCCGCAATGGCGCTGGGCGGCAGTGTTGCGCCGCCGTGGCCTACAAGCGTGGCGGGTGTGCGCCCGAACTTCTTCAACAGCCATCCCAGAATGCCTTGCGGCATGAAAAGAATCACGACGATCAGGATCGCACCGATGATGGCTTTGCCGAAAACGGCACTGTCGCCAGCGGTGAAGCTGTACATCAGAAGGGTAATCACCGTCGCGCCGACGGCCGGGCCCGCCCAATGGCGGGTGCCGCCGAGCACGCTCATAAGGATTACGGTTAGCGGTAGCGTGACGGTAAAGGTATCGCCTGTCGTCACGTAGGAGATGAACATGGCATGTACGCCACCCACTATGCCTGCAAGCGCGCAAGACAGAGCAAAGGCCGCGACTTTGTAAGTGAAGGTCGGGACGCCCATTACCTCGGCCACGTCCTCGTCGTCATGAATGGCGAATAGGCCCGTTCCGAAACGTGCGTGATAAATAAATAGTGCTATGAGAAGGGTTGCAACGGCTGTGGCCAGCGCCAGCAAGTAAAAGGTGCTGGATGGTGTCGGCCCGATTTCAGGTAGAGGCACAGCGCTAAGGTAGACACCGGGGCCACCGTCGATAGGAGTGTTCAACACTATGGTGGCGACTACGAAGGTTGCCGCCAGCGTCAGCAAGGCAAACAGCTCGCCGCGTACGGATTTAACTCGAAAGGCCACTACGCCCAAGATTGCGCCGAACAGCGCGGCGGTGGCCGCAGCAGCCGGTAAGGTCCACAGAAAAGGCACTTCGAATTGGCTGGCCAAGGTAGCCGTGGTGTACATGCCTATGCCGAAGAATGCGCCATGCCCGAAGGAGAAGTAGCCGGAGTAGCCCGATAACAGGTTCCAGGAGGTAGCCAGCGCAATCCAGTGGAACACCAGATACAACACGGATTCATAAAAGGCGGGAAGGCCAAGATAGGGAATCGCTGCAAGCCCGAGTCCTGCCGCGAGAATGAAAAGCAGGGATCTATGCATGCTTAGATTTTCTCCGGGCGTGCAAGCAATACGATAATCAACAAGGAAAATGAGACCAGCGGCGCCCAGGACGGAGCTGCGACCGCCATGGTGATGGCTTCGCTGACGCCTATGATGCAGCCCGCAATCAGAGGCCCCATGGGGCGGCCCAGCCCCCCTAGCATCACGCAGGCGAACACGACGCCGATCCAACTATAGATCTGTGACGGGGCAAGCGTATAACCGAGCGCAATGCAAACACCGGCAACACCCGCCAATGACGCGTTCAAACCGGACAGCATCAGCGCAAGGGCTTGCTGGTTGATGCCGAAGGCTGCGGCGATCGGGCCGTCCTCGGCTGCGGCGCGGATGGCCTTGCCCAGATCGGTGCGTCGCAAGGCCAGCCAGATCGCTACCGAAATGCCCACACTCAGTCCCAGCGTGATCAGTTCCGGCAAGGGCAGAAACAGGGGGCCAAGCCGCAGCTTGTGCTCGGCATAACTGGACTCAAGCCGACGGTAATCGGCTGTCCAGATCCACTGCAGCAAGGCTTCGATAATGATGGTCAGGCCGAAAGTGACCAGCAAAGAGTTGAACGGTGTGACCCGGAAGCGCGTCAGCACCCAGTGAACGATGACTCCGATTACGAAGAACAGGGGCACGATCATCAGCAGCGTCAGGAGCGGGTCGATACCGCCGTAGCTCGCAAACTGATAAGTCAGGTAGGCGCCAAGAAAAGCCAGGGCGAAGTGCGCCAGATTGATCTGGCGCAGCATGCCCCAAGAAAGACTCAAGCCCAAGCCCAATAGTCCATACAAAGCGCCAGTGAATATGCCTGCCAGGATGGACTGGGCCAACAGGGTCGAGCTTGGGAAATTCATCGGAGCGGGGTGCTCAGGACGTTTTCAATTGAGCGCCGGGGGCTGCCCAGTCCTTGGGCCAGACTGTTACCCAACGTCCGTCCTGCACCTGCTTGACTCGGTTCAGGTCGTCTCCAAAGTTACCCCGCTCGTTGAAGCGCAGCTTGCCCTGAATGGTGTCCACGGTATTTTTCCGGAGCCAGTTCGCCAGCGTTTTATTGTCAAGGGTCTTGTTGGCGACAACTGCTGTTTCGATAATCTGCCATGCTGAAAACGAAGCGGCCGCCTGCGTTTCGACCGAGGTCTCAGGCATATTGGCCTTGGTCGCACGTTCGTTGAAAGTCTTGACGAATGCGGCTGCGGTCGGATTGTTGGTGAAGGGGGGGTGGGATTCGAATATGGTTACCGACAAGGCGCCATTGGCTTCCGGCGCCCGTACCATGGGCCCGGGGGCAGGGAAGTGGTAGAAGTGATTGCGCGGCGCATAGTCGATTTTCTTCATGGCATCGAGCAATTGATTACCTTCCAGGCCGAGAGCGCCAGTCCAGATGAAATCAGGATTCGCTTCTTTGATGCGACCGGCGATAGGGCCGAAATCCCGGTTGCCAAAATCCCATTCAAGGAACAGGACCTCCTTGAGGCCGCGCTTCTTGGCGACTTCGCGCGCACCGAGAGCGACGAAATGAACCGAAGGGAATTTGCTGGTGACTACCGCAATGGTTTTGGGTGGGTGAGCGGATGCGGCCATCGCGTCGAAGACCAGGTTGGGAGTGGTGACTTCGGGTTCGGGCCCGAACGACCAGGCAGGAAACTGCTGATCGTATTTGGCCAGCTTCGGAATGCCGAAGGTGTGGTGAACGATGGTCTTGCCGTAGCGCTGCGCTACACCCATGGCTGACAGAATGTTGCCGGTGGCGTATGGTCCGATCAGCAGATCGACTTTGTCCGAAGTGATGAGCTGTTCGTATAGGGTACGCGCTAGGTCGGGCTTGGATTGATCGTCTTTGAGCAACCACTCGACAGGCCGGCCCAGCAGACCGCCACGGCGATTGAGATCGTCTACATAGATTTCTCCTGTCAGCTTGTGAACCAGTCCAGTCGCGGCGAATGGCCCGGTCAGCGCAAGGGTGCCGCCAACCCGGATTGGCGTCCCGGATGGCTGGGCGAGCGCAGTGCGATGCAAAAGAGTACCCGCACCTGCAGCGCTCAGTGCGGCAAGAAATGTTCGTCGATCGATCGTCATGAGGTGTCTCCTGATGGGTCTTGGGGCAGGGGTGGAACGATGAAGCAAATGGGGCCTCATTGCTCCTGCGAAGGCCGGGGCGCTCGCTGGTGGCCAGAACTCAGGTCATGCGCTTGCTTGTTTATTCTGTGTTGCAGACGTCCGGATGTGTTCTCCGTTTGGTCTCTTGTCTTCCTGATTTGGCCTGCAGTTCAGGTAGTTGGCAGGAATGCTTTTTCATTGAGTCAGTCCGCATTTGATCTCAAAATATATATTTCTGACAAAAGTATATATTGCTGAATGCAAAAGGGGATCAGGGTTTCCATGCATGCGTTTTGCTTGGTCGCTGTCTTATCGGGTGCTTTGGCATATCTTGGGGCCCTATTTTTGATGTGACTCTATTGGAGGCTGGTCATGACCGAAGTCGTAGCTTTGGATGCGCTGTCGCTGTCGCGGGCGATTCGATTGCGACAGATATCCTGCCGCGAAGTCATGCGGGCTTATCTCGATCGCATCAGCAGTCTTAATCCCGTTTTCAATGCAATCGTTTCTTTAGAGCCTGAAGATCGCCTTCTTGAGCAGGCCGATCGACATGACGCATTATTGGCCCGAGGCGAATATCTGGGTTGGATGCATGGCATGCCGCAGGCGCCGAAAGACGTCGCGATGACACGCGGCATACGTACTACTTTCGGTTCGCCGCTCTTGAAAAATTTTGTGCCGCAAGAGGATTCCTTGGCGGTGGCGCGTGTGCGTGCGGCAGGCGCGATCTTGATCGGTAAAACAAATGTGCCCGAGTTTGCCTTGGGGTCGCAAACCTACAATAAGGTGTTCGGCGCAACCGGGAACGCTTGGAACGACTTGAAGACGGCAGGCGGCTCCAGTGGCGGTGCGGCGGCGGCCTTGGCGTTGCGTATGTTGCCCGTGGCCGATGGAAGCGACATGATGGGGTCTTTGCGCAACCCGGCGGCGTTTAATAATGTTTACGGCTTGCGTCCTTCCCGGGGGCGGGTACCCTCGGCTTTACCCGATTTGTTCTGTCAGCAACTGGCTACCGATGGTCCCATGGCGCGCCACGTTGCCGATCTGGCCATGCTGTTGCGTACCCAGTCGGGCTTCGATCAACGCGCGCCGCTCTCAAGCAGGTCCGGCTTGGGCGATGAGGGCTTGGAGCGGGATTTTGGCGCGTGCCGCATAGGCTGGTTGGGCGACTTGCAAGGGCATCTGCCTTTTGAGGCCGGGATACTCTCGCTATGCGAAGACGCACTGAAAAACTTGAGCCTGTTGGGGCTGGAAGTGGAGTCGGCCAAGCTTGGCTTTTCGCCAGCAAGAATGTGGGAAAGCTGGGGTGTTTGGCGACAACTGCTGTTAGGCGGTTCGCTCTCGATTCACTATGACGACCCTGTTCGGCGCGCTCATCTCAAGCCTGAGGTTTGTTGGGAGATCGAACAAAGCCGGACTACGTCGGCGGCGGCGCTGTATCGCGCCTCGATTGCGCGCTCGGATCTTTACAGGGCAGTGCTGGATCTCTTCGAGAACTTTGATTTCCTGGTCCTGCCTAGCGCCCAGGTGTTTCCGTTTGATATTGCTACCCATTGGCCGGCAAGGATTGCAGGGCGAGCTATGGACACCTACCATCGCTGGATGGAGGTAACGGTGTTACCTACGCTTACCGGTTGTCCCGCGCTGAATATTCCGATCGGATTCAATCCCGAAGGTTTGCCCATGGGTATGCAGATCATCGGGAAGCCAGATGCGGATTGGCAGGTACTGCAGTTGGGACATGCCTGGGAGCAAGCAAGTCCGTGGTCCGCCATGAGTCCTCAATCGTAAAGTTTTTTGATGGTTTTGTTGTACACAGAGTGTGTTTTGGACGAAGATAGGTTCTGTCCAAGTTCAATCACGGCCAAAAGGAGGAGACTCTGATGTACGACGAAACGAACTCGCAAGCTGCCTATTGGGGTGGTCTGGTGGCGGCCTGGGGGCCTAGGCTTCTGGTTGCCATCCTCATTCTCTTAGTTACCCATTTTCTTGCCAAGGCGATCAAGTGGGGCCTTGCCAAAGCCGTGGACAAAGTCCCGGCACTTCAACGCAAGAGTGCCGCACAACCTGGTGAAACCTTGGGTACCCAACTAGGGTCCCTCGCATATTGGGTGGTATGGTTGGTAGGGTTGATCGTCGCCTTGCAACCTCTGGGCCTAGCCCAAGCGCTTACGCCCATTCATGCCCTTACCAATGAGATCTTCCTTTATTTTCCGCGCATAGTCGGAGCAGGGCTGATCTTCTTTATCGGCATCTTGTTTGCGAGGATCGTGCGCAACATCGTCGAAACCGCGCTGGCTGCGACGAATGCGGATGGATGGTTGTCGAAGTTGGGCGTAGGTGAACTGACCGGTGCAGAGCAGTCCAGTTTGCCAGCCATTGCGCCTGCCGCTGCCAGCAAGATGTCCATCAGCCGAACCATAGGGATGGTGGTGTTCGCCTTGATCGCGATTCCCGTCAGTATCGCGGCCCTTGAAGCTCTTGGTATCTCGTCCATTGTTGATCCTGCCGTAACGGTGCTGCAAACCGTGCTTAACGCCATTCCGAGCATCTTCGCAGCAGCCATCGTTTTGGCGATTGCCTGGTTTATCGGACGATGGGTAAAGGGTATTGTCGAACAGATATTGTCCTCGCTCGGCTTCGACCGCGCCCTGACTGGCTGGGGCGGGTTTGTGCCTACCGCGCAACCGTCTCGCGTGGTGGGAGCCATCGTCCTCACAGCAATCATGTTGTTCGGCGCTATCGAAGCCACTCGCCTGCTCGACTTCGATGCGGTGGCGCAGATTCTCGTTCAGGTAACTGAACTGGGGGGTCGCGTTGTATTCGGAAGCGCGATCATCGTAGTCGGTGTGCTGATGGCGCGTATCGTGACTAACTTGGTTGGGCAATCGGTTGGAGAGAGTGGTCTGCCATCCATTTTGAAATACGCCATCATCGCATTGGCCGTTGCTATCGGCTTGCGTTTCATGGGCTTGGCCAACGAAATCGTCAACTTGGCTTTTGGTTTGATTCTTGGCGCGGCGGCAGTGGCGTGTGCCTTGGCATTTGGTTTGGGCGGGCGGGCAACCGCGCACAAATTGCTTGAGAAATGGCTGGAAGGAAAGTGCGGCATTTCGTCGAAACCGGTTGCAGTGGAGCCGGCTGCGCCCGCGGCACCCACCCCTCCGGCGCCACCTATTCCTCCTCTAGATCGGGAGTAAGGCGATTTGATAGTTTGATCGTTTGATGCCCGGGGCCATCATCCATAAGACCCCGGGCTTGTGTTGCGGGCGAGGCGTTTCCCAGACCCCTTAAGTCTCTCCCTGCCTTGGCCGGCAAAGTGCTTCCTTGAAGTAAGATGCCGGCAACATTTCAATCTATCGAAAAATCGCTACATGACGCG
This sequence comes from Pigmentiphaga sp., assembly GCA_040391825.1. GTDB lineage: Bacteria > Pseudomonadota > Gammaproteobacteria > Burkholderiales > Burkholderiaceae_B > Pigmentiphaga. Next base: position 19,008 of record JBEBXA010000058.1, read on the forward strand.
TTCGAACACACACGGCAGATTCGATTTCCGTACGCTCTTAACCCATCGGATTCTTGTTCTGTCGAACACGCTAGGAAAAGGCGCGGTGCGACTTTACGCGCAACGCTACGGCGTTCAACTCGCCGAATGGCGCTTATTGAGCGCATTGATGATCGATGGTTCAGGCAGCGTGAACGGCTTGGCGTTGGCCTTGGGAACCGACAAGGGATGGATCAGTAGAACGGCTGCAGCTTTGTTCAGAAAAGGCTTGGCTGTGCGGGTAGACGACGAGCTCGATGCCCGCCGTTTTCAGATCGTGGTTACGGATGCAGGCAGGGCCTTGTATGCGCGGATACTGCCGGCGGCTGTCAAACGCCAAAATAGCCTCGTTTCGGTTTTGACTGACGACGAAAGGGCGACGCTCGACCGTATCCTGGAGAAACTGCTTTGCGAGGCGGAGAAACTGGCGGATTCCACAGGCGACGAGACGCCAGATGCTGCCCCTGCGCAGCGTATCGCTCGTTCGGCCACCAAAGTAACTCCCGATGCGCAGCTTGTACCAAAAGCCGGCAAACGGGGAAAATAGCCGATCAAGCTTAGATCGCGACCATCTCGAAGTCGTTTTTTCCCGCGCCACAATCAGGGCATATCCAGTCCTGGGACACGTCTTGCCAACGAGTCCCAGGGGCTAAGCCGTCATCCGGGCTGCCACGGGTTTCATCGTATATCCAGCCACAAATAAGGCACATCCATGTTTGCAGCGGGGCGGCGATAAGCCCGTTCTGTGTGTTTTCGTTCATTGGTATTCCTGAGTCGTCGATCTTCATATGCCTTGCCGTACTTGTGCCTGGGTCAGCCGGCCACAATGTTGTGCTCCGGCTGCGCGTTGCAGCGTCGCCGCCCTAGTCGAGTTTCAGCCCGATTTCCCGGATGACTTTTCCCCATTTCTCGTAGTCGGCCCGCATGCGTGCGGCGAGTTGTTCAGGTGAACCTCCGATGGGTTTGAGGCCGGCGGAACTCAGTTGGGCAATCACTTGCGGGTCTTCCAGAATGCGATTTACTTCAGCGTTCAGTTTGGTGATGACCTCGCGCGGGGTTCCCGCAGGCGCAAAGAGGTTCCAATAAGCAGTTCCGTCGAACTCTTTGATCGTATCTGCCACCGGTTTGACACCAGGCACGCTTGCATTCGCATTGGGGCCTCCCAGGGCTATAGGCTTCAGTTTTCCTGCTTTGATGAATGGCAATGTTTGCGCAAGGCCCGTATAGGCAATGGGGACTTGGCCGGCTGTCAGGTCTCCCAGAATTTGACCGCTCCCTTTATAGGGGACGTGCACCATTTCGACACCTGCTCTGCGCTTGAGCCATTCCATTGCCAGGTGATGGATGGACCCGATACCCGCTGATGCGTAACTGAATTTTTTCGGATTGGCCTTGAGCAGTTCAATGAGTTCGGGCAGGTTGTTGGCGGTGACCGAGGGGTTGACGCTGATCAGGAATTCGATATGGGCGATGGTCGTGACTGGAGCAAAGTCGCGCTTTACATCGAAGGGCATGGATTTCTGCAATTGCGGAGTGATAGAAACCACGGAATCATCGGCAAGAAGCAGGGTATAGCCATCGGGCGCCGACTGGGCGGCCAAGCTGGCGCCGATCATGCCGGCGGCCCCTGGACGATTGTCTATGACGATTTGCTGGCCCCAGGCTTCGGTCAGTTTTGACCCGATCAGTCGCCCGACCACGTCTCCCGAGCCCCCTGCGACAAATGGAACAATCAGGCGGATGGGTTTGTTTGGAAAAGGCTGTGCCGACGCACTGGAGCAGACCAGTGCGCAAAACAGGCTTCCTACGAACACTGAATTCTTCATGCTGTCTCCTCGCCAGAGTACCCGGGTTTATCGAGTACGCGGCGTGTGTTTTAAGCGTGATTCGAAATGGCCGTTGATGATGCTTGCACTTGTGGCGGTGTGGATCCGGGGTTCAGAAATAGACAAAAAGAGGATCGAAAGCGGTATCGCAGTTGGCAATCAGGACTTTCTTGTAAGCGATCTGGAAGGTCTCGTTGGCGCGCGTCAGTTTATGGGTGATGCGTCCGGCAAAAATGCGCTCCATGGCGTGAGGAAGCGTGGGTCTGTGTTCGAGCATGAAAAATGTCGAATGAACCAGCAGGTCGTCCGTCTTCTCGTCGGCTTTTTCGACTTGAACATTCGATATCTGGCGTACAGATCTGGAATGGGGCAATTGCGCGTATATCTTGGGATGGCGAAGCCGCTGTATCCGGCTTGTCATGATCTCCCTGTCATCGAAAATCAAGGAAACTTCATTCCATGGATCCTGTTGCTCGACGCGAGCGGGAGCCCAGTAGTAGCCGGTCTTGGTAAACAGCGCCATCCAGTCTTCGAAGCGGCGCTCGTCAAGCAAGCGGGCTTCGTGAAATAGAAAGGCCTCGGCGTCGCTGTAATTCGAGTTTTTGCCCAGAACATTGGTCATTTTTATTCGCCCCCCATGTAACGGAGGTAACCCGAATGGTATTGGTTGCGCATGACGACTTCGCTCGTGCCGCCTCCTTGTTTTGTTTGATCGTCCTGCATGTAGCGATTGAACCAAACCCACTCCAGAGCTTCGCTGGCGAGGCCCCCCTGTACGCGGCGAAACATCTCGACGTCATCAGATTGAATGAGTGAGCCGGCTGAGTGGGTAATATTCAAGTAGCGGATCAGTTGACGATTGATCTCGTCTGGTGCGCCCTTTAGCTTGATCGGATAAACACGAATCTCGGTTTGATCGGGTGCGATCGGCCTTATGGTTCTTATGTGGCTGGATGCCAGTTGCATGACGGCGCTTGGGTAAAGAATGACATTGTGGAAAAAGTCCGTCATGATTTCGTCCACGCGTTCGGCGCTGTGATGCTTGCGCAATGCGGCGGTGTGCGCTTCGAACAGCGGCCCGCCGCGGCCCTCGTGATTGAAAGGCAATGGGCCGCAATAAGATGAACCCCAATCCAAGCCTACGGCCGCAACTGAATCCCACTTTGATCCCTGATCGCTCGTATCCAGGTGTACGCCGGTGTCGTCGCCGTACCGCCGTCGGAACTGGCGCTGCGAGTCGTTCGTCGTACAGGCATGAGAGAAGGGCGGATGATAGTTGTCGTTCAGGTTTTCGATTTGAGCTTTCCAGTTTCCCCTGACGATGTATTTGTGTACGCCACCGGTGACATCGACTTCGCCATCCGGGGCGCGGTCGACGATAAGGTCTATGCATCGCTTTGCCTCGCCCAGAAATTCCGGCAGATCGGGTAGTGCGTAATTTTCGGGTGCCAGGCTAGCAAAGATAAATCCTCGATAAACGGCGACCCGAGGGACGCGAGCCATCCCGAATGTGTTGTGGTCGTTCATGTCATACCGGTCTGCATAGGCGTCGCGCATGGGCGCAAGAATCAACTCGCCGTTGGTACGGAAGGTCCAGCCGTGATAGCCGCAACGTATCGTGTTGCCGGTGTTTCCGCGTTCATCGGTTATTACCATCACGCCACGATGCGGGCATCGATTGTGAAGCACATGGATGCTGCCATCCTTATGGCGCAAGACAACGACGGGCTGGCGCCCCATCCAGGCGGTGACGTAGTCCCCCTCGTTGGGTAATTGACTTGCGTGGGCAAGGTATAGCCACGCACGGCCAAAAATGCGATCTACCTCCATTTCAAAAATGGACGGGTCGACGTAGAGTTGGCGGCTGACTTTGTCCGGAAGAATCAGAGCATCGAAATCGGGCTTGCTGGACGGTACCTTGGGCATATTCATTAAGAACCCCACGAAGGTTTGATGGGTTGAGCGAGTTCGCATTGAAGCGGTAGCTGTGCAAATAATAGTTGTGATGACAACTATAGTCAATGCATAAAATAACTGAAAGGAGCCAGGGTGGGGCACCAAAGATGGCGTCTGCTTTAATCCGGTACTAGTGAATGTCGCGTACACCTTGTCGGCTTGTACTGCCGCGACATCAAGTATCCTTACGATGCTCGCAGCACAGAGCGTCATTCTCTTGTGCCACGCGTTGCCGCCTCGCAGCTGAGGCGACGCGGGCTGTGCATGACATTCATCTTTGCCGCCTGGCCGTACGAATGCACAAGCGCCTCTTGGCGGCGGCGCCGGCACGTAGTGCCAAGCGTGGGGCTTTTTTAGCGCTAGGAAAGCGTTTTCTTACAGGAATCACCGAATACCCATGCACAGCCAGGCCGATCTTAGATCTTCTCTTATCAGTAAACGTCAATCCATCGTGGTCTTTAGCTGCTTTGCTGCAGCGTATTTTTTTTCTTATGGTTTGCGTTCCGTCAACGCGGCGCTCGCGCCTTACATCACGCAGGATCTGTCTTTAAGCGCGGCGCAACTTGGTTGGCTGTCTTCTGCATTCTTCGTTGCCTTGGGTGTCATGCAAGCGCCTTTGGGAATATGGCTTGATCGCTATGGCGCTCGCAGAGTTGAAGCCTGTTTGTTGCTTATTGCCGCGCTGGGCTCCTTCTTGCTGGTGTGGGCAGAGACCTTTGCTTGGAGCTCCGTTGGACGGGTTCTGATCGGCGCGGGCGTTGCCGCCAGTCTGATGGCGCCATTCTCTTACTTCCGCCGTTGTTTTCCTGCCGAACGCCAACCTCAACTGGCTTTGTGGTTATTGGTTGCAGGCACGGGCGGTGCTGTTTTTTTCACGACGCCAGCTGCGGCCCTGGCTGCTGAGTACGGTTGGCGCAGTGTCCACTTGGGTTCGGGGGTTTCCTTGGCCCTGGTCGCGGTGGTGCTTTGGTATGCCGTACCTGATCTTGACTTGCACGCAATGGCAGACCAGCAAAGCTCTCCGAAAACTTCGCTTTGGAGCTTGATCAGGCACCCGGAAATCAGGAAAGTAATTGCGCTCTCATCGATTGGGCAGGGCGGGGTGATGGCTTTGCAGACCTTGTGGGCGGGGCCGTGGCTAACTGATGTTATTGGCATGAGCGCGACAGGAAGCGCGCAAGTGTTGATGTTGATGATGTCGACGATGATGTTTGCTTATGTGGCCATGAGTTTTGTCAGCCCGCCATTGCAACGCCGCTTCGGTTTGAAAGCGGTCGCGGTGACGGGGTATGCCTTCAGTATCGGCATGGTGTTTCTGCTGGCCTTATTTCCGCAAGCCTGGTTCCTCTGGCTGCTGATGGCCGCCGGCGTGGCTCCCATCATGTTGATGCAGCCCTATATTTCGATGCAGTTCCCCAAAAATACGGCGGGCAGGGTCGTCACTCTGTACAACATGTTCGTGTTTGTTGGCGCCTTTTGTATTCAATGGGGGGTGGGTGTGGTGATCCAGTCGCTGATGGACTTCGATGTGAGTAAAAATCGCGCTTATATCGTGACGTTTCTTGTGCTGGGGGTCATGCAGACGGCTTCATTGCTATGGTTCGTGCGCCCGAGGCGCCAAACTTAATGCGTTACGCGATGCCGCTCTGATTGTTTAGCCAGGCGGCGGTTCAAATGAAAAGAGGCGCACCAGTGGGTGCGCCTCTTGCCTTGCCAAGACTACAGCAAGTGTTTTAACTGGGGTGCAAGTCTCTGCCGACTGGCAGAGTGGCTCGGCCAGTTTCTCCCTGCTGCGAAATGCTGCCTTCATTAAGCATGCCCAGCGCTTCGGTTTTCAAGGCGTGGACACATTGCGCCAAGAAGGCATGTACCGCGGAAAGCTGCTCGTGTTCGTAGTTGGCGCCGATATGTGCCACATCTTCGGCAACCGAACGCATATGGCGCTCGATTTCCGTGCACTTCTGCGCCACTGAACGGATGACGACAATACGCCGGTCAAGCGGATGCTTGTCGCGAACGATAAAGCCGCTGCTTTCCAGACGGTCTATGACCGCAGTGGTACCGCCCGAGCTGATGCCGGCCAGGCAGGCCAGTTGACCTGTGGTGACTGGTTCGAACTCGATAACGAGTTCGAGCGCTTTGACGTCAGCCAAACTCAATTTGAGCCTTTCGGCCAATGCTGTCTGGTAAAGCGAAGTGTAGACAGTCAAACGTCGTCCGAGCATGGTTACTATGTCGCCCAACATTTCCTGGCTGCCGCCATCTTGTTCCTCAAACGTGTTAGGAAGCGACCCATGTATAACGGTGCGCAAGGAACTCATGGCGTTCTCCCGAAGCATTGCCCTCTCCTTTAATGTTTGACTGAGCCGAGAACACCGCCCAGCAAGCCTTGGACCGGTGCCAGCAGGCCACCGTTGCCGTCTGTGCCGCCTACGCCGCCGAGGCCAGCCGTAAGGCTGTTGACGGTGCCGGTCAGGTTGTTCAATACATTACCGACAGGGTTGGTGTTTTCAGGGCTTGCATGAACTACGCCGCCCACGCTGGAAACAGTCTGGCCCAGGCCGTTGAGAACGTTACCCAGTCCGTCACCTACGACGGGCACCGAGCCGCCTGTGCTACCCAGTCCACTGATGGTGCTGCCGAGCGAGCCCAGCAGTCCATTGACCGGTTCACCAAGTCCCGTTGCGCCGCCCAGGGTTTGGGTGGCGTTGCTTACCGTACCGATGACGGGGCTGACCAGCGGATCAAGAGCTACGCCAACGTTGCTGAGGGTTTCCTGGGCGCCGAGGCTGATGGGGGTGTTATCCAGCGCTGAACCCAGGTTGCCAAGAGCGGGCTCAAGTATCGGCAAGTTGTTGCCTTCACTTCCAATGCCGCCAAGCAAACCGCTGGTGATGGGCGAGAGCAAACCATTGCTACCACCCAACAGGCCTTCAAGCGAGCCGCTGATCGGGGCTCCGTCGGTTCCGCCACCGAGGTTGCCGAGCAAGCCTGTTACCGGAGCAAGAAGACCACCTTCACCGCCGGTTACGCCGCCAAGCAGGTTAGTGACGGGTGCGAG
>JBEBXA010000059.1:0-25724 GCA_040391825.1 Pigmentiphaga sp.
CGTGGGTGTTGTGACATCCCCCTTCCTCTTGCGGACGTAGATCTCTGTGGTAGTCACCGAAACATGCCCAAGTTGCTTCTGGGCTTGTCGAATGTCCTTGGACGATTCGGCTTTGTCCGTACCCGCTTTGGCACGTAGATCTCGGAACTGGAAGTCAGATTTCTTGATCCCGGCTGCTGCTCTTGACCGCTTTCGTCGGTGCCTTGAAGTATTCGCCGTCAGCCACAACGACATACTGCACACCCATATCAGTGAAGACAGGTAAGCTCGCATGCGCCTGCGGCGCCCCGTGTTGCAGCGGCAGCGCTCCCAATTTGGAGTGGCGTGCGGCGATTGCATACTGACAGAGTATGCAATCGACTCGACATCAGGGATGATCTCCAATCCGCGCCGGCGTGCAGGGGTGATCATGAAGCATTTTGGCGAGCCGGTGGAGATCGGAGAGTTGGCGGAGCTATGCGGGCTCATGCGTTTTAAGCCACTCCTTGAGCGCAGCATCAACTCGCGTTTGCCAGCCGTCGCCCGACGCTTTAAAGCGCTCGACCACCTCAGGTGAAAGACGGATGGTGATAGGAACCTTGGTAGGTGACTTCTGCGGCCCACGGCCTCGGGTGGCTAGCTTTGCTTGCAACGACGCGGGCAGAGCATCTTTGGCCGGTCGAAACCGCTTGAGATCCGCAACGGTTAATTCGCGGGCTTCGCCGCTTTGATCAGTTAGGGGCTTCTTGCTCATATGCTTTCACCTCGCGTTGATTGGCTTTGCGCAGACTAATAACGCGCAAACCATTTTGGGTCTCGGTAAACACCAGCACGTGCAGGCGTTCCACGATGTACCCGATTGCCACATACCGAACTTCGCCATAGTCCTGACGATCATCTTGATCGATTAAGGCCGTGTCGAAGTCGAATTGCTCGACCAGATCGAACGACAGACCGCGTTCTGCGATGTTCCGAGCGTTCTTGCGTTGGTCGTATGTGATTTCCATAACTTAAATTGTATGTACGTTTTATTCATTTGGCAAGTTTTTTGTACATACATATAAGACCCATGCCTACATGACCGATCTTGCCCGCCACGCCGCCCTGATTCATGTTGGTCTGCCCCTGGCAAAACACCCCTAAAACGGACTCTTAATCCGTAGGTCGAGTGTTCGAGCCACTCACAGCCCACCAGTATTGCCAAGGCCCTCGCTGATAGCGGGGGCCATATTTTTTGTGCCGAAATAGACTAGCTGCAACGTGGCGACGGGCACGTTGTCACGGTGTAAACCGTACGAGTGGCCGCGTAAGATTGCCTGTGCGGTATCGCGTGTGAGTTCGCATGCATTTCTATCTGCGAAATTCGCAACGCTGAGCATGAGTTTCTGGCTGCAAATGTTTGTGTCGCAAGCGTGCCGCATCTATTGGAGAGGGCAAACGCATGAAGTACGATGAATCGTGCGGAGCATTGCGTGCAGCGATCTATGGGTACGAAACCAGAAGGCAAGGTGAAGCTCGCATACCGGGAGTACGAGTAGCTATGAGCCTTCTGCTGACCTATGGATGTTGGATGCCCGCATGGGTATTGCTTCGTACGGCACATATTCTTGGCGATGACCGCTATGTCACGCTTTAAGCAGGGCATGGCACTGTTACGGGCTTATTCGCAATTTGTGTCCCCCACTCAAGACGCGCTGCGAGACCAAACTTACGCCCTTGGCAAGCAATTGCTGTTGAGCTTGCTCGTCGCCCTGGCAATTTTTCTTGCCTCTCTTTTTGGCATTCTTACTCGGCCTGTCGGGTTTCTGGCTGCCTTGTGGCCGGCCAATGCAATTCTGCTCGGACTGATGGTGCGCAATCCCGGTCTGGCCTCAATCTGGGGTTGGGTTGGCGCATTTGCCGGTTACATCGTTGCCGACGTCGTGACTGGGGGGGACATCGCCATTACTTTGTGGTTGACGCTAGCTAATCTGGCAGGGGCGTTCACAGGCTATACCCTGTTTTGATTCATGCCTGAGGTCGACCGCAAGCTGAGCCGCCCTATTTCCGTGCTCTGCCTTTTTGCAATTTGTTGTGTGGCGGCATTGGTGGCGGGACGCTTGCGGGTGTTGGCGCATTGGGGGGATGAGCCGCTGAGCGCCATGCCCGAACTAACAAGCTTGAGCCAGGCAGGCATTTGTGTCGAACTTGCGCAATGGACGGGCTTATTTCTGCCGGCAGGTGCGCCTGCTGCTGTCGTCGAGCGGTTGCGGGCAGCAGCCAAGGCTGCCGGCAACGACTCCAAGGTACAAGCTACCATCGAGAGCGCGGGCCTGCCTCTTAAGTATCTTGATACGCCTGAGTTCGTTACCTATTGGCGCAAAGACTCTGAGCGTCTGGCGAAAGCCGTCGACCGGGTCGGCAAGGGCGAATAGCCGTGTCGGATGAGGCCGCATCCTATACTTCCGGGATGGACCTCAAACAACTCGAATATTTCGTGCGCGTAGCAGAGCTGGGTGGATTCACGCGTGCATCGATTGCGCTGAATATTGCTCAGCCGGCGCTTAGCCGCCAAGTTCGACAGTTGGAAGTCGAGCTTGGATTGACCTTGCTGGTGCGCAATGGCCGGGGTGTCACCCCCACGGAGTCTGGCAAACTGTTGCTGGAGCATGCCCGCACGATCTTGCATCAGGTCGTTCGGGCACGAGAAGAGTTGGGCCGGGTGCGCGGAGAGCTGGCAGGGCGTGTCGAGATCGGGCTGCCGCCGCGCTATGCGAAACGCTTGACGGTGTCGCTGTCGCGCTTGGTCAGAGAGCGTTTACCGCACGCGACACTGTCTATCACTGAGGGACTGTCGACTACCCTGCACGATGCCTTGGTTCAAGGCCGCCTGGACATCGCTTTGCTCTACCATCCTCCCCCCTCGACCGATATCGACAGCGTGACCTTGCTCGAGGAAGAAATGTGTTTCGTCATAAGAAAGGATGCGAACACTCAAGTTCGCACTTCGATCACTCGGCGAGAACTGGCTGAGCAGGCAGTGGTGATTCCTACCTGGCCCCACCCCTTTCGCTTGTTGTTGGAGTCCACCTTGTCGGACCTGGGGTTGCGTCCTCGGCTGGCGCTTGAAGTCGATAGCATCGTGTCTATTCTTGATCTGGTGGTAGACGGGGCGGGTGCGGCGGTTCTACCTATCAACGCTGTGACGACATCCGGCAGGGCGGACGTTTTGCATTGGGTGCCGGTGGTGGATCCCCCTTTGAGCAGTAAGCTCGTACTGGCCGTTAGCGCCAAGCGCTAAGAGACACTGACCCAAGCTGCGGTCAGGGCCATTTTGCAAGAATTAGTGGTGGGCGCTACGGCCCCCGCACCCCATGCCGCGATGGCATAACAGTTAGTGAGGGCGCCGGGTATTCATAGCCGGCGGGGGCGGACACCATGGGCATCTCTTGCAACTCTTGAGTCGGATGTGGTCACTATGTCCCAGCTTTCTTCCCCACTGTCATCGTCGCAGCCTGCAATTACTGAAGATGAACGGCTGCTCCGCATTGATCTTGCTGCCTGCTATCGTCTGGTCGATGTTTTTGGCATGAGCGACATGATCCTGAACCACATCTCTGCGCGCGTGCCGGGTGATGATGTTCATTTCCTGATCAATCCCTTCGGCTTGCTCTATGAAGAAATGACGGCATCCAGTCTGATCAAGGTCGATCTCGATGGCGCAGTCATCCATAACGCCAATGAAGACTACAGCATCAACCTGCCGGGCTACGTTATTCACAGCGCAATACACGGTGCGCGCCACGATGTCGTATGCGTGCTGCATACCCATACGCCTGCGGGTATGGCCGTGTCGGCTTTGGAGTGCGGCCTGCTGCCCTTGAACCAGACGGCGATGCGCTTCGCTCACAGTGTTGCTTATCATGAGTTCGAAGGTGTTGTTGTCGATCTCGACGAACGTCAACGCCTGGTCGAGAATCTGGGCGACAAGGACGTCATGATTCTGCGTAATCATGGTTTGTTGGCTGTGGGTGCCACAGTTGCAGAAGCCTTCGTCAATATTCAACGCCTGGAACGAGCGTGCCAGACACAGCTGATGGCCATGGCGGCCGGTTCACCCTTGCACTACCCACCTCAAGCCATGATTGACCGCTCTTTCTCGCAGTTGCGCAGAAATGCGAGTCCTGACCGCTTCGGCCGGCTACCGCGCCATGGCGACCGCGAGTGGCCGGCGCTGCTGCGTATGTTGGACCGGCGCGATCCCAGCTATCGCGACTAAGCGGACGGAAGCGTGTTCTCAGGTTTTTGGAGCCCATTCCGCAGCGTGGAATGTTGGCAGAACACTTGCTGTTGCGGCGGTTCCTGCTCCTATACTCATTTGACTCATCATTCCGAGATAGAGGGCCAGGTCTACTGGCTTGATAAGTATTGAGGGGCTGGAAATGTTCAAATTCATGAAAGTACTGGGCGCGGCTTCGATTATGGTGGTTTCCGTAGGCGCTCAAGCCCAGGACACCTACCCGATCAAACCCGTGCGCTTGATCGTTGCCTTCGGGCCCGGAAGCGTCAACGACGCCATGGCCCGCGAACTGGCAAAGTATATGTATGGCTATCTTGGCCAGCCCGTCATTGTGGAAAACAAGCCAGGGGCGGGCGGTATTGTCGGTACGGACTATGTCGCCAAGGCGCTTCCCGATGGCTATACCGTAGGTTTTGGCACAAGCTCGCAACTGGTGATGAACATCGGTTTGCAGAAAACCTTGTCTTTCGACGTGGATAAGGACATCACGCCGATTGGCCTGATCTCAAGAACGCCGCTGGCGCTGGTGGTGAAGGCGGATGGTCCGGGGTCACTGGCCGAGTTGATCAAGCAGGCCAAAGCCAAGCCGGGCGCGATGACTTTCGCTTCTAGCGGCGTTGGATCGATCAACCATATTTCAGGCGAAGCATTCTCGCGTCAGGCCGGAATCGAAATGGTACATGTGCCGTATAAAGGCGCGGCCGCAGCTGCTACGGACTTGGCCGGCGGACGTGTGGACGCGATGTTGGTAACGGTTTCCAGCACTGCCGGGTTGGTGGCGCAAGGTAAGGTCAAGGTTCTTGCCGGTGGGCTGGAAAAACGTAGCCCTTTGATGCCCGAGGTACCAACCTTCGCCGAGGCAGGCATGCCTAAATATGAAGCCTACACCTGGAACAATATGTTCGTGCCTGCCAAGACGCCTGCCGCGATTGTTGAGAAGCTGAACGCTGCTTTGAATCGGGCCTTGGCTGAGCCGGGGGTAATCGCTTTCGCGCAGAAAAATTCAGCAGAGATACTCGGGCCGAGCACTCCGGCGCAGGCGGTTGATTTCGAGAAAAAAGAAAGGGAAACCTGGGTTCCTTTCATCCGCCGCTTGAACATCGATTCTTGAACGCAAGGCGCGAGCCTAAGCTCGCGCCAAGCTGAGATCATTCGGGCAGGATTCCCAGTTCCTTGATGGTTTTTTCCCAGTAGATCTGATCTTCTTTCAGGGTGGTTTTGAATTGCTGCGAACTAAGATCGGGGTATTCAAGGCCCATGGCATCCAGTTGCCCGATGATGTTCGGCTGCTTCATGATCCGATCAATTTCATTCCAGACCTTTTCGCGGATAGCTGCCGGTAAACCCTTGGGGCCGAGAACGCCATACCAGTTGGACACCTTGAAGCCTTTCAAGGTTTCGCCTGCGGTTGGAACGTTAGGCAAGACGCGAGCTCGTTTTGCATCCGTAATCGCAATCAACTTTACCTTGCCGGCGCGTACATGGGGTAGCAGCAAGGAAGTGCCGCCGGCAAAGACCTGGACTTCTCCTTGAAGCAAGGCGGTCACTGCGGGACCGCCACCTTTATAGGGCACGTGAAGCAGATCGATACCCGCCGTCTTGGCGAGGGAGCCCAGGGTAAGATGGTTGATGCTGCCGACGCCGCCCGAGGAATAAGTCAGCTTGCCGGGATGGGCTTTTGCGTAAGCGATTAGTCCCGCCAGGTCGGCATAGGGCGCTGAAGCAGGCACGGCGATAGCAGTTGTCGCCAGGACAAGCATGGATACCGGCTCGAACGACTGCACGGGATCAAAGGTCAGCTTTTGATAGAGGGATCCCGCCATGGCATGGGTCGAGATGCCGCCGACCTCTAGCGTATAGCCGTCGGGCGCTGCGCGTGCAACAGCGGCCGCACCGATGGTGCCGCCAGCTCCGGGTACGTTTTCAACGATAACCGCATGGCCTGCGTCCGCAAACAGTTGTTTGGAGACGATGCGCGCCAGAATGTCGGTGGTGCCCCCTGCAGCGAAGGGTGAAATCATGCGGATCGTGCGTGCTGGGTATTTTTGCGCAGAGTCGGCGGAAGCGCCTTGGGCCTGGGCAAGGGTTGCGCTGCCGAGCACTGCGAGGGCAGGTGTCAGTCCGAATAAAATGCCGCGGCGAATCGATCGAGTCGTCATTGTGTGTCTCCCCATCCAGTGAATGCGCGCAGTATAGGAGCGCGAAAACGCCGTGTGGTGAACCATCCGCAAGCGTTCCGCACTGCGGAATACAAACCCTTCTTGGCGTGCAGGTCCGGCTATGATGCGGGTTAGGCGCTTTGCCGTAGCGCGAATTTTCAAGTTTTGGTGGAAGAGTGATGGCAAGCGTAATTGGCCCTGTCGTACGTGCCCTGAATATATTGCGGGCGCTGAATCATCAGCCGCAAAGTACTTTGCTGAGCCTGAATCAGCAGACCGGCTTGCCCAAGTCCACCCTGCATCGCCTTTTGATGACTTTGAAAAGCGAAGGCTATGTGCGCGCGGATGTGGCGAAGGGCACCTATTCCTTGACGGCGAAAGTACGCTACTTGAGCGAAGGGTTTACAGAGCACGACAGAGTCGTCGAAGTAGGGGCCCCCATCCTGTTGAAAACCACCCGTGCCACTGGCCTTCCCCTGGCCATAGGCATTCTCGACCGCGGGCGCATTGTCGTGCGTTACAGCAGCATGCCATACAGCCCGGTAGGGTCCGAACACACGACGGTAGGGCATACGCATGATCTGATCCAGTCCGCTGTCGGGCAGGCTTTTCTGGCATATTGCGGCGAGACCGAGCGTGAACGCCTTATCCAGCTCTTGAAAAGTACTACGCTGGACCCGGCCGAATGGCCCGTTATCGAAGAGCAGATGCGTCGCAGCCTGGCGGCCACTTTGCAACGAGGCTATGGCCTTCGCAAAGCGGAAGCGCGAGGTACCAGCGCCACCGTCGCGGTACCGTTGCTGCTTGAGGGAAGCATTCTGGGCGTGTTGTCCCTGACGACTTTTGGCGCTTTGCTGACCAATGAAACCATGCATGAATGTGTTGATCTCCTGAGGCAAACGAGCCTGGAGATATCTTTAGCCATGGAACAGCCTGAGTCGCCGGTGATGATGAGCGATTAGCGTCAATGGATGGCGTGCACGGATCCCTTTATCTTAGCAATGCCCATGTTGGGAAAAATGTCGTCGGTGAGGCAGCTCCGGTGAGAGCCATGGGTAGTGTCCGTTTGTTAGTCCGGACGGATGTTTTGAGCCTTGACGAGGCCAGACCACAAAGCTTCGTAGTGCCGCAGGTAGGCTCGGGTTTCGTCGGGGCTGCCCCCTACCGGCTCCATATCAAGCGCGAGTAATCTTGCGCGGACCTTGGGGTTAGCCAGTCCGTTCTTAATGGCGCTATTGAGTTTGGCGACTATTTCTGGCGAGGTAGCTGCCGGTGCCATGAAGACCATCGCGAACGTAGCCTCGAAGTTGGAGAGGCCTCCTTCCGCAAAGGTCGGAGTGGAGGGAGAAAGTTCGGATCGTTTGGCGCTCGTGATGCCTAATGCCTTGAGTTTTCCAGAGGCGACATGGGCTAATACGCCCGCTGTGGGGAGAAAGCCTGCCGCCACTTGGCCGCCAAGCAGATCCGTGACTGCTTGGGCAGCACCTTTATAGGGAATCTGCACGAGCTGAGCATGCGTTTTCTGTGCAAACAGTGATCCGACAAGATGTGACGGGCTACCGGTGCCGCTTGACGCGTAGGTTTGCGGGGTTTGTTTGGACAGCGCGATGAATTCGCTTAATGTATTCGCCGGGACCGAGGGGTTGAGCACCAGCATCTGCGCGAAGCGTGTAGCTAAGCTGATGGGAGTCAGATCTTTATTGGGATCGAAACCCGGGTTTTTATATAAGGACGGATTGACTGTTAACGGTGTGTCAATCGTACACAGGATGGTATAGCCGTCCGGCTTGGCGCGTGCCACGGCCGCAACCCCAATATTGGTTGCTGCGCCTGGACGATTCTCCACGATAACGGTTTGCTTGAATTCTGTGGACATTTGTTCAGCAAGCAGTCTGGCCAAGATGTCGGTAGGCCCCCCCGCCGCTGACGGGACTACGATAGATATGGGGTGAGAAGGATAGGTATCAGCCAGCGCGGGCTGGGAGCCTGCCAGGCTAGCCAGGAAAATTGCGATCGGTAAGGATTTGGACATGACTGACCCCTGTTCGTATAGTTGGAGTTATCTGGTAAATGCCTGCAGCTATCGAGCTCCAGTTTAGGTGAGCATTTCCGAAGAATCACCATAAAGAAAGAGTGCTTGACTATGCTCTTATCGAATATTGGCTAAGTACCGTTGGCCAGTGTTCAAACGTTTTGAATTGGCTGCTTTCCCATGCTCTTTTTTGAGGCTAAGCATTCCGTAATACGGAATGCTTCTTGTGTCCGATATTCAAGGGGATCAAAGCTCATTAAGCTGTGTCGATCAGGCAGGGCGGTATGAAGTATGTCCCGTTCTTGTTCGAACTCTTCCCTTCGCTAATTTCCGGAGCACAGCCTTGAAACTTGTCAGTTATGCAATTCCTTCCGAGCCCGACACCGCGAAGATCGGCTTTTTGGTGTCCGAGACCGAGTTGGTCAATGTCGAGCAGGCTTGCCGAGCAGTGGGCACATCACTGGCAAACATACCGTCCGACATCCACCGTTTGATCGAAGCCGGAACTGACGCTTGGGCTGAGCTATCCCGTGTGGAAAGTGCGCTTGCAAATGGCAAGGCCGCATTGACGCGTATTGCGCTCGATACCGTTCGGGTTTTGCCTGCGGTACAGAATCCATCGAAAATCTGTTGCCTGGCGCTTAATAACAGTGCCAATTCAGAGCGCATCGTAAAAGGCCCTTCGCATCCGGCTGTGTTTACCAAGCCTTGCACGGCGCTGGTCGGCCATGGCGGTGCAATTCGATTGAAGCCGCAGTATGGCCGCGTCCATCCAGAGCCGGAGCTTGCCTTGATCATAGGGAAACGCGCCACTGATATCGATGCGGCCGATGCTTATGACTACGTGTTTGGCTATACCGTCCATAACGATCTTACTTCCCCCACCATGCGGGACGAAGACAGCTTCCACTACCGGGCAATCCACCCCGCAGCGGAAGGCGAGGGTATCCGTTATGTGGAAAGCCATGTTTCGTACAGCGGCCGCTACAAGGGTTCCGATACCTTTTCCGCTCTAGGGCCCTGGATTGTCACTCGCGATGAGATCAGCGATCCGCACTCGCTCGACATTGCATGCCATGTACGCGACGAGTGTTTTGCAAGCGACAACACTGCCAATCTTTTCCACAAAGTTCCCGAGGTTCTTGCGTTCTTATCCAGCTACATGACCTTGCTGCCCGGCGATGTTGTCTCGATGGGAACGGCGCTGGCGTCGGGAGGCAAACCGGGCAGGGCTGTGCAGAACGCCGACCTGAACAAAATGGGCGGCCCGGTCAGCGTCACCATCGCGGGTATTGGACAGCTGAGCAACCCAATCGAATACGTCTGAAGAGCGTCAAGGTGGGCGAGGTGCCTGCCTGCCGACAAAGCAAGTCGCCTATAGCCGCCGCAGCAAGGCGGCGCTAATATACGCGCCATCTCAAGATAAGAGCGCGTGACAGCGCCGAGTCCATGACCTCTCTTAGTCCCCGGATGCCTCTGATCGATGCGGTCAAGGCTGCTGCATGCCTGGCGATCGTATTGCATCATCTGGCGTTTTACGGGCCGATGTCCGATGTAGCCTATCCGCTTATGCCTGGGCTGATAGACGGGCTCTACCATTATGGACGCATGGCGGTAATGGCGTTTCTAGTGGTGTCCGGCTTTTTGTCTGCGCAGGCGTTGGCGCCGGGTGGCGTCTCTCAGGTGGACCAGCCGCTGCTTGCAATCAAACGGCGTTATCTACGGTTGGCTCTTCCTTTTCTTGCTGCATTGATTCTAGCGATGGCCAGCGCCTCGCTGGCGCGTGTGTGGCTGCAGAGCGATACCGTGCCCGGCTCGCCAACGGCGCCGCAACTGCTGGCCCACGCACTGCTCAGTAATGAGTTGTTGGATCAGGAAGCTTTGTCGGCCGGGGTTTGGTATATCGGCATTGATTTCCAGGTCTTCATCGTACTGACTACTTTCTTGTGGGCGTCGCGATGGCTGGCCTTGCGCTGGCCCGAATGGAAGTGGTCGGGAGCGATCGGGATCGGCATCCTGACACTGGCCTCATTGTTCATTTTCAATCGCGACGACCTGTGGGATGAGACGGCACTATACTTTTTCGCTTACTACGGCCTGGGTTGTCTAAGCTATTGGTTGACCGGCCGCACCGGCGGAAGCAGGTACCTGGCTTTGCTGGTCCTGCTTGTGGTGGCAGCCTTGATGGTCGATTTTCGTGGACGAGTGGTAGTGGCCGGCGTAGTCATGCTGATGCTGGGCGTCGCCCGCCAGGGCAATTGGCTTGAAAGGATGACTATGCCCGCTGCTGTGAGCCAGCTTGCGCGAATTTCCTATTCGGTGTTCCTGGTTCACTTTCCCTTGTGCCTGCTGGTAAGCGCCGCGGTTTTCCATTTCTTTGCCCAGCACCTGGCGGCCAACATTACCGGGATGCTGGTCGCTTTTGCAGTCAGTATCGTCGGGGGCGCAATATTCTATCGATGGGTGGAAAGCAAAGCTTTGGACCCGCGGGTACGCAAGGTGATTCTGGCCAGCTTTGCTGTTGGGGGTTTGATAGCGGTATTGGCGCGAGGGGGTTGACCGCAAAAGCTGCGAGGTGTTGATTCAGCCTTGCACAGCAATACATTCAATTTCCAGCATCATCCCCTCGACCGCCATGGGAGCTTCTATAGTCGTCCTTGCAGGATGATTGCCCGGGGTGAAGTAGGAAGCATAGATTTCATTCATGGCGGCAAAGTTGCTGATGTCGGTTAGAAAAACATTCACTTTCACTGCGTGGTCGAGCGAACTATTGGCGTCGCTCAGGATGGCCTGCAAATTCTTCATGACTTGATGCATCTGGCCAGCAAAATCTCCAGCCAGCTTGCGGTCTGCATTGAATGGTGTCGTGCCCGAGACGTACACCATGCCATTGGCGATGACAGCATGAGACAGCGGCGCTCTGGGGGTGGCTACTTTGGAAGACATCAATACTTTGCGATCAATCATGGTGGGCTCTCTGTGGTCGTTAGAAAAATTTGACTAAACGGCTTATTCGGTCCTGACGTTTGCGTCGCCAGCAAGCTTCGCAATTTCCCGATTTCCACGGTGGCAGGGGGCTCGATCGGGGCAGGGACGCCAGGCATGATCTCGAAGCTAGGATAACCTTGCCTGGCAGAACTTGGCAGTCCCTGAGCTGACGGATCGCTGTTTGCAGCGGCATCGCGACGTGAGCAGAGAGGGTGAGGGGTCAGGGCAGGCGATGTGCGCGCGCAAGCGCATCTAATCCCGCAAAAGCGAAGCAGCTAATATCTTCGAGCAGGTCCGGCACTTTTGCATCGATCGCGGGCAACACCGCACGGCGGATTTCGCGCGGCGCAAGAAGCAGGCCTATGCAAGGAAGCAGCGTCAGCATCAAGCCGCGTTGCACGGCGGGATGATCTCCCGGCAACTGCAGCACTTCGGCCACCAGTTTTTTCAATACCGCAGCTTTGGGGCGTATCGCTTGATTGACCAGGCTCGGCGCTGCGGGTGACGGCCGCATGATTTCTCGCAACAGTACTTTGAAGCCCCAGGATTTCTTGTCAAGCGAACCTTGACGAACCAGGTGGGCGAGCACTGCCTGCAGTTTTTCTCTTGGTGTGTGTTCCGACTCGGCGAATGCACTTACCATTTCCAGGCTCATGATGTGTTCATGGGCTTTGACTAATACTGCCTCGTACAAACCCTCTCTACTACCGAAGTGGTAGTTGACCGCGGCTAGGTTGACGTTGGCCGCCAGGCAGACGTCCTTGCTGGAAGTGCCGCTATAACCATGTTCGGCAAACAGCATGCCGGCGGTGTCGAGCAGATGTGCTCGCGTATCTGCGCCGTCCTGCCGTTTTGCACGAGAGGAGCGCGTTTTTCTTGGAGTACTTGCGACGGCCATACGGGGAATTGTATCGGAGTCAGCAACGCTGATGTCCGGCGATAATCAGGGATCGGCCGCGCCGCTTTATGCCTTATTCGGGCTTGACTCCCGCCCGGACGATGATCTGGCGATATTGGGCTATTTCTTTTTCCACATGGGCTCGCAATTCCGCTGGAGTTGAACCCAGGGCCTCGACGGCGTCTTTGGCCAATTTGGCGCGCAGGCTCGCCTGTTGCAGTACTTTATTGAGTTCCTGGTTGAGCGCTGCGACGATGGTAGGCGGAACACCGGCTGGAGCGAGAAACCCCCACCACCCCGAGACATCGTAGTCGGGGTAACCGGCTTCCGCGATGGAGGGAATTTCGGGAAACACCGCTGTTCGTTTGGCACTGGTGACTGCCAAGGCTCGAACGCGGCCGGATTGTATCGCTCCCAACGCACCGGTGTAAGTGCTGAAAGTGCACTGCACTTGGCCTGCTATCACATCGTTGAGTGCGGGCGTGGTGCCTTTGTAGGGCACGTGAAGCAATTGGGTTCCCGCCATGGTGTTGAGCAGTTCTCCCAGCAAGTGGGCGCTGCTCCCGTTGCCCGCCGAGGCGAATGCGTACGCCTCGGGCTGCCGCTTGGCAGCGGCGATGAACGCCTGGACAGAGGTGGCCGGCACATCCTTGTTGACGATCAGGAGGAAGGGGGCGCGTGCTACCAGAGTTATGAAATCGAAGTCTCGAATGGAGTCATAGGGAAGCTCTGGCGCCAACGCAGCCGTGATCGCATGCGCCGCTGAGATAAGCAAAAGGGTGTACCCATCAGGTTCCGCGGCGGCGGCTACGCGCGTTCCGATCGTTGCATTGCCGCCGGGTCGATTTTCCACGATGACCGGTTGGTTTACGGATAGCGCGAGACGTTCGGCGATGGTGCGCGCAAGTGTGTCATTGATGGCACCCGGCGCGAACGGGACGATGATGCGAATCGGCCGGCTGGGAAAACTCTGCTGAGCGAATGCTTGCCTGCCTGTGGTCGCAATGAGTGCGGCAGTGCCGAGGCCGCCGAGTACTGTTCGACGGCTAGGGCAATTGGGTGCTTGGTCTGTCATGGTTGTCTCGTTGTTCGTCTAAGAGCACCCGCCGATTATTCTGGCCGGACGAACAAGGTGCAAACGCTTTTTGGCGCGTTTCCGATAGGTGGAAAGCGATCCTGCTTTTCGGCGTAATCAGCGTGTATCGGCGGGGGTGCGTCCGCGTTGTGCCGCGCGGTCCAGCGAGGTGAGTCCCCCGGCGATCTGCCGAGCGGCCCCGCGTAATTCGGCCAGATAGCGCCGCACCGCTTCGTCGGGTTGCATCACTGAAGAGAACCAACTCAAACCCAGCGTTGCCACGATGCGGGCATCGTGCATTACCGGGATGGCGAGTGTGCACGAGCGGCTACTGAATTCCGGATCGCGCAATGCGTAGCCCTGCTTTCGGGTGCGTTTAAGTATTTCGAGCAAGGTGGGTAGGTCGTGTATCAGTCGATCTTCTTCACTGGTGCTTTCTTTGAGCGAAGCGAGGATGAACTCGCGCTCCTGCTGCGAGCAGAATGCCAGGTAAGCACGGCCCAGCGCCCGGCCCACCAAGCTGCGCCTCAGATTGATTGACGAATGCAGCAGAGACAGAGGCGACTGAGCAATAGTGCTGTAGCGCACAACCATTGCGTCAACATCGAACAAAGCCAGCGTGATTGGCCATTTGACATGGCGAGTGAGGGCATCGCAAACGGGAATAGCTGCTTCGATGGCTTGCGGTTTGCGGTCGTAGCCGCTGGTCAGCGATGAGATGCCGGAAGCCAGGTGGTAGGCCCCGAAGCGGGTCGATTGCGCTACCAGTCCGCGGCTTTCGAATGTTCGCAGCAAACGTGCGATGGTCGCCTTTGGCAGACCGGTGCGGCGGCATAAGTCATCGATAGTCGACACCGCTTGCTGATTGAGAGCCTGTAGCAAATCGATGGCGCGCTCGACACTACGCACCCCCGTTGACGAGACGGAGGTGCTGTCGGTAGACCTGGAAGGGGGCCGCTCAGCACTCATCGCGCCGATGCCGTTTCTTGCGGCGGAGTGCGTTGTGCCATGTGATCCCGATAGTTGCTTACGCGATAGCCGTAGTCGGGGTCGCTCTCTTCTACGTGCATAGAGATGGCGAGCGGCAAGCGCATACTTAAGGGGGCGAGGCACCGCCGGATCGATTCGAACAGTCGGTCGGTGGAGGCTTTCTTACTGCTTGGATCGCGGCCGGGCAGGGTGCGCAGCACAATATGCACAAATGCGTTGTCGGGGTGATCGTCTGCGATCACGTAATGTTCGACTCGCACCGCACGCGTGCGCAGCCCGGCCAATGGGAAAACGCCATCCGCGACGACTTCGCCGTGGACATGATGCAGAAAGTTGTCGACTTCCAGATGCGGGTCGAGGTTAGCGGAGTATTCGATCCAGAGATGAGGCATATTTGATCGCCTAGTTGATCTTCAGTTCGTTTTTCTTGATGAACTCGGCGATTTTCCGGGCTTCGTCCCGATAATTTTTGCCGAATTGCGACGCGCTTTGGCGCTTGATGACGATACCCTCCGCTGTCAGTTTCTGCGCAACAGCGGGATCTTGCAAGGTTTTACCGATTGCGGCATTGAGCTGTTCGATGATTGCGGTCGGGGTGCCGGGTGGTGCGAACACGCCAAGCGCGCCGCTCGCATTGAATCCCGGCGCCCCTTTGCCGGCGATCAACGGCAGCTTGGGGAACAGAGGGGTGGCATCAGGCGAACCGATTGCCAGGGCACGCACTGTACCGGCTTGGAGGTGGCCTGCTGCCAAGGACGATGAACTGAAGATGGCCTGCACGCGGCCGCCCAGCATGTCGGTCAGCATCTGCGCGGCGCCCTTGTAAGGAACCGCCGTCATGTGGGTACCAAAGGCCGCGTTCAGGTGTTCGAGAGCAAAGTGGTTCGGAGATCCGGTGCCGCTGGTGCCAAAGTTGACTTCCTTGGGACGGCTCTTCACATAAGCGATGAACTCGTCGAAGTTCTTGGCGGGAAAGTCGGCATTGACCAACAGCAGGGTGGTCGGCCGACCGATGGAGGCAACCGGGATGAGATCGTTGACGGGATCGAAGTTCAAGTTGCGTTCGATTGCCCCTGCGATCTGCAATGAGGTGTAGGCCGTCAACAAGATGGTGTAGCCATCGGGCTTCGCTTTGGACACCATGCCGGCACCGATTGCCCCTGCCGCTCCGCCTTTGTTTTCCGGCACGACGGTCTGGCCCATGACGGTCGAAAGTGTCGTGCCTACCTGCCGCGCTACGGTATCGACGATGGCGCCTGGAGGATATCCGATAACGAGGGTGATAGGCCGCGCAGGGAAGGGGGCTTGCGTTTGTGCGGCAAGTGGCGTGGCCGCCATCAGGCCGGCGAACGTTGCGATGCCCAGTCGGGGCCATATAAAGGGTCGGGTCATTTTGTCTCCTGGATTGCTGCCGCGCTCTGTGACGGGCGTGGTGGATATTAGAGTTGGGCACCAGCACGGGCAACGCCGTATTCTGGGCTTTCCACCTGGTGGAAAAGCTGGAATGCGGCGTTGACGGTGGATAGCCAGGCTACCTAGGATGGCGCTGCGCCATGTCGTCAAGCATGTACCCATGCAGCGTTTTTTTCACGCCGTCCTTTTTGCAGGAAACCGTTCCATGTTCCTTGACCCGGAATCCACCGTGGGTTTCAAACGCAGCCTTTTTAATGCCATCGTGGCGCCGCGACCCATCGGGTGGATAAGCACACTGAGCGCCGCGGGTAAGGTCAACCTTGCCCCTTTTTCGCATTTCAATCTCGTCTCGACCTCGCCGCCGATCTTGATTTTTTCTTGTAACGAACCTGCCGATCGTCAGGAGAAAGACACCCTAGCCAACGTGCGCGCCACGGGGGAGTTCGTTACCAACCTGGTCACCTGGGAGTTGCGCGACGCCATGAATATGTCGTCGTTCAATGCCCCAAGCGGCGTCGATGAGTTCGAGCTTTCGGGCTTGGAAAAGGCTGCCTGCGTGAAGGTGCGTCCGCCGCGTGTCGCGACCTCACCCGCCAACCTCGAATGCCGTTTGCTGCGTATCGTCGAAATCGAACCAGAGCATCCGGGTGAAACACGCAGTTCAGTGGTGTTTGGGCGGATCGTTGGCGTGCACTTGGATGAAGCCTATGTCGATGAGGCGGGTCGCTTCGACGTGGCTCGCACTTTGCCGCTGACACGCCTGGGCGGCTCTCAATACTCGACGGTTGGACCGCTGGTTGAATTGGCCCGTCCCAGCCCACGCTTCGAATAAGGCTTACCTCGATGCCGCCGCCAGATCGGCGCATTTATCCCTGATGACCGGAGACACGCATGTATCATGGCACCCCCCCTCAGTTAACTTGCCTGGCCTTGGGCTTGGCTTTGTCGGCGTTTGCTCACGGAGCCGCGCTAGCCGCCGATTTTCCCGATCATCCGGTAACGCTCGTCGTCGGATACACGGCCGGCGGGGCAATCGATCAGTCCGCTCGTTTGCTGGGGTCGGAGCTCGCCAAGCGCTGGGGCCATCCGGTCATCATCGACAACAAACCCGGTGCCAATGGAGTGATTGCAAGCACCGCCGTTGCCGGCGCCAAGCCGGACGGCTATACCTTGCTGGTTACCGCCACCAGCCACAATCTGAACAAATTCGTAAACAAGAATTTGCGCTATGACGTGGAAACGTCCTTCACGCCAGTGGCCTTGGTGGTCGAGGTGCCCAACATCCTGGTGGTGAGCGCCACGTCGCCTTATCAGAATGTGCAGCAATTGCTGGACGCTCTGCGCGCCAAACAAAAATCGTTTAGCTATAGTTCACAGGGCATAGGCGGCGTACCGCATCTGGCGGGCGAGTTATTCAAGCTGCGTACGGGCACAGACATTCTGCACGTACCCTACAAAGGCGCGGCGCAAGGCATGGTAGACCTGATGGGGGGCGTCGTCGATATGTCGTTTCCTTCGCCAGGTTCGGCAATGGCCTATTTGAGCCAGGGGAAGCTGCGCGCGCTGGCTGTGGCCTCAAACCGACGAATTGCACAGTTGAAAGATGTGCCTACTTTTGCCGAAGCGGGTATCGCCGATTACACCATCAGTACTTGGCATGGATTACTGGCGCCGGCAGGCACACCGGCCGACATCGTCGCCAAGATCAATGCGGATATCAACAGCATCGTCAGAGCACCAGCCTTTAAGGCCGCCCTGTTGGCGCAAGGCAGCATCGCTGCCGAACCGCTGACTCCTGAACAGTTCGGAACCAAGCTGGCGACCGAGTTGAAAACTTATGAGACCGTTGCAAAAAAGGTTGGTCTCGGCAGCAACTGATGTCCGCGCCTGATCGATCCGTTTTTTTTCAGGAATTCCGCCATGAATACTTCTCTTACCCTTAGCCATCGGCCTGCCCAACTCTTGGAACTGGCTGCGGTTGGCCAGTCTCGCATTGCTCGTGCGCAAAATTTCGTAGTGGAGTGGCTCGAGTCGCCGCATGCCACGCAAACGGTCGCCGCGAGCCCGCACGAAATGCTGCTATTGCTGCCCGATTGCGCCGCGGAAATCGTATCGCATACAAGGCAGGGCGATAAGCTTTGTGAACTGGCGGCGCGCAGTGTGGCTATTCTGCCGGCTGGACGCCATTCCATTGTGCTGCGAGGCCAGGGCGCCGCAGCTTTGATCGCCAGCCGCCGCGACGACCTCGCCGACAACGCCATCCAAAACGATGCCGCCTATCGGCCGCCTGACGACCGTATCGCACCCTACCTACCGGGCTTCAAGCGAAAGTCCGACGAGCAAGGCGTGGTGGCTATCGATATCGATAAGGTAGTGGCACCCGCCGGAAAGTCTAGACTGAAGATGTTCCAGACCGAGACGCTGAGTATCAATTGGGTAGAGTATGAGGGCTCCCGGGACCGTACTCAATTAAGCCCACACAGCCACGCCGACTTTGAACAGGGGTCGCTGTCGATGGCGGGCCACTACTTGCATCATCTGCGTACCCCGTGGGGTAGTAACGCTAACCAATGGCAAGAAGACAGGCACCTGAAAGCAGGCCCCGGCTCGCTGCTGGTTGTTCCCGTGGAGATGATCCACACCACTGAAGGAGAGAAGCCCGGCCGACATCTTCTGATAGATATCTTCTCGCCTCCCAGGCGTGATTTTATTGCGCAGGGATGGGTGCACAACGCGGGTGATTATCGAGATGGTGCTGGAGGTTCGTGACAGGCTGGCCGGCTCTGTAACCCTATCTCGGCAAGAGCAGGCCGAGCAGCTTGGGCGGGTCTGACGATTGGTAGTTGCATGCCCCCCCGATGCGCCGCGGCGATCGGCGTAGCTGTTTCGTGGAGGAGACGCGACAAGCGATCCAACGGTTGTGCAAGCCAGCTAGCAGTGCTATTCATCTATTTCTATCGCCTAAGCGCTCTATGGTTAATTCAAATCACAATTTGAATTTTGCGCTGCATAGTAGTAGTCTGATGCGACATCCTAGCTGTGCCTCACTGGCGGCAATGTATGAAACACGCAAAGCCTATCGTGCTCATCGCTATCCTGCTGATTCTGGCTTTGGCGTTTGGCTGGTGGTGGATTCAACGGGCTAAGCCGGGCGACCAGATCATCCTGTACGGCAATGTGGATATCAGGCAGGTATCGCTGGCGTTCAACGCCAACGAGCGTGTTGCCCAGATGCGGGTGAGCGAAGGCGACGAGGTAAAGCAAGGTCAAGTGCTTGCCGTACTGGATACGGCAATGCTTAAGCTGCGCATAGCCCAGGCCGAGGCTCAGGTCGATGTCCAGGAGCATGCACTACGACGTTTACTGGCCGGAAACCGTCCTGAAGAAATTGCGCAGGCAAAGGCCACTGTTGTGGCGGCGCGGGCAGAAGTGGATAGGGCCGATCAACAGTACCATCGCTTGCAATCGATTAGCCGAGAGACTGGCGGGCGTGCGGTAAGCCGCCAGGAACTGGACGCAGCACAAGCGGCGCAGGCAGTTGCACAGGCCCAATGGGATAGCAAGAACAAGGCCTTGCAATTGGCAAGGGCCGGCGCGCGCAAGGAAGATGTCGAGCAGGGGCGTTCGCAACGAGATGCGGCTCGAGCCGAGCTGGCTATATTGACGCAGCAATTGCGTGATGCCGAACTGAAGGCGCCTATTGACGCCGTAGTGCGTAGTCGTTTGCTCGAGCCTGGCGATATGGCTTCGCCGCAGCGACCTGTCTATGCGCTGGCTATTACCAGTCCCAAATGGGTGCGGGCCTATATTTCTGAAACGGACCTGGGACGGGTTCGCCCCGGGCAGGCGGCCCGGATTTCAACTGATAGTCATCCCAACGAGTTCCTGAACGGACGGGTGGGCTATATCTCTTCTGTGGCCGAGTTCACGCCCAAGACGGTGCAGACGCCGGACTTGCGAACCAGTCTGGTTTACGAGATCCGGATCAATGTGGACGATGCCGCTGGGCGCTTGCGCCTGGGCATGCCAGCTACGGTGCAACTGGATCTAGGCGCTGCCGAAGGTGGGGTCGCGAAGCCTGATCAAGCAGCGGGAGCGAATGAGCGATGAATGCCGCCGCGCCCGCATTGGTGGCACGCGGTATAGGCAAGCGCTTCACCGTCAAGGAAACCAAACAGTCGATCAAGGCACTGGATGATGTTTCGCTCGAAGTGAAGGCTGGAGCCTTGACGGCACTGGTCGGCCCTGATGGCGCAGGCAAGACAACGCTGTTGCGTTTGGCTACCGGGCTGATGGTGGCTGATGAGGGCGAATTGACGGTGCTGGGGATCGACGCGTCGCGGGATCCGCAAGCTATCCAGAATCGCATTAGCTATATGCCCCAGCGTTTTGGCTTGTACGAAGACTTGAGCGTGCAAGAAAACCTGGACCTGTATGCCGATCTGCATGGTGTTCCGGTAAGCGAGCGTCGGCAGCGCTATGCCCGTTTGATGGAGATGACGGATCTGGGACGCTTCACTGGGCGTCCTGCAGGCAAGCTATCGGGCGGCATGAAGCAGAAGCTCGGTCTCGCGTGCACATTGGTGAGATCTCCGGATCTCTTGCTGCTGGATGAACCAACGGTAGGCGTCGATCCTTTGTCGCGCCAGGAGCTATGGGAGATCCTGGAACAGTTGGTCAAGGCCGAAGCCTTGGCCGTACTGGTCAGCACCTCGTATCTGGACGAGGCTGCACGTTGCGCCCACGTCGTGGTGTTGCATGAGGGACGAGTCCTGGCTCAGGGTTCCCCCGAACAGATTAGGGACCATGCCGCCGGCTTGTGTTTTGTCGCAACGCCGTTCAATGGCGAAGCTGCCCGTAGCCTGCAAGCGCGCTTATTGGATGACGGTGAAACGATAGACGCGGTTCCGAGAGGAGGCCAGGTCAGGTTTATTCGCGAGCGAGCCACCGTCGATCACGGTGATGCGGGTTTACCGGATTTGTTGCATGGGGCGCATTGCGAGTCCGTCGCGCCTACGCTGGAAGACGGATTCATGGTGATGCTGAAGGCGCAAGCCCAGCGCAATGAGCTCCCGGCCAGTGCGCTGGGCTTGCCGCTTGGGGCCCATGTCTATGATGGCGAAACCGTGATCGAAGTGAAGGATCTCGTACGGCGATTTGGTGATTTCACTGCCGTGGACAGGACTACTTTTTTCGTGCGCCGAGGTGAGATTTTTGGTTTGCTGGGCCCTAACGGGGCAGGCAAGACGACGACTTTCCGCATGTTATGCGGGCTCTTGCCGGCCAGCAGCGGCTATCTACAGGTCGCGGGCTACAACTTGCGTACAGCCCGTGCCCAGGCTCGCACCAATATCGCTTACGTTTCCCAGAGGTTTGGCCTGTATGGCAATTTGACGGTGGAGGAGAACCTGATCTTTTTCGGCGGCGCTTACGGTTTGACTGGAAAGCGCTTGCGTGAGCGTATGCAAGCGGTGCTGTCCCAGTTCCAATTGTCGAATGAAGGCAAGACCCGTGCTGCTCAGTTGCCAGGCGGATTCAAGCAACGCCTGGCGATGGCTGTCGGACTTTTGCACCAGCCGGAAATCTTGTTTCTGGACGAACCCACCAGCGGCGCCGATCCGCTGGCTCGGCGAGAATTCTGGCGGCGCATAACGGGCTTGGCTGCTGAGGGCACTACAGTCATCATCACCACGCACTTTATGGAAGAGGCGGAGTACTGCGACCGTGTCGTGATTCAGGATGCCGGCAAGGTGCTGGCTTTAGGTACGCCACTCGAAATCCGGCGGCAAGCTGGTGATGATGAAAAAAGGCGGCTCGATATGGAGCAGGCTTTCATCGGCATTGTTGAACAAGCGCGTAGGGTTCCGGGCGGCGTAAGCGGGGCGGGGGTATGAAGCAAGCTGCGGCATTCGCCCACCGCGGTTTTTGGCGCCGCTTGTTTGCACTGACGCGTAAAGAGGTGCGCCAGTTGTTGCGTGATCGCAGCAATTTGATGATGGGCATCGTCTTGCCTATGGTTCTGATCCTCATCTTTGGCTACGGCATGAGTTTCGATGTGAAAAGCGTGCCGATAGCGGTGGTGATGGAAGACCGTTCTCCAGTGGTCCAGGAGGTGATCGCCGGGCTCAGCCTTTCGCCCTACCTCGCGCCTGTCGAACTTGCCAGTATGCATGAGGCTGAGCAGCTGATGTTGCGACGGCAGGTGGATGGCGTGGTGCGTATCGCCTCGGATTTTTCTCGGCAAATGAGCCTTGGCAATGCACGGATCCAGGTGCTGGTGCATGGCGCCGACGCCAATCGCGCCCGCACCATTCAAGGGTATGTTCAGGCTGCGCTGGGTCAATGGGGAATACGCCAGGCCGACCGCGCAGCTGAGGGCGGCGCGTTTCAAGGTGGAGTCGTGATCGAGCAGCGCATGTGGTTCAACGCGGCCAATACCAGTACCTGGTTTCTGGTTCCCGGCTTGATCGTGATGATTACCACCTTGGTGGGCGCGTTTCTGACCGCCCTGGTCATGGCAAGAGAGTGGGAGCGCGGCACGCTTGAGTCGCTCTTTGTGACGCCTGTACGGCCGATGGAAATTCTGTTGTCCAAGATCATTCCTTATTTCGCGGTCGGCATGATGGGCTTGGGTTTGTGCCTTTTGGCGGCGACATTTTTGTTTCGGGTGCCCATGGTTGGATCTTTGGCAATCATTTTGATCTCTTCAGTGTTCTACCTTTTAGTGGCCTTGGGCATCGGACTGTTTATTTCCTCGGCCAGCAAGAATCAGTTCATGGCCAGTCAACTGGCCTTGGTCAGCAGTTTCATGCCGGCGCTGATGTTGTCGGGCTTTATGTTCGATTTGCGCAATATGCCAGCGGCTGTGGGGGCATTGGGCCATGCTCTGCCAGCTACTTACTACATGGAGTTGCTCAAAAGCCTGTTCCTGGCGGGCAATGTCTGGCCGATGATTTTCAAGAACTGCGGGGTGTTGCTGCTGTACGCCGTGATTTTGATGGCGGCGGCGCGGTTCAAAACACGGAAGCGGCTCCAATGAGTGTCATCGCCTACTTGTGCCGCATTTTCAATATCTGCCGCAAAGAGTTGCTGGTGATTCTGAAGGATCCTGCCAACCGCGCGATGTTGATCGTGCCGGTGGTGCTGCAGTCCTTCGTGTTCGGTTACGCGGCCACCTATGACCTGAAGCATGCTTCTTATGCTTTGCTGGATCAAAGCCGGGGGCCGGCAGCTACCGAACTGCTTGCGCGCCTGGACGCATCGGGTGTGTTTGATCGGGTGGCGACCCTAAGCAACGAAGCCGGGATCGCACCTATCATCGATGCTCAGGAGGCCTTGATGGTGATCCATATCGGGCCGCGATTCGAACAGCAATTGAGCGCGGGGCTATCGGCCCCTATCCAGCTTATTCTGGATGCGAGAAACTCTACGACCGCGGGCAATGCCGCGGCTTATCTAGGCGGTGTCGTTGAACAGTTCAATGAGTCCTGGCGCTTGCGACACGGCAGTGCCGGGCCGGCTTTCACCATAGATGCGCGGGCCTGGTACAACCCGAATCTGGACACCCGCTGGAACATGTTGCCAGCCCTGATCGCGGCCTTGAGCATGATGCAGACCTTGATGCTGACGGCTCTGTCGGTTGCGCGCGAGCGCGAGCAGGGCACGTTCGATCAGTTGCTGGTCACGCCTTACACGCCGATGCAAATCATGATCGGCAAGTCCGTGCCGTCGATTCTGGTCGGTTTGGCTCAGTCCACGCTGATCCTTCTGATGTCGATCTTTTGGTTCAAGATACCGATGGCGGGTTCGCTGCTGGTTTTGTATGCGGGCTTGCTGATGTTCACCATCGCTAGTGTTGGTATCGGTCTGTCGATCTCCGCGCTGTCCGCCAATATGCAACAGGCGATGCTCTACACCTTTGTGTTGATGATGCCCCTGATGCTCTTGTCCGGCCTGGCTACCCCGGTCGATAACATGCCCAGGGCCATGCAATGGCTGACCGCCGTCAATCCTTTGCGCTATGCCATTCATCTGGTGCAGCGGGTGTATCTGGAAGGAGTCGGGCTGGGTACGGTGATGGGGGACATTATTCCATTGTTGATCATCGCTGCCGTCACTCTGCCATCAGCTGCCTGGCTGTTTCGTCATCGTCTCGTTTGATTGGGTGCTTCCATGCCTAAATCCCCGTTTTTTCCAGATTTGACCAGGTGCGGGTTTGCCTTGCCTGCCAAGCTGAGATTGCGGGCCATTGCGCTGCCGGTGGCGCTATTGTTGAGCGGTTGCGCGGCCGTGGGGCCGGATTTCCATGCGCCAGTGTCTGAGGCGCCAGCGGATTGGTCTTCGTGGCAATCCGCTGCTTCGCCTTTGCACGATCCGGTGCTGCGCGGCAACCTTTCTCCGGTGGCTGAGCGTTGGTGGGAAACGTTCAAGGATCCTGTACTGGATGCGTTGGAAGCGCGTGCGCGGATGGCGAGTCCGGATTTGCAGACGGCAGCGCTGCGTTTTGCGCAAAGCCGGGCCCAGCGGCTGACGGTAGCCGCGCAGCGCGGGCCGCAAATCGCGGCCGGAGCCGACGCAAGCCATCAACGGCAAAGCGAGCACGGTGCGGGCACGCGCATGCTGGATGTGCTTGGGCCGCCGAATCGCGACGAATTGGTGAAAATGTTGAGTGACCCTTACAAGCTTTATCAGGCGGGCTTTGATGCTTCCTGGGAACTGGATTTGTGGGGCCGGGTACGTCGTTCGGTAGAAGGGGCGGACGCAGACGTGGCCGGAGCAGGTGCTGCGCTTGATGGTGTACGCCTGGGTATTGCGGCTGAAGTCGCCAGAAATTACTTCGAGCTTCGCGGCGTGCAGCAACAGCTGAGCTTGGCGCAGGCCGATTTGGCGGCCGCCGGCCAGTACTTGGAGTTGCTGCAGGCCCGAGCCGATGGAGGTGTGAACAGTGAACTGGATGCGACGCGCCAACGTGCTTTGCAGGCGGATTTGAGAGCTCGTCTGCCCCAGCTGTTTGAGCAGGAGGCGCAAGCGGCGAGTCAGTTGTCCTTGCTGTTGGGCGAGCATCCGGGGGCATTGCGAGTCGAGCTCAGCGCTGCGTCGTCCCAACTTGTGCCGCCAGTAGCCCCTGATTTGGCCTTGGGCTTGCCATCCGAGCTGGCGCGACGCCGCCCCGATATCCATCAAGCCGAAGCCCGGCTGCACTCGGCCACTGCCGCTATCGGGATTGCGGTCGCTGATCTGTATCCACGAATTACCTTGGGGGCGAGCTTCGGGCTGGAGTCGACTTCTACCTCTAATCTGGGGAATTGGGGCAGTCGTCGCTGGTCCATCGGGCCTAGTCTGTCCGTGCCGATTTTCGATAGCGGGCGGCGGCGTACGGTCGTGGTATTGCGTAAGCTGCAAGAGCAGGAAGCGGCAATTGCTTATCAGCAGACGGTGCTGCGGGCCTGGCATGAAATCGATACGGCATTGACGGGGTACACCGCTATGCGCCAACGTAATCTGAGCTTGGCGGAGCGTGAGCAGGAAGCGCGCGAGGCGTGTCGATTGGCTGAGGTTCGCTACCGGCATGGGCAGAGCAATTTCCTGGAGGCGCTGGATGCACAGCGCTCGCTATTGGCGGCACAACGCGAATATGCCAATAGCAGCAGCCGGTTGTCGATTCGCCTGGTGGCGATCTACAAGGCGCTAGGTGGGGCTGCGGCAAGCGCGGAGCCTGATCCCTCAGCGCTTTTGCTCAGGCGTGACTAGTTTCCCGTATCGCCACGCCCGCCCGGCTTGCCGCGGTCAGCTTATCGAACTGAAAGTCAGGGTGTGTTTTCAGATTTGGCAGCCAGGTCGGCATCAACGCTGGCTTCGGAAGCAACAGCACCTTCAGAAGCAACAGCACCTTCAGAAGCAACAGCACCTTC
>JBEBXA010000060.1:0-25572 GCA_040391825.1 Pigmentiphaga sp.
GTGGACGCAGCTACAAAGACTCTTGCCCACCTCTGCTTGAACGCGCTTTTCGCGACCGCTACGACGCAGGGTATCGAGTATTTCAGGCGCAGCAGCGGGTTGATCAATTGGATCAGGAACTGCGCACTAAACAGCGCGAACTGGATAAGACCAAAGAAGATCGCGCCCGTGCGCGCCTGCGTAAAGACTTGAGCGACCTCGATCAGCGGTTGCGCCGCGCTCGTGACGACGTCTACGACGCAGAGCGCAGCTTGCGGTATTAGCCGCGGGGGGAAACGATAGGCGCGCCAGTACTTAGCTCGCTCGCATGCTCGCTTGCCAATGGGCAGCGCCAGGGACCGTCTCCTCAGCGTGAAGCAGTTGCCTCATCGGGTCTGTGACGCTTGCCCAAGCAGCCAGTCCCTGAACGCTTGCAATGCCGGCATGCCTATATTCGCAGGGGGATACACCAGATAGTAGGACTCTGCCGACTGAACCAAAGGCCCAAAGGGCGAAACCAGCTTGCCGGTATCCAGTTCGTCCAGGATAAGAAAGCGAGGCAGCACCGCTGCCCCCAGTCCGGCAACCGCCGCCTGGGCCACCATGGAATGAAACTCGAACCTGGGCCCTCGTGAAGAATCGAGCAACTGCGTATTTGCCGCTTTCGCCCAATCAGTCCAGGCATGCGGACGCATCGATAGGTGCAACAGGGTAACGTGCTCAA
Source organism: Pigmentiphaga sp. (assembly GCA_040391825.1). Lineage (GTDB taxonomy): Bacteria > Pseudomonadota > Gammaproteobacteria > Burkholderiales > Burkholderiaceae_B > Pigmentiphaga. The sequence goes on from JBEBXA010000060.1 coordinate 704, forward strand.
GATCTTCAGGCTGCTTGAGGGTGGTCGACGCCATCTCCGGGCTACAGACCACCACCGTCTCTTCCCCCATCAGCCAATCGGTCTGTGCACCCGGCCAGCGGGAATTTCCGAGATTAATCGCGGCGTCCAGGCTGTTGTTATTGAAGTTGAAGGGCAAGCGCGTGACCAGGTTCACCGTAATGTCCGGATGCTTGCCGTAGAAATCGCCTAGACGAGGAATCAACCATTTCGATGCAACCGAAGGGATGACGCCCAGCCTCAGCGCATGCGGCACGGCCTGGCTCGCAATCGTTTCCAGAATGGCGGTTTCCAGGGCATTCATTGCCGGCGTCAGGCGAATCAACAGCAACTGGCCGGAACGGGTCAATTGCAGCCGTTTACGCACCCGCTCGAACAACTGCACGCCCAGAAACTGCTCCAGCCCCAGGATTTGATGACTGATCGCGCTTTGGGTCAGGCTCAACGCCTTGGCCGCGTCGGTGAAGCTCAAGGTTTTGGCCGACATTTCGAAAGCCTGCAGCATTATCGGTGAAGGAATCTTGCGACGCACGTCATTAGCCTTATTAATGAAATCATGATGATTCATCGCTTGTAGGGAGTGGAGCCGCTCACCTATCTTGGATGCTCATCGCTGAAGTCGCCCATAACACCCTTGGCGGCATGGCTTGTCAACCCGAAGCGCAAACGCTGCAACAGGGTCAAGCACCTCCAGCGACGCGAGCTATCGAATACATAGGACGAGAACATGTTGCCCACCGCCAGAAAGCTGTCTTTCTCCGAAGTACCCGTAGTCGACCTGGGTCCTGCCTGGTCGGATGGCGCCAGCGGGCGCCAAGCTGTCGCCGACGCCATTGCCGCCGCAGCCGGTACGATCGGCTTCTTCTACGTCAAGAACCACACTCTGCTCCAAACTGATATCGACGCCGTTTTCCAGACAGCCGTGGATTTCCACAATCTGCCGCTCGATGCAAAGATGGAAAGCTCGCTTACCTTGAATAATCATGCCCAGGGCTACCTGCACGGCATGAGCAAGGGCAATGACAAGAACATCAAGGAAAATCAACAGGAAGCCTTTCAGATCCGCCGCCCACTTGCCGCCGACGATCCCGACCTGCTGGCAGGAAAGCCCCTGCATGGCATGATTCCGTGGCCTGCCGCCATGCCCGATCTGAAGCCGCGCATGCTGGCTTACTACGACAAGGTCAACGCCTTGGCTTATGCCATGCTCGATCTATTCGAACTTAGCCTGGACCTGGCCCCCGGTGCGCTGAAGGCCTCATTTGCCAAAGACATGAACTCTTTGCGTCTTTTGCACTACCCGCCCCAGAAGCCCGATGACTCGGGCGAACACATGGGTGCGCGAGGGCATACTGACACGAATGCATTCACCATCCTTGCACAGGACCCGAACGGAGGTCTGGAGGTTCGCAATCGCGATGGCGAATGGGTGGCGATTCCGCCTATCAAAGGGACCCTGGTCGTCAACGTGGGCGAGGTGTTGAAAGTCTGGAGCGACGGCGTGTTCACCTCTGCCGTGCACCGAGTCATCAACAGATCGGGGCGAGAGCGTTATTCAATACCGTTCTTCATGTACCCCAGCTTTGATGCCTTGATCCAGACTCTGATCACCAACCCAGACCCAGCTAATGTCGCTCCGGAAGACTTGCCAACCTCGTTCCCTCGCGACCGCCCTTTCGTGTACGGCGAGCTCAAATCGCGCAACGTAGCCCGCATCATGCCCAGGAAAACCGAAACCGCCTGACAACATCGAGCGCAATGTCTTCCTATCCGGAGGCATTGCGACATTGAACAGTTACCCCAGACCAATATCGGCGGGGTACTGAACAGCATCACAAGAAACAGGAAGCCAGATGCCCGCTTATGTCATCGGAGAAGTCAAGATACTGGATCGCGAAGCGATCAAGGGATATGCCGAGATGGTCGCCGATTCAGTCAACGTTCATGGTGGCCGCTATGTGGCGCGAGGCTCTGAACCCTTCGTACTGGAAGGTGGCCCGGCCCACAACATTCTGTTGATCGAATTCGACAGCGTGTCTACCGCGAAGAAGTGGTACGCATCTGCCGAATACCAGGCAGCAAAGCGAATTCGCGACGGGCATACGAATTTGCGGCTTATGGTGATCGATGCACCCACGCCCCCCAAGGCAGGGTAAAAGCAACGCCGAAACACAGGGCGGCAAGCCTGCCCTGAACATTTACGCCTTTGACCTAACACCTATATTGCAGGGAGCAAGAACATGGATCGACGAGATGTGTTGCGCTTGAGCGGAGCCACGCTGGCAGCTATCCTGACCCGCAGCGCGTGGGCCCAGGAAGCCTTTCCCAGCAAGATGATGAAGGTTGTCGTGCCCTATCCTCCCGGCGGCATTACCGACATGCTGGGCCGAGTGCTGGCCGACATTCTTACCAAGGAACTCGGCAAGCCCGTGATCGTGGAAAACAAGGGCGGTGGCACCGGCACGCTGGCCCAACAATACATATTGCAGCAGCCGCATGACGGGCACCTGCTTCTGTCGGGCGGCTTGGGCGGGCTGATTCTGCCGACCATCCTGAACCCGAACCTGCCCATCAATCCTCAAGAAAATTTCATCCCGGTCGCCCAACTGGCCGAACTGATGAACGTGCTGGTCGTGGGCCGCGATGTAAAAGCGAAAACGCTTACCGAACTGATCGAATATGGCAAGGCCAATCCGGGCAAACTCAACTACGCCACCAACGGCGTCGGCACGCTGGCCCACTTCGCTTCAGTATTGTTCAACCAAAGAGCGGGCACCAAGTTCGTCCACATTCCCTACCGGTCCAGCGGCGAGATCATCACTGGTTTGCGCAACGGCGATGTGCATATGTCCTTTGCCAACGCGCCTTCGGTCACCGCATTGATACAAGCGGGCACCCTACGCGCGATCGCCGTCACAGGCGCCGAACGGGCGAAGCTGCTTCCCAACCTTCCCACCATGATAGAACTGGGCATGGAGGACTTTGTCGCGACCGGATGGCTGGGTGCTTATGCACCGGTAGGAACACCACCCGAAGTGGTGAAAAAACTCAGTGACCACCTCGTCAAGGGCGGACGCTTACCCGAAACCGCGCAGCGCCTGGAAACCGCAGGCTTTCAAGTTACCGTACGCGATCACGTCGGCTTTGGCGAACTCAACCGCCGCGAATTCGCACGCTGGAACGATATTGCCCAAAGGGAAAATATCAAGCCCGAAGCCTGAAAGAAAGGTGCAAGGCTCTAAATCTCAGCGACCCAAAGCCAGCAGACGCCCTGCACCACCTTCTACTCGGCTCGCACTAAGCGGATGTGCGTGATCTCGGAACTCGCGCCCAGCCGCATTGGCGGCCCCCAATACCCTGTGCCACGGCTGACATACACCAGCATCCGCCCATAGCGGTGCAGCCCCGCCGTAAACGGTTGCTGCAAACGCACCAGGAAATTCCAGGGTAAAAACTGCCCCCCATGGGTATGCCCCGACAACTGAAGGTGGTAACCCTCGGATTCTGCGGCATAAACGCTGCGCGGCTGATGCGCCAACAAGAGCTTCACGGCATCGTCCGGGGCACCAGCAAGGGCCCGCCCAGGATCGCTCGCCTGGAGCGCATCAAACGCAGCAGCGCCAAAATCGGTAACCCCTGCCACCGCAAGGCGCGATGCCCCCACATCCAAAACTACGTGCTCGTTCAGCAGCACCCTCAAACCCAGGCGACGCAACTCGTCTACCCATTGCCCGGCGCCGGAATAATATTCGTGGTTGCCGGTAACCGCATAGACACCGTACGCAGCCCGTAATTGACCCAGCGGCCTGGTGTGATCCGCCAACTCAAGCACACTGCCATCGACGATATCGCCCGTGATCGCGACCAGATCAGGAAGCAAGGCGTTGACCTTCTCAACAATGGCATCCACATAGCCGCGCTTGATAGTAGGCCCCACGTGTATATCGCTGATCTGAACAATGGAAAAGCCATGTAGCGCCTCAGGCAGATCGGTTAAGGGCACGTCAACTCGCTTCACCCGAGCCCGCCGGCGCGCATTGAACAGGCCCCATACACATGCAAGCAGAGCAAGCACCGGCACCACCGCGGCCGATACCCACAGCAGCTCCGTCGGCGGGACGATATCCGTCGCCACCGCCCATAGTGCCCAGCAGCTCAGAATCACATCACGCAAGACGGTAAGAACGAACAGCCAAGAGAACAGCCCCAGCGCCAGAAAGCCCGCCCACGCCACCATATCGCCCCACTGGCGCCCTACGGCCCGTCGCATCGAGAAGCCCGCCAGTATGAGCAGGAACACCAGCGCGAGCGCGCCTGCGCCCAAACCGCACCAGGCAAGTCCGGACACGACCGACAGTAATCGCACACCCACATAGACATGCGCCAGAAAAATCACGACGGGGAGGCGTAGTAGAAAAGAAAAACGGGGCATATGAGTCCAGAAGGTCGCGAACCGATCAGGCGGAACCGGAAGGAAAGGGCAAGAGTAAGCGCCTTTTACCCGCACTCAAAACGGCAACTACATCGCTGGCTGTAGTCAGCGATAACTCAAGGTCAGGCACGGCCCTTGCTACCTATGGTTTCCCTCACTTTGAAAGAGATGCCATGACCCGCCTCGAATCAATTCTCGTGACAACCGCGCTGATAGCCGGCACCTCTTTCGCGTACGCACAATTGGGCGACACCGCAAGCAACAAAGACCACTCGGCCATAAGCGGGACGAAGTCCACCGAAAACAAGGGGACGATGCAGAAGGAAGGAACGAGGAAAAAAGGAGCGGCGGCAAACCCGTCGGAAGCGCTGACAGGCGGCATGCAGGGGAACGCTCCTGCGGCTGATAAACCGAATACGCTAAGGCCTGATCAAACAGCCAAATCAGAAAACCAAAAAGGCTCAAGAATGGGGCGTAACGCTCAGGAATACCCTCTGCGCTGACCAAGCACTCAGCAGTTGCCTTTTTTGGCTTGCCCTGGCGGACAGAACCTACCATTGCCTTGATGACCACCATCATAAGATCCATGGGGATCAACAACGACGGCGCCGGACGGCGTATACACGGCGCAAGCGGAAAGGGAAAGTGCTGCCAGTACAGCGATAAAAAAAGACTTCATTGCTAGACCCCAAGGATGTAATGTGGGGAGTTGTAACAGGCAAAACCTACCTCAACCAGAGCAGCTTTGAAACAGCGCGTATCCGACTTCCTTGTACCGCTCATCAGCCCCGAGGCGCCTCCCCAGAACAACGCTGAGCCCGCACAAAACCACGCGCTACTTTGCGTGGTCTCGTCGAAACAGCTCCCACTCTTCAATTTCAGAGCCATCCGGCAATGTGCATACACCATACTGGCCATCCTTGCCGTCTTTGATCGTCAGGGTGCCGCCTAGCTGTATGCAGTATTGAGACGCGGGGTTGGCCACTCCGACAGGGCCAGCCTCGGGCTGAACGCAGCCGCCCATTGCAACAGCGGCACTCATACTAATAGTCACGAACAAATGCTTATTCATAATAGTCCTGCTTGGTTTTTTGGCCGAGCATACCGGCAATAGTTAGCCGGGGAAACCGACCTGAGCTCTGCTCTGTTCATGCCGCACATAAGCACGCTATGAACACGCGCAAGGCTAACACCGACGACGATGGGCGGCAGGACGACCCTAGCAGCCAATGTTGTTCGGCGCTTCGGATGCAGGCACAGCAGTAAAACGGTTCGACATATCGCGCAGTGTGCCAGGAACAAGTTCAAACAGAGTTCGCTCCTATACGCATCACCCCGGTCCCTGACAAAGCATACTTCGGCCACGCCCCAAAACCGACTTCGGAGCCAGCAGAGGGATCTCCTTTCGCGATGAACGCCAAGAGCGCACGGCGCATGCGCCGCGACAGCGCGTGCACAACAGCCGCATCCGCACCTTTCATCATTGGCGCGTCCAGGTAGCTTTCCACATTCCCAAAAACAAAGGGCGAAGTCATGCCATGGCAGGCCCCCAACCTACTACCGAGTGGCGACCAATCCAGGCAGAAGGCATAGGCATCCTGGCCTTGCCGCACAGCATCGCCTGCCCATTGCTTGGCCGGCCTTACAAACTCGTCCTCCGTATAGCGCGCAAGACTGGCCTCGTCCCTCGTCAAACTTTGCACCCCTGCAAAAGCGCGCATTTCGTCTTGCGTCCATCCCAAGAGCACCGGAACCTTGGCGGCAGCCCGCACCATCATGGTTTCGTAGTCATCCGGCAGCGGCAGCACCGCGCCATCCGCGACCGGCCCGAAGGGCATGGACACCTGCCCCTTTCGGCTGTAGCGAGGCCCCATGACACTGACCGTGACATCTTGTGCGGAGAGTATTTCGGACCCTTGCCTACGTCTGGGGATATCGTCGCGCCCCGCCGCAATCCCCCCGTTGCCCTCGTGCAAATTTTCCAAAAAAGCTGCGCCTATTTTCTCGGCTTGTTCGGTCGTAGCAGGTCTCGCACTCAGGGGGGCGCTCAACATGATCAGACGTTGGATACTTGGCGAGGACATAGGCATGCGAGCCACCAACAACGATGCGATCCAACCGCCTGCGGACTGCCCCATGACGGTAATCCGGCCAGGATCACCACCAAAATCGGCTATGTTTTCGCGCACCCACTGCAATGCCAATTCCGCATCAAGCAATCCCATATTGCCGTCAGCCAGGCCAGGGCTGCGCAAAAACCCAAGCGCACCCAACCGATAGTTCGGGCTCACAACAATCACCTTGCCCTCCCGGGCCAGCAGAGATCCGTCGTACCAGTCCAATGCTCCGCCACCGGTAAGAAACGCTCCACCGTGCAACCAGAACAAAACGGGAAGGCCCTGAGCCGAAACCGGTGCCCACACCGTAAGATGCAAACAATCCTCAGACTGCGGGCTGGAGAAGCCACCTGTTACCCCTTGCAGCCGCGGTGGATTCTGCAAGGCAATAGGACTCGGGCGGGCCGCCTCACGCACGCCCTGCTCCGCTTGCTTCTTTTGTGGTGGAGCAAACCGCAGCTCACCTATAGGCGGCTCGGCATAAGGAATACTGGAAAAACGAACTAGATCGCTTCCTAAGGCAAGACCGTGGAAACCACCAACCCGCGTCATTGCCAACGCTTCTGTATTGAACATATAACCTTATTTCAACTGCTGTAAGCAGCGGACTGGCCAGAAAGACCAAGGTCCGCAATACGTCGCGCGCTCAATCCGCGGTAATGTGATTGCGCCTAATCACCTCGCCCCACATCTGCCCATCACGGACAAGGCGCTGTCGAAACGCATCCGGAGACTCAGACAACACCTGAAAACCTCCCGTTTCGATGCGAGTCCGCACGTCTGAGGACCGAAGTATTTCGGACACCTTGGTGTTCAAGCTCTGCACTATGTTGTCGGGCGTTCCAGCCGGCGCAAGCAAACCCAGCCATAGGGCCCCTTCAAAACCAGCCAAGCCTGACTCCTGCATCGTGGGAACATTCGGAACCATTGGCCAACGTTTAGGAGAGGTCACCGCAAACCCCCGCACCCGCCCAGCATTCACGAGCGGCTGCGCACTCCCAGGGCTGTCGAACACATAGTCAACCTGGCCAGCGACTACGGCCTGCAGAAACTCGGCGGCGCCCTTGTAAGGTACGTGCAAAGCATCAATGCCGGCCTGGCTTTTGAACATCTCGCCCATCAGATGGGCACCGCTTCCGACCCCTACGCTGCCGTACGTCAATTTGCCGGGATTTGCTTTTCCATAAGCAATAAGTTCCTGGACGCTCGCGACCGGCAATTTGTTGTTAACAACGAGATAGAAGGGATATGTCAGCATCGTGGACACCGGCGCAAAACTCTTTACCGGATCAAACTGACGCTCTTTCTGCAATTGCACGCTGATCACATGCGTACTGGCGGTGAACAACAAGGTATAGCCGTCAGCCGGCGCACGCGCCACGGCTGCGGTTCCGATAATGGCGCCTCCTCCGGCGCGGTTCTCAACCACCACAGGCTGGCCCAGCTTTTCCTGCAACTTGGAACCTAGCAGGCGCGCATAGACATCCGTCGGTCCTCCCGGAGAAAACGGAACAATTATCTTGATGGGTTTTGACGGATAAACCGCAACGGGGTCTGCAGCGTGGGCTGCGCTTGCGGCGAACGCGGAACACGCAAGCAATGCCGCTTCAAAAAGCTTCATATAGATACCTATAAGGATTAAGCACTCAAAACCGGATAAGCGGCGATGACATCGATCTCAACCACAAGATCGGGATGCACCAACCCGCTTACGATCACAGTGGTAGAGGCAGGTAAATGGTCAAGCAACGCTTCTTTACGAGACGCCTGATAGGCCGGCAAACAAGCTGCCGAAGTTACATAGGCATTGATACGCACGATGTCGCAACGGCCCAAACCTTGCTCGGCCAGCAAAGACATCACGTTGCGCCACATTTCTACACATTGCTCCGCGGCATCCTCTGGAATGCTCCCGTCCCTGCGCCGCCCTGTTTGGCCAGATACATACAGCGTAGAAGTACCGGCGGGGAGGGCCACTGCACTGCTAAACGCAGTCTGTTGAGACGGCGGCCTGCTTCCTGCTTGAATAAGTTTCATAACAGTTCCGAAAAATTGCTTTTCATTAGATATTTTCGGAACTATATGAGCCAATTCCGAAAATTTCAATGATTTTGCTAATATTCAGAACAAAAAGCAGCGAGCGAGGTTGGTTTGAAAACAGAAAGCGTTAACACTGATCGCATGTCCACCCTTGCTCCAGAAGACGGAGACAAGAACTATGTGGCCGTACTCGCTCGTGGATTGAACCTGCTTGAAGCCTTCGATGCGACACACCTCTGCATGGGTAATACCGAGATCGCTCAACGAGCCGGCATGCCCAAGTCAACCGTTTCCCGGCTGACTTACACCCTCACTAAAGCGGGATATTTGAGCTTTGACGCCGACAGTCAGCAGTACCGCTTAGGCCCCGCTGCAGGCAGACTCGCTCGCTTGTACGTACGCGGACGATCCGTACTCGAGTGCGCGCGCCCCCGGATGGAAGCACTCGCCGAGCGCTTCGGGGCAATCGTGGGCCTGCTGGAACGCGATGGACTGGAAATGGTAGCGATACACCTGCAAATGCCCCACAACGCCCCCGTCGTCGGCAATTACCCACCTAACGCACGCTTCCCCCTGGGTTTGGCCTCATCGGGCAGAGCCTATCTTGCACACTGCGCGACGGCGGAACGTACTTGGCTCATTCAGCAACTCCGCGCCGCCGCCAGGCACGGCGCCGCAAGCAAGCTGCAGAACACTCTGGAGGCATCCATCACCAAAACACGATCGCAGGGATTCGCAAGCTCCTTTGAAGAAGTACGCAAAACCGTCAACGGTGTCGCCGTATCGCTGCGATCGCCGGTCGACCGTACCCTCTTGTCTGTGAATGTTTCGGCACCCGTGTCTGTCATCTCAGCCGCGGTCATGATGGATGAAGTCGGGCCTGCATTAGTTGAAATGGTTCGTGCCATTGAACTGGATTTGCAGCAATCGGTGGGTAGTTCCTAGAGTGGGGTATATTCGATAGCTGTTTTCATAACTCGAAACTGGCGGACGCTCACGCAGCATACGTACCGCGCAAGACAACGACCAGTTTTTCACCCCGTCCGGAATCAGCTTCCCTAACACCCTGGATCGGAAAAAAATGGCCCGATTCGACCTTGAACTGTTCGTGATTTTTGAAGAAATCTACCGAACGAAAAGCGTCACACGCGCCGCCGAGAACCTGGGCCTTGCCCAGCCAACCGTCAGCATCGCCCTGCACAAGTTAAGGGAACACTTCGGCGACATCCTGTTCAGCCGCACCGCGAAGGGGATGGAGCCGACGCCGCATGCGCAAGCCATCATCAATGATATTCGCGGCATCACCAAAGCAGTCGACGGCGTTCTTCAAAGCCAGCCTGTTTTCAATCCGCTTGAAAGCAAGCGCGAATTCAAGATTAGTATGACCGATGTCAGCGAAATCACCCTGCTGCCGCTGCTGCTGAATTATCTGAAAGTCAATGCTCCGGGCATTCGGGTGGACATTGCCAAGATATCGCTGCAAACCGCCATCGAGTTAAGCGATGGCGATATCGATCTGGCAATCGGTTTTCTACCCCACCTTGAAGCCGGTTTCTATCAGCAGAAGCTGTTCGTCCAAAACTTCATTTGCATGGCAGCTGCCGACCACCCGCGCATCAACGGTGAAATCGATGCAGAGCAGTATGCGAATGAACTTCACGTCATGGTGAAGAATTCGGGAACGGGTTTTTCCCTGGTCGACAAGATCATGATGAGCCACGGCATTCAACGCAACATCGTCGTGCGCTTACCCAGCTTTCTGGGGGCCGCGCGCATCGTAGCCCAGACGGAATTCATTGCCACCGTTCCCGACCGCTTCGGCATGGTGATGGCCACGCAAGAGCGGATTCAACTGTTTCGGGTGCCGGTAGAGCTGCCTAGCTCCGACGTCAAACTGCACTGGCACGAACGATTTCACTCCGACCCCGGCAACCAGTGGTTGCGCCGAATGATCGCCAGCGTGGCCCAAGACTGAGCAGACTAGCCGCCTCCTGGACAGCGGCAGGGCCTGCCGCCACCGTCGCTCGCCACCAGTGGTGACCCCGCCGGACGCGGGCTCGGCCTGGCCGGCGCAGCAGTTGCCCTACTTGTGCACGCCCAGCCTTTTCGCCGCGATATCTTCCATCTTCTTGCGCGGCTTGGCATTTTCGACACTGTCGAAAACCATCACCGCGCCACTGTTTCGTATCTTTTGCGCATACTCGCGTGGCGAGTCGGGCAGCAAGGATCCTCTACCGAATAGCTTGACTATCTCGCCCTGCCCTTCTTCGCTGGCCATCCAGGCCGCGTAGAGCTTGGCTGCGTTCGGATGAGCAGCCCCCTTGATCAAAAGATTGCCGAAATTGGAAATGCCGAGCGTGTCCGGGATTTTGTAATCCGCAGGCGCACCGTGAGACTTCATCAACTCAATCTGATAGGAGTAGGTACCGATTGCGACCGGCGCTTCGCCAGACGCAACTTGATCGGCAAGTGTGTTGCCGCCTTTGACGAAAAACGGCTGCTGCGCCCGCAACTTGTCTAGATAAGCAACGAGCTTCGCTTCGCCCCAGGCAACCCCCAGATATCCGAAAGGCATGGCGCGTGCTTCGATCGCGATTTTTCCTTTCAGCTCGGGCTTGAGCAAGTCATCCCAGGTACGCGGCGCGATCGCTTCGGGAATGATAGAAGTGTTGTAGCTGATCACGAAGTCGAGGTTGTAGTTGTTGAGGAATTTGGCGTCGATCAGCAAGCTGTTCTTGACCAGCGGCGGCATCTCGTCGAAGCCGTCAAACGGCGCCACCAGCCCTCGATCCAGCAAAGGCGCGCTGCTGGCGAGCGAGCTCGACAACAAATCCACGCTTACCCTGCCCGCTTGAGCCTCTGACGTGATCCGCTCGACCGCATTCCCCGGCTTGATACTGAACGGAACGACTTTGATACCGGGGTAAGCCTTGTTGAAAGCTGCCGCAACCTTGGTTTCCAGCTCGGTTTCGGTAGGGGTCCAATAAATGACGGTCCCCTCTTCCTTGGCCCGCTGGTACAGGGCTTCCATGGCGCTATTGCCGGCCACCCGGGGCTGCGCATCAGCCGCCTTGCCTGTGGCGCCTGCCTGGGGTTTGCCTGCGTTATCGCAGGCACTGATGAAAGCGAGCGACGCGACCACCGCCAGGCTCTTCAATAGCATACTGGTGTGCTTATTTACGTAGCGCATATTGCCTCCTATTGTCAGGCCAAGACCGGTGCGCATTCGATACGCACTGCGGCTTTCGTCTTTCTAGAATTTTCTGTTGATGATCAGGGTGCCTACCAAGGTAACCAGCCCCAGCACGGTAACCAGGAACAAACCCAGCACGCAGGCTTGCGCCATACTTCCGTCTTCCCACATGCTCCAGATCAGGGTCGGAAGCACGATGCTATTGGGCGAATAAAGCATCAAGGACGCGGTCAGCTCACGCGCCGCGTGAACCGCTACCCAGATCCATCCATTGACGATGGCCGGCAACAACAGCGGCAACAGAATGCGCCGATTAGTCATTCCCCAACCCGCGCCAGAAATGCTTGACGCTTCTTCCAGTACCGGATGGATCTGCATTTGGGCCGAATTCATCGTGCGCGAACCAAAGGCAAGATAGCGCGTGACCAACGCCACCACGATGATCCAGATGGTGCCGTAGATAGGCACCGGCAGTACCAGAAACATAATCATCAACGCCAAGGCAATCACGGCGCTGGGAATCGCCTGCGGCAGAAAACTGATGAAATCCACGCTTTTTCGAAACGGCATCTGGCTACGCACCACCACCCATGACGATATCGAAACCAACAACATCAGGGCCGTTGCCGCCACCACGCTCACAATCAACGTATTGCGCAGAGCCTCGAAGAAGATGGGGTTGTTGAAAGTGGCGGTATAGGCGTGCAGGCTCATACGGCTGAAGGCATCCAGACTGAAAGGCGTGGTGTACCTGAACAGACTGCCCCAGATCAGCGCCAGCACCGGTAGCACCACCGACACCAGGGCAAAACCGCCAACGAGCGCCAGCGCAAGATAGCGCCCCTTACCCAAGTCGATTCTATTGGCCCGGAAGGCCTTGCCGCTAACCACCTGGTATTTTTCAGCGCTGCCCACCTGCTTGTGATAGCAATAAACCAGCACCAACGCGATCAAAAGATAAGACATCGCCAGCGCGCTTGCCACGCCGTAGTCGGGCAAGCCTTGCTCAGGATGCATAGCCCAGTAGATGCGGGTGCTAAGCACATGAATACCCACCCCCATACCCAGCACGCCGGGAATCTCGAATGCTTCGATGGTGGTAATGAAGAAATAGACCAAGGTCGCCAACAGCGCCGGTTTGACCAGCGGCAGCGTTACGCGCCGAATGGTTGCGAAGGCGCCTCGGCCACAAATGGCGCTGGCTTCTTCCAGCGATGGATCCATTCTTTTAAATGCGACGGCCAGCATCAGGAATGCCGTGGGCACGATGTTCATGCCTTCGGCGAATATCATCCCGCCCATGGAGTAGATATTGATGGGACCGGGCCCATCAAGCGAAAACGCATTGCGAAGAATGATGTTGATCGCACCTTGCCGAGGGCTCAACAGCATTACCCAGGTCATGGCCGTGATCATTCCCGGAATCGCCAACGGGATCAGGATGAGCGTGTAGCAGAGCTTGCGCAGCGGCAAGTTAGTACGCTCCAGCAGAAACGCCAAAATCACCGCCGTAGTAAAGCCGACAAACAACGATCCGGCGGCAAAAGTCAGCGTATTGCCGATCAACTCGAAGGTTGAGGGCGCGGTATAGGTCTGAATGAAGTTGCTGAAAGAAAATGGGGTCGACTCGGTAAGCAGCTTGCCCGGGACACCCTTCAGGCTACTGATGATCAGTAGCACCAGCGGGGGAAAAACCAGCAGCACCAGAATGCCGATTGCCAGCCAAGGAACAAGCAAACGCTTGTCGAAGATTCGGCGAGATCTTCTTTGCTTCACCAGACTGGGAGCCAATGCCGCCTGCGGGGATGCGCTCATTCCATCATCCCCCGCGTCATGCCGCGAACTGCCGCGCTTGCTGCGCGTATTGAGCCGGCTCAGCAGCCAAGGCAATACAGGAGTCCGGGTCGATGCCGATGAAAGCTGTACTTCCCATTTCCGGAATTTGGCGGGGCGGCACCTTCGCCCGAATGGGATAATCCCCCGCCTTGAGTCTTAGATCAACCGTATGCCCGAGATACATGCGGCTTTGCACCTGCACCTGCAGACGGTTGACGTGAATGGAAGCGTTAGGGGCCTCTATCCACACGCTTTCGGGCCGGAAAAACAAATTGCATTCGCTGCCCACCGCCAAACGATGGGGATTCCCGCATTTGAATGCGCCAATGGGGGTGCTTATTTCAACGCTATCACCCATTGCCGACACGACACGGCCATCAATGAAATTAGCCAAGCCAAGAAAAGCCGCCGAGAACTTATAAGCTGGCGTTTCGTACAAAGTGGCAGGATCACCAATTTCCAGGATTTCACCATCGCGCATGATGGCAATCTGGTCAGAAATCGCAAGCGCTTCCTCTTGGTCGTGCGTAACGTAAAGCGACGTTATGCCGAACTCTTTCTGCAGGGTGACTATTTCAATACGCAATTGTTCGCGCAGCTTGGCATCCAGATTGCTCAAGGGCTCATCAAACAGCAAGACTTGCGGCCTCGCGACCAAGGCCCTTGCCAGCGCAACGCGCTGCTGCTGGCCACCGCTTAGTTGAGTAGCCGGACGATCGGCCAGCTCCGCCAAACCGACTTTTTCAAGAACCTCTTTAGCGCGCCGGGCCCTCTCGGCCGTACCGACGCGTTTGGCCTCAAGCGGATAAACGACATTCTCGATCACCGTCATATGGGGCCAGATGGCGTATGACTGGAACACCATGCCCACATGGCGGCGCTCGGCCGGCACCCAGACCCTGGCGCTACTGGAATACACCGTCTGCCCATTGAGATGGATCTCGCCACCAGTCGGTTTTTCCAAACCGGCAACGCAGCGCAGAGTGGTCGTCTTGCCACAACCGCTGGGACCCAACAAAGTGAACAAACTACCTTCGGGTACGTTCAGCTCTATGTTGTCCAGAACCCTGACCGGCCCGCGATCGCCGCCAAACGTCTTAGACAAACCTGATATTTGAATCATTGTCTCGTCCAGTCTATTTTCTATTACCCGCATGGCCGTCTGCGCAGCCTGGCGGTATTCAGGTTTCTTGCTTCTCGGGATCCTCTTGCAGGCACACCTGTATCTGGCCGCCATTCTGGCGAACATCGAATGAGCGAACCCGAATTTTGGAATCGCCCTCGCAAATACCCGTACGAACGTCGAACGACCAGCCATGCAGCGGACACACGACAATAACCTCGTCCAGCAGCATGCCTTCGCCTAGTGATCCATACGCATGCGGACACTCGTCGCCAATGGCATGAACCTCGCCATTATCCAGACGAAACACCGCCACCGGTTCGCCATTCACATTAACCGTGCGCCCTTCGCCGCGCGGCAGATCATCGGCATCACAAGCTTTAATCCATTCCTTCATAACGTCAATTCACCTCAAGCAAAACAGTGTCCGGATCGCCATACTTTGCCGCCAGTTCACGAATTTCAACATCGTCCAGCACGGTCAGGCGGCCACGGTCAATAATGACGTCGTCGTCCACCTTCAAGGTAGCTTGAAAAAGACAGGTATCGACATGCTCGGCGCTACCCAGCGCAGCTCCCGGCACACCTACGGCAATATGCAGCGAACCGCTGTGGTTGGACCCCGCCATTCCGGTAATCTTGCCGCCATCCGTTGGAAACTTCGGGTTGAAGCCCAATCCGATTTCATTGATTTCCCGGCCCATGCCCTGGATCAGGTTATCGACGACCTTGGCTTCCCAGCCGCCCTCGACCAAGGCGCATTTGCCATTCTCGAAGTGCAGCTTGATCGGGGTCGCAAACGAACCATCGCCCAAACCGCCGGTGTATACGCCATGGAAACCGGCGATGGAATCAGGAATCACCACACCGTTGGCCTGCCTGGAGGCCATGCCCATACCGCTATGGAAAATATTCGGCCCGTGCGTAAGCGGCACCGTGCTACGCGCACCCGGGTAATTGGCAATGAGCTTGCCCTGCCAGAACGGGATCTTCGACAGCATATCGAGCTCCCTGACCGTAATCGGCACCGTCAAATACGTACCCTTCGGGTCAGTAATTTCGACCTGGATATCCTTGCCCTTGTGGATGCGCTGGAATGTCTGCGTGATCAAGGCGGCCATGATATCGATCGGAAAACGCGTCGCCTGCGACACGAACATGCTGAAATCGCGGGCGTAGCTCATCGATATCCAACGTTGCCCCTTTTCCTTGCGCAGCTTCTTGGCCAGCGCCCCATTGCCCGCGGGCCAGGCATGAAACACCACGTCGGCGCCGGTAACCGTTTCTTCAAAAAGCTGGGGCACCGACCAGATCGTGGGCTCTTCGACCATGCATAGATGAAAGTGGCCTCCCTTCTGTTTGACGCCGCCCCAGACCGCATGGATGACCGCCATATCGAAGCCGCGGTCAGCGACAAACACCACTTTCTCTCCCGCTCGGATATCGGCGATTGTCATCGTTTGATCAACGGCGCCGATCAAGTCGGGGAGGTATTTGCTATCCATCGTCGTAGCTCCAGGGACAGGGGTGTGTTGAAGGATTCTACGAGGGGGGTTGAGGGGTCACAATCCGTGATTGGCAATAGGGATAATTGCGTTTTTATATAGTCGTGTGGGAAGAAGCCGGGGCGCCTTTAGCGCCAGGCCCACTAGCGACAAATATTCTGGCTCGAATCAGCTCGGCCTGAACTACCGGCACAACCAGTCTATCGAAATAGGCCTGATTTTCTTGCAGTGCAATGGCATGAATGCCCATGGCCATCAAAGGGGGCACGGCCTCGTGCCTGATTACCTCGCCGTTCTTTATCTGCTCGTCCAGGATGCAGACCGGCAAAACACTGGCTGCAAGGCCTCTTTCGACGAACTTGGAAATAACCCCTATGCTGGAACACAGTGTCAGTTTGGGGGTGGGCACTTTGGCACTGGCGAACCAGTTTCTAATGACTCCGTTCAACATGGACGGCTGGTGCCTGGCGATGACCTTCGTCGCCTCTAGCGCCTGTGGTGTCAGGGGAGCGTGATCATCCAAGGTTCCACGACGGCTTAACCAGGCGACGTCGATCTTGCCAATTTCCTTGCCCCAGTGATTCGCACGCACATCGGGCTGCAGCAAGAAAGCAATGTCGATCTCGTGGCGGTCCAAGGCATCCAGCAACAACTGGTTGGTGGAAATCATGAAATCCACATCTACCGCGGGATACTCGTGCTCAAGCGCCTGCGCCACATTGGCCAAACAGGTATAGGCCAGCGTATCGATGGTGCCTATCCGGATCGCGCCAAGGTGATCGTGCTCCGGACTGAAAACATGATGGATTTCGTCTAACAGGGCCAGACTGGCGCCGACATAACGCTCCAGCAGAACACCTTCGCGCGTCAACGAGATTTTTTTCCCGTCACGGTCGAAAATCCGAATTCCCAGGGCCGCCTCAAGCTCAGCGATGCGCTGGGAGACCGAAGGCTGAGTCAGATGCAGCACCTCGGCCGCGGCGCTGAATGTCCCCAGCCGACAAATGGCGTGAAATGCGTCCAGTTGCGCAATAGTGAATCTTTTCATAGACAGAACTTATCCATAGGCATCGGATTTTCCAACTGGCTTCCTCTAAAGACGAAGGGAATAATTCGGTGTTCTTTCAGTACCCATCAAGACATGCCATCCACCATCGAGCAAATCTCAGATTTCGTCACTCGCACCCGCTACGAAGATATTGCAACAGGAAACCTCGACCTGATCAAACAAGTCGTCCTGGATACCCTGGGCTGCGCGCTCGGTGCGTCAAACGCAGGCCTGGTTTCACACGTCACCCTACTGGATGCCAGCCACTGGCCACAAGGCGCCAATGCGAGCATCATCGGCGGAGGGCGCACCAGTTTGCACCGAGCCATTGCGCTGAATGGCTCGATGGTGCGTTATCTGGATTTCCTGGACGTTTACTGGGCTCGTGAAATCTGCCACCCCAGCGAAAACATACCCATCGCCCTCGCCTGCGCCGAAGCCTACCAACAGAACGGCAAGCGCCTGATTGAAGCAATCGCCATCGGCTACGAGCTGCAAATACGCATGGCCGACACTTTCTCATTTCATGCTTTCGGACTGCACCACGTCAGTGCCGCGGGTTTCATCGCCCCCGCCATGATGGGAAAACTCCTGCAACTTGGCAAAGATGAAATGGCTCACGCCATTGCACTTGGCGGCGTGCGCCACCTGACGCACGAAGCCTTGCTGCACGGGCAGTTGAGTATGGCAAAAGCTATAGGTTATGCATTTGCCGCGAGCGACTGCATCAACACGACGGCACTGGCCAGGCAGGGATTCACCGGCCCCTTGTCCGTGATGGACGGATTCCTTCAAGGCCAACCCTTCTTCGACGAAACGTTCCCCCTCGACCCAGCGCAGTCGCTGCCCAAGGTCAGCCTGAAGAACTACCCTATCCAGTTTTCGCTGCATGCTCCCGTCGAAGCAAGCCTGGCGCTGCGCAGCCGACACCCTGGCAAGTCTGTCGCCAGCATCGACGTGCACGTAACAGAACTAACCCATCAACGCACCGCGGATCCTGCCAAGTTCCACCCCAACAGCCGTGAAACCGCCGATCACAGCTTGCCGTGCTGCGTGGCCATGGCTTGGCTCGACAACATGCTGTCGACCCAGCAGTTTCAGCAGAAACGCTGGCAGGACACCGACATGCAGTCATTAATGCGCCGTATCCGCGTCCATACCGATCCCCTGATGGAAGCCGCACACCCCGACCACAAACCCGCCCGCATCGTCATCAACTTCGAAGACGGTACAAGCGATGAAGAACTCGTTGTTCAGCCCGTGGGCACCTCGGGCAAACCTTTCACATGGCAACAGGTAGAAAGCAAGTTCCGCGCGCTGGCTGGCCCGGTTTTAAGTGCAAGCACACTAGACAAAGTTATTCAGCACGTTCAGCACCTGGAAGAACTCGACGACGCTGGCCAACTGGCCCGTCTTTTGCAAACCAACTCGTAGTCAATGAAAAGAGGATGACATGGGGACACTCAAGTATCTAACCATCGGCCTGGCTCTGGCCTTGCCCTATACCGCACACGCCCAGGAAAAGAACTCGGCAAAACCGTGGCCCAGCAAACCCGTCAAGCTGATTGTTGCCCACTCTCCGGGGGGTGGCTCGGATGTGCTTGCAAGGTTGCTCTCGCAGAAACTGGGAGAATCATTCAAAAGCACCTTCGTGGTCGAGAACAAACCCGGTGCCGCGGGCAATATTGCCGCCGCCAACGTCGCCAATGCCACTCCCGATGGCTACACCTTCCTGGTCACGACGGCATCGGTAGCTGTCAACCCCAGCCTTTACAAAGCGCCGGGCTATCGACTGGGCGAAAATCTGGTGGGAGTCACACAATTGGCTTCAGTACCCCTAGCTCTGGTGGCCAACACCAACTTGGGGGTGGGATCCATCAGCGAACTGCTAGCCAAAGCCAAAACCCTGCCAGCCGGCCTCAACAGCGCATCGAATGGCAGCGGAACAACCAGTCACCTGGCGGCAGTCATGTTTGCACAAGCCACGGGCGAGAAAGTGGTGAATATTCCGTACAAGGGGTCCGCACCTGCGGTAACCGCTCTGATGGCCGGTGAAACCGACATCGGCTTCACATCCATCATTTCGGCCAAGGGAGCTCTCGACTCGGGGCGCGTCCGTGCCCTTGCCGTTACAACCAAAACGCGATCCCCCGAACTTCCCAACACGCCCACGCTGGACTCCTTCATTCCGGGATTTGAAATCGACCAGTGGTATGGAGTCTTTGCCTCGGCCGAGGTCAACGCGGACATACTGAACAAGTTGAGCAGCGCCATCAACCGCATTCTCAACGAGAAAGAAGTTTTGCGTTACCTGGCACAGGAAGGCGCAACCGCAGTCGGCAGTTCACCTGCCGACTTCAACCAGTTCCTGGCGGCCGAGCAGCAGAAATACAAGAAACTTGTCGCTTCGACCAATCTACAGGTCGATTAGCATCTGATGCGAAGCGTTCGAGAGAGCGCTCGCAGTTCAGCTTTTCAGTGCAGGCTCGCGCCCTCACGCTGGTGCTTTCAGCGTGAGGGCGTTTGACTTTAAGCACTTGAGCGCATGAAATTTTCTGAAGGCTTGACGCATTCGTGATGCACGGGTTGATTCTCGTCGCCGGCTTCCTGAGCATGGGCGCGACAACTTGGAAACATCGACGTGCGCTGCGCTTCATGTCTTGGCAGTTCGCTCGGGGTTACCGCCAGATCACTGGCGGACAATCCAGTTAGCATGATTGACCCTTGGCACCATGCTAGACTCGGCCCAGTGCTGTGCCGTCGACCAGCGATTCAATGAGTAGGGAAACACCATGCGCCTAAAAAAAACTCGCTCGCCGCCCTCGCCTTCAGCACCCTCCTTTCAGTAGGAGTGCCGGTCATCCCGTCTGCGGAAGCTTGTACACGTTTCGTCTATCAGGGCTCTGACAATCAGGTGATCACCGCTCGATCCATGGATTGGAAATCCGATGTCGAAACCAATCTTTGGGTTTTTCCGCGCGGCATGAAACGATCAGGCGAGGCTGGGCCCAACTCCATCGAATGGGTATCGAAATATGGCAGCGTCATTGCCTCGGGTTACGACATATCCACCACCGACGGCATGAACGAGGCTGGCCTGGTCACCAATGTGTTGTGGTTGGTCGAATCCTCTTATCCCAACTATGATGGCAAGACACCCGGCTTATCCATCGCGGCTTGGGCGCAATATGTACTCGACAACTTTGCCACTGTGCAAGACGCAGTAAATGTTTTGGCGCGGCAACCATTCACCGTAGTTACGGACAATGTGCCAGGAGAAAACCGGCTCGCCACCTTGCATCTTTCGCTCTCGGACGCATCAGGCGATAGTGCGATCGTCGAATATATAGACGGTCGCCAGGTCATCCATCACAGCCGAAGCTACCAGGTGATGACCAACTCCCCCACCTTCGACCAACAGCTCGCACTCAACTCCTATTGGCAACAGATAGGGGGCATGGTCATGCTGCCGGGCACCAATCGCGCTTCCGATCGTTTCGCGCGCGCATCCTTTTACGTCAATGCGATCCCCAAAGCTGACAACATGTTCGAGGCGCTGGCAGGCGCTTTCAGCGTGATCCGTAACGTTTCGGTTCCCTACGGCATCACCACACCAGACCAACCCAACATTTCATCCACGCGCTGGCGCACGGTGTCCGATCACAAAAACAAACTCTATTTCTTCGAATCCGCGCTTGCTCCCAATGTTTTCTGGGTCGACATAACGAAACTAGACTTATCGGAAAGTACCGGAAAAGTAAGGAAGCTCGATCTCGGCCCCAACCAGAGTCACATCTATTCGGGCATGGTCAACGATCAGTTCAAAGAAGCACAAGCCTTCAAGTTCCTAGGACTCTGAAAGGCGGACTGCCCCGAGAATCGTAGCTATGTCTATGATTCCCGGGGCAGCCCATACTCAAGTTCAGACTTTCAGTCGAACTTCGTTGATGATTCTATTGGCCATGCATTCAATCGGTCATTGAAACGATCGCTTGAATGCACAGGCACTCCGTCAATCAACCTGAACGTTGGCCTTGCGCGCAATCGCGCCCCACGCTGCGATCTCTTCCTTCACCATTTTGCTGAACTCATCTGGTGAGTTGCTGGTGGGTTCCGATCCTCCATCCGAGACGATTTTGCGTATTTCCGGTTTTGCCATCTGGGCCTGAACCTCTTTGGCAAGCATGGTGATAATGGCATCAGGCGTGCCCGCAGGGGCGAATAGGCCAAACCAATTCGATGCCTTGTATCCCTTGATGCCAGCCTCATCAAGTGTGGGAACGTTCGGCAAAGCAGGGTTCCGTGCTTGGGTCGTAACCGCAACCGCACGAAGCTTGCCCGCGTTGATCAGCGGCAGCGACGAGGGCAAATTATCGAACATAAGGGGGAGCTGTCCTCCCATCACATCGACCAAGGCAGGCGAACTGCCACGATAAGGAACATGGGTCATACGAATATCAGCCATCGATTGGAACAGCTCGCCCGCCAGATGCGTCGAGGTTCCAGTGCCCGCGGAAGCGACATTCAGTTCACTGGGCTTTGCCTTCGCTGCTTTGACGACCGCCCCGACATCGACGTAAGGCGACGCAGGAGAACTGACGAGCACAATTGGAACTGTGGCGACAAGGCTGATCGGACGCAAGTCTCGGGCAAACACGAAGCGGTCCTTCTTGTAGATGGTTTCGTTGATCGCATTCGCAGCTGAACCCATCAACAGGGTGTAACCATCAGGAGCTGCTCGAGCAACCCATTCCGATCCCAGGTTACTTCCCGCGCCTGGCTTATTTTCTACGATGAACTTGCCTCCGGTTGACGACGCCAGGCCCGTGGCCAGCGTGCGCGCAAGCGCATCAGTGGCCCCGCCAGCAGGAAACGGCACAACAATGCGCACGGCCTTTGAGCCGGGATAAGTCGCCTGTGCCTGAGCCGTACCCGCAGCAACGACCAAGGCGGATGCTATCGCCAATGCCAATTTGTTCAATTTTTTTGTATTCAACTTATGTTGCTCCACGATCCAGAAAAGGGCTGCGTTATTACATGGCCAGCTCGCCACTTTAGTCTGACCGCGGATAGAATAGTACGTATACGTCTCAATGTCCAAGCAATCCAAGCAAGCAAGAGCGGAATTGAACACACTAATCCCGACAGGTGACAACGATGGACAATCCCTGGAACACCATTCTTCAGTTCCTACAGATATTGCTTGACCTATTGCGTTGAACCCTACCCACCGTATTGCTCGGTACAACCATGAGCGACCTGGGCCAATTCGATCCGGTTGCGTCCTGCCGCTTTGCCACGGTAAAGGGCGGTGTCGGCTTCTCGCATAGCATCCTGTAAAACCTCAGCACTCGTGAAGTTGTGTGAAACCCCGATCGTGATCGTGCAGTGCAATGGATGGTCGGAGCCAGTGATTTTGATTGCCCGATTTTCAATGGCTGCACGCAAGCGCTCAGCAACGCGCATGACTCCCGGAGCATCTGTGTCCAGGCAGACGACAACAAACTCTTCTCCACCAATACGGCCTGCTAAGTCGCCAAGGCGCACAGTCGTACGAAGCACTTCCGCCACATGGCACAGGACGGTATCTCCGATTTGGTGGCCATAGCTATCGTTGATACGTTTGAAGTGATCGACGTCTACCAGCAGCAAGTGCGCAGGCTCCGCCTTTCGGGAGTTGAAATACAGTTGCAGCGCTTCTGTGAGTCCGCGGCGATTGAGTAACTGAGTCAGGGGGTCACGCGCAGCTATGTTGCGCAGGTCATCAGCCAAGCGGCGCAATACCAGCCAGATAATCGATGGCGGCAGCACCGTGGCCAGGGATGACATATAGATGTAAAACACCATCTGAAAACTGCGGTCCATCTGCAGTGCATCCAAGCCTCCATCCAGAAGCTTCATGAACTTGAGTGCGTTGAGTACGCAAATGCCGCTGATCAAAACGGCAAAAAAGATCATCTCCCCATACAAATCTTTGGCAAATGTGCGCACGCCATAGATCACGGTGATGACCATAAGCAAGAAAAACAGTGCAGATATGCCTGAGAGCATGGCGTAGCGGGCAACCGGGCCCAGGCTCCATTGCACCAGCACCTGTACGGCGCTGTAGGTCACGGCGAATACAAGCAGTGGGCGCCATAAAGGAACGGAGTGCCCAAAAAAGCGCATGGCACCCAGCCAGTAAAGCACCGGGGAGGCTAGTGTGAAGGTGTGGTTGACAACGCTCATCAGGCTCCAAGCGGGGCCTCCTTCAACCAATTGCAGCACATAGGCAAAACCCAACAGGAGGTTGCCCATCGCAAAAAAGTCCATCCCCATCTTTTTGCCATGCAGGCGTTTGCCAACGAGCCAAAACATCACCGAAAAGCACAGCAGGTGTGCGCACAGCATGCCGACGAGAATGATTGCAACCATGTTGACGTTGAGAGCGGGGAGCAGACGGTTTGGGCAGAAACTGCGATACATCACTTCGCAAAGACGGCCCAAGAAAGATGGGATTGTCGGCCAGTGTAACAATAGGTAATCGAGAAGGAAGCACGGGCACTTTTTCTCCCATCAAGTGGTGGTCAAGACTCCCATTTTTTCTCCGCAGGCGGTACCGAGACATCTGCTTCCAACGGACATTTCAAGATTGGGAAGGGAAAGCGAAACGCCTTAACAATCGAAACGAGCAGGCACCTGGAGTAATCCGTGAGGCACCACCCATAGGTATAGTTTTTGCTGAATTATTGTTCCAACCAACAAAGGAACAACGCCATGAACAACCACGACAATCACGGCAAGAAAATTCTACTAGCTGCCATTCTGGCCACGTGCGCCCCATTGGCTTTCGCGCAGTCCAGCGCCGGGACATCCACGCCGGCTTCAGGCAACGCGGAAAGCACGATGCACTCCAACTCATCAGCGCTACCAGGCTCAAATCCACGTGACAACGCATCGGGTGCCACTGACTCAAGCACCGGCACGAAAGAGTCGGCGCACACAAGCAACCGGGCTGGCACCATGAACAATTCTCTTACCCCTGCGGAGGCATCGAAGGCGGCTGAGGGTACTCGCGATATGGAAAATAGTAGCGGTGCCTCGAAGACCAAAAAGGGATCCGCTAACGAAATGCCGCCGGCCAGTCAACCTTATCAACAAGACTCGGGCAGCAAGTAACCCTAGTGTCACCAAGGCGAAAGGCGAGTCCCTGGGCTCGCCATCTCTTTGTGAACGTAGCCGCCAGCTATTTTTTCAGGTTCAAGGTTCAGGCAAAATCTTCGCGCGTATACGGTTTGGCAAGCAGATCGACCCCAGCATCGAGACAATTGGAATATTGTCCGATCGAGATATTGCCATCAGAAGCGTCGCAGAGGGCTACGGATCCACCATAGGCGGTGAGGCCAAGTCGGCCATGCTATCTAAGGCCGGGAAGCCGGGTTAAGCCGGTCAATATTTTCCCCACCACCCCAACAAAAAAGCTCGCCGAAGCGAGCTTTTTGAAACGCCTTAAAACGGCGTAGATACTGGCGGAGAGGGTGGGATTCGAACCCACGGTACGGGGATACCGTACGCCTG
>JBEBXA010000061.1:0-25309 GCA_040391825.1 Pigmentiphaga sp.
TGCTTGGCCTTTCCATAGCGTCCAGGGGCGGTCGATGACGCCCTGGTTGGTGGCGTCGGCCTTACGGGCTTCTTCGTCGTCCAGGTAGATGACATCGCCGCCAAGGCCGATTGCCTGTTGCTGCAAGGCGGCATTGGTCTTGGTGTAGATAGCCCGATAGACAGCGGTGGCTACATTGCCGCCCACGGCTATGTAGCCGTGCCCGCGCATCAATGCCACATTTTGATTAGCCAGGGATTTGGCCAAAGCTTGCCCGTGGTCGCGATTGCGCACCAGCATGTCGGTGCAACCGAAGCAAGCACGCATGTCGAACACCGGCGCGCCTCCGGACAGAAAACCGGCCATGTGATAGATGGGCCGCAGCCGTACGGACGACACCCCAAAAGGGATCACCGAGGGTGAATGGCTGTGAACGATGGCTTGCACGTCTGGCCGGGCCTTGTAGATCTCGCCGTGGATATAACGCTCTAGATAAGGCTTGCGAGTATCGCCTGCCAGCGGTTCGCTGTTTTCCTCGAAGGTCATGATGTCGTCGGCGGTTACCAGTTGCGGTGCGAGGGAGCGCGACAACAGGAAGCGGCCGGGCTGCTCGGGGTGTCGGATGCTGACGTGTCCAAAGGCGTCCAGCACATCTTGTTGCGCCAGGATGTGGTTGGCCGCGACCAGATCCTCGATGATCTGGGCCAGTGTGGCGCCCGTTTCGGGGCTGCCGGTGTGGGACGGCGTGGCGTTCATGCTTTGTCTTCCTTGTTTTTTACTTGATTGGAGCTCGCTGCTTGCAGTCGCCGCGGCGTGCGGCCGGGCGTCTGGAGCGCAGTCAGCGACTATTCCATATACGCCTGCCGCCATCAAGGCGAAACTGGCCCGTCGCTACTCGAGTACGACGGGCCGGCTTCGGTTCGAGCGTTCAAGGCAAGAGCCCGGCCTCGCGGTAGTACCGTTCGGCGCCGGGATGCAGGGCAAGAGGTGAGCGGGCCATACGCTCGGGGAGGATAGGGTAGGTGACTGGGCTGCGTTTGACGGGAATGTGCCGATATTGCCGCTCGAGCACTTCGCGCGTTTCCACCAGGCACCAGGTCAGCAAATGGGCGACGTCTTCGGGCATGTCATCGCGCACCATCACGAGGAAATCAGAGAAATCCAAGGTTTCCAGCGGGGTTTTCAAGCTGTCCCAATAGCCGGCGGGCAGGCTGTTGCGTTTCAAACCGTACTGCGCTTCCAGTTGCGCGAGGGCGTTGGGCTCGGCGGCAATAGGGCTAGCCTTGCCCTGGTCGATCAGTTGTGACCACCAAGGGGTCATGATGGCTTCTTGCAGTACGGCATCGACCGTGCCTGCGTTCATGCGTTCCAGCGAAGAGCGCGGATGCGTATCCTCGACATAAGAGCCGCCCCAAGATTGCAGAGTGGCTTCGTCAATGCCGTGGGCTTGCATGAACAAGCGGCCGATATAACCGATGAAGTTGGTGCCGTCGTTACTGGAAGCGGCGATGCGCAACGCTGGGCGCTTTTGGCGCAGTTCTTCGAACGAGTTGATACCCAAGTGGGGGGCGAGGGCCAGAACCATGCGGTCGTCTTGAGGCAGCACCGCCAATGCACGCAGGTTGGGCGTGGGATGGGCCTTGAATATGCCCTGGCCTTTGGGTGCCAAGGCCAGCAAGGCTGCGGGAGTCATGACGCACAGATCGGCTTGCCCGTCCTGGACTTCATGTATGGCTTCAATGCCGCCGCCGCGTATGTTCCAGATGGCGACGCGGCTGGCGGGGCCGGAACGAGTGCAGAATTCCTGGCACAGCCAGGAGCACATGCGGTGGATGTTGGCTTGTCCCCAGTCGCCGACGAAGTTCAGTTTGTACGATCTGCTCAAGCGCGGCTCGGCGGGCGTCATAGGGATTCCTTCAGGTTCTTGTTGAAAAACGCCAGGCTGCGATCGTCCGCCAACTTTGCGGCTGCGGGGATTAGCGTCTTCCCGCCGCGTCGGGCGAAGGCGTGGCCGGCCTGCTCATAGGTATGGAGTTCGACATTGGCTTTTTCTTGCAGAGCAGTCGCAATGGCCTCTCGTGCCGGGGCGGGGATGAGTTGATCGGACATACCCAGGTGGAGTTGCAAAGGGGTGCTTTGGGCGGCAACGGCGTTCAGTAATTGATCAAGGCCAACGCCGTAATAGCTGACTACCGCGTTCAGATCGAGCTGCAACCACGACAGGAAAGCCATGCGGCCGCCCAGGCAGTAGCCGACTAGCCCGACTTTTCGGTGCCGCTTGCGCAGGTCGGCCAGAAGGGCCGCCAGATCGCTGATCGCCAGTTCGGGATGTTTGCCATAGGCTTGCGCGGCTTGTACCGCGGCAGCGTGCGAGGCATCTTGGTTGGGATCGAGCTCTATGCCGGCTTGCTGCCGCCAGAACAGATCGGGCGCGCTTGCGTAGAAACCGTGACTCGCGTAGTGGTCGACCATCTGGCGAATACTGGCGTTGACGCCGAAGATCTCTTGTAGAACGATGATTGCGGGTTGGTCTGTGCCGGTGGCTCCGCCGGTATAGAGCCCCATGGCTCCGTCATTCAGTTCGAGTGTTGCGTTGAAGTGCATGAAGATTCGTATTCCAAGAAATGAGTAATGCGTGCCAGGCCATCTTGCGGGCTGCGCCCGATCCGGGATTGCGCTTGCGCGATGGGCGGGTTCAGGCTTGGATGGAGGTGCTGGCGGCCAGCGGTATCCAGTCTTCCAGCCATTGCGCTGCGACATCCTCGGGGTAGGCTCCTGAGCGACTGTCATGTTGCAGCCGGGTGCCGATACGCTGGGCCCCCAATGATGCGAACAGTTCGTCGAAGTGCTTACCGCCGAAACAGAATGTTTTTGGGTAGATGCTGTCGCCCAGGCTGATGACGCCGTAGCGTACGCCGCTCAAGTCGGGCTTGCTGCTTGCCAGAGCCTGATACAAGGCGAGACCGTTGGCGGGTACCTCGCCCACGCCGTAGGTGGATGAGCAGATGAGGTACAGCCCGCTTTGAATTTCAGCGGCGGCAACTTCATCCATGCGGCTGACTTTTGCGTTCAGGCCGGCATCGGCGAGTTTGTCGGCCAGATCGTCGGCCAGCATTTCGGCTGTTCCGCTCATGGTGGCGACGAGGATGGTGATGGGATCTTTCATGACTCCTCTGTTTGGGCGGCATGCGCGCCGGTATGGCCATTGCGTTGAAAAGCGCCGCATTGACCGTCTGCGAAAACCCCATGCATCGTGCAGGGAATCTTGATTCAGAATATCTATTTTGACAATAATTGACTTTTTGACAAATATTGTCAATAGGGGGATCCAGCGACATTACTTCGCTTGGCCGATATGACAAAGTGTTGGTGTGCTGCTTGGTCGGCGTGAGCCGAGCAAGAAGAAAAAGTGAAGCCAGACAGGACTAAGCATGAAAAATTTATCTAAGCAGGGCCTGCGTATGCCGGATCCGAAGCCGGATAAGCCGCCGATGAAAGTCAACGCCTACCATCAGGCGCGGCAGGCCAATACGCAGTTGTTGCCGATGTTTCCCTACGAGGGCCCGGGTGACATGGTCTCGGCCTGCACCTCGATCCGCGCGGGAGGCGAATCCGGCAAGCGGGGCTATTTTCTTCATACCAATATGGTCGACGAAGTCATGGTGTCATTCGGCGCTAATGGCCGCGTTCGCACAGGCGACGTGGTCGTTGGCCCCAAAACGCATGGAGTGGGCGGATCGGGCGCGGCGGAATTTTTCGCCTTGAATGTGGTGACGCAGCGGCAGTTGGAAGAGGGCGACCAGACCGAAGCGGTCGCCTTCGCCTGCGAGGCCTGCAGCCAGGAACTATTCAAGTGGGAATTTTCCGCATTTACCACTTCGAGCCCGGGCGCCTTTTTTCCGCCATTGCCTTCCAATGCCGGCGCGGCTGAAGCCGCGGCCCGGTTCAATGCTTCCGAAGAAAGCCGAACGTGCAAGGCCTGCGGCCATGTCAACGATCCTTTTCCCATCTTGATGTGGGGCTGGGATCGCTACATCCGCAGCACCTCTGTTGCCGAGGATGCACGCCAGGCGCTTGAAGAGATGATCAGAAAATGACGGCCTTGGATATCCGAAGAAAAAACTCGCTCAATCTGTTTCGCGAAGCGCCGAAACTGGGTTCCTTCGACGAGTTCCCGGTATTGCGGCCCGAGGTCGATCCGCAGTTGCATGTCAGCCGCAATGAGGTCGCACAGCCCTTCTACCTGATATGCGAAAAAGATTGTTTGATCGCTTTGGTAAGTGGCCGGGCGGTTGTGCATTTCACTCAGGGATCGGTTCGGTTTTTTGATATGGAGCCGGGCGATTTCGTCTACGTTCCGGCGAGTATCCCGCACCGTATCGAAGTGCGCGAAGCTGGCATCCAATTGCGGTACAAAGCACGCGAAGCCGGCTTGGAAGCCGTGGCCTGGACGTGCGGAGGCTGCGGCTCGGAAATCTGCCGGGAAGTCTGGGATACGGCTGTCACCCTGCCGCAGGAGGCCTATCTGGCCGCGTGTACAAGTTTTAACGAAGATGTGCAGGCGCGCAGTTGCCCGGCCTGCGGCGAAGTGCATCCCGTCATCGATTTGCAAGCATTTCGCTGGGCGCAAGTGGCTCAAACACTGAGTGGGGCCGCCTGACCAGGCCGTCCCCTGCGTAAAAACGCCCCCTCGGGGGCAGCGCCTGCAGGTGATGGCGGCGTGGGGGCATTTTTTTGACCGCAGGGCAAAACAGCTCAAGATAAGGATGGAGGAGATATGATGAAGAATGCTTTGTGTGGCCCGAGCGCCGCGGGATCGTTACGGAAACTCAGCGTTTACATGGCGATGAGTTTGTCCGCCATGTTGACGTTTGCCGCGCAGGCGCAAACCTTCCCCAAGGGAACGGTCAAGCTGGTGGTGCCGGGCCCGGCAGGTAGCTCGCTGGACAATGTGGCGCGCGCGCTTGCGGAGTACATGTCGGAATCCTGGAAAGGAATACCGGTCATCGTTGAAAATCGTCCTGGCGCAAGCACGACGATAGGCGCAGCTTGGGTCGCCAAGGCTGCGCCGGATGGGCATACCTTGTTGATGACTCCCACCACCTTCGTGCAGACGCCGCATCTTTATCGCAATCTTTCCTATCACCCCATCAACAGCTTCGCACCCGTCGTGCAACTGGCCGACTCTCAGCTGTGGCTGGCGGTCAATGCCGAGGTTCCCGCCAAGTCGGTGCGAGAGTTCGTCGCACTGGCCAAGAGCGCTCCGGGCAAGTATTCCTATGCTTCAGCCGGGCTGGGTACGACACCCCATCTTTATGGATACGAACTAGGCAAGCGCGGCAAGGTCGATTTGCTGCATATCCCCTACAAAGGCATCTTGCCGGCCGTGGTGGATGTGGCCGGGGGCCGAGTGTCCAGCATGTTCGCTCCCTATTCCGATCTTTTGCCGCATGCGCAGGCAAACAAACTGCGTATTTTGGCCAGCTCCGGAAGTGCGCGTTCTTCGCTTACGCCTGAAGTCCCCACGATGAAAGAATCGGGCTACGAAGGTTTTGAGACCACCGGCTTCCTGGGCTTGTTTGCTCCGGCCGGCACGCCTAAGGCCGTCGTGGATGAGATCGCCAAGACTGCCAGCGCCGGGGTGGCAACGTCCAGAATCCACAACGCCTTGACTTCCTATGGCTATGAGGCGGTCAGCAGTTCGCCGCAAGCCTTTACTTCCCTGGTACGCAGTCAGTTGGAAATCTGGAAGAAGGTGATCGTGGAAGCAGGGGTGCCCGTCGAGTAAGAACGGGAAGGGACTGTGCCGTGCGGACCTGCGGCTAAGTATTCGGTTTATGCAGCGCAGCTCCGCCGAATTGCCTTCACCATACTTGCCACGCCAGTCCGCACAAGCGCGTAAACCCTAGTTATGACTGGCGTGTGCAGGGCAAGGTGGGCAGCGCTTCTTTTTTATCGGACGATTGGATAAGTCGCAGGACGATCGAGTAAAGCTTTAGCCAAAGTCGCCTCCTATACTTTGAACCGCAAATTCGCTAGTCCGGCAAACGGTGTCGGGTTAGAACGCAGGCGATTCGCCAAGGAGGCGAGATGAAGCTGGTCATGAGTATGACGGCAGCGTTGTTGGCATCGGTTTTGCCGGGTGCCGCCCAGGCCGAGAGCTATCCCACGAAACCGATCCGACTGATTGTGCCCTTTGCTGTAGGCGGGCTGAACGATGTACTGGCGCGAGTGTTGGCGCCCAAGATTTCGGAAGCCCTGGGGCAGTCGGTGATTGTTGAAAACCGCGGTGGGGCGGGCAGCAATATCGGCACCGAATACGTTGCGCGGGCCGAGCCCGATGGCTACACCTTGCTGTTGAGTTCGGCGGCTCTGGCTATCAACCCCGGCCTGTACGCCAAGTTGAGCTACGACGTACAGCGGGACTTCATCCCTATCATTCAGATATCCAAGACCCAGATGGTAGTGATGACGGCGAAAAATTTGCCGATCAATACCGTCGAGGATCTCTTCGAATTTTCGCGTACCCATCCGGGCAAGCTGAACTTCGGTTCATCCGGAACGGGGGCACCCAGCCATTTGGCGAGCGAGCTGTTTGTGCGCACCTTCAAACTGGATGCTGTGCACGTTCCCTATAAGGGAGCCGGGCCCGCACTGATCGCCTTGAGTGCTGGCGAAGTCCAGATGATGGTGGATGTATTGCCCACAGCTTTGCCCTTGCATAACTCGGGGCGCGTGAAAATTATTGCGGTAGTCAGCGATAAGCGCATACCGGCGCTGCCGCAAATTCCGACTCTTGCCGAGGCCGGTTTGAAGGGTTATGACGCGGGATCGTGGAACGGCATTCTTGCCCCGGCCGGCACCCCCGCGCCGATTATCGAGAAGCTGAGTAGCGTTTTTCGCAAGATCATGGAGTCCGATGAAATGCGGCAGAAATTTAGCCAACTTTCAGTCGAGCCCAAGGCGACTACACCCGAGCAATTCAAGCAGTTCATTCAAGCTGAAACTGTGAAATGGGGTGAGGTAATCAAGGCGGCGTCGATCCGGGCGGAATGAAGAAGGCAGGCAGGTGAAGGCGATGTACTCGCGCGCATGGCCTGCCGGTCGATTTAGATAAACAAGAACAGCACAGAGCAACAAGGAGCAATCATGAGGAATGGTTTTCATGTCGTGGATTTGCGCGCGCGTCCACCTACGCCAGAGATCCTGACGTATTTCACGCCGGATCACATCAAGTTCTTTGGTGGCCACCTGGGCATGAAAGAGGTGCCAAAGTCTTATTTGAATGCCTCGGTTGAAGATTTTTTTGCCGAAGCAGACAGCGCCGGCGTCGATCACATGATCGTGGTTCACCGGGTTGTGCCTGCCGCGGGTGGCTCACCCCGTAGCGATGTGTCCAATGATCATATCGCCGATGTGGTCCGCGCCTACCCCGATCGCTTGGTCGGTGTCGCCGGGATCGACGTGGGCGGAGACTTCGGCGACCCTGTGGAAGAGGCGCGCCGGTCCATCGTCGAGCTTGGCCTGCAAGGGATACACATTGCGCCCACTCGCAGCGCCCTGGCTACGCATTGGGATGATCGCCGCCTGTATCCGCTGTACGAGCTATGCGACGAGTTGGGCGTTCCCGCGATTTTCATGAGCGGGCCTTTTGCCGGGCCCAACATCGAGGATACCCACCCGCGTTACGTGCAGGGTGTGGCGCGCGATTTCCCCAATCTTCCCATCATATGCGGGCACGCCTGCTGGCCATTCTTCGCCGAGCTGCTGGGCGTGGCATATCGGCACGAAAACGTCTATGTGTCGGCAGACTCTTATCTGTTCATGCCCGGAGGCGAATTGCTGGTTCAGGCCGCCAACGGTTTCCTGCAAGACCAGATGATGTATGGCTCGGGCTATCCGGTGCGCGAAATCAATACGGTGCTGGATGACTATATGGCGCTTCCCCTGACAGAGACCGCGATGCGCAAGACGCTGGGCGAGAACGCCGCAAGGGTATTCAAGTTGCCGGGTATTCCGGGCGGTCGTTGATAGCTCACAGGCGACGAAGACTATGTCTCAGCAAGCAAGTGGTTCGCACCCGCCGACCACATTGATTACCGGCGCCAGCAGCGGTATCGGAGCGGCGATTGCCGATCAGCTGCTGGCCTCGGGTCATCGGGTGGTGAACGTTTCGAATGTGGCGCCGGCAGAGAGCTCGGACATGGTTAGCCACTTGGCCGACCTGCGGGATGCCGATGCCACGCGCAGGGTGCTCGCCGACATTTGCGCCAGCTACGAGATCGACAATCTGGTGCATTGTGCCGGTATTCCCTATATGGGACAGATTGAAGACTTCGATACGGACGCTTTTCAGCAGGTCAGCGATATCCACGTACGAGCCGTGATGCAATGCGCCGCTGCCGTGGTTCCGGGTATGAAGGCGCGAGGCTATGGGCGTATCGTCAGCCTGGGTAGCCGCGTCAGCCTGGGCAGGGCCAACAGCTCGCTCTATGGTTCGGCCAAGGCGGCTGTCATCGGCATGAGCCGTGGGCTGGCGGTGGAACTTGCGCCTTACGGAATTACCGTCAACGTCGTCAGTCCTGGCCCTGTCGACACCACTCTGTTCAGGGTCTATCACAAGGATGGCAGCGACAAGACCAAGGCCTTGCTGGCATCGATACCCATGGGACGCATCGCGCAACCCGCCGATGTGCTCAATGCCGTGTGCTTTTTCCTGCAAGAGTCGTCCGCATACGTGACCGGACAGAACCTGTTTGTCTGCGGGGGACTGGATATCGCAAGCGCTAGCCGCTCTTGATGAGCGGCTAGCGCTTAGGGCTGGGCAACTGTTGGCGCCATCGAGAGCGTAAAATCGTTTGCGCTATCTATGTCGTCCCGGAGTCTTATGAACGCCCCCGCTTTACCCTCTACCCACCGTCGGCCCGTGCCGCAAGCCTGCCTGGATGCCCTCAAGGCACATTTTGGCGAACGTTTTTCCGTCAGCCAGGCTGTGCGGGAGCATCACGGGCGAGACGAATCCCCGTATCCGGTCATGGCGCCCGATGCGGTGGTGTTCGCCGAGAGCACTGAAGACGTGGTGGCCGCGGTAAAGGTTTGCGCAGAGCATGCCGTGCCGCTGATAGCCTACGGCTCGGGGTCTTCGCTGGAAGGCCACATATTGGCGATCCAGGGTGGGGTCAGTCTGGATGTGTCGCGCATGAACCAGATCGTGTCGGTCAATGCCGATGACTTGACCATTACCGTCCAGGCCGGGGTCACTCGCAAGCAGTTGAATACCGAAATACGCGATACGGGTTTGTTCTTCCCAATAGACCCGGGGGCCGATGCTTCTCTGGGCGGCATGGCGGCAACTCGCGCATCAGGAACCAATGCCGTCCGCTATGGCACCATGCGCGAAAATATCATGTCGCTGACTGTGGTGACTGCGCAAGGAAAGGTCATTCGTACCGCGCGGCGCGCCAAGAAGTCTTCGGCGGGCTACGATTTGACCCGCTTGTTTGTGGGTAGCGAAGGCACGCTCGGCATCATTACCGAAGTTACGGTTCGCTTGTACCCGCAACCCGAAGCCGTGTCAGCCGCTGTTTGTAATTTTTCCAGCGTGGATGAAGCGGTGCGAGCGGTTATTCAAACCATACAGATGGGGATTCCGGTAGCACGTGTTGAACTGCTGGATGCCGCTACGGTAAGGGCGGTCAACCTTTACAGCAAGCTGGCCTTGCGGGAAACCCCTTTGCTGCTGTTCGAGTTTCACGGTAGCGCTGAAGCGGTGAGGGAACAGGCCGAGCAGGTGCAGGAAATTACTCGTGACAACGGCGGCCTGGATTTCGAATGGGCAACGCAGCCGGAAGACCGCAGCCGCTTATGGGCTGCGCGCCACAACGCGTATTTTGCGACCTTGCAGTTGCGTCCGGGAGCCCGCGCATCCAGTACCGACGTCTGTGTTCCCATTTCAAGGCTGGCTGATTGCATTCGTGAAACCAACGAGGATCTGGCCAAGGCCAGTTTCCCGAGCTGTGTAGTGGGGCATGTGGGCGATGGCAACTTCCATGTGCAGATGCTGCTCGACCCCGATGACGAAGCCGAGTGGAACGAAGCAGAGGCTGTCAACCACAGGATGGTGCAACGGGCTCTGGCCATGGATGGTACTTGTACG
This sequence comes from Pigmentiphaga sp., assembly GCA_040391825.1. Lineage (GTDB taxonomy): Bacteria > Pseudomonadota > Gammaproteobacteria > Burkholderiales > Burkholderiaceae_B > Pigmentiphaga. The sequence continues at coordinate 10,136 of JBEBXA010000061.1, forward strand.
GGTGAACACGGCGTGGGCCTGCACAAGATGCGCTTCATGCTGGAAGAGCATGGCGAGGATGCGATTGCCGTCATGCGCCAGATCAAGCGCGCGCTTGACCCGCTGAATATCCTGAACCCGGGCAAGATCATCAACTGGGAGTGAATTTACTCGCGTATTGAGATATCGGGATTTACCCTCGATCAGGTTCTTGAAATGGTGGGAAAGCCTTGATGTCTCGTGTCTGACGCCTTTGGCGTTCGAGGGGCGTGCGGGTTTATCCGCTATCAGGGAATGTAGGCGCACGCTATCTTCAGTGGCTACTGGAGATGGTGCATGAACGCCCCTGTAGAAATCGGGCATATCCCTTCCGCGACTGAGCGGCAATCGGAAGTGGTAGAGGCCTTGCGCGAGCTGCTTCCCGCGCATTGCATTCTTTTCAAAGAGGAAGATACCCGGCCGTACGAATGCGATGGCCTGTCGTTGTACCGACAGTTGCCGATGGTGGTGGTCTTGCCCGAGACCGAGACGCAAGTGCAAGATATTCTGCGCCTGTGCAAGCGGCTTGGGGTTCCTGTGGTTGCGCGAGGCGCGGGCACCGGCCTTTCTGGTGGCGCCATGCCGCATGCCGAGGGTGTCTTGCTGGGAATGGCCAAGTTCAACCGCATTCAGAAAGTCGACGCCGTCGCGCGCCAGGCCGTGGTTCAGCCGGGTGTACGCAACTTGGCGATTTCCGAGGCGGCAGCGCCTTACGGCCTTTATTACGCACCCGACCCGTCCAGCCAGATTGCTTGCACCATAGGCGGCAACGTGGCCGAAAATTCGGGCGGCGTGCATTGCCTGAAATACGGGCTTACCGTGCACAACGTCTTGCGCGTGCGCATCGTCACGATCGACGGCGACGTGCTCGAATTGGGCTCGGCGGCATTGGATGCTCCCGGCCTGGATTTGCTGTCGGTGTTCGTCGGGTCGGAAGGGATGTTGGGCGTGGTAACCGAAGTTACGGTCAAGCTGATTCCCAAGCCGCTTGTAGCGCAGGTCGTCATGGCCAGTTTTGCGACGGTTGAAGCCGGTGGCGCGGCGGTTGAAAAAATCATTGCCGCCGGCATTATTCCGGCTGGCCTGGAAATGATGGACCGGCGCGCTATTCATATGGTTGAGCCCTTCGTGCAAGCGGGCTACGACCTGGATGCGGCGGCTATTCTTTTGTGCGAATCGGACGGCACTGTTGAAGAGGTCGAGGATGAGGTCAAGCGCGTCGCCGCTTTGTTCGAGGCCTGTGGCGCAACCCGTTTGCAGGTATCAAGTTCCGAGGCCGAGCGCTTGCTGTTCTGGGCCGGGCGCAAGAATGCATTTCCGGCGGCGGGGCGTATTTCACCCGACTACTACTGTATGGACGGCACGATTCCCCGACGGTTTCTGGGATCGGTGTTGGGGGCGATTGAAGCGATGGAGGAAAAATACGGTTTGCGTTGCGCCAATGTTTTTCATGCGGGCGATGGCAATCTGCATCCCTTGATCTTGTTCGATGCCAACCTTGCCGATGAGTTGGCGCGAGCCGAGCGTTTCGGCGCCGAGATACTCGAACTATGTGTGGCGGTCGGCGGCACTATCACCGGTGAGCATGGTGTTGGAGTGGAAAAGGTCGATCAGATGTGCACCCAATTCGCACGTGAAGAACTGAATATGTTTTCCGCCATCAAGCATGCATTCGATGCGCCCGGTTTGCTCAATCCGGGCAAAGTCATACCCACGCTGGCGCGCTGCAATGAATATGGCCGCAATCACGTGCACGGCGGTGTGTTGCGCTTTCCTGAAATTCCCAGATTCTGAACCCAATACAGACCCGCGGTGCAGGCCGGGAGACACGACTGGCCTGCACTGCGGGTCTGTTGTCGGCGTCTGCATAAAGCAGCGTCGTTTTTGCAGGATGGTATTGAGGCTTATGGATGTCGTGTTGTCCGACCTTCGAGCGAGGGTGATCCTTGCTCATGCCGGCCGCAAATCGCTTTACATTCGCGGCGGTGGAACCAAGCGTTTTTATGGACGGCCGGTGACTGGAGCCACGGAGTTGGACATGTCGCCGTATGCGGGCATTGTCGACTACCAGCCCTCAGAGCTTGTGTTGACGGCTTTGGCGGGAACCCCGCTGGCTGAGATCGAGGCTACGCTGGCTGCTCATGGGCAGATGCTGGCTTTCGAGCCCCCGCAGTTCGGCGCTGGGGCGACCTTGGGCGGCTGTGTGGCAAGCGCCTTGGCCGGACCCAGAAGGGCTTCCGCCGGCGCCGTGCGCGACTTCGTGCTGGGCATGCGCATTCTTGATGCTCAGGGCAGGGTGTTGCGCTTTGGCGGCGAAGTGATGAAGAACGTGGCCGGCTATGACGTGTCGCGCTTATTGACCGGTTCCTTGGGTACGCTGGGCGTCATCCTGGAAGTTTCGATCAAGGTCTTGCCCAGGCCGGATTGTGAAGCCACTTTGCGATTCGAGCTCGATGAGGCCCAAGCCTTGCAGCGCATGAATCAATGGGGAGGCCAGCCCCTGCCTATCAGCGCCAGCACTTGGGATGTTCATGCAGGGCAGCCCCGCCTGACGATCAGGCTGTCCGGGACGAAACCGGCGCTGGCGGCGGCATGCCGGCAAATGGGCGGGGAACGCTTGGCCGATGACGCAGGCGAACGTTTTTGGCTGAACGTAAGGGATCACAAACATGCCTTCCTGACGGCATATCCCCTGTGGCGGGTATCGGTGCCATCTAATACGCCGTCCTTGAATCTGGGGCCCACCTTGATTGAATGGGGGGGCGCCCAGCGTTGGCTAAGCGGTGCGCAGCAGGCCGATGCCTTGCGCGCTGCCGTCAGCGCAGTGGGCGGACACCTCACCTTGTTTCGGGCCAGCTCGGAACAGCAGTCGCGCGAGTTGGGCGTATTCCATCCCTTGCCTGATGGTGTCGCAGCCATTCACCAGCGCCTGAAAAACGAATTCGATCCGACCCGGGTATTCAACCCCGGGCGGATGTATCCGGGCCTCTAGCCCGTCGGATTACCACGAGCTTTACATGCAAACTCAGCTTTCGGATTGGATCAAGGACACGCCAGACGGCAAGGAGGCAGACGCTATCCTGCGAACTTGCGTGCACTGCGGATTTTGCAATGCGACCTGTCCTACTTACCAGGTGCTGGGCGATGAACTGGATGGTCCGCGCGGCCGCATTTACCTCATCAAGCAGATGCTGGAGGGCAATGAAGTAGGCGCCAGCACGCAAGAGCATCTGGATCGTTGCCTGACTTGCCGCAATTGTGAAACGACTTGTCCTTCGGGCGTGCAGTACGGAAAACTGATCGACATCGGGCGCAAGATTGTGGATGAACGCGTCGAACGCACACCCGCCGACCGTTTCAAGCGCCGTTTACTTCAAGAGGGGCTGGGGTCTTCCTGGTTCGGGGTGGCGATGCGGATCGGGCAGGCGGTGCGCCCCCTGTTGCCGCCTGCATGGGCCGCAAAGGTGCCCGCGCGCCGAGGCCCCGGCACTGCCCAACCTGCCGCCAGGCACGAACGCCGCATGCTGATGCTTGCGGGATGCGTGCAGCCATCCATGATGCCGGGCATCGACGCCGCTACCGTTAGAGTGTTGGACGCCATCGGCATTTCCGTTCAGGCGGCGCACAACTCTGGCTGTTGCGGAGCCATGCGTTTTCATCTGGATGACCAAGGCGGTGCGCGTCAGCAGATGCGCGCGAATATCGATGCCTGGTGGCCGGCTATCGAATCAGGGCAAGTGGAAGCCCTGGTCATGAATGCGTCAGGCTGTGGGGCTACGGTGCGCGAATACGGGCATCATCTGCGGGATGATCCCGATTATGCGGCCAAGGCCGGGCGAATTTCCGAGCTGGTTCGCGACGTAGCGGAAATCCTCGCGCCGCAGGCGCTTGCCCTGGGTAAGCGCCTGCAAGGGAAGCTGCCCAGCCGCACCGCATTCCATCCTCCTTGCACCTTGCAGCACTGGCAAAACTTGAGACCTTTGACCGAGGCGATGTTGCGCGACTTGGGGTTTGACCTGCAACCCTTTGCCGACAGCCATCTTTGCTGCGGTTCGGCCGGTGCGTATTCCGTCTTGCAACCCCGGATCTCCGGTGAGTTGCGGCAGCGAAAACTGGCCGCGCTGGAGCAGGCGCGCCCGGACGTGATCCTCTCGTCCAATATGGCTTGCATGGCGCATTTGCAAGGTGGCACCGCCACGCCGGTGCAGCACTGGATAGAAATCGTGGATCAAGCCCTTGGTGCGGAAGCGCCGGCTATCTGACGCAAGGCATCCAGCAGCTTGATAGCCGGTTGCGGCAGCAGGCCTCGGCTGCGCCTGAACACCATCAGCCGGCGTGCTTGCGCAATGCCGGCAATCGGCAGCGCATCGACCAGGCCGGCCCTGCGCTCGGCCTCGTACATGGGATCGGGCATCCAGCTCAGAAAGTTGGCATGGGTAACCAGGCTTTTGCTTGAAATGATGGATCGGGTCTCGACCACGATATCGGGCAAGGGCAGAGCGTGAGCCGCGAAAAGCTGCATCACTTCCGTAAATGGCGCCGTACCTTGCGGCGGCAAGACCCATTTGTGCGCCAGTGTGTCTTGTAGTTGTATCTTGTTCTGCTTCCGCAGCGGATGGGTGCCGGCGGCGATGATGTAATTGGTGTCATGCCACGCGCAATCGGGGATGACGCATATCTCGTCGTTCTCGGGAATGGACACGCCAATCGCCAGGTCGATTTCACGTTTCAGCAGGGCGTCGGTAAGCAGGTCTCCCACCCCCTCGACGATATGCACCTGCAGCTTGGGCCAATCTGCCAGCACGCGGCCGATTGCCATCGGCAACACACGGCTGACCGCGCTAGCTACGGCGCCTACCCTGATCGTGCCGCGGGCCAGGCCGCGCAATGCGTTCAGCTCTTCTGCGGCTTGCGCCGCTTCCTGTTGCAAGACCATGGCATGAGGTAACAGGACTTCGCCAAAATTGGTCAAGACCATGCCGGTGGAGTAGCGTTCAAACAAGGGCGCACCGACCTGGGCTTCAAGACGACGGATGGTGCGACTGAGCGCGGGCTGAGTGATATTGAGCGTTTGTGCGGCCCGACCCAGTGAGCCGTGATGGACGACGGTTAAAAACGCGGTCAGTTGGCGTATGTCGTAAGTCATGCCTAAAGGTAATGACTCTTTCGCTAAAAAGCAATGTTCAGGCAGGGGCCTGCTTGCCATACTGCTAGTTGAACAGCCGGTAAACGGCCCGAAGAATCCGGAGACAAGCATGCTTCATTCCCGTCCGGCCGTGACCGGCGACCCCATTACCCCAGGCAAGACTACCGTGCGCGAAGCTGTGCTCGATTTGCTGCGCGCCTTCGATATGACCACCATATTCGGCAATCCGGGTTCGACCGAATTGCCCTTGTTCCTGGATTTTCCGAGCGATTTTCGCTATGTGCTGGGTTTGCAGGAAGCGGTGGTGGTGGGTATGGCCGATGGCTATGCCCAGGCGCGTCGCAATGCCGCCTTCATCAACCTGCATTCGGCGGCTGGGGTAGGGCATGCGATGGGGAATATTTTCACCGCGCACAAGAACCGTACTCCCATGGTCATTACTGCGGGACAGCAGGCGCGTTCGATCCTTCCCTACGACCCCTTCCTGTTTTCGGCTCAGGCCACCGAGCTTCCCAAACCTTATGTCAAATGGAGCTGCGAGCCGGCGCGCGCTGAAGACGTGCCCTTGGCCATTGCCCGCGGCTACTACATTGCAATGCAACCCCCGTGCGGCCCGGTACTGATTTCGGTTCCGGCCGACGATTGGGCCAGGGAATGCGATCCGCTTGAGCCACGTCGCGTCGGCACGCAAGTAGGGCCGGACCCCGCCGTGCTGGCTGAAATAGGCGATGCACTGGATGCCAGCCGCCGCCCGGCCTTCGTCATCGGCGCAGCGGTCGACCGCGCGGGCGCTTGGGATGAGGTGGTGCAATTGGCCGAACGCCACAATGCGTCGGTGTGGGTTGCGCCCATGTCCGGACGCTGCGGGTTTCCTGAAAACCATCGTTTATTTGCCGGGTTCCTACCGGCCATGCGCGAAAAAATCGTGTCTATGCTGGCTGGGCATGACCTTGTCTTTGCCTTGGGGGCACCCGCCTTCACCTACCACGTGGAAGGGTTTGGTCCGCACCTGCCAGAGGGCGCGCAATTGGTGCAGTTGATCGATGATCCGGGAGTTGCCGCGTGGGCGCCGGTAGGAACAGCGGCAGTGGGCAGCATTCATCTAGGTGTGCAGGCTTTGCTTGCTCGTGCTGCCGTAGCCCCCAGGCCTTTGCCCGCGCCGCGGCTGCAGGCGCCGCGAGCCGAGCCCTCATCGCCGATGTCGGTGGCCTATCTGCTGCAAACACTGGCAGAAGTGCGAGACCCGGCCTCGATCGTGGTCGAAGAAGCACCTAGCGCCCGCCCGGTCATGCACCGCTATCTACCCATATTGCAAAGCGAAACCTTTTACACCATGTGCAGCGGAGGCCTGGGCTACAGTATGCCCGCCGCGGTAGGCGTGGCACTGGCTAAGCCGCACAGCAAGGTCATCGGGCTGATTGGCGATGGCTCCAGCATGTATTCGATTCAAGCGCTCTGGAGCGCGGTTCAACTCAAGTTGCCGATTACTTTCATCGTGGTCAACAACCGCCGCTATGCGGCCTTGAAAGAGTTTGCCCCGACCTTCGGGTTCGCTCACGATGCCAAGCTGGAAGGCACCGATTTGCCTGATCTGGATTTTGTCTCCTTGGCTCGCGGGCATGGATGCGAGGCGGTCCGGGTCTCTGATCCCGACAAGCTGCGCCGCGTTCTGCAGGATGCCCTTGCATCGCCAGTGCCATTGCTAGTGGAAGTCGAAGTGGCCTGAGCGGCCATTGATGGATGTCAAACAGATTAGAAAGCAGGAGAAAGATATGAAAACGATCGCCATGTTGATCGATGGACAGTCCGCACAAGCGGGCAATGGTGCTGTCTTTGAGCGGCGTAATCCGCTCGATGGCACGGTGGCCACTCGTGCGCCGGCCGCAACGGTGGAAGATACGAAGAAGGCGGTGGACGCCGCCGCCCGCGCCTTCGAAACCTGGCGCGACGTGCCGCCGGGCGAACGTCGCGCCCTCTTGCTCAAAGCCGCTCAAGCGCTGGAAGCCAAGGCCGACGCTTTTATCGAGGCCGTTGCCGCGGAAACCGGCGCATCGGCTATGTGGGCCGGCTTCAATGTCCATCTGGCGGCGGGCATGCTGGTGGAAGCCGCCTCGCTTACCACCCAGATCAGCGGCGAAGTCATTCCTTCCGACGTGCCGGGCAGCCTGGCGATGGCAGTGCGCCAAGGGGCCGGTGTGGTATTTGGCATTGCGCCCTGGAATGCCCCGGTCATATTGGGTGTACGCGCTTTGGCGGCGCCGCTGGCTTGCGGCAATACCGTCGTATTCAAAGGCTCGGAGGTTTGCCCCGCTACGCACGGCCTGATTGTTGAAGCGCTGAACGAGGCAGGTTTCCCCCCGGGGGTCGTCAACTTTATTACCAACGCGCCTGCTGATGCGGCGCAAGTCGTCGAAGCCGCGGTAGCCCATCCGGCGGTGCGGCGCGTTAACTTTACCGGATCGACTCGGGTCGGCAGGATCATCGCTCAGACTTGCGCCAAGTATCTCAAGCCGGTGGTGCTGGAGCTCGGGGGCAAAGCGCCCTTGGTGATCCTGGACGATGCCGATCTGGACGCGGCCGTCAATGCAGCGGCATTTGGCGCCTTCGCCAATTCCGGCCAGATCTGCATGTCTACCGAACGCATCGTGGTCGACGCCTCCGTTGCAGATGAGTTCGTCGCGAAATTCGCCGCCAAGGCGAAGTCCTTGCCTTTGCAAGATCCCCGCAAAGGTCCGGCAGTCTTGGGTTCGGTCGTAGATATGAGCACCGTTGAGCGATGCAACGCCATGATCGACGATGCCTTGGCCAAAGGCGCTGTACTGGTGTGCGGCGGCAAGGCAGAGAACACCCTTATGCCGGCCACCATTCTTGACCATGTCACCGCGGATATGGATATCTATCGGGAAGAGTCGTTTGGCCCGGTCAAGGCGGTGGTGCGCGTGCAAGGCGTGGACGCGGCGGTCGCTAGCGCCAACGATACCGAATACGGTTTGTCGTCCGCGGTGTTCAGCCGTGATATCGCGCGTGCGATGCAGGTTGCCAAGCGAATCGAATCGGGTATTTGCCATATCAACGGACCGACTGTCCATGACGAAGCCCAAATGCCATTCGGAGGGGTCAAGGCAAGTGGAATAGGGCGCTTTGGAGGCAAGGCCGGCATTCACGAATTCACGGAACTGCGCTGGGTCACCATCCAGACCACGCCCCGGCATTATCCGTTCTAAGAAAGCCGTTCCAGCCAATGCGGGCCGCATGAAGGCTGCGGCATCTTCATGCGGTGTCCATCACAGAGGTAGTTTTTAAATCCAGAAGGCAGGAGACAGACATGATTGGAAAATCAGGGAAGCAGGCTTTGTGGGGGAAACTCGGGGCGTTGGTAGCGGGTTGTGCCTGCGCATTTACGGTGTCGGCTCAACAATGGCCCAGCAAACCCGTCAAGGTGGTCGTCAACTTCCCTCCCGGGGGAGCGGCAGACCAGATCGCACGCGCGGTTACCGGCCCGCTGCAAGAGGTTCTGGGCCACCCCGTCGTGGTGGAAAACAAAGCGGGGGCCAATGGCAGTATCGGCGGCGAAGCAGTAGCCCGCGCGGCTCCCGACGGCTATACCTTGCTGATGAGCTCTGGCGGCATGGTGTCGGTCAATCCGCACATTTATTCCAAGATGGCGTTCGATCCAGGCAAAGACTTGGTGCCGGTGGCGGCGGCAGCCAATGTGAAGGTCTACTTGGTGACCCGGCCCGGCGGCAAGGTGCCTGGCGAAATCAAGCAGTTCATCAGCTATCTGAAAGCCAACCCGGGCAAAGCCACCTACGGGTCGCCCGGCAACGGCAGCTCTCCCCATTTGGCGGCTGAAATGTTCCAGGCCCAGGCTGGTGTCAGCGCCGTACACGTTCCTTACCGGGGAGCAGCGCCCGCGCTGGTCGACCTGCTGGCTGGGCAGATCGATTTCATCTTCGACCCGGGTATCGCCATGCAGCATGTGCAGGCCGGCAAGCTGGATATGTTGGCGGTGGGCAGCATGACGCGTTCGCCTTTGTTTCCCAATGTGCCCACCCTGGATGAGGCGGGCCTGAAAGGTTTTGACGCCGATACGGTTTTCGGGTTTTACGCCCCGACCGGTACTCCGCAGGCGATCATTACCCGGCTCAATACCGAGATCAATAAAATCATCGGCACGCCCGCATTCCGCGATCGGGTAGTGGCTCTTGGCGGAGACCCGGCGCCGATGACGCCGGCCCAGTTCCATCAGAAGTCCGAAGACGATTACAAGCGTTTTGGCGACATCATCCGCAAGCAAAAGATTTCAGCGGACTGATCGTTGCAGCCGGGGCAGTCAGGAATGAAAAGGCTGCCTTGGCGACCGCTTGGCCTGAAGACCCGAAACCAGATCGGGTGAATAGGCTGGCGCGACCGCCTGCGGGTCGTTGCTGCCGCGATGCCCAGGCCGGAACTTTCATCGCCACACTAGATAGCCAGCGTCCGGATTGAAGGCGAGCTGTGTCCAAGCTGAAGGATGTCTTTCCCATTATTGTCAGAGTTCTAACATAATGTTAGAGTTTTTATAATATCCAGGAAAAGCAAGGGAGTGTCGATATGGAGCCTGTTTTACAGCCAGCGCGCATCGATTGGGCTGGATACGGCCAAACCGCAGCGGGGATCGTTTCTGCGCTGCAGGCCATGGGAAAAGCGGTCGATGCATCAGGGCTCGAAAAATCCCTGACTGAACTCATCAAGATTCGCGTCTCGCAGATCAACGGTTGTGCGTTCTGTCTTCAATTGCATCTGAACCACGGTCGTGGGCTGGGAGTGGAGCAAGCCCGGCTGGATATGATTGCCGCCTGGCGTGACGCCAGTATCTATACCGCAAGAGAGCGTTCTGCTTTGGCCTGGGCCGAAGCCTTGACCTTGATGGCGCAACACCATGCCGGCGATGGGCTCTACGCCCAGTTGCAATCACAGTTCTCTGAATCCGAGATTGCCTTCCTTACCGCAGCGATCGCCAATATCAATGCCTGGAATCGCATTGCCGCCGGCCTGCGATTCACCCCGGCAAGTTCGAGTAAACGATTGCCGGAGGCCTCATGATGAAGCGTTCCGCCCAAGCGATATACATCGACGATGAAGACGGCGTCCGCCAGTGCTATCCCGTGATGCATCAATTGCGTCCGCATCTGGTGTCGGCAGACGAGCTAGTCGAGCGCTGGCGCCGCCAGGCGACTGCCGGCTATCGCCTGCTTGCAGTCCGGGAAGCAGGATGCGTCCTGGCGCTGGCTGGTTACAGGGTTCAGGAAAACCTGGTTTATGGCCGCTTCCTGTATGTGGACGATCTGGTAAGCGACAGCACCATTCGCGGGCGCGGCTACGGCGAATGCCTGATGGATGCGCTCAAGAAAGAGGCCTTGGCACAGGGCTGCGGCAAGCTGGTATTGGATACGGCCTTGAGTAATGCGCTAGGGCAACGCTTTTACTTTCGCAATGGCCTGTTGCCCAGCGCTTTGCGATTCAATATCAGCCTGCCCACATCCCATGCGCTGAACCCGGGGCGCTGACTGCGCGGGGCAGTTTTAGCCCGGCTCGGCCTGGGTTGCGACTTTGACCAGCCAGCGGCGCACGGCCTGTTCTTCATCGCCCGAGATACCCGTTAGCAGATCGTCTTCGATCTGCTTAACGCGGCTGCGACATTTGGCCAGCAGTCGCCGGCCATCTTTGCTGACCTCAATGTGCTGGATGCGTCCGTGAATCTGGTGCGGGCGGCGCGCGACCGCGCCCATGCGTTCCAGATTGGCAACGATTACGCTTACTGTTTGAGGTGTCAGTAGGGAAAGCCGTGCGACATCGGCGCCCGAAATGCCCGGGTAAGCCACGAGCATGGTCAGCACTGAAAACTGGGGCAGGGTGACTTCAAGGCCGGATAGGGCGCGTTCCATGCGCAAACGATGCGCAGCATTGGCTTGTCTGAGCAGATAGCCAATGTGGCCTTCTTGGCCGCGCTTTCCTTCTCCGGCACGAGGGGCCCGTACCGCTTGGCTGGAGGCGCTCATGTGACAGGGCTCGAATATGTTGTCAGAACATTGATTCTATCGTTTGCAGGCGAGAGGGGGCATTCATTTCCCTTATGAAGTGCCCAAAAATATTTTTCAGATATTGAATCATCCGATTCTTCATAATTTTTGGTTATATGTTGTACAAAAAACGGTCGTTGACCGCATTAACAACTGCCCGTAATCTGTCGTTTCGCACAGGTAGTCTGTATTGTGAACACATTGGGCGGTCTGGCATCGAGCTGGGCTATCCCTGCATCTTCTTTTATAGGGCGGCGAAAAGTCATGGTTAAGAGCAAACTTGCGGCGGCTGCGGTGGGTGCGCTTTGCGCGCTTTCGGCAGTGTCTGCTTTCTCCGAAACATTCCCGAACAAACCCATTCGCATTGTTGCTCCCTATGTGCCGGGCGGCACGGTAGATGCCGTTTCGCGCAGCTTGGCGGTCTACCTTTCGGAAGAGCTGGGGCAGCAGGTCGTGATCGAAAACAAGGCAGGAGCATCGGGCAACATTGGCGCCGCGTATGTGGCCAATGCCAATCCCGATGGCTATATCTTGTTGCTTACGGCAAGCACCATCATCGTCAATCCGCTGGTCATGAAGGAAAAGCAGCCTTTTGACCTGCAAAAGGATTTCACCCCTCTGGGGCAGGTGGCAAGCACACCTTTGGTTTTTGTTGTATCGCCCAATAGCGGCGTGAAAACCGTCAAGGATTTTATCGATCAGGCAAAAAAGAATCCTGAAAAAGTCAATTTCGGGGTAGGTGGGTTCGGCTCGGGTGGCCACTTGGCGATGGAGTATTTCAACGTCCAGGCAGGGACTGCGATTCCGATGGTCATCTACAAGGGATCGGCGCCGGCCTTGACCGATATCGTTGGCGGCCAGCTTAGCGCCATCATGGATCCGGTATTGACTACTTTGCCTTTCGTTGAGTCCGGCCGCTTGCGGGCTATTGCGGTAACGGGCGACAAGCGTAGCGCCTTGCTGCCGAATGTTCCCACCTTGACCGAAGCGGGTGTACCCAACATCGACTTCGTGTCCTGGTATGGTTTGTGGGGCCCTGCCAATCTGCCCGCATCGGTATCCGATCGCTTGCAGACGGCTTTGTCCAAATCCTTGAAGAACCCTCAGTTCGCCGCGTGGCTGGCCAAGCAAGGTTTGAACGCGGGAACCACTACCGGCGATCAGTTCAAGGCCTATGTTCAGAGTGAAGGCAAGAAATACGCCTTGGCTGTGAAACAGGCAAAAGTCGAACCTAAATAAGTAAGTAGCAACAGGCGCAAACAATATGGCATTCGCACGGAAGAAGACATTTCACGGGGTTAGCGTCGGCATCCTGATGGTGAAGACCTCTTTCCGGCGTTTGCCGGGCGACGTCGGTCATGCCGGTAGTTGGGATTTCCCCGTGCAATATCGTGTCGTGGAAGATGCCACGCCTGACAAGATGATGGATCTGCAAGGGTCCAAGCTGCTGGATTCCTTTGTCGGGGCTGCGCAAGAGCTGATCGCAGGCGGGGTGGACGGTATCGCCACAACCTGCGGTTTTCTGGCTCTGTACCAGAAGGAACTGGCGCAAGCATGCAGCGTGCCTGTGGCGTCCAGCAGCCTGCTGCAGGTTCCCATGGTTCAGCGCCTGTTGCCATCGTCCAAACGAGTGGGGATTCTTACTTTCAGCCGTGAAAATCTGCATGCCGCCCATCTTGAAGCGGTAGGTGTGCCAGCAGATACGCCGCTGGTGGGCATGCCCGCGGATTCGCACTTTGTCAGGTCTATCAAGACCGGGGACGATAGCGTATCGGTAGAGACGCTGCGCGCCGAGGTGTTGCAGGCGGCCGAGCAATTACTGGCGCAGTATCCCGATGTGGGCGCAATCGTGTCTGAATGCACCAATCTGACCCCGTTCAGCTCGGATATTTCCGAGCGTTTCGGCTTGCCCGTTTATGACGGTGTATCGCTAATCAACTGGTTTCACGCCGGTTTGCGTCCCAGGCGCTTTCTGCCGGCTTGAGGCCTTGCTCAGGCTTTAGGGGTTCTTCAACGCCGCAGATACGCTCTGGCAAGCCCTTTGCAAATGCTCGGCAAGGGTGGAGGCCGGATGCAGGCTGTCATCCAGCTCCAGTCCGGAAATGACGATGGAGCCCACCGCGATCGAACCGCGGCCGGTGAAGGGGTAGGCCAAAGAAGCCAAGCCTCGCTTATAGCGGCCGACTGAACAGGAAAATCCGTTTGCGCGCCTGATCTTGTTCAAGGCGGGTGCAACCTTGTCGAAGCGGGCGCGGCCCAGTGTGGCCACGGCAAGTTCATCGGGATAGGTCGACAAGATAGCTTTGCCGCTGGCGCTGTCATCGATATCGAAATGGTTGCCGATATCGATGATGACATTCATGGGTGTCGAGGGCGTCCAGATGCGTTCGACGATAAGCAGCTGGTCGCGCGCCGGAACGGAAATCGATACCAAGGCTGTGCGTCCCTCTAACACCTTTTCCTGAAGTTCTACGGCATACGGCAATGCCGCCCGCCGCACATTCAGGCGGCTGCTGTGCGCAGTCGCGTACAGCAGCGATTCCGGGCCCAAGGTATAGATCCCGTCCTCAGCGATCACCATGTCCCAGTGAACCAGGGTTTTGAGCAAGCGATGAACGGTTGTTCTTTCTATCTTGCTGCGTTTTGACAGGTCGAGCGCAGTGGCTCCTTGGGGCGTTTTGGATAGCTCGCGCAGAACTGCGAAGGCGCGGTCTATCGACTGGACGCGTCCGGTGGGCGAGATTTCTGGCGAGGGGCTGGACTGCAGTGGGGCTGCGGATTTCTTTTGCACGGACAGGGCTCGTAAAAAAGGACGACGAGCGCGATGCCTCGGTGTTCAGCTGATTGAACCGGTTCGGGAAGCGAGTATCGCGTCTTTGATCTTGGCGCTCAACACTTTACCGTAATGCGAGCGGGGTAAGTTGTCCATGATGAGGATATGTTTAGGCCGTTTATGCGCGGAAAGCCGTTCACGGCAAAACGCTTGCAGCTCGTCTGGGTGGGCGGCTTGATTCGGCTTGGCTACCACCGCCGCCACGACGATTTCTCCCCATTCGGAGTCGGGCAGGCCGACGACCGCGGCTTCAAGTATGGAGGGGTGCAAGCAGAGGGTCTGCTCGACCTCGGCCGGTTGCACGCTTTTGCCGCCGCTACGAATAATGGATTTGGCCCGCCCTTGAATAGTGAGCCGGCCCTGATTATCCAGGCTGCCCAGGTCCCCGGTGTGCAGCCAGCCATGCTGAAGCGCTTGGGCATTGAGTTCAGGGTGGCCCCAATAGCCTTGCATGACGTGGGCACCCCGGATCAGGATTTCTCCGGGGCCAGCGCCATCTTGCGGATGCTGGTCACTGCCGATGCGGACTTCGCTGCCAAAGGTCATGGGGCCGACCAGGCCGTGGGTGCCGGCCGGGTCGGCCAAGACCTCTGCCAGCAAGGCGGGGGATCGATAGCAAGTCCAGGGGGCTTCGGTCAGGCCATAGATCGTGGACAACACCGGGCCCAGGGCGGCAACGGCGCGGCTCAGCAATTCGTGGGGGATGGCGGCTGCGCCCACTTCGATGCAGGCCAGGCTGGAAAGCGGGGAGACGTCTTCAGGCAAAGCGCGCAGCAAGCGGACAAGGTGGGTAGGCACCAGAGACGTGCATGATGGCTGATAGCGCGCCACCCATTGCATGAAAGCCTGCGGTTCGAACTGGGCTGCAAGGATGACGGTTCCGCCCTGTAGCAAGTGGGCCAGCAAAGAGATGGCGGCAATCGGCCATAGCGGCCTGACGTTCAGCATCAAATCGCCCGTCCATTCGCGGCGCACCATGACTATGTTTTGCAAGATAGCCGAGTAGCTGCCATGGGTATGGACGACTGCCTTGGGTACGCCGGTAGTGCCGCCGGTGTAGTTCAACGCGGCGATATCGTCCGGGGCGCAGCGCACAGGAATGGATGTGTTCGCGG
>JBEBXA010000062.1:0-24118 GCA_040391825.1 Pigmentiphaga sp.
AGCGGAACTAGCCAGAACACCCACAGTTGATCCAGTGCCCAGCTTCCTTGAAAAATCGCGACGCCAGTGCTGCGAGCCGGGTTGACCGATGTATTGGTGACGGGGATGCTGATCAGGTGGATCACGGTCAGCGCCAAACCAATCGCAAGGGGGGCAAAGCCGGCAGGCGCCCGCTTGTCGGTGGCGCCTTGAATGATGATCACGAAAAAGGCGCTCAGGACCAATTCGGCGGTGATGGCTGCGACGAGGGAATAACCCCCAGGTGAATGTTCTCCGTAGCCATTGGATGCGAAGCCGGTGCTAGCATCGAAGCCTGCTTTGCCGCTGGCAATAAGATAGAGCACGCACGCGGCGGCAATGGCTCCCACCACTTGTGACACGATATAGGGGATGGCGTCTTTGGCCGAAAAACGGCCACCCGCAGTCAACCCTACGGTGACCGCCGGGTTGAAATGCCCGCCGGAAATATGCCCTACCGCGTAGGCCATGGTGACGACGGTCAGACCGAAGGCGAGGGCGACGCCGGCGAACCCGATTCCCAATTCAGGTACGGCAGCAGCCAAGACCGCACTTCCGCATCCGCCTAGTACCAGCCAAAAAGTGCCGAAAAACTCGGCGAATAGTCGTTTACTCATAGTTGCTGCTTCCTTTAAGCGAAAGGATCGCGCCCAAGCAGGCACGATGTGCGGCGGCAGATGCGCTCGCGGCGTGCATTCTACGGACTGGTTTGGCCGGGAAGAGCGCTTGTTTGAGCTTGTTTATGTTGTCAATGAGCGATCTCTCGTCAGCTTTTCTGGCCAGGTGGGTAAGTGGGGCACCGCTTGGCGACTGGACCTTTTGCTTTGGGGCCGGAAGCCAGTAGGCGGATGGCAGCGCAGTCCGCAGGCTCGGGTTTGCGAGGGAGGGCAGCCAGACCGGGGTTGGTAAGGCCTTACTGCGGCTGGCAGAACGTGGTTTCAGCGCGACGTAGTCTGGCCGGATCGGCGCTTTCTCACTGCTATCGGCGGGGGTATTTCCATATAAGCACCCCCTGTCGGGCTACTATGCCTCTCTGAAACCGTATCACCCCGTTCCAGGAGTAACCATGCCCCAAGCCACCATGCGCTTGCCCGTTTATATGGATTACAGCGCCACCACCCCGGTTGATCCGCGGGTCGTCGACAAGATGGTGCCGTATCTGTACGAGCAATTTGGCAATCCCGCCTCCCGCAGCCACGCCTATGGCTGGGATGCAGAACAGGCTGTTGAAGCCGCGCGCGGCCATGTCGCCGATTTGCTCAATGCCGATTCGCGCGAAATCGTCTGGACCTCCGGCGCCACCGAAGGTAATAACCTGGCGATCAAGGGGGCTGCCCACTTCTACAAAGAGCGTGGCAAGCACATCATTACCGTCAAGACTGAACACAAGGCCGTGCTGGATACCTTCCGCGAACTTGAACGCCAAGGGTTCACGGCGACTTATCTGGATGTGAACGAAGACGGCCTCGTTCCGCTGGAGCGCGTGGCTGAGGCCATTCAGCCCGATACCATTCTGGTGTCGGTCATGATGGTCAACAACGAAATCGGTGTCATCCAGGATGTTGCGGCCATCGGCAAGCTCTGCCGCGAGCGCGGCGTGCTGTTCCACTGTGACGCCGTGCAGGCCGCAGGCAAGATACCCATCGACGTGCAAGCCTTCCCGGTTGACCTCTTAACGGTTACCGCACACAAGTTGTACGGCCCCAAGGGTATTGGCGCCTTGTACGTGCGCCGCAAGCCGCGTGTGCGTATTGAAGCGCAGATGCACGGCGGTGGCCATGAGCGCGGCATGCGTTCGGGTACTTTGCCTACCCACCAGATCGTCGGCATGGGCGAAGCGTTCCGCTTGGCCAAGCTTGAATTGGAATTGGAAGCCGCGCGTGTAGGCAAGTTGCGCGACCGTCTGATGACCGGGCTGAAGGAAATCCCCGAGGTCTACATCAACGGCAGCATGAGCAACCGTATCCCGCATAACCTCAACATGAGTTTCAACTACGTCGAGGGCGAATCCCTGATCATGGCGATCAAGGATGTTGCGGTGTCGTCGGGCTCGGCCTGCACCTCGGCCTCGCTCGAGCCGTCTTTCGTATTGCGCGCCTTGGGCCGCAGCGATGAATTGGCGCACAGTTCAATCCGCTTCACCTTGGGCCGTTTCACCACGGAACAAGAAGTCGATTTCGTAGTCGAGCTCTTGAAAGCCAAGGTGGGTAAGCTGCGTGAACTCAGTCCTTTGTGGGAAATGCACATGGACGGTATCGATCTGAGCACTATTCAGTGGGCGGCGCACTAGGATCATCGGCCAGGAGGCCGCAGCGGCGTCGCACGCTAGCTTCATGACGTCGCTACGCTGGCAGTTCTGGATTGATCGAGGCGGTACCTTTACCGATATCGTAGGGCGTCGCCCCGACGGCAGCTTGGCGATCGCCAAACTGCTTTCCGATAATCCAGAACATTACCCGGATGCCGCGGTGGCCGGGATCCGGCAACTTTTGGGGCTGGATCCCAATCGGGCCATTCCCGACTGTATCGACGCGGTCAAGATGGGAACCACCGTAGCTACCAATGCATTGCTCGAACGCAAGGGCGAGCGTGTCTTGCTGCTGGTGACGCGCGGGTTTCGCGATGCGTTGCGCATTGCCTATCAAAATCGCCCGCGTTTATTCGACCGCGAAATTGTTCTGCCGCAATTGCTGTACCAGGACGTGGTCGAAGTCGATGAGCGCGTAGGCGCTGACGGCAAGGTGGTGACACCGCTGGACGAGGCCGGCGCACTGGACGCATTGCGTGCCGCCCGTGACCGGGGTTTTGCCGCCGTTGCCATTGTATTGATGCATGGCTACCGCTATCCACGACACGAGTCGCGTCTGGCGCAACTGGCGCTAGAGGCCGGCTTTCCGCAGGTTTCCGTATCGCATCGCGTCTCTCCGCTTATACGTTTTGTAGCGCGAGGCGACACCACCGTGGTGGATGCCTATCTATCTCCAGTATTGCGCCGCTACGTCGATCAGGTGGCGACAGCCCTCCCCGGCGTCGCCTTGAAGTTCATGCAGTCCAACGGTGGTTTGACTGACGCCCAGGCTTTTCAGGGCAAGGACTCGGTTTTGTCCGGGCCCGCGGGCGGTATCGTCGGGATGGCGGGGATAGCAGGTGCGGCGGGTTTTGATCGCGTGATCGGCTTCGATATGGGCGGCACGTCTACCGACGTGTCGCACTACGCCGGCGAGTTCGAGCGGGTATTCGATAGCCAGGTGGCAGGTGTACGCATGCGCGCGCCCATGCTGGGCATACATACCGTTGCAGCGGGTGGGGGCTCCATCCTGCGCTTTGATGGCGCACGGCTGCGAGTGGGGCCGGAGTCCGCAGGAGCCAATCCCGGCCCGGCTTGCTATCGCCGCGGCGGCCCGTTGACGGTAACGGACGCCAACCTCATGCTGGGTCGTATCCAGCCCAGCTATTTTCCTGCCGTGTTTGGCCCGCAGGCCGATCAAGCGCTGGACCCGGCCGTCGTGGCCGAGCGCTTTACCCGGATGGCGGAAGAGGTCACATTGGCATCGGGTAAGGAAGTCGGGCCAGAACAGTTGGCCGAAGGTTTCCTGGAAATCGCCATTGCCAATATGGCCAACGCCATCAAGAAAATTTCGGTTCAGCGGGGTTACGACATCACCCGTTATACCTTGGTGACTTTTGGCGGCGCCGGCGGACAACATGCTTGCCGAGTGGCCGATGTGCTGGGTATGCCGCGTGTCTTGGTTCATCCCTTGGCGGGAGTGCTGTCGGCTTATGGCATGGGCCTGGCGCAGACCGTGGCCATACGCGAGCGGTCCATCGAGTTGCCCCTGGACGACGACGGGGAAAGTCGCGCCCGGGCGGCGCTGGAGGAGTTGGCAGGGGCAGCATGCCTGGAATTGACTGAACAGGGGATAGAGTCGGCTGCTATCCAGGTCAGCCATAAACTGTATCTGCGATTTGAAGGAACCGACACCGCCTTGCCGATTAGTCTTGCCGCACGCACCGAGATGCAGGCCGAGTTCGAACATGCCTACCGCCAGCGTTTCTCCTTTCTCATTCCCGGTCGCAGCTTGGTTATCGAGTCGGCCATGGCTGAGGCTGCGGGAGGTGGCGAGGCCGCAAGCCCGAGCCCGCCGTCTATGGCACAAGACATGGAAAGTTCGGCGCGGGCCGCAGACACGGTCCGTATGCATATCGGCGGCCGGGATCGCGATTGCCCCTTGTACCGTAGTCTCGATCTGCAAAGAGGGCAGGTGATCAATGGCCCCGCCCTGGTGGCGGATGCCAGTTCCACTACGGTGCTTGAGGCGGGATGGCGGGCGAAGATGACGGAGCGCGGCGACATGTTGCTGGAGCGGCTTGCGCCAAGGCCGGCGCAGCGAGCGATCGGAACTGATGCCGACCCTGTCATGCTGGAAATATTCAACAATTTGTTCATGTCCATTGCTGAACAAATGGGCTACCGGCTGCAGAACACGGCGCACTCGGTCAACATAAAAGAACGGCTGGATTTTTCCTGCGCTATTTTCGATGCCGATGCGCAATTGGTGGCCAACGCGCCCCATATACCCGTGCACCTCGGTTCTATGGGGGCTAGCATCCAGGCGGTGGTCGACGCCAATGCTGGAAGCTTGCGTGCAGGCGACGTCTATGTGTTGAATGATCCCTATGCGGGCGGCACGCATTTGCCTGATGTGACGGTGGTGACGCCGGTGTTCGATCAGGAAGGACGCAATATTCTGTTCTATGTGGCTTCACGGGGGCATCATGCCGACATCGGCGGCTTGACTCCCGGCTCTATGCCGTCGGACTCATCCCGCATCGACCAGGAAGGGGTATTGATCACCAATTTCCTTCTGGTGCGCCAAGGGGAGTTGCGCGAGACCGAATTGCGCGAATTGTTGGCTGGCGGGGTTTGGCCCGCACGTAATATCGACCAAAACCTGGCCGATTTGCGCGCGCAAGTGGCCGCCAACGAAAAAGGCCGCGAAGAGCTGTTGCATATGGTCGATGAGTTCGGCCTGGATGTGGTTCATGCCTATATGAAGCATGTGCAGGACAACGCCGAAGAGTCCGTGCGCCAGGTTATTGCTGGCCTAAAAGATGGTAGTTTCGAGGTGATGCTGGATAACGGTGCTCGGATCAAGGCATCGGTGCGAGTCGATCGGCAAGCCCGCCGGGCCACGCTGGATTTCAGCGGTAGTTCGCCCCAGTTGGACGACAACTTCAACGCGCCGCGTGCGGTCACCACCGCTGCGGTGCTGTATGTCTTCCGCACCTTGGTGGACGACGATATCCCAATGAACGCGGGTTGCCTGAAACCCCTCGAGTTGATTGTGCCCGAAGGGTCGATGCTTAATCCGCGCTATCCCGCAGCGGTAGTGGCGGGCAATGTGGAGACCTCTAGCTGTATCACCAATTGCCTGTACGGTGCCCTGGGGATCATGGGCAGCAGCCAGCCCACCATGAACAATCTGACTTTTGGCAACGACCGTCACCAATACTACGAAACGATTGCCGGGGGATCGGGCGCGGGCGGCCGCTTTGATGGACAAGGAGCCTTATCGGGCGGCTTCGACGGCACGTCCGTGGTGCAGACGCATATGACCAACTCTCGCTTGACCGATCCCGAAGTACTGGAGCAGCGTTTTCCGGTGCGGCTGGAAAGCTACGAGCTCAGACCCGAGTCGGGCGGAGCCGGGAACTGGCGTGGCGGCGACGGAGGAATTCGTACTTTGCGATTTTTGGAGCCCATGACGGCTTCCATTCTGGCCAATGGTTGGGTGTACCCCGCCTTCGGCATGGCCGGGGGCCAGTCAGGCAAGCCCGGTTGCGGTCGTGTCTTGCGACGGGATGGAACGATGGAAACGCTGGCCCATGCTGATCGGGTCCAGCTAGAGGCGGGCGATATTATCCAGATCGAGACTCCGGGCGGTGGAGGGTTCGGCAGCGCCTGAGCCTTGCGGCGCGAATTGGCGCGGCACGGATCAGGAATCTTGCTGCGCCGGTATGGCGGGCGCCGGAATTTGCGTTGCTGCGAGGTGTACGATGTGGCCTGCTGGTTTTGGCCGTTCATTCGTTTTACCTGGATTTCCGAACTCAATGTCTGACTCGTCTACCCCCTCTGTTGCCGATGCCGCGCTGGCAGGCATACGCGTTCTCGATCTAACCTCGGCGGTGGTTGGCCCTTACGCCGCCAAGATCATGGCTGACCATGGCGCCGATGTCATCAAGGTTGAAGCAGTCGATGGCGACCTTATCCGGTGGATCGCGGGGCCATCACCCACCCCCGGAATGTCGGGAAAATTCGTACACCTGAATCGAAATAAGCGCAGTATTGCACTCGATCTGAAAAGCGAAGATGGCCATGCCGCCATCATGAGGTTGATCGCCCGTGCCGATGTGTTGCTGATCAATATGCGGCCAAATGCAGTCAAGCGTCTAGGACTGGATTATGAAGCTCTCGTCGCGGCCCATCCACGCTTGGTTTATTGTTCGATGGTGGGTTTCGGCCCGGGACCCTATCGCGACACACCAGCCTACGACTCCATCATCCAAGGCAGCGCCGGTGTAGCCGCCTTGAGCGAAATGGCAATGGGCGAGCCATATTACGTGCCCTACGTCGTGGCCGACCGCACTGTCGGCCTGATGGCGCTGAACGCCATCATGATGGCCTTGTTCCAGCGCGAGCGTACGGGCAAGGGGCAAAGCATAGAAGTCCCGATGTTCGAAAACATGGCTGCATTGGTCTTGAGCGAACACCTCTACGGGGCTACTTTCGAGCCGCCCTTGTCCGCTCCCGGCGATCTACGCTTGATCGATCCGCAAGCGCGTCCGGTCAAGACTCTGGATGGTTATGTGTGCCTGACGACCAACACCGATGCCCAAGCCTTTGCCTTGATGAAAGTCATCGGCCGGCCGGAAATGAAGGACGACCCGCGCTTTTGCAGCAAACAAGCGCGCGCAGCCAATAGCAGCGTGTACTTCGCCATTCGCGCTGAAGAGATAGCCAAGCGCACCACGGAGCAATGGCTGCTTTTGCTCAAACAGGCAGACATTCCGGCGATGCCATACAACACCTTGGATAATCTGCTGAAGGACCCGCAGATTGCCGCGTCCGGCCTGCTTAAGTTGATCGATCACCCTTCCGAAGGGCCGATGTGGGATCTGGCCGATCCTACCAAGCTGAGCGCTCGGCGATTAGGTGATCCGCGTCCGGCGCCGCGCCTGAACGAACACGGCAGGGAAATCCTGGCCGAACTGGACTACAGCAATGAAGAGATCGACGCCTTGGTCAATAAAGGTGTGCTGGCGCCCGGCCCCGCCGCCAATAGCTGAAGTCGTGGCGGCAACCGGGGCGTGGCTCAATTGCCTGCCCCTCTTTGGCCCATCCACTGCCATGGCAACGCGGTAAGGCTGGCGCGGCAGGGGCCTGTCAGCTGGGTTCCTGCGCCGGAGGCCGAGTACGTGCCCAGGTCGACAACAGCTTATCCAGTTGTCCCGCAAAGCTCTTGCGATCCGCTTGGCTGAACAGCGCCGGCCCGCCAATATCGACGCCGCTGCTGCGCAACTCTTCCATCATGTCGCGCATGGTCAGCCGTTCCTGTATGTTTTCCGCGGTATAGAGTTCACCGCGCGGATTCAAGGCGCGTGCACCGCGCTCCACGACTTCGGCCGCCAGCGGAATATCCGCCGTAATCACCAGATCTCCGGCTTGCGCATGCGCGACTATATGTGCGTCGGCAACGTCAAAACCACGCGGCACCTGCAAGGCAGAAATGAAACGCGAAGGGGGCGTGCGCAGCATCTGGTTCGCAACCAGCGTCATGCGCACTTGCCACCGTTCGCTGGCGCGAAAGAGTATTTCCTTGATGACTACCGGGCAGGCATCGGCATCGACCCAAATATGCATAGTCTATCGCTTGCGACGGCTACTCAGCCCTTGAGCCCGGGGCTGACACGGCTGACTGCCGGCCGTTCGAATATGACATCCCATACGCCATGACCCAAGCGTAGTCCGCGCGTTTCGAATTTGGTCTGAGGCCGGCTTGCAGGCCGTGGTGAAAATCCGTCGGCGGTGTTGGCCAAGCTCGGTTCCTGAGACAAGACCTCGAGCATCTGGTCAGCGTAGGCTTGCCAATCGGTTGCGCAGTGTAAATATCCGCCCGGGGCAATCCGGCTAGCCAACAGCGCTACAAACGCTGGCTGAATCAAGCGCCGCTTGTTATGTTTCTTTTTGGGCCAAGGGTCGGGAAAGTACACATGCACGCCTGCTAGGGACCCGGGGGGCACCATGTCGCGCACCACTTCCACGGCATCGTGCTGAATGATGCGCATGTTGGTAAGCGCTGAAGCCTCGATGCGCTTCAGCATGGCGCCGACTCCCGCATTGAAGACTTCGACACCCAGGAAATTGCGGTCGGCATTCGCCAAGGCGATTTTTTCGGTTGTTTCACCCATGCCGAAGCCAATTTCCAGCACGGTAGGAGCTACGCGTCCGAATGCCTTTTCAAAGGAAATGTGCTGTTCTGAATAGGGGATAGACCAGGTGCCCAGCAGCGTTTCCAATGCTTCTTTCTGGCCCAGGGTAATGTGGCCGCGGCGATGGACAAAACTGCGTATGTGGGCACCGATTTTGGCCGCTGTCGAGAGTTCGGTGTCAGGCGGATTGAGCGTGGCAGAAGGTGCTGCGGCGCTATCCAGGGCATCCCCCTTCTGGGGCTGTGTGTCGGACGACGCCATGTCAGCCTCCGCCAACGGCGACGACAATCTCGACGCGGTCATTGTCAGTAATAAGCGTTTGTTCGTGCGCGCTGCGTGGCACGATCTCTCCATTGCGCTCGATGGCTACGCGTTTGCCCGCGTAGCCAAGCGCCTGGATCAGATCGGCAACCGAGGAGGGGGCCTCGATGGTGCGCGATTCCCCATTTAATACGATATTCATGATGAGGATTTTAGCCTTTCCGCGGCACGCTGCTGTTAAAAAGGCTTGTGCCAGGTCCGTCTGCAATGGCATGTTGGTTCGCTAGGCGGCAATTGGCTAACAAATATCGCGGCCTTGTTCATTTTTGACTATTGATTTGTTTTTTTCATAACATAAAAACTATTATTTAGCTGTCTTTTTTGTTCTGTTGCAAAACGTGTTCTATCATGTGTTCTTGCCACATATAAATCAATG
The DNA here is from genome assembly GCA_040391825.1 of Pigmentiphaga sp. Taxonomy (GTDB): domain Bacteria; phylum Pseudomonadota; class Gammaproteobacteria; order Burkholderiales; family Burkholderiaceae_B; genus Pigmentiphaga. The sequence continues at coordinate 9,206 of JBEBXA010000062.1, forward strand.
TTTTATATGTGGCACAAAAATGCAATGCTTGAGTTTTTCTGTCGAGCAATGATCTTGTCCCGCCCGGCTTCACCGCAGGGCCAGAACCAGGGCGTCGCCAGGTCTGTGCTTGGCCCCCGATTTAGGAGTAATCATGAAACGTCGTGAATTCCTGGGTAGCGCCGCCGCTGCTGCCGCAGCTACTGTTTTGCCGCTTCCTTTCCTGGCACCTGTCGTGCAGGCCCAGGGTAAAGGCAAGTTGGTCTTCCTGACACCGGCCTCTTATTCACTCGCTTTTTCGCCTGTGCTTTACGCCGTGGCCGCAGGCTATTTCGAGAAGGCGGGTGTCGAGGTCAAGGTCGAGACTGGACGTGGCGCGGCCCAGGTTGTGCAACTTGTTTCGGCCAAGCAGTCGCAGTGTGGCCGTACTGGCGGCGCCAATTTCATGATGGCGCGCGTCAACAGCAACGCACCGGTCATTTCTTTTGCCACGATTGCGCAGCGATCGCCGTTTGCGGTCATTTCGTCCAAAGACGCGCCCATCCAGAAGCCGCAGGATCTGGTCGGCAAGACCATCGGCATGCAATCGGCGGGCGGTTCCATGGAAGCCACACTGGACCTGATGCTGATGCGCTCGAACGTTGATGGCAAGTCCTTGCGCCGTGAGCGGGTTGCCGACTCGGCAGCTTCATTCGGCATGATTGAAGCCAAGCGCGTTGATGGCTTCTTGGGCAATACCAGTTCGGCGATTCGTCTGCTGGCGCAGAACTACCCCGTTGTCACCATGGGGATGGATGATGGCATCCCCGGCCAGGTCTACGTGGCTGAAGAGTCCGTGCTGGCAAGCAATCGTAACGACTACGTCGCTTTCCTGCGTGCCGCTTACCGTTCTGTGCAGGAACTGATCGCCATGGATGACGCGGCGATGCAGAAGGCAATCGAATTGATGCGCGGCAAGTTCGACATCCCCGGCGCCACCAATATGCAGATCGCACTGGCTGACTTGCGCGCCAACCGCGCGCTGTGGACCACTACGGATCCCAAACATACTTTGCGCCATGACGAAAAGCACTGGGCCGAAGCCGAGGAGCTGCTGCGCAAGGCCGGTATGTTGAAGAAACCGACGACCAAGCGCCTCTACACCAACGAGATCTGGGAGGCAGCCGTTGCTTAATTCTCCTGCTGCCCCGCAAGCGCCGGGGCGTGACGGCGGCGCTACAGTGGTGAGCCTGAACGGTGTCTCCAAGCGCTTCGACACCGCATCGGGAACGGTGCAGGCGCTCGATAGTATTCAGCAAAGCATCGGGCCGGGCGAGTTCGTCGCCATTGTCGGCCCATCAGGTTGCGGCAAATCGACTTTGTTGCGGATCTTGTGCGGGCTGGAAACGCCGACTGAAGGCGCCGTCGAGTGGGGCGGCTCCGCCGCGCCCAATCCACCGCGCATAGGCGTAGCGTTTCAAGACCACCGTTTGTTGCCTTGGCTGAATATCGAGCAAAACGTCGCGCTCACCAAATTGATGAAGGCCAAAGCCTCGGCTGCTGATATCGAGCGCGCCCGTGCCTTGTGCAAGCTCGTAGGGCTGACTGGATTCGAAAAGCGTAGTCCTGCCGAACTTTCCGGCGGAATGAAGCAACGCGCATCGGTGGCAAGAGCCTTGTTTACTGATCCGGAACTGTTGCTGCTTGACGAGCCCTTCGGCGCTCTGGATGCACTCACGCGTGAGCAGATCACCGCCGATACCGAGCAGATCTGGATGAAGCAAGGCTTCGCCACCTTGTTGATTACTCACTCCATCAGCGAAGCGGTACACATGGCTGACCGCGTCATCGTGATGTCGGCGCGTCCGGGCCGTGTGGTGGCAGAGTTCAAGATCGATCTTCCGCGGCCGCGTACCGAAGTGCTGGGTTCCGCGGAGTTCGGCAAGCTGTGCAGTGACATCCGCAAGAAACTGGAGCTGTAAATGAAACGGATCGCCATACAAGCCAGCGCCGTAGCCGTTTTTTTCCTTATTTGGAAAGGCTATGTGTTTTTTTTCGATGTCTCGACACTAGTCCTGCCGCCGCCCGAAATGGTGGTGGTCGCCCTGGTGCGTTTGCTGGGCCAGCCTGATACCTATTACCACTTGTGGATTACTTTGGCTGAGTGCATGGGCGGCTTCCTGTTCGCCATCGTGTTCGGCACCATCATTGGTCAATTGCTAGGCCGCGTGCCTATCCTGGATACCATTTTCAAGCCCTTCGTCATCGCGTTGCAGGTAACTCCCAAGGTTGCGCTGATTCCGCTGTTTATTCTGTGGTTCGGGTTTGGTCTTGAGTCCAAGATCATCGTATCGGCCGTGCTGGCGTTTTTCCCGGTCTTTGCCAACAGCTATTTGGGCGCCAAGTCGGTTGATCGTGGTTTGGCCGAAGTGTTCATCGTCGGGCAGGCTAGGCAATCGCGTCGCTTTCGCCTGCTGGTTATTCCCAGCTCCTTGCCCTACATCCTGACGGGTATGGAAATGGCCATCGTGCTTGCCATCATCGGCGCAGTTGTCGCCGAATTCGTGGCCGGAACGCGTGGGCTGGGTTACCTGGCCACCGTCAAGTTGCAAGAGCTGGAAGTAGACACGCTCTTTGCCGTGGTGCTGCTGTTGGCCACGATTGGGTTCTCGCTGTATTTCGCGGTGGGATCCTTGCGCAAGGTCCTGATCCCGTGGCATGAGTCCTCGAATAAGGTCACGATCTAAGGTGGCGCGGCGTCGTGTTGCAATGACGGCGCTGGAACAGTTGAGGGCGGGTCTCTTGGCCAGGACATGATCAAGAGACCTGCCCTCAACTCCAAACACCCTCTGCCCTGGGCGACTGCGCTGCGCGGCTAGCGGCCGGGCCGGATGCTAGGGTTGCGCCGGATGTCCGTCGCCTGCCTTTCTTCCCCAGAAAAGATCGATCCCTTTCCAGCTAAACGTTTCCGCATCAGTAGCAGCACCGTGCAGGCCACGACCAGCGATCACAGGCCGGTGGTGTTGGTCGCGTTCAAGGCCAGGAACGCTTCGGTCATGGAGCCGGGGTTCATGGTCGGGAACACCGCGTACGTGAACAGAGCGTTGATATCCACCAGCAGCAGGAGGGCCCGCCAGATCGGCATGGCGGCGCTTCGACCGCTTCGGCCGCAATTGCGGCAGGCACGTCTTGCGCGTCGTCCTTGTGCTGGCCATGATGGCGGCGACGATCAGGCCCAGGCCCAGGCCCGGCGCGGCGAAGGCGTTGGTGTCCAGTCCGGTGAAATATCTCACGCATCACCGTATTGGATGATGTGGTTGCTGTCATGCTTCGTTAGAATAATAGCCGTACAGTAGGTATCGCTGCCCGCGAATTCGGAAAACTACATCTGCAAAAGGGATATCAATGGTGGGTTTCAGCGCTGTCAAAGCCCGGATGCACTTCAAGAAGCTAAGTATTGCCTTCGGTGTGGCCATCATGGTGATTTCGGGTCAGTTGGCGGCGGCCAGCTCGTACTCGTGTTCCCCGCTCGCCGCAACAACACCCTTTCGATCAACGGGCTTGCTTGATGTCAGCCTGCATTCCGGTCTCGCCACGTTAGACGAGAACAAGCAACAGGTATACGCGCCCATGTACGCCAGCGAGGGCGTCTTGTCCCAGCCTCTGCCCAACTTGCCGGGGCAAACCGCTTCGTTGCTATGGCCACTGGCCGAGATAAGCGTCATGGGAAAGTGGTGGAACCTTATCGGAGAGTTCGCGGCGAATCCGGGGATCGCCTGGCGCTACCGGGATCACTTTGCCGTTTTGGGCGATGATAAAAAACGCTACGAAATCAGTCGTCAAGCCTTGAGCGCTTACCCGGATCTGTTGAAACGATTTCAGGCAGCCAAACCAGAGTTCGACCGCATTGAAATTCGTGCTGACGCAGTGTACGACGATGCGGGCGGATCGCCATCAGCGACCGTGGCCCTTCGCGTCCATGCGAACGACGTCCTCGTACCTAACGAGGGCAGCTCCCCTTACATGGTTCCGATGTCGCCAGCAAAATGGGAGGACCGTCTTGCCCTTGGCAATGTGATCGAGAGCGAATTGCCACAGGCCTGGTCCAGGCTTCGCGGCGTTCGCTGCCCGATCGTTACTTTCTACGGTCTGCGCTTGCCAAGGGCCGAATTAGTAAGCATCGCCAAAGAACTGAAAGCGTATCAAGATGAGGATGCACGGGCGGAAAAATTGCTCGGCATGACCAAGGCCGACTATCGGCCGCCCCAAGCCACGAAACCCTACCAGGGTTCGGCGGAAATGAGTCAGCCATTCATTCCCGAAGTCAAAACCGCAGAAATCGTCCGCGAAGGGACGAAAGTCGGTTTGCGGCCCAGGGGGTTATCGGCCGCTTCTGCGCAGGGGCCGGTTATTTATCCTGCTGGTGATTTCGTGGGGGCGCGGCCGCTCGATGCGCATGGAAAGTTCTTCGTATTCACAACCACGGCGAAGCAAGCGTCCATCGTTGCTGCGAACGGGCGGGTGATATCGGTTGCGGGGCTCAGCAGCTTCCACTCAATAGATGAAGAGGAAAAGGAGCAAAGAATTAGCTTTTATCCTGAAAACCATAGAAGCAGCAGCGCTATTTATCGGACAAAGGCATGGTATTCCTCCAGGGGGGCTTTTGATGCGATGTCCGAGCGCGGGTTCGAAGACTTCAAGTCTCGGGATGTAATGCCTCCATGTCCAAAATATAAGGGCAACGGCGTGATGATCGCTAGGTCACTTTCCCGATTTGATATGCACAGGACCCGAAGGGTGGTGACCGACTACGCATTGAAGATTGTCGAGGATGGTCCTGTCATCCTGCCTGGCGAAGGTTATGGCACCCAAAGAGGGGATAAGACATGCCTCTAAACTCCTTCTCTAGAATGAAGTGGCTATTCCTTGCCCTGGGGAGCGCCTTGAGTCTTGGCGTCGCGCATGCGCAGAATTCGGGATTATCAGCACTACAGCAAGCGTTGAACGATGACCTATATGACGAGGTGCTCCGCGGCGTCGCTTCTTTGGAGCGTCGGCATGGGCAAACCCCTCGCCTGGAGTCCTTGAAAGCTTACGCCTTGGCCGGTAGCAACAAGACAGTCGAAGCCTTGGAGCGCGTGCTGGTGTACGAGCAACTGGTCGGCGGCAAGCTGGGCGCGGATCACCCAGGGCATGCCGATATGCTGGCATTGAAATCTTCCTTGCAGCAGCATCTCAAGTCCGAGATCGAAGGACAGCTAGCTGAGCGCAGAAAACAGCGTGAAGTCTTAGCTGGGGAAACCGCGCGGCTGGAGAGTCAGCAAAAGCAGGAGGCGGATAAGAAAACGGAGGTTTTCCGGAAAAAAAACGATGAGCGCCTCAAACAGGCGCAGCATGAACTTTCAGAGGATGAGTTCAGGACCCTGGTGATTACCGGTTCGACAAGTTCTCTAGCAAAGACTGACTTGCGGGCGTTGGATATCGGGAGTTTTTCTTCGGGGATATTCCATCTGGGTGCGCGTGTGGAAGAGTTTGAAAAGTGGCTAAGGCATCGCGCTAGCCTTTACCCTGCAAACAATCCACGTGCTGAAAATCTAAAGCGAGACTTCTCGGTTGTCTACGATGATGAAGAATTGCACGAGAAGGGAAACTTAAAGAAATACAATTTGAAGTTCATTCCCTATGGTAAGGGTTCGGTAGAAAGTTTTTTCGGGGATAAATACGGTTCCCGGGAATACAATGATCATTACAGGGAAGAGGTGGAAGCTTTCAATAGCTTCATTGCTCAGGGTACCATCGCTCCTGAAATTGTAGATATTGCGCCAGGAGCCATCCGTTGCGGGATGCAAAATGTCACTTTTGACCGCACGGGCGTTCTTTCCAACATGATGTTTACTTGCCTTTATCCCTTTTCGCACAGTGATCTCGAGGGCATGATGCAGGGAGCCCTTGAGCGCTTTGGCACCCCGAATAAACTGGAACGATCAAGCTCGTATTTTGGCCGGAAGGTAAGCGCGACTTATAGCGTCCACGGCGGCAAGATACTCTGGGTTTCAGTCCATGAATCCCTCGGCGCTAAAAAGCGGCAGATCGGACCACCGCTGCTGTACTTCTCATTTTCCCAGCCAGTTAGCAAGCCGAGCAACGAAATCCCCAAGCCGGTTGTGCCTGACATCTCGGACAGCGGTCGCCCTCAATAGCCGTCGACGCGACAAACCACCTCCGATCGGCTGCCCCACTTGCAATCCGGCAATCTGCGCGTCCTGGCCAGCACCGCCTCGGTGCGCTCGCCCATCAGCCCGGACATTCCTACGCTGAAGGAGTCCGGATACAGCGGCTTCGAACCTCTCGATACCAACCAGCAGAGCTTCGGCGCGCTGTTGCGCGACCAGAACACGTCCTGGCCCAAGATGATCCAGGACGCTGGGGTCAAAGTGGAATGAGGGCAGCCACGATGCAACCGAATCCAGACCGTTCGTGCTACCTGCACTTCATCAGCGGCTAGAGCCGAGACATGGCCCAGAGGGCCTATGCACTTGAGGCGAGGCGGCCGGCCACCCCCTCACACCTGCCTCCGTGCGACCCATTTGCCGAACTTTTCGCAAGCGAATAGAATGGCGTCCTTGCCTTACGGTTGTTGCGCCTTTCGCTCAGGAGTTCCGCGCGGCCACCCAATGCGGGTGTAGTTCAATGGTAGAACGGCAGCTTCCCAAGCTGCATACGAGGGTTCGATTCCCTTCACCCGCTCCAGTCTCCCGGCCGTTCTGGCCAGTGTGTTTCCTTTTTTCCTCTTTGAGTCTGTCGCGGAATAATCCTTGGCTGTTCTGTCACGTCTATTGGGGTCGGACGACTACCAAGTCGTGGCCTGCGCCTTCGATTTAAGCTAAAGCGTATAAATATGCACATGCTTTTTGCGCATTTCAATGCGCATTGGAGGCCCCATGGTCGATACCGCGATCAGGAAGCCCGCACCGAAGCGGCCAACGAACATTTCACTCTCGCCCCGACGTCTATGACGATGCGAGGCGCCTGGGTATCAACCTGTCGCAGGTGTGCGACCGGTTACTGCGCAATGTGATCCGGCAAGAGGAGGTGAAGCGCTGGGCGGCCGAGAATACGGAGCTCATCAAAGCCTATAACCGGGTCTCGCAGGCCGACGGGCTTCCTCTGGACCAGTGGCGCAGCTTCTAGTCACCATGCCGCTTCGACATTTATCGCAATCCAGGTGCGTATGCCGCTACTACGCGGTTCCTCCTTGATATTCACAGCGAACAGCTATCGGGCTTGACCACGCGGGTCGTGATTGCGCTGCGCCTGGTGGATCGCTTCCCGCGTAGTGCCCACTTATCGGACTCGCAGTTCCGATGTGTCGAGCTTGAAGTCGTCGTAGATTCCCAGCTTTTTCATGATGGTCGGTAAGACCTGATGAATGGTCCGCATGCCGGCGTGTCTATTAAGTCCGGTTCGTCGTCATCATCCGCACCAGCTTCGTAGTCGAAGTCCAGTTCTTCCGGAAATGCTGTTGGAGTTGCAACGCCCAGATCCTTGAGAATTGCGACCGTACGCCAACACAACAAGTCGAGCTCTTCGGTGAAGGGAGGCGTGTCGTAGCCTGTTTCTGCTTCGTCATGTGCCATGTCGGCGAGATAAAAGATCAGGCGTTCCCATTTTTCCTATACCCACCCAGTTCCCCTTGATCCGGCGGATGGGAAGGGACGTGCTTTGCCATCGTTTTGTCATGACCATTGCCGCTGGCCATGCACGCGGCTGCAGTCCAGACCGCCGAATACTCACCATCCTCCCCACTCAGGCACACTCGTCTCTCTCGGTGTTGTTACACCTGTCCGCAGAGCGCACGCTTGCGTCAGGCTCTTTGACACTCCTCCAGCGCCTCGTCGAGAATTTCTGCGGAGGGAGCGCCTCATTGCTCTTCACAAGACAACACCGACACGAGATCAACTTCATGAGTACACCGTCCGCAAACGTGGAAATACACCCAAATGACTTCTGTTTCACTGGCCCCGAAACGCTCGCCGGTGCTTACATGCGCATGTTTTGGCATCCAGTCGCGTTGTCAGCCGATCTGCACAGTGGCCAAGCCAAGCCGCTGACGGTCATGAGCGAAGAGGTGACGATTTACCGCGGCACGAGCGGAAAGGCGCACGCCCTGGCCGGTCGCTGCGTCCATCGGTCCGCGCTATTGCACATCGGCTTCGTGGAGGACGAGGACCTGCGATGCATGTACCACGGGTGGCGCTTTGACTCGAAGGGCCGTTGCGTGGAGATTCCCGGCTCGGTCGATACTCAAGCCAAAAACATCTCAGTCCGCGCTTACCCCACCGAGGAATACCTTGGGCTTATCTTCATCTACATGGGACCACAAGACCCGCCTCCGATATTCCCCCGTTATCCTGACTTTGAAGAACCAGGCGTAACCGAGACGCGCTGCAACCTGCGACCCTGTAATTACTTCCAGGATGTGGAGAACAACGTCGATCCCGCGCACACGCCCTTTACACACGCCATTTCGTCGTATATGGACAGCGGGCTGACTAGTGTGCCAGTCGTGCAGGGCGAGGAAACGAGCTGGGGAATCGCACAGTACTCTGGCCGCCCCGAAGGGACGAGAGTCAGTCACCATGGAATGCCAACCATGCTGAACCTGAAGTTTCAACCCGAGAGCGAGGGCGGATGGAAGGACTTCATGGCGTGGCGTGTGCCGATCACCGATGATTCGCATATGAACTTCCTTGTCATCCATGCCAGGGTGACAGGCGAAGCGGCCGAGCGGCTTAAGGCCGCCATCGCGCAAAGATATGAAGTGGTGAGTGGCCTTCCCAGCGTCATCGAAGTGGCAAACGCCGTGCTCGCAGGGCACCGCAGACTCAGCGACTTCTCGGATCACCCCGACCTGTTGTTTATCCAGGACCACATCACGCAAATGGCGCAAGGGACGATAACGGATCGCTGCACCGAGCGGCTGTCGCAGTCCGACAAGTTGGTCGTCCTGTTGAGACGAATATGGGCTCGGGAAATCCGAGCGATGGCTCAAGGGCAGGAACTCACCCAGTGGATCCGGTCGTCGGATATCCGTCCTACCACCGGCATTGAGCGGCTGGGGAAGAAGCAATCAGCCTGAACACCTGACAAACAAGATCAAAGGAATTCTGATGAAACTGACGTTCGTGAAAAAAGCCGGCCTGGTCGCCGCTGTACTGGCCCCATCGCTCTTCATCAATGCCGCTGCCACTGGAAGCTATCCCACGCGGCCCGTGCGCATCATCACCGGACAGGCGCCCGGAGGCCCATCCGATACTGCCGTTCGAGGGGTGGCCGAAGCGCTTTCCAAAGCGCTGGGCCGGCCGTTCTTCGTCGACAACAGACCTGGAGCCGAGGGCACCATTGCTGCCGAAGCCTGTGCGAGAGCTGCCCCAGATGGCTATACGCTCTGCGTCGCCGACTCCCATACGACCTTCCTGACTCCACAACTGCGTAACGATCTGCGGTATAGCCCCAAACAAGCGTTCGCTCCCATCATGCATCTGGGGTTTCTCGCTTCGGGACTATGGGTCAATAGCGCATCGGGCTTCGCCAGCGCGAGTGAACTCATGGCTCGCGCCGAAAAAAGCCCCGATAGCGTGCTACTCGGTTCGTGGGGCCCAGCGAGCAACCCCCACATCCTGCAGCGATATCTCGCTCAGAACCAGCGCATCGTTCTGCGTGAGATTCCTTATAAATCCGCAGGTGCAATGTGGCAGGCCCTGTTGGCTAATGAAGTCCAGGTCGGGGTGTACTCGCTCGCGGCAGGCCTCAATTTCCGGCCCAAGGCAGGACTGCTCGCGATCAACACCGACGAGCGCATGGCCGAATTCCCTGACACGCCTACGTTCAAGGAACTGAGGCTACCGTCGGTGATAACGTGGTTCGTCATGAACGCACCAAGAGGCACGGCCGATGCCATCCTCGACAAGCTCAATGCGACAATGCGGGACACCGTCTACCAAGATGCAGAAACCAGATCCCGGGTCATACTGCGCAGCGGCCTGCTTGCCTATGGTGTGACGGGAAAAGACCGCGACACGCTCACTTCGTACCTGTTGTCGCAGGAGAAAATGTACGACGAGGTGATCAAGGCTGCGAGAATACAAACGGTGGGCAACTGATAGACTTAGCGCTGCATGTAGCGTCTCTTTTGGAGTCCGTTGAAACGGCGGTAGGACCATATGTCAGTCGACACGATCAGAGGTCTATCACGTGGCCTGATAGTACTGCGGGCTCTGAATGTACTCGGCGCGACCTCCGCGCACGAAGTCGCCGCCTATACCGGCATCCCCAGAACCAGTGTCTACCGGTGCCTCGAGACGCTGCGCAAGGACGGCTACGTAGCGCGCGAAAGGCTGGGCGAGAGGTATGCGCTCACCATTAACGTCCACCTGCTCTCCAGCGGCTACTCCGAGCGCGACAGGTTGACCGAGCGGGCCGGACCCATCATCCAGCGGGCGGGGGAAAAACTAATCTGGCCCGTGAACGTGGCGACCTATACCGAGGGCTTCATGGTGCTGCGCGCCAACACCCACCGAGACAGCCCGCTATCCATTTCCTTAGGCTTGGTCGGTACACGCTACCCCATGATCGCGAGCTCCATCGGACTTGTGTACCTGGCGTTCTCTGATGCCGCGGCCCGGCACCACATCTTGGAGATGATCGCGCCGCAGGAATGTCCGAATTCTGTTTCTCTCGACGATTGGCTACTTCACGTTCGACAGCGGTTGGACGAAGTCAAAAGCAAGGGCTTCGCTGTTCGACACGCCCCGGATGAGAACAGAACCTCGAGCATCGCGTTCCCCATCAGGCAGGGGGCGGCGATACTGGGAGCCGTGAACATCATCTGGATGAATCGAGTTCTCTCGGTTAATCAAGCGCTGGAGACTTTCCTGCAGCCTCTGGCCGACATCGTCGCGTGCATCGAGACAGCATTGTCGGAGCCCGCCTAAAGCCATCCGATCATCCTTGGCTGTTTGCCACCTAGCTACGATCCGCTATCAAGGTGCCATCAACGATCAGATCAGGCGATTTTTTCTGCGCAACCGCGTGCTTCACGACATGCTCATGAAGACTTCGAAGGTGTATATGCATTTCTCGAGCCGCTTGGTCAGGATCTCGAGCGCGCAATGCTTGCAGGAACTTCCTTCGCGAGACGGCAAGGTCTTGCGCGGGATAAATCTCGATTCGCTGAAGAATCGCTTTCACCGTATCGGTCAAGGAACGCACCACGAGCATCATGACCTTGTTCTTCGTCGCCGCAGCTAATCTAATATAAAACTCGGTAGCATGCTCTAGACGGACTTCCCTGCTACCGGACTCGAGCGCGATTTCATTTAAGCGAACGTTTTCGGCAATTAGCGCCAAGTCTTCTTCCGTGGCTCTTTCGCAAGCAAGCCGAGCGACCGAACCAAGAATAAAAATCCGGGCCTCGGTAAGGTCTGCCAATGAAATGGTGCCGAGGTCGAGCATGTCTTGCATCAACTCGGTCATCTTGTCGTCACCGCCGCCCTGGATAAAGGCGCCGCCTTTTGGGCCGCGCTGCAGGACGATGAGTCCCGCGTTCTCAAGGCTTCTCAGGGCTTCACGTATGGCCAGTCGGCTGACGCCCAATTGTTCGGCTAATTGACGTTCCGGCGGCAACTTGTCGCCTCGTTTTAATCTGCCGCTCGCCACCAATTCGCGAATTCGCTCGCAAACGACCTCAAAGGCTCGGCGGGATCGTATCGGCGCGAACATCGGTAATGCAGCACCACCCAACTCTTCCATCACAGATTCCTGTCTTGATGCCTGCCGGATCGAAGATCCGCATCGCATAAGGCTCGCGCTCAAAGTGCGCAAAGTTTAGACCTTTGTTGATCATACCAAAGGCCGAATTTCGAAGAGTTTCGACGAGATGCTAGGGGTAAACGTTAGTTTCTTCTCCCCATTTCTCCTCAGGGAAGCGCTTGCAGGGGCCAATTTTTTAGGATTATGATAATAATATGCAATGGTCAGACCAATATAATTTCATGTGCGAAAGAGACCCTCTGGTCGGAACAGACCCAACAATGGCTGATCAGTGCATTCCGCGAACGCAGTTTTTCATCAACGGATCGTGCAAGAGGATACAAAAATGTCGCTGCAATTAACCGACATACATAAAGCGGAACTGGCTCGTCTAGATGCCGCGCTTGATGCTGAGGCATACAACCGCAAAAGTGCGTATAGCCATTGGGGCTTTCGCGCGGTTCACACCGAATTGAAGGAAGCCCCTGTTACGGTTACGGGTACGCTTCCATCCGACCTCGAAGGCGTTTACATCCGCAACGGCACGAACCCCCAGTTCGCCCCGATGGGGGCCAGGTGGCACATGTTCGATGGCTCGGGCATGCTCCATCAAATACATATCAAAGATGGGCAGGCCAGCTATACGAACTCGTAGGTGCGTACCCGCCGTTTCCAGATTGAAAGAGTTCTCGGGCGGGAGGTGTATCTCACCATGGGCGAGCTGTTGACGGGAGGCAAAGCGACCGTCGAAAAAATGGAATGGCTGGGTAAGCAGTACCAGAAAGGGACGCTTCCCGAGTTAAGGTTCAGCGGCACGGGGAACGGTACCGCGATCCAGTTTCATCATGGAAAGCTCTATACCTTCAACGAGGCTGGATATCCCTTCGTCCTGCATGTTCGTAAGGAAGAGGGCAAGCTTGTCATCGATGGGTCGGGCGAACATGTCACGTGGGGAGGCAAGCTGACCGGGCCGTTCTCCGCGCATCCTGCAATTGACCCCGAAACGGGGGATATGTACAGCGTCGCGACGAACCGGTACGACGGCAGTATCACCATCGTCCAGGTATCAAATAATGACGTCGTTCGTTCTCTTACCTATCAGCAGCCGCCGAATCATATGGCATGGATCCACGAGTGCTGCATTACGGACAATTACATCGTCTTTCCAGATATCTCGATGCGGGTTGATAAGGATGGCCTGCAGAAAGAAGGCGGCAGTATGTACTACTGGGATCCCAAGTACGCAATGCGCTTCGGGGTGCTGCCGCGGAAATTTGACCAGAACACGCCCATTCGCTGGGTTACGACCGGCAAGCCCGGCGCGATTTGGCACTTGGTGAATGCTTGGGAAGAAAAGAGATCTGACGGCGGCACCAATATCGTCATGTTCGGCCCGCGGTTTTCGGAGTATCCAGACACCGTGCCGATTCATACCCCGGAAGAGTCTCACGCTCGTCTCTCTAAGTGGATTATTGACCCCGATGAGGGCAGGGTGCTTGAGGACCGGGTCTTGGTCGAATGGGGATACGAGCGCTGTTCTTTCCACGTCGGCTATCGGGGCAAGAAAAATCGCTATTGCTATCTCCTCGACGAGCAGCGCGAGGGCTACATGGGCAAAGGAACGCTCAAATACGATTACTTGGAAGAGTGTGAGATCAAGTACGTTGATTATTGCCACTTCTACGGTGGCGAGCCTCTCTTCGTGCCAAGAAAGGGCGCTGTTGCCGAAGACGATGGCTATCTGCTTGACCTGCTGATGGGAGAGAACCACGCCGAGTTGCTTGTCCTCGACGCGAAGACAATGACCGAGGCTTGCCGCCTGCATCTCCCGCAGCGCGTGCCGTTCGGTGTTCATGCGGTTTGGCTCAACAACGAGCAAATCAACTCGCTTTGAATAAACAACCAGAAAATAAAGGAGATAACATGCGTATCCTCGCGATGATCAGGCCTTGCCTGATGACAGCTATGCTGGTTGGGACGGCCGCGTCCCAAGCACAAACCCCTGCAAGCCCTTACCCATCCAAACCCGTTACGATAGTGGTTCCCTATGGCCCGGGAGGGGTGGCTGACTCGACTGCACGGCTGCTTGCTCAAAAATTGCAAGAGACCTGGCGCCAGAGTGTCGTCGTCCAGAACAGAGCTGGTGCTGGCGGTCTGATCGGAGCAGGAGCGGTGGCTCGTGCACCGGCCGACGGCTACACGGTGCTGTTGGGAGTATCGGGTCCGGTGTTGCAACCGCAATTGGTTGAAAAGGCAACTTATGACCCTTTCAAGGATTTTTCGCCGATAACCTTGATCGCGCGTCTTCCTTTGTTGCTTGCGGTCCCCAAAACGGGGTCGGCGAAAACTCTTGAAGATTTCGTTGCCCGCGGAAAAGCTGACCCCGCAGCAACGAGCATTGGAAACTATGGTGTTGGGACACCATCTCATCTATTGAGCATCATGCTCAATCAGCAATCCAAAATGGATTTGCCGCTCGTTCCGTTTCAAGGAAGTTCTCAACTCGCGACGAATCTCTTGGGGGAGCAAATCAGCGGGGGCCTTATTGACAGCGTCACGGCACGCCAATTTTCCGAGAAGCTGAATTTTCTAGCGGTGACCGGGACGCATAGGCTGTCAGGGTTGCCAAATCTTCCCACATTCCGAGAGCTAGGCTACCGCTCTTTCGAACAAGATGGATGGCTTGGCATCCTGGTTCCCGTTGCAACACCGCAGGCCGTCGTGGATAAGATCTCCAGCGCACTCGTGCGTATTATTACTAGCCCAGAGGTTTCGGAGAAGATAGCCGGCATGGGCATCACGCCCGTCGGTAGCTCATCTGCGGAGTTTTCGAAGGTGATGCGTACTGATTTTGATGTCTATGGCAAGGTGATTCGAGAGTCGAATATTCGAATCAACTAGGAGTAGGGTGGAACGCGTCCGTATCAGAGCAAGGTCTCGATAGTTTCATTTCGACACACTCACGTCCCGATGCGGGCAAGGTTGTCACCCGCCGGCAAACAGGTACATAATCGTGCCCAATTCCCGCGTTTTTAAGCGGGAATAACTCGTTGTCAATCAATGGGTTGGGGTGCTTGATGTTGTTACCCTCACCCACTCCAATTCATTCTCCATACCCGTCGAGCAACTTTGGAAGGCTTCTCA
>JBEBXA010000063.1:0-23370 GCA_040391825.1 Pigmentiphaga sp.
TCGGTAAGCGTATACGCACGGAACGTCCGCAATGGACGAAAGCAATGCGCGAAGCGGGTATGGAAGTGAACAACTAAAGCGGCGTTCGGCCCAGATTCGTCTGGGCGAAGACGTGCAGAGTGCCGGGGGCTCTTCCTCGGCACTCTACTACCAGGCAAGCGCGACGAGTTCATCAGTGGGCAAGCATAGGCTGACAAGCTGCTGTCCTTACTCCTGCAACTTCAAATCTCCGTTCTTAATCGCCTGATCGATCTCCTGTACATCCTTGACCAGTTTCGCTTTCAGCACTTCGGGCGTTCCGGGTTGGGGAACGACCAGTTGCATATCCAGCACCTTGGTCATTTCAGGCTGCACCAACACTCGGTTCAGTGCCGTGTTCAATTGAGACACAACAGCTGCGGGAATGCCGGCCGGCCCGAGCAGTGCAATAGACGTCGCATATTGATAGTCCAGCCCCTGAGACATGATGGTCGGCAGGTTTGGCAAGTCCTTCAATCTTGTGGAGGACGACACCGCAATAAGTTTGACCCGCGGATCGTTCTGATAGGGAATCGCATTGGGCGGCGCGGCCATCAACAGGTCAATACGGCCGGCCAACAACTCTTGCAAGGCATCGCCGCCGCTCTTGAAAGGCACGTGCAACATACTGATGCCCGCCTTGTTCGCCAGTCGAGCTGTAGCCAGATGCAGGTTGCCGCCAACGCCGCTGCTGCCGTAAGACAAAGCGCCCGGCGCGCTACGTGCCTTCTCCAAAAACTGCGCAAAATTACTGATATTGGTGTGCTTACCCACCATCATGATCAAGGGCGCATTGCCCACCATGCCGATTGCGGTGAAATCCTTAACCGGATCGTAAGGCTTGATCTTCTGCATTGCGGCCGACACCACGTGGGCGTCAGTCACGAACACCATCGTGTATCCATCGGGCGCGGCGCTTGAAGCCGCCCTGGACCCAATGATGCCGCCGGCCCCAGCACGATTCTCCACGACCACGGTTTGCTTCAGTTCCAATGCCAATTGCGCAGCGAGTGGTCGCGCCAAGCCATCGGAACCACCGCCCGGCGACGCACCCACGATTATTTTTAGCGCGTGTGTTGGAAAAGTCTGGGCAAGTGCGCTTGCCGACAGGGTCGCCGTGACAATGGCAGCGGCAAGTAGATATGGCTTTCTCATAGTTCTTCCAGAAGGATAAAACGGTTCTGATTTTCGGCACCACCGCCAAGCACCCGGTGATTTCCGACACAAGCGGCAAATGATCGATACGAGGCTTTGACGCGGCCAATCTTGAACACATCAAAGCGGCAAGTAACGCTCGACCAGCCGCGACCAGAACGCGACGCCCACTTCGAGGTTATCGTCATTGAAATCGTAGCCCGGGTGATGCACATTGCATGTGCCTGGCCCAGAACCGTTGCCGATCAAAAGATAGCAGCCAGGGCGCTGCTCCAACATGAATGCGAAATCCTCGCTGTTCATCAGCAACTTCTTCGCGTTCGATACTTTTTGTTCGCCGAATACCTCAAGGGCTACCGACTTGGCAAAGCGGGTTTCGTCCGCGGTATTGATCAAGGGAGGATAAGAGTTCGCGCCTATAACTACCTCGGCATCCAGGCCGTAACTTCGCGCCTGGTGGTCGATCACGCGCTGCACCGCCTGGATCACGGTACGGCGCACGGTTGGTTCATGGGTACGTATTGAGATCTGCATAAGCGCCCGGTCGGCAATAACGTTGTTGGCCATGCCTGCCTGCAGTGACGCTACCGTAACAACGGCGCTCGATTGCGGATCCACGTTGCGAGACACAACGGTCTGCAACGCACCCACGATGGCCGACGCAGCAACCACCGCATCAGCACCGTTGTGCGGTTCGGCACCATGCGCGCTTTTGCCGGTGACCGTCACGGTAAGCCGGTCATTCGAAGCAAGTAGCGGGCCTTCGGCAAATACCAATTTGCCTTGCTCTATGCCTGGTATGTTGTGCATGCCAAAGACCGCATCGCACGGAAAGCGTTCGAACAAGCCGTCTTCGATCATTTTCTTTGCGCCTGCCAAGCCCTCTTCGGCAGGCTGAAAAATCAGATTCAGCGTACCCGAGAACTGCCGGGTGCTAGCCAGATACCGCGCCGCGCCCAGCAACATCGCGGTGTGGCCATCATGACCACAAGCGTGCATTTTGCCAGCATGGATGCTGGTGTACGGCAGCCCCGTTTTCTCTTGCATCGGCAAGGCGTCCATGTCCGCACGAACGCCCAAGGCTTTGCTGGCATTGCCGATCTTTAGTGTGCCGACGACACCCGTTCCGCCCACCCCCTCGGTTACCTCATAGCCCCACGCACGCAGCCTCTCCGCAACCAGAGCTGCTGTTTCGTGCTCTTCGAAGCCGAGTTCGGGATGTTGATGAATATGCCGCCGCAGGACAACGCTCTCTGCGGCGTACTCGCGAAACACCTCTTTCCATGGGGCCAACACAATCTCCTGAGCGGTCATCATGCGGCACTGGCAGTGCCCGCAGTGATTTGCTCAGGACTATATGACGGCGCGTGCCGCGCGGCCTATTACCAAAACCCGCAGGCCTATAACCGAGAGATGGCTATGCTCTTCAATCTTGAGCGGGTTTGGCCAACTCGGCCACGCGTCGGATGAACATTTCGACAACAGGCGTCAGCACCGAGTCTTTGCGTGTGACCAAGGACGGCCCCGTCCTTAATTTCAGCCCGTCCACAACGAGCGGTAACAAACCAGCGGCCGCTGCAGTGTTGGACAGGCAACTGGGGCATAGTCCGATCAGGTCGCTGCGATTGAGTAGCGTGAAAGTGCCCAGGGGCGCCCCGCCGTCGACTTCCACCTGTACGATAGGCGCAGGCAGATTCTGCGTGCTGAATACTTGCTCTAACTGATCGCGCGACAGCACTCCGGTGCGGGGCAGCGCCCAGCTAGCCGCTGCCAGTTCCGTCAAGGTCGGGGCCCGCCCAAGGTGATGCAAGGGATGCGCCGATCGAGCCACCGGCACCATAACGTCATCCGAGAGATTGACAACCTCGAACGCCGGATCGCTCTTGGGAGCGGTGACCAACGCGAGGTCGATATACCCATTGGCCAGAGCCGAAAGCAGCTTGTCCGAAAACAGGATGCTTACCCGGAACCGGCTTGCGGGGCGCTGCGGAAGAAACTCGCCGATCGCTTCGTGGACGAGAAACTCCCAGATCGGCGTAGTGCCTAGGCGGATGACAGCGGCCTCGGACGCGGCCAGATCCCCCATCATCTGCATCGCACCGCCATAATCCGCGTTCATACGCTTGGCATATTCGAGGAAGCTCAGTGCGGCCTGTGTCGGCAGCGTGCCGCCCGGCCCTCGTTCGAACAGCCGCACCCCCAAAGCCTCTTCAAGACGATGCACACATTTGGTCAGAGCCGGCTGGGACAAGCCCATGGCAATAGAAGCACGTTGCAAGGACTTGTATTCGACGATAGCTAGAAAATACCCTAGGTCCCTGATATTCATTGTCCTGCCTTGAAAAGTAGCGCGAGAATTGGCATGCGATCAAACAAAACCCAGCAACGCCAGCGGCGGATGATCTCCGTCGTGGTGACGTCGAATAAAGTCTGAGATTCGCTTAGCAACGGTCATTCAGATAGTTTGTCTTTCCTGGAGAAAGCATCTATTCATTGCTCATGCCTTCGCTTATGTCCACTGCGGTTTCACGCAAAACCACAGCCAGCGCCTCCGCACCCAAGGAAAGATCCCGGTCGCTGGGGCACATGATTGCAAGCATGCCACTAGGAGCAGGAAGATCAACCGGCAATGTCACCAGCCCGTCTCCTGCGGCAAGGGAACGCACCACGGTCAAGGGTAACGCACCAATACGATCGCTGTTTTTGATCAATGCCGTATTCACAAGCGTACATTCTGACTCGACGATATCCTTGGGGGGAGCCACCTCGGCTCGCCTGAACATGGCATCAAGCCGCGAACGATAAATGCTGCCTTGCGGCGGCCAAATCCAGGGATAAGCCGCCAGGGTCGCCAGCGATAGTTTTTTGCCTTGGTTGAGCGGGTGGTTTGCACGGCCCAGCAGCCGCATGGGCTCTTCATACAAAGGCTCGTACCGAATGCCTGCGCTATCCCTGTCCGCAGACCAGCGGGCAACGGCTAGGTCCAATGTCCCGGCACGTAGCTCCGGGATGAGCGAATCAAAGGTGCCTCCTTTTATCGATACCGCCAGATTCGGATAACGCTGCTTCAATCTGACAATCGCCGCAGGCAGCAGGACAGCTTCCGCGGCAACAATGGCCCCTACGTTCACTCTTCCGGAGGCCCCGGCGCGCAACGCGGCAAGGTCATCCCATGCATGCCCCAGCGAGGCGACGATGGTGCGAGCATGAGCGACGAGACTCTCACCGAAATTTGTCGGTGTAAGCCCCCTCGTAGTCCGGTCAAACAAACGTACCCCTACCAGCCGCTCCAGTTCAGCCAACAATTTGGTCGCGGCGGGCTGGGTAATATGCATCACCTCAGCAGCCTTGTGGACGCTTCTCATATCGTCGATGGCAACCAGTAACAGCAGATAGCGCATCTTGATGCGGCCTAGTGCGGATGTCCGCAAAAGTGCGTCCGGTTTGGCTTCCATGTCACTCCTACTTGCTAAGGCGTCGAATGCCCGAATGCCGAGCGATGGCACATGGCTCTAAAACTTTCGATATCCATTACGGAATCAATGCCGGCCAAAAACTCATTACCGATATCGACACCGTATTGATAAGCTGAGAACCAATGCTTAAGCATTATGCACGCAAGGGCCTCGACCAACCCCTGCAATCCCTCCCACGAAAGGCATCGCCCCATGGCGACAGCCTTGCCGTTTCTACTTTCGGCCTGCCCATGAACCCCGTGCCACTGACCCTTGCTCTAGGACCCTACGACCACACACGTGACATCAGCAATGGTTCGATCTCTATCGAAGGCGTCACGCTGCGCACATTGAACCTTCCGATCGAAGAAATCTTCCATCGCTTCACCTTGCACCGGGAATGGGATATTTCCGAGATGTCCATGGGTATGTATAGCGCGATGCGGGCACAAGGCGATACGTCGGTCATCGCGCTGCCCATCTTTATTTCGCGGGCGTTCCGGCATTCCATGTTCTACGTCCAAGACAGCAGTTCCATTCAGACGCCGGCTGACCTTGCGGGAAAACGCATCGGCGTACCCGAATGGGCGCAAACCGCTGGCATCTACGGCCGGGGTTACCTAAGCGACTACATCGGACTACAACTGAGCGACAACGAATGGGTGCAAGCTGGCGTCAACGAGCCAGGACGCACCGATAAAGTCAAATTGGCCCTGCCATCCAATACCCGCCTGACGCGGATCCCAGATCGCTCACTTGACGAGCTATTGCTACATGGGGAAATCGACGCGGTAATGTCGGCGCGTCCTCCTGCATCCCTGGGAAAGGGAATTGCGCGCTTGCTCCCCAATCCCGAAGCGCAGGAGGAGCAATATTTCCATGACACCCGCATTTATCCGATCATGCATGTGCTGGTCATGAAAGCTTCGCTTCTGCAAGCGCACCCCTGGCTACCAGTCAACCTTTATACAGCGTTCGAAGAAGCCAAGCGCCGATCGATTGAACGCATGTCCGATATCACTGCCTCGTATGCGCCATTACCATGGCTATGGAGTTACGCATCGCGAATGAGCAGCTTATTCGGAGAGGATTTCTTCCCCTACGGGGTCGGTCCGGACCATGGCGGAATGATTAACCGGGCCACGCTGGATGCATTCTTGACCTTCGGCTTCAGTCAGGGAATCTGCCAGCGCAAACTGACGATAGACGAACTGTTTCCAGCAAGCACACTTTCGTTCTTCAAAGTGTAGGCGCCCCTCTTTTTACAGAGAATAGGAATGGGGTTTCTTGAATAGGAGGTGATCGGCAATGCATTTCGGCGCAATCAAGGTGGATCGTGTCGTTGATATGGAAAACGTGGCGCTGCCTGCCGCTCGGGGCTTCCCGCAACTGACCTCCGAAATGCTGGCGGCACACGCTCGCAAACTGGGGCCGCGCTTCATCGACCCTAACACCCTCGACCTGCTGATCAGCTTTCATACCTATGTCATTCGCAGCGGTACTCGCGTCATCCTGGTCGACACTTGCATCGGCAATGATAAGAACCGACCCAAGCGTCGCGACTGGCACCAGCGGCAGGACGGTTTCCTGAACCGGCTGGCCAGCGTAGGCGTTCGCCCGGACCAAGTCGATGTCGTGATGTGCACGCATTTGCATGCGGATCACGTAGGCTGGAACACACGTCTGGTCAATGGGCGCTGGGTGCCGACTTTCCCGAATGCACGCTATCTGATGGCCGAACTCGAATACGACTATCTACGACAGCAGACTCAATTGCATGGGCCGACTGCTCTCCACGGTTGCTACGCAGACAGCGTGCTTCCCGTAGTCGAACAAGGGCAGGCCGAAATGGTGGGGCTGTCGCACCGTGTGGAATCCGGCATCTACACCGAAGCAGTACCAGGACACACCCCTGGATCGGTCCTTATCCACCTGGAAGATGGTTCGCATCATGGCATTTGCACTGGTGATCTCATTCACCACCCGTTTCAGTTATCCACGCCCGGCATGCCCACCCAATATTGCCACGATCCCGCATTAGCGGCACGCCAACGCATTGCCTTTTGCGAACGATATGCCGACACCGGCACGAGCATCCTGACAGCTCATTTTCCTGCACCGTCGTCGGGCTGCCTGGTACGTGATGGCAAAGCATTTAAGTTCGAATTCGATATCAGTTGACCGCGTTTTTCCAACTAGCGTCCGAGGAGTTCTCCATGCCTGATTTACGACCATTCGCCCGCGAATCACACCCTGACGGCGAACACTCCGTATCAGCTTTCAGCGCAGTCCTGCAACGTAGATCGTCCCGAGGGGTCTTCAAGGGCGTAGTCGGGTCACTGATCGCGTTCGTCGCCGTAGCCAGCCCTATCCTTCATGCACAAAGCCCCGCACCCTACCCCAGCAAGTCGGTACGCCTCATTGTTCCTTTTTCCGCGGGTGGCGCTTCCGACATCATGGGCAGGCTACTTGGCCAGAAACTCAGTGAAACCTGGGGCCGGCAAGTCATCGTGGAAAACCGCCCAGGCGCTGGTGGCAATATCGGAATGGAAGCCGTCTCACGCGCTGCGCCTGATGGCTACACACTGGTCCTGATGAACAACGCCGCCGCGAGCAATGCAGCACTCAACCCCAAGCTCTCGTTCGATGTGCTGAGGGATTTCGTGCCGATCGCGCTGGTGGCTTCGACCCCCATGGTGCTTGTGGCGAATCCTGGCGTACCCGCCAAGAGCCTGGCCGAGCTGACTTCTCTGCTCAAGCGCAGCCCTGGCAAATATACCTATGGATCTTGCGGCTTGGGCGGCCCGCAGCACTTTGCTACCGAACTCTACAAATACCGCACCGGCGCGTTCATCGTTCACGCCCCCTATCGCGGCTGCTCGCAAGCTGCCGCCGATATACTCGGCAGCCAGATCGAACTTGCCATGCTGTCCACGTCCGTTGCCATCCCCCACGTCAAAACCGGAAAAATGCAAGCGATCGCAACAACGGCCGCGAAGCGCCTGCCCTCGGCTCCCGACATCCCTACCTTTCGCGAGTCGGGTATAGACACGCTAAAGGATTATGACTTCGACATCTGGTACGGCATGATGGCGCCGGCTGGCACACCCAAGGAAATCATCGCGAAGATACAAGCAGATGTCATGGCGATTCTAAAGAAGCCGGACACCATGCAGGCCATGGCCGGAGCCGGTATCGAATCGCTGACAGGCGATGGCGATGACCTGCTCGCGCTATACAAGACCGACGTCGAAAAATCGCAAATCGTCGTCAAATTCGCGAACATCAAGATCAACTAAAAGGTTCAGGGGGTCATGGTGGCTCAAACTCTATCGGCCGCCCCAGCCGACTAGGGTAGAGCCATCCTCTTTGAGCTGATCGAGCAACCTGTCACGTCCGCTGGCAATATGACGCCGCAAGGTTTCTCTCGCTTCCGGCAAGCGCCCCGCTGCAAGTTGATCCAACAAGACTTCTTGCTCTTTGTACGCCTCCATTCCCTTCGCAACAACGTAACCTTCCACCCGCCGTTTCAAAATGATGCGTTCAAATACAGCATCCAGAGACCGCAGGAGGAATTGGTTGCCGGCGCGCAAGGCCAAGGAACGATGAAACTCGTGATCCACGATCATCCTGCGCTTTGACGGTCCTTCCTGGATGGCCTGCTGATATCGGTCATTGATGGCCCTCAAGTCGTCCAGATCATCAAGTGCATCTTTCTGCCAGGCTTCATCCAGAGCGTAGAGCTCCAGCGCAGTCCTTACGCCGAAAAGTTCACTGACTTCCTCAGGGCTCAGGTCGGCAACAAAGTAGCCGCGATTGCGGCGATGATATACAAAACCTTCCTGATGCAAACGCTCTAGCGTTTCCCTGACAGGAGTACGGGAAACGCCAATCTCCGTGGCTAGGCCTTCATGGGTCAGTTGCACCCCAGGCATTAGACGACCAAGCAAAATCATCTGCTTGATCGTCCGATAGACGCGAGCGTTTAGGGATGTTTCGCCATCTCCGTTTTCAGGGACAGCATGAAGTGACTCAGACCACGTTGCGGGCATAAAAAATTTTACGTAAGGCCGGCTAGGCGCCGGGGGTTGTCAACGAGGATCATGCGGCGCAAGGCCTCGCTAGGAGCGTATTCCATAAGAAGGTTCAACAGAACGCCATCATCGGGCATGCGAGCTGCGTCAAAATAACCAGTATGCGGCCAATCGCTTCCCCACAGCATCCGATCCGGAGCAATCTCCATCAACATTTTAGCGAACGGGACGACATCCGTGTACGGAGCGCCCAGCCTTGAGATCCGGTCAGCACCGCTGAGCTTGACCCACACATCCGCTGTTTTGACGAGATCAATCAGCGCCTGGAATGGCGCCTGTTCAGTCCCTAGACTTACGTCTACCCGTCCGATGTGATCAATCACGAGCCTTATATTCAATGACGACAGCCACGGTTTCAGATTGACCAGATCGTCGGCCGCCATGTGCAGTTCCATGAACCAAGCGTATGGCCGGATCAACCCTGCAACTTTTTCAAACAAGGCCTTGTCAAGCCCACCGCCATGATTGGGGTTAAAGGCGAACCGTATACCTCGAACGCCTTGATCGTTCCAACGTGCTAGTTGCTCGACGCAAATGGAATGATCGACCCTTGCGACGGCAAAGAATGCATCGCGCCCCAATTGAGCAACAGCATCGAGATCGACCGAATTATCGAAACCATGTGTATTGGCATGGACAACCATCCCGGCCCGAAGACCTAAAGCACGCTGTAAGCGCCTATACCCGGCAATCGACGCGTCGGGAGGGGTATATTTTCTGTCGCTTGCATAGGGAAATTGCTGCTGTGGCCCCAAGATGTGGAAATGGGTATCCCAGGCGCCATCGGGGACCTCGAACCGCGGAGCACTTATTTCCGAATGTGGCCCCAGGCAATCAGGTATGGCCCTCGCCCCGTCCTTGAATGCGGTCATTCCGGCCTTACCCCTGCAGACTTGGCTACCGATCCCCACAGTTCATATTCCGAACGAATGAATTTGGCGAACTCTTCCGGGGTGGAGGGCAAGGGCCTGAAAGCAAGATCCTTTAGCCTGGCCTTTGTGGCCGGATCGGACAAGATGCGGTTCACCTCTGCGTTCAGTTTCGTGACGATAGCTGGATCGAGCCCGGCTGGCGCCAATAAGCCAATCCAACCTTCGGTGCCAAAACCGGTAGCGCCGGATTCAGCGATAGTCGGTACATCAGGCAGAAAGGGACTCCGTTCTTTCGATGAAACACCCAGCGCACGCAACTTGCCCGACCTGACATTGGAAAGAATGCCCGGTAATGCGTCAAACATGATCGGCACCCGCTGAGCCACGACGTCTACCATCGCTTGCGGGCCCCCTTTATACGGTATGTGGGAGAGCGTCAGGCCGCTGCGCTGCGCAAAGTATTCCATGATGAGATGGCTGGTCGAGCCGGGGCCCGACGATGCGTACTGCAACCCGGGCGGAATACGGGCACGTTTGACCACGTCGTCAAGCCGCTTGAACGGCCCGTCGCCTGCCGTAACCAACACTTGCGTAACCGCTGCCAGATTGGCAATCGGTGTGAATTCCTTAAGTACATCGTATTTGACCGCGGCGTTAACGTGTGGCGCGATCGATAAGGGTCCGCTGCTGCCGACGACTAAATGGTATCCGTCAGCGGGAAGCTTTGCCGCATAGGCGCTGCCTATGATTCCACCTCCACCCGGCCTGTTCTCTACCACCACAGACGTGCCCAGTCCTTGGCTGAGACGCTCTGCCACGACCCGCATCAAAATGTCGGCGCCTTGACCGGCTGGAAACGGTACGACGACCTGGATGGGCCGATCAGGATAGGCTGCCAACGATAAAGATGCGTATGGAATCGTCAACGACAGCAATAAGGCATTTGCAAGATATCGCACGGGTATCTCCACTTTTCTAAGACCTTGAGGCCATTGATGCTAGAGGAAATCCATATTGCATGCAATATATAATGCAATAACAAATGAAGGAAGAATATCGATCGCTGGTGCCGGCGGCCGAGCGTACTGTGCGCACGCGCCCCGGCTACATAGGCGGACACCACCTATGCCAACCATCCAGGTCCTTAATTATCTATGAGCTGAGCTTCTGTTTTAAGAGCATCAAGAAACGCCGTCTTATAGGGAGTGAGCTGAGCGTTCGCCGGTCTTAGCACGCCAATTCCAGATTGTTTTCTGTATTTCAATGGAAGAGTAGTGACCTGGCACAGCGACTCGAAATAGCTGGCCATCCTGGCGGACATCGCGGCGACAAGCGTACCTTTCTGGAGAAGAGCTGCCATCATAAGCATGGACGAAGTCTCAATGCCGTAACTGGGTTCCGACTCCCCCGCCAACGCGAACTCATGCTCCAGTTCCCTGCGCAGAGGGCTTTCGGCAACAGGGCCTATCCAGTCAAATTGCGAGATTTCCCGCCAATCAAGCCTTCGCTTTTTCGCCAAGGGGTGTTTCAGGCCAACGACGACGCGCATTTCTTCCCGGTAAAGAAGCTCATAGCGAATATTCTTATCGACTATTGGCTTCTCGACGCGCACTACGCAAAAATCGAGCTGCCCTATACGCAGTTGGGGGAGCAGCATGTCCATCGAATTTTCACGAATCTCCAAATGAACAGTTGGATGAGCTACGCGGAAGCGGTGAACGGTTCGAGGCATCAATGAAGGCGCGGCTGGAGGCGATATGCCGATGACGAGCGAGGCGGCAGCGCCTTGGACCGCGAGCTCGATCGTTCTTTTTGAGCGCTCCATCTCGCCTATCACCGCTCTCGCGTGAACGATCAACTCATCACAGACATGTGTAGGCTGGAAACCTCGTGTAGTCCGTGCGAAAAGTTTGGCGCCTATATCCGCTTCAAGGTCGTAAAGCCACTTGGACATGGCGGGTTGGCTCATGCCCACAGCCGCTGCCGCGGAGGTCATATTGCGCGATTCATATAAGACGATGAGCGTCATAAGCTGACGCACTCTGACGCGTTGGGTCCAGTCCATAAATAACTAAAACCATAAGAATGGTGGCTGAATACTCATTAGACCGTTAATTCTCTCAACCCCACAATGGGCTACCACTATAAGACTGATGATCTCTTCGCGGCCCTCGCAAGAGAAACAACTCAACGGAGACGATATGAATATGCGCAGACGAACCGTATTTGGCCTTGCCACCCTACTTTCCACTTTCTACGTCGCTGGGGCAAATAGTCAAACGCTGCCCCCAGGGCCTATCCATTTCGTCGTTCCTTATAGCCCAGGTTCGGGTTCCGATACGATAGCCCGAACAGCTGGGGCAGCACTGGGTCAACGCGTTGACCGTCCAACCGTGGTCGATAACAAACCCGGTGCATCCGGCATGCTTGGGACCGAGCTCGTGGTGCGTGCCCGCCCCGATGGGTCCACTCTGTTGATCACTGCCAGCACCATGGTGATCAATCGCGCTTTGTATCCAAAGGCCAGCTTTGATCCACTGAAAGATTTGACACCCATCATTGGTTCCGGATCGACCCAGATGCTGCTGGTGGCCAATGTGAAATCGGGATTCAAGAATGCCGCTGATCTTTTGCAAGCCGCGCGCACATCCCCCGGCAAAATCAATTATGGCTCGCCAGGGGTAGGCACTGTCCATCATCTGGCGATGGAGCTTTTCAAAATCAAGACAAAAAGCGATATCTATCACATCCCCTACAGCGGCGCTGGCCTTGCAGTGGCTGGCATTCTGGGAGGACAGGTCGACGTGATGTTCCTGCCCCTCACGTTTGCATTGCCGCACGTTAAAGCCGGCAAGCTCACGGCATTGGCCATCGGTAGCGATAAGCGCCACCCCAGCACCCCCGACGTTCCCACCCTGGCCGAGCAAGGCATTCCAGAAATGAACGTCCCTGCATGGTATGGCATCTATGGGCCAGCAGGCATGCCGCCGGAACTGGTATCCAAGCTTAATGCCGAACTAAAGCAGATCTTGTCCACGGAAGAAATGCGCCAAAAATTCGCCGCTCAAGGCATTGACGCTGCAAGCAGTACAGCTGCGGAACTCAAGGAACTCACCGAGCAAGATGCCGCGCGCTGGGCGGATGTTATCCGCATCCAGCACATCAAGGCCGAGTAATCCCCTGCCAACTCTCGACACTTCACCCTCTAGCCTCTCGACTATGCCAACAGCTCAATTAATGATCGATATTTACAACCACGTCATGCCACTGCCTTATCTGGAAGAGATGAAGCGGCGCAGCAAGGATGTGGGCATGATCAAGCGCATGACCAGCCTGCGCATGCTTTGGGACTTACAGGCACGTGCCGACATGCTTGATCAGTTTCCGGGCGTCCAGCAGATTCTGACGCTGGCCGCTCCTTCCCCCGAGATGCTGGCTCCCCCAGACGAATCACCCGAACTTGCCCGTATCGCCAACGACGCAATGGCCGCCGCATGCAAGAAGTGGCCCCACAAATACCTGGCGTTTGTGGCCTCCTTGCCCATGAACAACCCTGCCAGTGCCCTAGTCGAGATGGATCGGGCAATCGGTTCGCTAGGCGCCAAGGGGGTCCAGATTATGACCAACGTCAACGGAAGAGCGCTGGATAACCCGGAATATTTCCCTATCTTTGAACGGATGGCGAACCACTACCAACTTCCGATATGGATGCACCCAATCCGCCCCGCCACCAAGGCCGACTACACCGACGAAGAAAAATCAAAATACGAGGTATGGCAAGTGCTCGGCTGGCCGTTCGAGAGCAGCGTGGCCATGTCGCGCATGGTGTTTTCAGGACTCTTTGACAAGCTTCCGGAACTGAAGGTGATCACCCACCACTGCGGAGGAATGCTCCCCTATTTTTCCGGACGAGCAGACACACTGTGGGCTCAGCTCGGCTCCCGTAGCGCGGATGGCAGCGAAGCTCAGGTGCTGGAGCAACTGCAGAAACGACCCATCGAATACTTCAAGATGTTCTACGGGGATACGGTACTTGGCGGTTCGAGCGCGGCCTTGCGCTGCGGTCTCGATTTTTTCGGTCCGGAGCATGTCGTGTTTGCCAGCGATTGCCCCTTCGACCCGGAAGGCGGACCCATGTTCATCCGCGAGGGCATCCGTTCCATTGAAGAGCTCAAACTCTCTCAACAAGATGCCCACAGGCTTTATTGCGGCAACGCCCTCAAGCTGCTTCGCCTTAGCTCGCCTGAAATATACGACGACAACGCTTGAGTATGGCCGGAGAACGCATGTCCAACCCTACTGCCTTCGCGGCCCTTCACGAACCGGTTGCCCGACTATTCCAGGGGGCATCCAGCCCCCCGGATGCGAACCGCAGTACGCTGCATCTGTACCATGCAGCCAACTCTATCTGTTCACAGAAGGTACGCACCGTCCTCGCCCACACTAAGAGGCCCTACGAATCCCACATTATCAATATCTTCGAGGGTCAGAACTACCATCCTGACTATGTACGGATGCGGATGGCGGGATGCGCATCCACCGGGCTGCCATTGGCCACCAAACACCTAGGCTCAACCTCTGCCCTTAATGGCGGTTGCGATGCATGTGTCGTACCCACATTGGTCGACGCGGACGCTGAAAAAATCATTGTGGACTCCCACCACATCTGCCGGGAGCTGGACCGCAGCAATACCACTGCCCCCAGTGCCCTGGTGCCGCCACGCTTCCGTGCGCAGATCGAGGCAGAACTCGGCATCATCGACAACCTGCCCAACTACCAGATTCTGGCAATGGGCGTGGGCAGCACCTCGGGGGAGATACCTAATGGTTTCGCTTTAAGTAAGGTAAGCCGATGCGATACGCTCCTTGCAGAGCATGCGGACGACTCCATGCTTTGCGCCGCCTATGGGGCGAAGCGTTCGAAAGAAAAAATGGCTGCTGAACGGCTCTTCGACAAGGAGTCCCTGCTGAACGCCTACGCAGGAATGGCCGAAGCCGTCGGGCAACTGGAGTTAAGGCTGCCCCCGAATAGCAATTACCTCTTCGGCGATGCAGCAACCATGGCCGACCTATTCTGGGGTGTGGAGTTGCTGCGCTTCGAAGACCTCGGACTGGCCGTGCTGTGGGAAAACGGCCGCCTGCCTCGGGTCGCCAGTTACTTCAAGGTACTGTGCTCGCTTCCGTCCATTGCCTACTCCGTCACGGATTGGCCGAACGCGCGCTTGCCACGCAGGGCTGACGTGGACCTGGAAACACTCGGTTTGTGATTTATGAATGTCGCCCTGCCAGACGACGGACGGCACATCGCTTCCAATTTTCCATGCAACACAATTGGAAGGAGACCCTGGGATGCCGGGCGCCGAGCTGTGCCGCAAACAGGGCATCCGCAACGCCACGTATTACCAATGGAAGAGGACGTACAAAAAATAATTAGCCTTAGCCGAGGCGCTCACCGAACAACGCAGCCAGATCGACCAAGCCGTGAACCGGATGCCCACTCGTTAGTCATCCTCGGCAGGGTAGCTATTCCTGCAGGAAAATTACGCCTGCTTGAACAACGATGGGAAGCATCTTGATAGGGGTTCGACAGGGGGGAACTACTGCTTGGCCGGTTGCGATGTCAAAAGCGCCCCCATGCAATGGACAGTAGATCAGGCCTTGGTGCTGGGCTCCTTCGCTCAGGCGGGCGTTGCCGTGGGAGCACCGATCAACCACAGCGAAGAAGTTGTCGTCAACCCGAAAGACCGCGATTTGCTGAAGTCCGGCAAGAACGACCGTGATGGGTCGTCCTTGCTGGACTTCAGCTACGCGGCAAAGCGTAATCAACCTACCTGACACTAATCGGCCAGAGACATGAAGTGCCGCGGGCAAGGACAAGAAGGCTGATGATGCATGCTTAATCCGTTTCGATGCCGTTGTCGCTCACGACCTTCTGCCATTTCTTGAGATCATTTTTCAAATAATTTTCGAAATGTTCAGCACTTCCTCCAAGTATCTGGAGTTCACCTCTAGGCGAGAGTTGCTTGCCGATCGCAGGATCTCTCAGGGCGGCGTTTACAACACGATTCAGGGTGTCGATCACATGCTTCGGCGTATTTGCCGGCGCCATCAAACCGCTCCAGGCTGATGACTCAAAGCCAGGAACACCTTGCTCAGCTACTGTCGGGATCTGTCCGATGGCCGCAATGTGCTCGCTACTGCTGACAGCAAGTGCGCGGATTCGACCTGCCTGGATCAGAGGAAGCACGTCCGATATTGTGCCGAAAGAGGTTTGCACTTCCCCGCTGGTCACAGCTACCACTGCGGGCGCGCTGCCTCGATACGGAACGCCGACCATCTGCATGCCCGTGGCTCCTTTCAAAAGTTCCATCGCCAGATGCGTGGAACTGCCGACACCATTGTGGGCGTAGTTCAGCGAGCCTTTGCTCGACGCGGCAACCAAGTCTTTCAAGTTCCGTATGCTCGACGAGGCAGGTACCACCAGCACGTTCGGTGCCGACACCAGCAGTGAAATCGGCGAAAAATCAGCGATAGGGTCGTAATTCAGTTTCTTAGTCAATGCTGGCGAGATGGCATTCGGTCCAATCGCCGCCAGAAGCAGCGTGTAGCCATCCGCAGGGGCCTTAGCCACTTGGGCAACACCGATGACACCATTTGCACCAACTTTGTTTTCCACGATGAAGCTTTGCTTAAGTGAGGCTCTCAGTGCTTCGGCCATCACTCGTGCAACGTGATCGTAGTATCCACCAGCCGGGTACGGGACGATGATCTTAACGGGCCGCTCGGGGTAGCTCGGCTGTGCACTGCTGGTGCCAGTCGCGAAGGCTGCGACTAGTCCAAACGCAAGAGCTGATTTACGCAGCATTCTTATCTCCTCAATTCTATGGTGCCCCTAATGTATGGATCGTTAATATTTTTGTCAACTCAATTTCGAAATTAGATATATAATTCTTTTTCTTGCCTGATAAAGTAAAAATATCCTGGCTTTCGATATAGCTAGACCGATAGACTGAAGGCAAGGTTCTGGAGAACAAGTCATGGCTAGATCAAAGGTAGGCGTGAGCATTGCCACCACGCTTACAACTCAGTTACGCGAGGCAATTCTCAGCGGTGCAGTGCTGCCCGAGTCACGACTGCACCTGGAGGCGCTTGGCGAGCAATACGGTGTAAGCCTTAGCCCGGTGCGCGAGGCCTTACTGCGACTCGTCGCGGAGGGTTTTGTAGTTGCGGAGGAGCAACGCGGCTTTCGGGTTGTAGAGGCTTCGATCAAAAAACTGGCCGAAGTGACAGCCTTACGCGCACACATGGAACCATTCGCTCTCAAGCATGCGATCGAACGAGGTGATCTAGCCTGGGAAGAAAAACTGGTTGCGGTCTTCCACCGCTTAACGCGGATTGAACAGCGCGATGAATACGTGCCGTTTTTGGACGAATGGGAAAGGACTCACCGCGAGTTTCACTTATCCCTTGTGGCAGGTTGCGACATGCCGATGGTCACGCAGTTCTGCTCGGTACTGCACGATCAATCTGATCGCTATCGCAGACTCTTTCTCAAAGAAAGGCCCCCCCAGCGCAACGTCGCTCAAGAGCATGCTGCGATCATGGATGCGGTGCTTGCGCGAAACGCTGACCTCGCGTGTGAACTCTTGCGGGCACACAGCCAGCAGACAGGGGAAACAGTGCAGATATTCATGCGCGGCGCAACAAACTAGGCAGGCCCTGCCGGAACAGAACATTTTTAACGTTGGAGGTAAGGCATGGAGCACAACCACTGGGCTAAAGGAGAACTTACGCGCGTCCCGTATCAACTCTATGGCGACGAGGAGATCTATCGCCAAGAGCAAGAGCGTATCTACCAAGGATCAACTTGGAATTTCCTCGGACTCGACGCGGAGTTGCCCGAGCCTGGAGATTACAAGACGACATTTGTTGGGGACATGCCTATCATCGTGTGCCGAGATGAGGAAGGCGTGATCCGAGCATTTGAGAATCGATGTTCGCACCGCGGGTCTTTACTGGCACTGCAAAACAAAGGACATGCCCGCAAGTTCACCTGCGTCTATCACGCCTGGTCTCACGATCTACAGGGGAACTTAAAAACCGTAGCATTTCGGCGAGGCGTAAACGGTGCGGGCGGGATGCCGGATAGCTTCGATACAGCGGAGTTTGGTCCGCGAAAGCTGCGCGTCGAAGTCTACTGCGGATTGATCTTCGGAACGCTACAGGAAGATATGCCTGCCGTTGAAGACTATCTAGGAGAGGCGGTCGCGGCGCGCGTGAAGCGCGTGTTGCACAAGCCCCTGAAAATCTATGGTCAATACACCCAGGCGTTACCGAACAACTGGAAGTTGTACTTCGAGAATGCGAAAGACACCTATCACTCCAGCCTACTTCATACCTTCTTCGCAACATTCAAAGTGTCGCGCCTTTCCCAAGGCGGTGGTGTGATCGTCTCAGAGAGTGGCGGGCATCACGTCAGCTACTCTCTGAGCCACAGCGGCGGGAAGGATGATGAGTTCAAGAACGAATCTTTGCGGAGCAATCAGGAAGAGAACTTCCTACTGAACGACAAGAGCGTTCTCAACATCGTTGACGAGTTTGGCGACGGCTGCCATGTGCAGATCTTGTCGGTATTCCCCGGCTTCGTCCTGCAAGCGATCCATAACAGCCTTGCTGTGCGGCAGATTGTTCCTAAGGGAACCGATAAAACAGATCTTGTATGGACCCTGATCGGATTCACTGATGATGATGAAGAGCTGCAAAAGCTCCGAATGAAGCATTCGAATCTTGTAGGGCCCGCAGGCTATGTGTCGATGGAAGATGGTGCCGTCGGAGGGTTCGTTCAACGCGGCATAGCTGGTTCCAATGCCGAGGCCTCCGTTGTGATGATGGGCGGCGATGGCACTGAATCATCTTCTTCGAGAGCGTCCGAGAACTCGATTCGAGGCTTTTGGAAAGAATATCGCAATTATATGGGGCTGTGACATGAGCGAGGGTAAAGATAGTGTTGTGACTGTATTGGCCTCAATGATGGAGGACTACGCTCGGGCGATCGACCGGGACGAACTGGAGCAATGGCCCGAGTTCTTTGAGGAACAGTGCACCTATAAGATCACTTCGATCGACAACGAAGCGCAGGGTTACCCATTCGGAGTTCTATGTGCTGACTCAAGGGGCATGCTGGCAGACCGAGTGAAGTCTCTACGAGAGGCGAATATCTATGAAGGCCAACGTTATCGGCATGTAATCGGACGTCCCAAGATCATTTCTTCTAATGCGGAAATCGTGCACGCTGAGACCAGTTTTCTTGTAGTAAGGACTATGCGAACCGGCGAAATGTCGTTGTTTGCCGCTGGGGTCTATCGAGACGTAGTCTCCCTCAAAGGCCCGAAGGCTTCTTTCGTGGAGCGTATTGTCATCTGCGATAGCTCACGTATCGACACCCTACTCGCGTTGCCGCTGTGAGTCGTCAATGTCACTGAAAAGAATCGCTGTCACATTGGGCGATCCGTCGGGAATAGGTCCCGAGATCGCATTAAAAGCATCTAAAGACCCTCGTATTAGCAAACATCTATCGCTTGTTCTGTTTGGCGACAAACGTGCGCTAGACGAACACGCCAAGCTCTGTGGGTTGACACATGATTATCGCGTGCGGCATTCGGCGTCAGAGATTCAAGATGGAGAACAGGGTCTTGTACTCGTGGATGTGCCGCGTCTTGATGAAAGCTTCCGGATCGGTGAAGTGTCTGCCTTGTCGGGCGCTGCGACCATAGCAGCGCTGGATGCGGCAGTTGATGCGGCTATGGAGGGGTTCGTCGATGCGGTAGTGGGTTCGCCCATCCATGAAGTCGCGATAAAGAATGCTGGCATCGCGTTCGACGGACATCCATCCTATTTAGCTCGACGAACTAGCACACCAGTAGACCAAGTGGCGCTGATGCTTTGCTGGGGCCGTACGCGAGTCGCCCATATGACTTTGCACATGAGTGTCAGAGATGCACTGGATGCTATTACCCAGG
Organism: Pigmentiphaga sp.; assembly: GCA_040391825.1. GTDB lineage: Bacteria > Pseudomonadota > Gammaproteobacteria > Burkholderiales > Burkholderiaceae_B > Pigmentiphaga. Next base: position 19,614 of record JBEBXA010000063.1, read on the forward strand.
ATCGCGTGGAAAATGTCATCAAAACCACAGCGCAGGCCCTCCGTAGGCTGGGGGTCTCCGAGCCCCGTATCGGGGTCTCAGGTGTGAATCCTCATGCGGGCGAGTCAGGTTTGTTCGGCCGCGAGGAGATTGAGATCATTACGCCTGCGTTAAACAAGCTGCGCGCAGCAGGCTTCGACCTGCTCGGGCCCATTGGGGCTGACACACTTCTTCCTAGAAAAGACTGCGATGCCTTCGTGGTCATGATGCACGATCAGGGACACGTCGCGGCACGGGTCGCGGCGCCTAACATGGTTGCAGCGATGACGATCGGAACTCCTATCCTGTTCTCCTCGGTGGGACATGGCACTGCTATGGATATTGCTGGTAAAGGCGTGGCTGACCCCGAGGCACTAGTCCAGGCGCTGCTTCACGTTTCCAATTCCTTTCCTGTGGGAGAAAACGAATGATTGGTCTTGGCCTGGCATCTTCACACGCGCCGGCGATGTTCTGCCCTCCTGAACTCTGGCCTAAAGTCTACGATGCGATTCCGGACTACATGAAGGAGTCGCAGCCACACACGGCAAAGCTCGAAACACCAGAGGTCATCCGCGGCTACGTCGATCGCATCGATTCGGCTTTCGAGGTTCTGCGCAAGCAGTTGGAAGCCTATCGTCCGGATGCCGTGATCTTTGTCGGCGACGATCAGGAAGACATGTTCGACAATCGCTGCAATCCTGCGATGTGCCTCTTCACTGGCGACGAGGTGTGGGGCTCCGAAGCTCCGTTCTATGTTGATCAACCGCCTCAAGAGACGCGGATTCATCTACCTGTTCACAAAGAACTGTCCTGCCATCTGCTAGAAGAACTCTTGAACGAGGGTTTTGACATGGCCAGTTCGTCTGTCATGAATCCCATGGGTAGCCACCCAGAGCGCGGTACATCTCACATGATCGTGTATCCAGCCAAGCGCTTGCTACCGAACCTGGACGTGCCAATTATCCCGTTGTACTTAAATTGCTACTTTCCGCCCTTGCCAACAGCCACGCGTTGCTGGCAGCTCGGAGAGGCTCTAGCGCGGATTCTTTCGAAACGCAACGAGAGAGTGGCCATCTACGCATCAGGAGGCCTCTCGCATGACCCGATAGGCCCTCGGGCCGGATGGATCGACACTCCCATGGACAAGTGGATCCTTGATCGTATTGCGACTAACCGAGGCAAGGATCTGCAGCACCTTTTCACCATGGACTCGGCGACGATGCGGGGCGGATCCGGAGAGATTCGCGCCTGGATCGTGGCGGCCGCGGCATGCCAATGGAGAGGCGAGGTTGTCGATTACATACCCGCCCATCACGCGAAAACCGGGCTGGGATTTGCTTACTGGCCCCAACAAGGTAAGGAGTAAGACATGCTGCCAGCAAGAATTGATGCTCAGAAAGTTAGCAAACATATGGGTGCATACTCCGATGATAGTCACAGCCTCGAGAGCCGCACCAAGATCTATGAAGAGTTAGTCGGATTCCTGCCTCCGCGTATCGAAGCCCGCTTCCATGTAACCGGAGCTCTTGATCCAACGATGCTTCGTTTGCAGGAGGAAATACGCGAGTACGGGATGTATCCGGCCTGCTTCGACGTGAAAACCGCCCAGCTCATGCTTTTCGGAATGCTGCTCATGGACCTCAGCGACGCGGCCGTATTGCACGGCATTGCCGCTCGAAAAGCAGGGGCAAGTTGGGAGGAAATGCAGGCAGTCGTCAATCTGTGCTTCCTGTTTCGTGGCCTCTCCGCTGCCAATCGCGGGGCGGAAATACTTGCGCGGATGTGTGCTCAGGAAGAGGAGGCCCGGACGTGAGTAGCTCCGAAAATCCAGAGATTGGACGTCGCCTGCAGGTTAAGCAAATCGACACGAACTATCACGACCAGGGCGAGGGCCACCCTGTTTTGCTGATTCATGGTTCCGGACCTGGCGTTACTGCATGGGCAAACTGGAGACTCAATATCGGGCCGCTCGCAGAACGCGCACGAGTACTTGCACCTGACATGGTCGGGTTCGGCTATACCGACGCTCCTCCAGATGTCTCGTACGACCTAGACACATGGGTCGAACACCTGATCGGCTTCATGGATGCGTTGTCGCTGCCCCAAGTCGACCTGATCGGCAACTCTTTTGGCGGGGGCGTGTCGTTAGCACTCGCTGCTAGACACCCTGAACGGGTACGACGACTGGTTCTGATGGGAAGTGTTGGGACGTCCTTCCCTCTTACGCCAGGTCTTGACGCAGTGTGGGGCTATGAGCCATCACTTGAGAATATGAAGGGATTGCTAGACGTGTTTGCTCATAGTCGCAAGCTGGTGTCTGACGAGTTAGCCGAGTTACGCTATCGAGCAAGCGTTCGACCCGGAGTGCAGGAGCGGTTTGGGCGTATGTTTTCGCCGGGTCCCCGCCAGCAGTACATTGAAGCGCTGGCGACACCTGAAGAGAACCTACGCTCCCTACAGCACGAGACGCTTATCGTCCACGGACGCGAAGACAGAGTTATTCCTCTTCAGAACTCGATCAATTTGGCGTCGATTCTCCCGCGCGCTCAATTGCACGTGTTCCCTCATTGCGGCCACTGGACTCAGATCGAATGGACGGCTGCATTCAATCGATTGGTCGGCAACTTCCTCGCGGAACCTTGAGTTTGGGGGATTGAAACACGCTCATAATGGCCGCCGCACGCTGGCCGCCACGTAGCGAGCCAGCGAACAACCTCATCGCTGCGGGTTCCAAGCTGGTCTCAATGGCCGAACTGGGATAGATATAGTCGACACGATGCGGGAGGCAATAGGCTTCTTTTTTGCGTCATTGAGTAATGGCCGCCAAGTCGATGATGTCGCTCCATCAATTGGCCTTATGCTCCGGTGAATAGCTACTGTTTTTGACTCTCCGGCGTCCAGGAAAGCCCTTCCCTGCATCGAGAGCGGCGGCCTCAACCGCACAGATATCCACCTCGTCGTTGCTGCGCTTCGTGGTTGGGAGACTAGCAGCCAGTCATAACCGTAGGCAGCGGCGCTTCGCGTTTTCCCTTGCGGTCGCGCCAGCGATATTTGCTCTGATATTCGCGCCTTTGCTTGCGATCTCGTACAAAACGATCCCTGAACTCGTCCCGAGACTCAAGCTCTCGATCATGCCAAACATCGGAATGCAAACACACATGTCGCTTCTCTCGACGGCTCGGTCGCTGATTCCAATCGCTTCGCTGCCAAACCATACCGCAAGCTTATGATGAACCGTATAGTCGCCTTCGTGAAGAAAATATTGGTTTGCCTTTCACATGGGCGAGGCGACTATCGACTTGAGATTCTTGCTCTCGAGATAATCGAAGCACTCATCCGTGCTGTCGAATCGTTTCACGAAGGTCCATTTCACGGCGGAGACAGAGGGCTTCGAGACAGATTTCTGATCGCGCAGTTCCTGCCAGTCGTCGGGTAGAGACCGACGGGGATCAACGACATATACCTTCTCGACTCCCAACGCGTTCGCCTTTCGGATCACCGCTCCGATGTTCTTCAAGTCAGTTGGGCATTCAAGAACGGCGATAAGGTGCTTGCATCGAAAGGCTTTGATGGCGTCAGCGCGTTCGCGGACTGATGGTTTGGATTGCTCGTTTTCTGCGGATTCCATACACCAACCCACCACCTCGTCGAATTTGCGCTACCGCCAACGCCTGCGGCGTTAAATGGCGGAGAGTGTGAGATTCGAACTCACGGACGGTTGCCCGTCGGCAGTTTTCAA
>JBEBXA010000064.1:0-22960 GCA_040391825.1 Pigmentiphaga sp.
CGCGAACTCGGGCCAGTAAAGTCCACTGGACTTTACTGAAAGCCGCCCTCGAACAAACGCGCCCTGGCTTCCCCGCAGCCTGACGCAAAATCGGCGGCTTCGACGCGCCCCCGTTAGGGCTCCCCACGCAAACCTTACAGGATCTGCTTGCCTACTGACTTGCTGACTTGCTGACTTGCTGGACTGCTGGGCTGGCTCGGTTGCTCGGTTGCTCTGGTGTTGAGTTACTGAGTCGCTGGCGAGGGTGTCGAGACAGTGGTGATTGCGGCTGGGGATGCGTGGTAATGACAGGCGAGTAGTGGGTTGATTGGCGTTAATTTGGGTAGTGGGTGCGGGTGCCATCGAAGGCGCCCGCCGCACTCCACGCTTTTGGTGGATCAGAATTCCAGGCCGCCGACCAGTGCGATGATGCCCAGACAGGCGAAGATGAGCGCTGCGATCATGTGGACTAGTTTGACGGGCAGGCGATTGGCCAGTTTGTCTCCTAGGAGCACTGCGGGCACATTTGCAATCAGCATGCCCAGGGTCGTTCCAGCTACGACTGCGGCGTAGGCTTGGAACTGGGCTACTAGTGCGACCGTGGCGATTTGCGTCTTGTCACCCATTTCGGCCAAGAAGAAGGCGACGACGGTGGTTCCGAAGACACCAAGGCGCAAGTAATTACTCTCCGCACCATCGAGTTTGTCGGGGATAAGCATCCAGACGGCCATACCCAGGAAGGAGACACCTAGAATCCAGCGCAGAGCTTCAGGCCCAAGCACGCTGGTGAGCCAGGCGCCTACCGCACCGGCAAGGGCGTGGTTGACGACTGTGGCGACGAGGATGCCGAGCACAATGGGCCACGGCCGACGCCAGCGTGCGGCGAGGAACAAGGCAAGGAGTTGGGTTTTGTCGCCGATCTCTGCTAAGGCGACGATGCCGGTCGAGACGAGGAAAGCTTCCATTTTCAGGATTCCGGGCCGGACTGTTAACCAATGATCGCGCAACGAGTCCGGCCCACCGGACGCTACGCGATCAAAGGTCTTGCCAAGTCAACGACCGTCTGCACCATGTCCGTAGGACAAGTATGTTGATGCAGACCCTTTCGGGGTGGAAAGGAGGCTACTCCCCAATGACGCAGCGAGTATAACCGTTTCGGCACGTAACTCAAGGCCCGCGCCGCGAACCGCTAATATAGGCGTCACCGGGATTCATGCCCCCACTCTGGAACGTCCCATGAAGAACCGTCGTACCCGTGTTGTTGCTTGTCCTGGCTTGGTTCAGGCCACCAGTGCCTGTCTGGCTGCTGCGGCGCTGCTGACTCCTGCCTCGGCGCAGGACACCAGTTATCCAGCGCCGATTCCTGTCGGCTTCGTTCACCTGACCGATGTCGCCCGCGATGTTCACCTCGATATTCGCTATCACTCAAGTACAAATTTCATGGGTCGGCCGGTGCAAGGGTATTACGCTCCTACTTGCATCCTCACTACACCGGCTGCAAGCCGGCTACGAGATATACAGCTTGAACTGCGTGCTCAAGGGCTTTCATTAAAGGTTTTCGATTGCTATCGGCCACAACAGGCGGTGAATGATTTTGTTGCCTGGGGCAAAGATCTTGAAGACCAGTTGCACAAAACAGAGTTCTATCCTGAGGTTCCTAAAAGCGCTCTTTTTGAACGTGGCTATATCGCGGAAAAATCGGGCCATAGCCGTGGCAGCACGGTCGATCTCACCCTGGCGGCGGTAGTCGACCAGCGCGGCGAGTACTCGACAAATTTGCCTATACGCGGTGCATTGCTGCCCAACGGTGAGGTCGACATGGGGACGGCCTTCGATCTTTTTGATGTAAAGTCGCACACTGACCATTCCGACTTATCAGAAGAAGTCCGGCACAATCGTCAGTTCCTCAAGCGCATGATGGCAAAGCACGGCTTCCGCAATCTGCCCGAAGAATGGTGGCATTACACCTTGAACGACGAACCGTATCCGGACACTTATTTCAATTTCCCCGTTCGTTGATCTGCCCTGCCCGAGCTAGCAGCCGACACGCGGGGGCGTTTTGCCAATAAGACTATGCGTTCCCTAGACGGCCTGCCCGCCCCGAGAAAATACTGGGCTCTTGCAGCGACCCTGCTCGGAATGACGATGACCGTCCTGGAAACGACGATCACCAACATTGCGCTGCCATCAATCGCTCACGACCTGGGGATCAGTCCTGCGCAAGCCGTATGGATCGTCAACACTTATCAGTTGTCCATCGTGGTTGCTTTGCTCCCTTTGTCCTCCCTGGGTGAAATCCTGGGTTATCGACGGGTATTCGGCGCGGGCATGGCTTTGTTCACGGCGGCGTCGGCCGGCTGCGCCCTGTCTGGCGACTACCACCTGCTGATTTCCTTTCGGGTCATACAGGGATTGGGAGCGGCGGCGGTCATGAGCGTCACTCCCGCGCTTTTGCGCTTCATTTACTCACAGAAGCAATTTGGGCGCGCTATCGGGTTCAATGCGCTGGTTGTCGCCTGCTCCTCGGCGGCAGGGCCTATGGTGGGCTCGCTCATTCTGTCGGTCGCCTCCTGGCCGTGGCTGTTCGCCGTCAATATTCCCATAGGCATTTTCGTGCTTTCCATCGGCACTCATATGCTGCCCAAGACCGAGCTCGCCCAACGTCGTTTCGACTGGTTGAGCGCAAGCCTGAGCGGCTTGTTCTTTGGCCTGCTGGTGGTCGGGGTAGACCGCTTGCTCTCGGATTTCTTGACTGCCTTATTGCTGCTGGGCGGTTCGGCCCTTGCCGGTTTTGCGCTGGTGCATCGTGAACTGCCCCGCGCCGAACCCCTGCTGCCGCTAGACCTGCTGCGCATCAAGCCGTTTGCCTATTCGATCTGCGCCTCGGTGTGCGCCTTTTCAGGGCAAACCATCGCCTATGTGGCGCTGCCTTTCTACTATCTTCAAGTGCTGGAACGCTCGCAACTGGAAACGGGGATGTTGATGGTGCCCTGGCCATTGGCTGTCGCCATCGCAGCACCTATCGCGGGCAGGCTGTCGGAATCAATTTCGGCATCATTGCTCTGCTCTGTCGGCGCCGGACTGGTCAGCGCCGGATTGGCGGTGGCTCTCCTGTTGCCTCAAAGCTCTCCTAACGGTTTGATCATGACCTGCATGGTCATCTGCGGGATCGGTTTCGGCATGTTCCAAACACCAAATAACCGGGTCATGCTCACCACCGCGCCACGCCATCGCAGCGGCGGTGCGGGCGGGCTGCAAGGTAGTGCGCGCCAGTTCGGCATGGCGCTGGGCGCCTCGCTTGCCGCGCTGTCTTTCACCGCCATCCCTTCTTATGGTTCGACCACCGCCCTGGTAGTCGCTGTCTTTTTCATGGCGGGTGCTGGTGCGATCAGCGCTGCGCGCGGCGGGGTCCAGATTAACTGACCCTGTTCCTCAGGGCAGTTCCAGTTCGGCCAAAAGGGGGACGTGGTCAGATAATCGGGTCCAGGGGCGGCCGTGCAAGACGCTCGCCTGTCTGACGGAAAAACCGCGCTGATAAATGCGATCCAGTCTCAGCCAGGGAAATATTGCGGGAAACGTACGCGGGGGCCTGGATACCGGTAACTCGCCACTTGCCCCAAGCCGCGGTGGTTGCCCGGACAGGGCTGCGTCATAACGTAAATGGGAGAGGTCGCCGCTGCGCATGGCGCGCCCCAGCATACGCACTGAATCGCGCAAACGCGGCAACTCGGCACCACGACAGCGGGGCGCCGTGGCAAATACCTCATGCACTCCCAACTGGATCAGTTTCTGCGATAAGGCATTGCTCCAGTCATTGAAATCCCCAGCTATCAAGATCGGGCAATGCTGCGGAACAAGGGAGTCAATGCGGGATACCAAAGCATCCAGTTGACGGCCGCGGCTGCCTGCGAACAAGCCAAGGTGCACCACGAAACAATGGACTTGGTGCCCGCCCACCTCGACACAGGCATGCAGCAGACCGCGCTGTTCCATCTTGTGATCGGAAATATCTTCATTCTCGATAGACAAGATAGGAAAGCGCGACAGCAAAGCATTGCCGTGGTCGGTATATTGGTGCACCGCATTGCGGCCATACGCTGCTTCCAGGCGCAAGGCCGCGGCGATCATTTCGTGCTGGGCGTTCAAAGTGGCCTGGCGATCGTTGCGGCCCTGGACTTCCTGGAGAAAAGCGAGGTCGGCACGCAAGCCGTGCAGGCCTAGACGCAGCTCTTGCACCGACTCGCGAACACCCAGGGCGGACAGCCCTTTATGGATGTTGTAACTGACGACTCTTACGATAGGCATTATTTACCACTCGAGTAATCAAGCTGTTGATTTTAGTGGATGTTGGGCTCGAGGGTGTTTAGCCCCCAAGAAAGACTATTAGAGGGGATGGGCGCAGGTTGGTTCGTCGAACCGCGAATACTTTTCCAGGCACCCAAGGCTTCTTTACCTCTTCAAGCAGCAAAAGGCCTCGCTTATGCATGCCCGAAAGAGGCTTGCCCACACACCCAGAGACACTCTTGATTCGATCGACGGCAGCAGCGATCGCCGCGGTGTAAATAGGCGATGCAGTCAGCAAGACTCGATCGCGATATTCGCAGGTGGACTTGCGGAAACACGGATGAAAGCGCGTGGTGGAGTGACTTCACTCGGCAAAGGCTAGGCGCTATGTTTTTTTGCCGCTTGCGGCGGCTGCGTCAACGCTCTGGCAGGATCGCGGGAATCAAGGCTGCAAGCCAGCCGACGATCATCGCGCCGCCGCCGAAAGGGGCGGTTCCCCAAAACAGTTTGATACCGACCAGTTGGCGCAACGCCAGATCCATGGAGAACAACAAGGTTCCACCGATGATCAATGCCGCCGAGCCCAGCAACAGCGGCCGTCCACGCTGCACATGGGGCAGCAAGGCCGCCAGCCCAAGTACGGCGCAGGCATGCAATAACAAAAACAGGGCTGCCGTGGAAAGCGTGCCTCCCCCTTTAAGGTGCGTCGCCATGGCTGCCAGGATGACGCCTGCCGCGCCCATCGGGGCGGCGCAGGCAAGCAGAACTCGAGAAGATAACAACATACGGCGCTTCCTTGAATAATCGATCCGACCGGACCGAGTCCGCCGTAGTTCCCATCTGAAGCAAATTACTTCGCGAATACCTGGCTTAAATCGCCAAATGCCTTGAACTCAAGCGCATTGCCTGACGGATCCATGAAGAACATAGTAGCTTGTTCACCCACTTCACCCTTGAACCGCACATGGGGCTCAATCACGAAGTTGGTATTAGCCTGGCGCAGTTTAGCCGCTAGCGACTCCCACTGGCTCATCGACAAAATGGCGCCGAAGTGCCGTACGGGAACATCGTCGCCATCCACCGCGCTGGTTGCGCGGCTGGATGCTTCGCCCGGCGACAGGTGAGCGACGATCTGGTGGCCATAAAAATCGAAATCAACCCAGGATTCGGAACTGCGGCCCTCCGGGCATCCCAGCAAGCCACCATAGAACGCCCGGGCCTGGGCAAGGTCGTCAACCGGAAAGGCCAAGTGAAAAAGGGGCGTGCTCATTAGAAAAATCCCAAGAAAAACCCAGCGAACAGTCGCTGCGACGTTTGATTGTATGAAACGAAACTCTTAATATGAAATGAAAAAATCCCGCCCTAAGCATAAATTTTTTGAATAAGAAAGAATCATTGATCCGCTACCTTAAAACCTTTGTCATCGCCGCCCAGACCTCGTCATTTTCGGCTGCGGGCGCGCGCCTGGGGCTGACACAATCAGCCGTCAGCACCCAAATGAAAAGGCTGGAAGAAGATTTGGGTACGCAGTTGTTCGAACGCTCGGGGAAATCGGTCCAGGTCAGCCAGCAGGGCAAGGCGCTGCTGGCTGACGCAGAACACATCGTCAACCTCTATCAGGCAATGAAGGGTGCTACCCGCCAGACGGCTCAGGCCGCCCTTACCCTAGGCGTAATCTCCACCGCTCAGCTTGGTGTGCTACCGGGCGCTTTGCGCCGATTTCGCACCGCCTACCCCGCCGCCCACATCAATGTGCTTCCCGGCATGTCGGTTCAACTGCTCGCCCAGGTCGACGCCGATGAACTGGATCTGGCCGTTCTCATCAAACCCAACCTGAATCTTCCTCGACATCTGAAGTGGTTTCCCCTGATGCAAGAGCGCTATGTGGGTATCGCACCGCATACCGCGCAAGGCGACTGGGGAGAGGTGCTACGAACGCAACCCTTTATCCGCTACAACCGGCGCTCGTACGGTGGACACCCGGTCGACCAGTTCCTGAAACATCATGCGTCCGGCGTCAATGAGTTCATGGAGCTGGATGAACCGGCCGTCATCCTGCAAATGGTGCGCGAGGGCCTGGGTTGCGCCATTATTCCCGGTGCCCTGGTAGACAATCGCCGCAGCAGCGATGTACGCATGCTCGAATTGCCGGGCCCTCCATTTTTTCGAGAGATCGGAATCGTGGTGCAGCAAAGCGCACTGAAGAACCCTGTCCTTGCCGAACTCATTAGCAACTTGAGTACTCAGGCCGAACAAATTACGCGCAAAGAAAAACCCGCCAAGTGAACGAGTCCAGCCAAGGCCATGAGCTTCATGGCTATCGGGACTTCGTTCACAAGGCGGGCAGCCAAGCTCGGCGGGCATGCGGGCGCGGGCAACACGCCCAAGCCCGCGTCGTACTGTTTACGGCGCGATCTTCGTCTCGGGCATGCGCAGACGAATATGCAGTTCCCGCAATTGCTTCTCGTCGACTTCCGAGGGAGCTTGCGTCAACAAACATTGCGCGCGTTGGGTCTTGGGGAAGGCGATCACATCGCGGATCGACTCGGCACCGGTCATCATGGTGACAATACGGTCCAGGCCGAATGCAACACCACCGTGCGGAGGAGCGCCGTACTGCAAGGCATCCAGCAGGAAGCCGAATTTGGCCTGAGCTTCCTCGGCATCGATCTTGAGCGCACGGAACACCTTGCTCTGCACTTCTTCGCGGTGGATACGCACCGAACCGCCACCGATTTCCCAGCCATTGAGCACCATATCGTAGGCCTTGGCTAGAGCTGCGCCCGGATCGGAAACGAGGAAATCTTCGTGACCATCTTTGGGCGAGGTAAATGGATGATGAGCCGCGGTGTAACGCTGAGCTTCCTCGTCATATTCGAACATGGGGAAGTCCACGACCCACAGCGGCTTCCAGCCGCTGTCGGCCAATCCTTGCTTGCGACCGAACTCGCTGTGGCCGATTTTGACCCGCAAGGCGCCGATTGCGTCATTGACGACCTTGGCCTTATCCGCTCCAAAGAACAGGATGTCCCCGTCTTGCGCACCACTGCGCTCGAGCAAAGTATTCAGCGCGACATCGTGGATATTTTTGACGATGGGCGACTGCAGGCCTTCGCGTCCCTTGGCGAGTTCGTTGACTTTGATCCAGGCCAGGCCACGCGCGCCATAGATGGCGGCAAACTGCGTATAGGCGTCGATTTCGCTACGGCTGAGCTCTGCGCCACCGGGAACGCGCAAGGCGACAACACGGCCGCCTTCGCTATTGGCCGCGCCGGCGAATACCTTGAAGTCGACGTCCTTCATGACGTCGGTCAAATCGGTGAACTCCAGCTTAACGCGCAAGTCAGGCTTGTCGGAGCCAAAGCGCTGCATGGCTTCGCTCCAGGGCATGACCGGGAAGGGGTTGGCCAGCTCGACGTCTTTGACTTCCTTGAACACCTTCCGAATCATGTCCTCGAAAATATCGCGGATTTGCTGCTCGTTCAGGAAGGAAGTCTCGCAATCGATCTGGGTAAATTCGGGCTGGCGGTCGGCCCGCAAGTCTTCGTCGCGGAAGCACTTGACGATCTGGTAGTAGCGATCGAAGCCCGACACCATCAGCAATTGCTTGAACAACTGAGGAGATTGCGGCAGGGCGAAGAACTGCCCTGCGTTGACGCGTGAAGGCACCAGGTAATCACGCGCCCCTTCCGGCGTACTTTTGGTCAGCATCGGTGTTTCGATATCGATGAAGCCCAATGCATCAAGATATTTGCGCACAGCCATGGTGACCCGATAGCGCAACATCATGTTCTGTTGCATCTGCGGACGGCGCAGATCCAGCACCCGGTGCGTCAAACGCGTGGTCTCGGACAGATTGTCGTCATCAAGCTGGAACGGTGGGGTAACCGACGCATTCAGGATCTCGATGTCGTGGGCAAGCACCTCGATCTCGCCCGACTTGAGAGCAGGATTAATGGTGCCTTCCGGACGTTTGCGCACCAAACCGGTAACGCGGATGCAGAACTCGTTGCGCAGGCGCTCGGCGATCTGGAAGGTGTCGACACGATCGGGATCGCACACGATCTGCGCCAGGCCTTCACGGTCGCGCAGGTCGATAAAAATAACGCCGCCGTGGTCGCGGCGACGGTGCACCCAACCGAATAGGGTCACAGTTTGTCCAAGGTGCTCGCTCGAGACCTGGCCGGTATAGCAGGTACGCATGAAATCTCCGTCTAAATTTTGGTGAATCGAATGGGGGTCTGGATAAGCGCCGTGCGCGCAGCTATCGCACGCGAACGACAAGGCCTGGGCACAGGCGTCAATTACCACGCGCCGGAGAAACCGGCGCAACAACCCCCATAGACACGATGTACTTCAATGCCGCATCTACACTCATGCCAAGTTCGACAATCTCGGAACGCGGCACCATCAAAAAGAAACCCGATGTCGGATTGGGCGTGGTCGGCACATAGATACTGGCGCACTCAACTGGCAGGCGATCAGCGATTTCACCACCGGGCGAACCGGTAAGGAAAGCGATCGTCCAGATACCATCGCGCGGGTACTGCACCAACACGGCTTTGCGAAACGCTTGTCCATCGGGCGCAAGTACGGTGTCGCTGACTTGCTTGACCGAATGGTAAATGGAACGAACCAAGGGAATCCTGCCCAGCAGGCCTTCCCACACTTCCAGCAGCTTGCGTCCCAGCAAGTTGGCGGCAAACATTCCGGTCAACAAGATGACAGCCACGATCAGCAAAAAGCCGAAGCCGGGGATATGGGTGCCGAACAAGGACTCGGAAGTCAGGATGGAGGGCACCACCGATTCGAGGGTCGAGACGACCAGCCCCAGTACCCACAAGGTAATTACCAGGGGTACCCAGATCAGCAAACCGGTGACGAAATAGCGTTTGAACACGAAGGTTCCAGTTAAAGAACCGCCAGATACGCAAAGCGTAGACCCAGCGGCCGGACAAACGTTCAGCTTGTGGATGCCGGGGCGCTGGGCGCCGAGGGCGCGGCAGCAGTCGAACTGCCGCTAGAGTCGGATCCTGACGAGGAACTTGCAGTGCCTTCGCTGCTCGACGAAGAGCTGGCACCTGCGGACTTTCCGCCATTACGGAAATCGGTCACATACCAGCCAGACCCTTTCAACTGAAAGCCGGCGGCGGTCAATTGTTTGGAAAACGTCGATTTCCCGCACTCGGGGCAGTCAGTCAGCGGCTCAGCGGACATTTTCTGCAATACATCTTTTTCAAACGCGCATGCGCTGCATTTATAGGCGTAGATAGGCATCGCCGGCACTCCTTAGGCATACCCGCAACCAGATCCCGCCAGCCTGTTTGCCGAACGGAGCCTGGAAATTAATCAAAGCCTTGAATTTTAGCGACTTTTTGGGTACTTAGCGCGAATGCCTTACGCAAGCGCGGGCGGCAAACCATGACGACACAGGACAGCGCAGGCGAAAGATGACGTAAAACCATCAAAAACCGAAGTAAACGCGCGGCATTTGACCGGCGGCTTCAGCACAGAAACAACAGCTACCCGCTGCCGGGTAGCTGTTGCGCAGCTTAAAGCGCCCCCAGTTCCAGCAAGGCCGCCTTCAAAGCAGCCCTGCCTTCTTCCGAGAGTGGCGCCTGCGGCAACAAAGGTGCGCCGACTGCATAGCCCTGCAACTCCAGGCCACCCTTGATGCAAGCCGCCAGCTTGTACTTGGCAAAGGCTTGATTAATCGACCAGAGCCTACGCTGCAAGACCATGGCTTCGCTCCAGTCGCCACGTTTGCACGCTTCGTACAGTGCCACGCTCTGACGCGGCACGATGCACGCGGGTCCGGCCATGAAACCGACTCCGCCAATCAACATGACCGCGGCAGGTATATGCGACGACGCGGCAAAAACCTGCATCCGATCCCCTACCGCTTCAATAATCGACAGCAGACGGCCGGTATTGAAAGAAGCATCTTTCAAATAAGCGATGTTGGGCACATGGCTCAGGCGAGTGATGGTGGACAAGGACAAGTCCGAACGCTGGAAATTCGGATTGGTATAGATCACCACCGGCAACGAAACCGCTTGCGCAACCGATTTGAAATAGTCGTAGACACCTTCTTCATCAATAGGAAAATAGGCCTCCAGCACCGCAAGAATGCCATCGCAGCCAAGCGCTTCATAGACTCGCGCCTGACGCACCGCCTCGGCAGTAGTCGTTGCCGCAACGCCCGCAACCACCGGTACTCGTCCACGGGCTGCTTGTACGGTGACTTCGACCACACGTTGGCGCTGCTCGGTATTCAGATAGGCGAATTCGCCGGTGGAACCCAAAGGTGCCAAGCCATGTACGCCGGCCTCAATGAGGTCTTCGCACAAACGGGTGAGCACCGGCGCATCCACCTCCCCTCTGGCATCGATGGGCGATACCAGATAGGGGAACACTCCGGAAAAGGAAGTAAACAAAGGGTTCATGGTTACTTCAGTCCAGCGTCGGCAGATTGCGACTGGCGACTACCTTGGCCCATTTGTCGACCTCGCCCCGGAAAAAACCAGCGAATTGCTGCTGCGAGCCGGGCATCGCTTCAGCACCCAACTGATCGATCCGGGCTTTGAATTCCGGAGAGGAAATGGCTTTGTTAACCATCGTGTTCAGCGTCGCAACGCGTTCCGCCGGCAAGTTGGCCGGAGCAAACACCCCGAACCACGAGATAAATGAATAATTGGGTACGCCCGACTCCGCCACAGTGGGCAGTTGGGGTAAGGCTGCGGAACGGGTCGTGCCGGTAACCGCTAGTCCACGCAGGCGGTCGGCTTTGATATGGTTGACGATAGCAGGCATTAATTCAAAGACCAGATCAAGATTGTTGGCCATCATGTCGGCCATCGCGGGCGCACCGCTTTTATAAGGCACGTGCAAGATATCCACATCGACTTCGGCTTTGAACAATTCCACTGAAAGATGGCTTGAGGTGCCGTAGCCAGCTGTGCCGAAGGTAAGTTTTCCAGGGTTGGCCTTGGCGTAAGAAATCAGTTCCTGCAACGACTTGATCGGTGCCGACGGGCGAACCGCAACGACGTTCTGCAAGGAAGCCACGCCACTGATCGGCACGAGGTCCTTGAGCGGATCGAAGGGCATATGTTTCATCAGGCTGCGGTTGCTTGCCAGACTGGTTGCTGTCAGCAGCAAGGTGTGTCCGCCGCTGTCAGTCGCGCGCGCCACCATGTCCGCACCGATGTTGCCGCCCGCGCCGGGACGATTTTCCACAATGACCGACTTGCCCATGACGGTGGAAAGCTCTTTGGCCAGCGTGCGTCCCAGGATATCTCCGGCACCCCCCGGGGCGTATGGCACCACCAAGGTAACCGGCCGCGCAGGAAAGGCTTGCGCCTGAACATTTGAAACTGCCATGCAAAACAGACCAATGGCAAGGCTTGATGCGTGCACAAGAGAGCGTTGCTTGAACATGAAAATAATCCCCTTTACGGTAGTCACTACCTGGCCGCAGTGTAGGCAGCACAGACGGTACAGCCCTTACTCATTCGTATGCTGTTTTACGGATTCATCCGATAAATTCACTTGATTAATCAACATGGCAGAAGGCGCGTGGAGCAGCCGCGGACGGACTCTCTACAAAACCATCTCGACCGCGCTTCCGGCACGCGCAAACTAGCGCCAGTTAATACCCGTGAACTTCAACTGAGTCAGTTCTTCAATCGCGTACTTGACGCCCTCCCGACCGACGCCGCTCTGCTTCATTCCGCCGAAGGGATACATATCCAGCCGGAAGCGGCTGGCCTCGTTGATCCACAAGGAGCCCACATCGAATTCCTCGGAAAAGCGGAATGCCGCTTTTAAATCGCGGGTGAACACGGCCCCCTGCAAGCCAAAGATGGAATCGTTGGCCAGGCGCAAGGCATGGTCAGCGTCGTCGGCCGCCACCACGATGGCTACTGGACCGAATACTTCCTCGCTCCACAAACGCGCATGGGCCGGCAAGTCGGCCAGGATCACCGGATGCACGGTGCGCTGCTTGCGTTGAAATGGAAGCAGGTACCGCGCACCCGCGGCCACCGCATCCTCGCAGAGGCTCTGCACGCGATCGGCTGCCTGGCTCGAAACCATGGGCCCGATATCGGTCGCTTCGTCATCGACCGCGCCAACGTTCAGTGTTCGCGCAGCGGCAAGGAATCGTTCCAGGAAAGCGTCATAAACCGGACGCTCGACAATAATGCGCTGGGCCGAGATACATTGCTGACCGCTGGCTTCGAACGCCGCAGCGGCAATCTTGGCTGCAGCCTCGCCGATATCAGCGTCAGCCAGCACGATGTTTGCAGCGTTTGAACCCAATTCAGAAACAAACTTCCTGACGCCGGTATACCGCAGCAGGTTCTCTCCCGCGGTAACACCTCCGGTAAAAGACACCACGCTGGCCCGCGGATGACTGGCCAGACCAACGGCCGCCGCGCGGTCACCGGTCAGGACGTTGAATACCCCCGGCGCCAGCCCATTGGCGGTCAAGGCCCGCGCCAGATGCAAGGCAACACGAGTGGCGGGGGGCGCCGGTTTGGCGACCACCGTGTTCCCGGCCGCCAGGGCTGGCGCCATTTTCTGCAGCAGCAAATTGATGGGAGCATTGAAAGGCGTAATCGCCGCCACGACTCCGAACGGAAAACGGCGTGTATAGCCAAAGCGCCCCACCCCACCCCGCGCGGCATCAACCGGCACGACTTCCCCGCCAAGTTGTGAGACAGCGTCGCGACAGGCACGCACAAACTGCTGTCCACGCACGACTTCACCGCGCGCGATCCGTATCGGCTTGCCTACATCGCAACTGATCAGATCGGCCAGCTCGGACGCCTCTTCGGCCAAGGTGCCTTCCAGCAAGTCCAGCAATTCCATCCGGTCGATCAGCGAAGCCTGCCTACGCACGACAAAGGCCTCGTGGGCCGACTCAACGGCGGCGGCTACGACTTCGAGCGAGCTTTCATCAATATCGAAGACCAGGCCTTCGACACCCGAAGGTGTAAACACAAAGCCCTGACCGGAGGCTGGCAGTTGGCGACCGTCAATGAAAGCAGTCACCGGTGCAAGCTGTTTTTTGGCGTTCATCTCAGGCTCCTGCGCTGGGGGGCGAGCGCCTCATGCGTTGAATCTGCATGGTGGCGAGAAAGCCGATCAAGGGATGCACGCCCATCGCCGCGAAAGCAGGCATGTCAAGGGCAAGCAACGCCGCCCTTTGATCCGCGTCCAGCTCGAAGTCATCCGCGTAGAGATCCGCGGTGGCAATGAATTTGGCCTGCGCTTGCGGCTCGTAGGCCAAGGCATGTAAAGCCCGCGTCAGGGCAACCAGCTTGGGATCGATAGTGGGGTAATGGGGCCGGCCAGCGACTTCCGGCGCGCTGAAAAAACCCAGCGAAGCATAGTTGTGGTGCCAGCTGGGATCCATCTGGGCAATGTCGGGCACCCGGTCGCCCAAGGCTCCGGCAGCAATCGCCCAGCAGCGCAATTCGATGTTGCCGGTTTCGTCCAGTTCCTTTTCGCCATAACCGATCAGGGACTTCAGATTTCCCTCGCGCAGCTTTTCCAGCACCCGCTTATCGAACTCAAGATCGGGATTGCTGTAACGGTCGGTACCGGGGAAGTGCGACATGCCGCCGCTGGCCACGATCACCGTGCGCAAACCCAGCTTGCTCACCGCATTCGAGAGGGCCACGCCAAAAGCGTAGCAGCGCTCCATCGTAGGCTGAGGAGGCAGATAGGCATTGACGTAGATGGGCAGAACCGGCGCCTTCACCCCAAGGTGGGTGAGCGGTATCCCTAGCGCATAATCGATTTCGGCGCTGCTGGAGAATGCTGGGTCGAAGCCCGCGCGATAGAGCTCACGTACCAGTTCGAACCCGATTGCGCTGGGCACTTCGTATTCAAAGCGATGGCCGGCGAATTCACCAGAAGCCGAATCGCCCACATGCAAAGTAAACGGTGGCGCGCACTGATGAAAAAACTGTTGCGCATGGTCATTGCCGATTATGATCCAGAGATCTGGCTCCAGGGCCTCCAACTGGCGGCCGATCTGCGCGGCGACGTCGCGCACACGCTGGACGGTATCCATGTCTTCGGTATCGGGCAAGGTGAAAAATTGCGGGGCATGAGGCAGCATGGCGCCGCCGAGTACGGTATTGCGAGTCACCGGCCTTCTCCTTCGTGAAGTTCTGTTACAGGGTTGCTGCCAGTGTAGGGAGGCCGGCCCTGCGAACCGTTACGTATTCGTCTGCCGATTTACGGATTCATCCGATTTACTAGTAGCGTGCGTGCTTGACTGCTGCGGTCAGAGGCTTCCTCCGATACACTGGTGTCAAATGCGTTGACCTCATCGACGGCCCCTCTTACCGTCCGAGCTAGCCGGAGAGCCACGTGTCCAAAGTCCTGTCCATAGCTGAAGGTCCGATAGGCCGAGCATGCCTGTTGGATAAGAACCGCCCCGCTCGTGCGCATGCGCACCTCGGCCCTCATGCCATGCTTCAGATCGAAGGTGTCGCCCACGAATACGATATTGCCGGGGTACCGGCGATACTCGACCGCAGCAATGCGGTGCTGGTCAACAATCATGAGCTGCATGGCAACCGTTCGCTCGGTAGCGGACACAGCGTAGTCTTGATGTTGTATCTGACACCGGCCTGGATCGCCGAACGCTTTCCTGGCTTGCCGGGATACGTCAAACTATTCCCCAAGGCTTCGGTTCAGCTCAACCCCGCACTGCGCGATCTGGCCGATGAACTCGCCTCGAAAATGCGCGAAGCCGACGATATCGACGATGACGAGGTGCAATGGCTTTTCACCAAAC
Organism: Pigmentiphaga sp.; assembly: GCA_040391825.1. Taxonomy (GTDB): domain Bacteria; phylum Pseudomonadota; class Gammaproteobacteria; order Burkholderiales; family Burkholderiaceae_B; genus Pigmentiphaga. The sequence continues at coordinate 15,080 of JBEBXA010000064.1, forward strand.
TCGCAGTCGGCATCTGCGATACCTACGGTCCGGCCACACCTTCCCGCCAACGCATCAGCAAACTCAACGACTTCCGTATACGACGCGCCATTGCGTTGATGCATGAAAGCTTGGAAGAACCCTTATCCGCCAGCGAGCTGTCTTCACGGGTAGGTCTATCCAGATCCCGCTTCTTTGAATTGTTCACGGCCTGCACCGGCTTGTCTCCCAAGCATTACGGCAATATGTTGCGCCTGGACTTGGCCACTCGCTGCCTCGCGGGCGACACCGACCCCATCGCGGAGATTTCACAGAAATGCGGCTTCGGCGCGCAGAGCCATTTCTCGAAGTTCTTTGTCGAACAACAGGGCTTCACGCCACGTGAATTCAGGCGCGCCGCGGCACCGGCGGTTCAGGCCGCGCCGCCTGCACTGATAGTCTAGCGGGCGGCAGGCCATCGCCTGCCGCGGCAGTAGGCGGGCCTTGGCGCCAGGCTGCCGACACTTACCTAGGCAGCAGGAAGAAGAAGGCTGCGACGGCTGTCGGCCCTGCAGCAGCTAATAGCAAGCCAAGCGGGGTGATCGTTCCCCCGGGAAAAGACCCTTTGAGGATCGCGAAACCCGCCGGATTGGGCGCATTGGCGATCACCGTCAGCCCCCCCCCGGTAACCGCGCCCGCCACCAGCATATAGCGCCAGGTTTCAGAGGTGCCATCCACCAACGAGCCCAGGTAGGTCAAAGCTGCATTGTCTGTCAGTGCAGTCAGGAAGGTAGCCCCCCAATAAAGCACCGTGGGCGACATGCCTCCGAGCAGATCCTGCAGCCACCACTTTTGCAAACCGCCCAGCACGATCAAGCCCGCCAGGAAAAACCCGACCATCAAGCCTTCCTTGATCATGAGCGGATCCTGGTGCTTGTTATAGGCTTGGGTCAAACCGATAAAGAACAGGAACAAGCCTACGAATACGGCTGGGTGATGGGCAAACAGCACCACTCCGATCAGGCAGACGATGTGGATAAGCGTCAATACCCAAGGTACAGGACGTTGGGCAACAGTTGGGGACGGCGTGGTGGCCTGTGCAAGCAATTTGCGATAGAGGAAGGTAAGAAAAACGGCATTGACGAGCACTGCGCAGACGGCTCGCCAACCAAAATGGGTAGCCATATAGGCGGAGTCCCAAGCAAAGGTAGAGGCGACCATCAGTACGGGCGGGGCGGCATAGGAAGTCAGCACGCCGCCTATCGATACGTTCACGAACAGCACGCCTAGCGTCAAATATTTGAATCTAGTGTTGTCAATGTGGCGAAAACTGGTGTCTCGCAGCATGACCGCCGCCAGCGTCATCGCCGCCGGCTCGGTAATGAAAGAGCCTAGCAAGGGGACCAGCGACATCGTAATCCCGTACATTGCGACGGTGCGATTAAGCGGCAAACGGGTCGCCGCCCAAGCAACCAAGCCGGTCACCAGATTAAGAATCGGGCGGCTGGCCGCAACGACCATGATCGCGAACACGAACAGGGGCTCGGTAAAGTTACGCGTATCCATGTACTCAACCGCGGCGCTGCTGCCCGTCAATGCCGCCATCGCCACCAGCAAGGCGAAGGCCCAAACGCCAAACACCACCTCGACTTCAGCCAGAAAGTGCCATAAACCCGCGTGAGCGCCGCCACGATGCGCCAGGCGAGCAAAGCCTGCGACCGAAAAAGTATGAATAATGGCAAGGGCGAAGAAAATCGTGGCGATCAACTCGATCGGGCTAGGGTTCAGTGCTGTCATCGGACCAAAGAATTCCTGCAAAAGGAGAAATAGAAAAAGCCAGAGCAGTGTAACTGCGCTGGCTTTTTCCATACTCGATTTCGGCGGGCCTGAGCCCGCCGGGCATCAAGTCCGCAAGGTACGAATGGTTTCGTCCAGAATCTGCGCCTGATGCTGGAGAGACTCCGCCGACGCCACCGATTGCTTGACGGCGGCTGCCGACTCTTCCGCGTATTGGGCAATTTGCTCGACCCGGCTCGCGATCTGCTCGGACGCCGATTTTTGCTCCATCGCGGCATTGGAGATATCGACGATGACATCCGCAGTCCGACCGGCAGCTTCGCGAATACGCTCCAGCACGTCCCCAGCTTGGCGCGCGCCCTGTGCCGAACGTTGCATATCGCTATCCACTTCGCGCATGGCCTGGGCCGCAACCGAGGTTTGCTTCTGCACGGCGGCGATCACTTCCGCGATCTGCGCGGTAGACGCCTTGGTGCGCTCAGCCAAGCCGCGCACCTCGTCGGCCACCACGGAGAAGCCGCGACCTTCTTCGCCAGCCCTAGCAGCTTCGATAGCAGCATTCAGGGCCAGCAGATTGGTTTGCTCTGCAATTTCCTGGATCGTTTTTACAACTGCTGAAATTTGCCTGGAAGACGCTTCCAGGGCCTGTACGACTTCGGCAGAACTGGCGACTTGCCCAGCCATTTTTTCGATTTCCGACACCGTTTGGCTTACAACCGCAGCCCCCTCTTCCGCGGCGGCACTGGAAGCCTTGGAGTAATTATTGGCCTCGCGGGTGTTGTCTGCGATTTGCGCGATGGATACCGTCAGTTGTTCGACCGCGGCGGCTACACCACTGGCCGCATCGGATTGCACTTCAGTGCCTTTACCAATTTGATGCAGCGCTTGCAGCGTCTGGGTGCTGGCGGACGCTACCTGCGAACCAATGCCGCTCATTTTCTGCGCCAATTGGGAAATACGAGCGCGCGTGGCGTTGATCCGGCTGGAAGTGATGTGGATTTCGTTGTTGGAACCGGCGGGGCTGGATGGCACATCGCGGGTCAGGTCGCCGTCGCCCAGGCGTCCGATTCCTTCAACGACATCGCGCACCGGACGCAAGGCCGACGACATCCGCAGATAGATCAACACGCCCGTCAGCACGCCGCCGATAAGCAACATAGCTACCACCAGGGCTATCTGCCGATATTGCTTCGCCATGAAATCAGACTTGGCCCCTACCGCCACCAAAGTCCAGTCCCACTCGGGCACGGTCAGAAAAGCAAAGAAATTGCGGCTGTCGTCATCGCTGCGCGTTGCCTCGAAAAACCCCTTGTCTTCAGCCAGTATGCGTTCGTAGATCTCACGATCTTCGGCCGGAACCGCGTCGAGACCCTTGCCTTTGTAGAGCGGATGCACCAGGAAATCAGCGTTGTCATTGACCCGGGCCGTCATGGCGAACATATTGCCGTGGCTGGCAACGGCGGTTTTTTCGATGAAATCCAGCGTACTGGCGATGTCATCGGACAAATCAACCTGCAGGGCCATTCCGCCAAAAATCTTGCCGTTGTCGTCTTTCAAAGGCCTGACATGCATCGCGAACCAACGCCCACCGCGATAAACCACATTGGTGGCCGTCTGTTCAAGATCCAGCGTGCGCGAAATAAAGTCGGCGGCATCCACCGCTTCGCCCGTTTTGGGCTGGCCATCGGGGCCCCGCTGCAAAGTGGCTGCGCGTATCCAACGACCGTTATGGCGCACGATCAACTCCGGCTCTGCACCGGTATAGCTGCGCATGCGCTGCAGAATAGCGGCATTGCCATTCATGACGTTTTCGCCCGCGCGCACCGTTATCACCTCGCCGGCCACGCCGGTTTCGGTCAAAGTGCCATCAGGCGAAGGCAGCTCGCCCAACATGCGTTGAAACACCAGCAATTGGCGTTCGACCCGTAAACGATTGGACTCAAAAGTGGAAACCAGGCTGGCACTGGTAGAGGCCAGCGCATCCATCATTTCTCGATCGACCTCTTGCTGTGCCGCGTTCGTGGCCTGCCAGGCCACCACCAGCGCCGTCACGCCAGACACTACCGCGCTCACGGACAAAGCCAAAAACAAGACCTGCTTAGCCAGCGACCGCTGACCCAAGCTGAAAAACGCAGCCATTCCTTACCTCTCACCGTTGACCTCGGCCTTACACCGATCTATCCGCCTTGAGGACATGAGCTATCCGGGACGGGCGTGAGAGTCTTTACGGCAGAATCATGGCAGGGTTGAGGTTTTTTTGGCAACAGGCTCGCGCGGCTCCAGCTCGGTGAGTTCGCTGCCCGGATCTTCATTACCCGTTTCTTCGCTCGCAGTACCTGGCGGGCGCTGCCCTTGGCCGCTACCGCCCTTGGACCCAGGCTTGGTGTTCGCAATACGTTCTTCGTTCGTCGTCATGATCGTCTCCAGAAGACATATACGTCAGCGCAGCATCGTCCGTGCCCAATACCCTGCGGTAGCATTCGGCATAAAGCCGCGTCAACCGCCAGGATGGCTATGCCTTTCGCCAGTGCACGGCGGTAACAACAGCAAGCCCGATTCCAAGCAAGCCCGCGGCGGCGGCAAACGCGCCGGTTACCGTGAAAGCCTCGGAAAACGAACCCAGCAACAAATAGCCGAACGGCATCGTGCCTATGTAAGCCATGCCATACAGGCCGACCAGCGCGCCGCGGACCTCTTCCGGACAGCGTCCTTGTATGGTGGCGTTGGTAGAAGTGGCGGAGAAGCTGAGACTGAAGCCCAGCACGCAAAACGCCATGCCGCTGAAAATCGCATTCCAGTTCGTGGCCAGCATGGCCAAGGCTACACAGGTCGTCCAGGGCGTCAACTGCAGCAAGTACTGGGCACGCGCAGACAGCGATGAGGACAACAGTACGGCTGCGCAGATAGAGCCCAATCCTGCACAGGCGAAAAACACTCCGGTATAAGTAGCCGCATCGTGAAAGACGTGGTCGGCCAACACCGGCACCAAGGTCGGGTAACTGGCGGCCAACAATCCCAGGCAGGCCAAAATCGATAAATACTTAGCCGTAAACCTGTCCTCAAGCACATAGGCAAGCGCGTCGCGCAAGGCGCTTCTATCTTCGGCGCCCCGTTTGGGGACATACACCCGGATCTCCATCGAGCGCACGCAACTTGCCATGAACACCAAGCCGAGGGCATAGACAAGGAAGCCCGCAGCGGGCCCCAGCACGGGGTAGACAATGGCCGCAATGCTGGGGCCGATCATGCGCCCCATGTTGTAAACCATGGTGTTCATGGCCACCGCATTAGGCAGCAAAGCCGCATCCTTCAGGCTGGACACCAACAGCACCTGCCGCGCGGGAGACTCAATGGCCGACAGCACCCCAATCACCACCGCCAGCACCATCACCACCGGCAGAGTCAGTACGTGAAATGCCGCCAGACCTGCAAGGATAAACGTCACGATCAGGCAGCCAACAAGCACCATCAGCGTGGCCCGCCGGGCATTGGAAGACGTGATTCGAGCGCCGGCGATGGGCGGCACCACCAATTGCGGGCCATATAACAGGAAATTAAGCAGAGCCAGCACCGCTCCCGACCCCGAAAGATCGTAGACCAATAGATTGAGTGTGACGTTCTGCGTCCAGTTTCCAAGGACCGAGGCAGCCTGCCCCGTCAGGTAGCGCCGCAAGGTCGGCTCGGCCAAGGCCGGAAATACGCGCTCGAGAAAAGACATGGACACCAAAGCTGGGCGCCCGGGGCCGGGCGAGTTGCTAATGTTAGCAGCGCAAGGGGTCAACGGTGTCGTGGAAAGAGACACCTATGCGCCGTCCCGCCTTTACCCTTTGCACCAGCCCTCTGCGGGGCAGCAATATTCTATACGCTGGCCTACCTCGGCCGCCCACGAAATTGGTGTTAGCTGCGGCGCCATCGACAGCGCCTACCATCCACTTACTGGGTAATGCTTTTGGATTTGATAAGCTCACCCAACACTTGGTGGCTGCTTTTCATAAAGCGTTTGAACTCGTCCGGTGAGGTAACAATCGGCTCTGCGTTCAACTCCGCCAGTCGCTTCCCCACGGCGGGCTCTTGCGCCGCTTTGGCAAAAGCTGCGTGAATCCGCCTTACTACCTCTGGCGGGGTACCCTTCGGCACGTATAGTCCGGTCCACTGGTGTGGGGCAAAATCGGGATAACCTGCTTCGGCAAACGTGGGCACCTTCGGCAATCGGCTCAATCTCTCGCTACTGGTCACCGCAACCGCTTTCACTTTGCCGCCCTGAACTTGCGGAATGGCCAAGGTCGCTGAAATCAACAGAGAGCTGACATGTCCCCCGATCAAATCGGTCATGGCGGGGCTTCCACCCTTGTATGCGACATGCTCCATTTCGATTCCGGTCATGTCTTTAAACACCTCGTAGAACAAGTGATTGCTCGTACCGGTACCCGGACTGGCGTAGGAATATTTTCCTGGGGCGCTCTTGGCGTATTGCACCAACTCTTTAACCGACTCGGCGGGGACCTGATTGTTGACGAGCATGACCAGGGGAATACGCACCAACTGGCTTACAGGTTGAAGGTCCTGCAAAGAGTCATAGGACAAACCTTTATACAGATAAGGGTTCGCCGGGACGCCATCGGCCGTCATCAACAAGGTATACCCGTCCGGCTCGGATCGAGCCAGTTGCGCCTCGGCAATCGTACCCCCGGCAGCGGGTTTGTTTTCAATGATCACGGGCTGCCCGAAGGTTTCGGACAAACTAGGCTGAAAGGCCCTGGCAACGACATCGGTCAATCCGCCCGGAGCGAAGGCAACAATGATTCGAACAGGCTTGTTTGGCCAAGCACCTTCAGCAGCGTAAGCAGGGAGTTGAACAGCCAATAAGGCGGCGGCAGCCGAAACCGCCCCGATAAGCGTGCCACAGGAAAACGAAGTTTTAATCTTCACGAATATCTCCATATAGTTATTGGCAAGAGGCCGGCTTGATAGTCGGAAGACTCTTACCTCTCTTTTGAAATGCCCTTAGCTCTGCGCTACGCAAGCCAGGAACCTTTCTGCGTGAACAGCGTGCGACTCCACTCCCAAGCGCATGAGCTTCTCGGTAGAGGCTTCAACCATGGGCGGAGGCCCACATAGATAGGCAAGGGTTTCTTTGCCGAGAAAATGCGATTCGATCAAATCGCTGACAAATCCGACCGGTCCATTCCAAGCATCGCCGGAAACGCTGATTCGATGAACACTCAATGGCAATTCCTGAGCTAGCGCTTCCAACTCTTCTTTTGCAAAAAACTCCAAGGAGTCATTGACACCGTAAATCAGGTGGATCGGAAGAACGTCCGCCGATCCCACGGGCAAGGACCTCAACATGGACAGCATCGGGGCCAAACCCGTACCCCCCGCCACCATCAGCACCGGCTGCTTGACAGGCCGCCAGTAAAAATGACCAGACGGAGGATGAAGGGTAATGACATCACCGACTTTTGCCGTGTTCGCAAGGTATTGGCTCATCACCCCGTCCGGCACCAACTTATGGAAGAACTCCAAAGTTGAACTCCCTGGCTCATTCGCATAGGAATAGGCGCGCAGCAACCCGGTACCTGGAACTTCCAAATTCGCATACTGGCCAGCCAGAAATCGGAGCGGGTCCCCGTCTACTTCCAGACGCGTCCGAATTACCGTGGACGACACTCGATCGACCGCACTTACACGCCCTTCACGCCTTGCTTGCTCGCGCGAACTGGAAAACGAAGCAGGGTAAGGCAGTTCCAGCACACAATCGTCACGAGGCACCATTTTGCAGAGCAAGGTGTACCCCTCTTGCAGCTCCCGCGCGGATAAGGCCTCATCGCTGTAGTCATCTATAGAAAAATCGCCCGAGGAGCACCTTGCCTTGCATTCCCCGCAGGCGCCTTCCAGGCAATCGTGAGACAGCTCGATGCCTGCCCGACGGGCGGCCTGATAAACAACTTCTCCGGGCCTGCATGTAAAGCTGGCCGACTGTCCGTCTTCAAATATGGCAGTGATTGCGTTCATCCCTCGTTCCATCAGAGGTGGTAGAAATCGACGGTGCCTTCAATCTTTTCGTCGATCATCACCGTGCGTTTAGCCGCGATTTTCAGCTCGCCATTGACGTTGCGCAGAACG
>JBEBXA010000065.1:0-22380 GCA_040391825.1 Pigmentiphaga sp.
CGGAAGCAACAGCACCTTCAGAAGCAACAGCACCTTCAGAAGCAACAGCACCTTCTGTGCCGGCGGCATTGTCTTGAGCGGCAGTTTTTTCCGCTTCAGGTCTTTTTGCCAGATTAGCGGCGTTCTTCTTTTCCAGCCGCTTTTCCAGTGCGATCTTGGCAGCTTGCATCTGCTGCTCTGTCACTTCACCTACGGGCTCGCCAGCCAAATCAATACGGGCTCCGCCTTTTTCCATTGCTTTCAGATAGCTGGTCGACGCTGTCCAACGCAATAATGCGGTGCGGATGGTGCGCTCTGGGATAGTCAACTTGCCTTCTTTGGCGGCAGCAAACAGAGCCAGGTGCACGCCTATGGCCAGAGGCCGGCGATTGGTGCGGCTGAAGGCTTTGGGGAAAGCTGCGATAAGTGCATCGGTAGCCGGGTCTGTGCGGGGCTTCGTGCGCTGTACATGGGCTCGAGGCGGGGCTTTACGGGTAGCAGGCTTTTGCTCTGGCGCCGCAGCGGTCTCGGTTTGCACCCTTTTTTCAGGGCGAGGCCGGGCTTCGGGCCGTGGCCTGGGTTTGGTTTGCGGCCGAGCTGCAGGTTTTGCCACAGAGCGTTCAGGCGCCGGCTGGTCCATTCCCAGAAGGCTACGAAGGTCGGCGAAAGGCTTGTTCAATACTGCTCCGTTAGTCAAAAAACTGAATTGTTGGAAGCTTAGCCTAGTTCCGGAGCGCTCTATTGGAGTCGGGCGCATTCGGTTCAAGGCAATTCATGGCGATGGAGGGAGAAAAACGGACCGGTTGCTGATTTTTCTAGTTAGCCGGTGGCGATGATACGAATACATGATGTTCAGCGCAACAGGATCAATGCCGGAGCCGGCAACGCCGTTGCGGTCGTGCCGCAGTCGGTGAGCCGTGAGGTGATGGCGGGAAAACCCATAGCTGGCTATGTGTAGCGGCTTTCGCCTAGACCACTTGGGCAGGCAATAGCCCATGTGTCGCATGCGCCGGTCGTCAGCCCTACCCGCGGTTGGCAGCTTTGGGCCGGTTTTTGGGCGAAGTGGCCGACCGGGTGTAAGCCTCGGGCGGCACGGGTCTGGGTTTGAGACGACGTCTTTCCGGGATATTTGCGCGCTCAGCGGCTTCCAGGTCAGACGCCGTCACCAGAATGCCGCCATCGGATGTTCTTTGTCCCTGGCGACGGACAGCGGCGTGGATGGCGCGAAAGTTGGCGCGATAGCTTTGTAGCAGGCCTTCAGGCGTCATTTCGGCCCCAAAGCATTCAACCAGGGCGCGCGCGCTGATGGCGGCTGTTCCCGACCCTTGTGGGAAATGCATAGTGAAGCGGACGCAGGTAACGTCGGCCCTGGCTTCTGGATCAAAACTCATGGTTTGCTCCTCTGCGGGGTGCTCCCGTATAGCGCAAGTTTCGTTCCCCGGCGATAGGGCAGGCAAGTCACGAGATACCCTTGGTCACTATTCTCAGCGCAAAAGAGCCACGAAACCCCTAAGGGTTTACGTGGCTCTTTTATTGCCTGACTGGCTAGAGGCTTACTTGCCTTGGGCTTTCAAGGCGGTATCCAGACGAGAGAACACGCGACGCGCATTGCCTTCGTAGATTTTGTAGCGTTGTTCGGGGTTGATGGCCGCCGCTTCGATGTAGCGTTTGGTGTCGTCATAGTAATGGCCCGTTTCGGGGTCAATACCGCGCACCGCACCGATCATTTCCGATGCGAACAGGATGTTGTCGACAGGGATGACCTTGGTCAGCAGGTCAATGCCGGGTTGATGGTAGACGCAGGTGTCGAAAAAGATGTTGTTGAGCAAGTGGTCTTGCAGCAGCGGCTTCTTCAGTTCCTGGGCCAGGCCGCGAAAGCGCCCCCAGTGGTAGGGCACTGCGCCGCCGCCATGCGGGATCAGGAACTTCATCGTGGGGAAGTCCTTGAACAGATCGGAGGTGAGGCACTGCATGAAGGCGGTGGTGTCGGCGTTGAGGTAGTGTGCGCCGGTCGTATGGAAGCAGGCGTTGCAACTGGTACTGACGTGGATCATGGCGGGAATGTCGTATTCCACCATTTTCTCGTAGACGGGATACCAGGACTTGTCCGACAGAGGGGGAGACGTCCAGTGGCCACCCGAGGGATCAGGATTCAGGTTGATACCCACGAAGCCATATTCGTTGACGCATTTTTCCATTTCGGGAATGCAGCTGGCCGGGTCCACGCCGGGCGACTGCGGCAGCATGGCGGCACCGATGAAGCTGTCAGGGAACAACTGGCTGACGCGGTAGCAGAGTTCGTTGCAGATGGCCGCCCACGTGGATGACACATTGAAATCGCCGATGTGATGCGCCATGAAGCTTGCGCGGGGCGAGAAAATGGTCAAATCTGAACCACGTTGTTTCATCAGCTTGAGCTGATTGTTCTCGATCGATTCGCGCAGCTCGTCGTCGCTGATCTTCAGTTCCGACACTTTGGGGCCGAGTTCAGGCGTTTTCAGGTTGGCGATCTGCTTATTGCGCCAATCTTCCAGCGCCTTGGGCGCCGTGGTGTAGTGACCGTGACAATCGATGATCATGGTGTGTGCTTTCCTCCGTGCACTGGGTGTTCATGGCTGGCCGCTCTTTGGCGAACCCTACTGTAACCGCGCCAGGGTGAAGCAGGGGAGCGAGTCTGGAAAAGCAGTTATACGTATTTGGTCGCGTTCGGGGTGTTTTGCTCTGTGCTGATCGCTTGCTTACAATTGAAGATTGCCGACAATCCTATTGCATGCAGTATAGTGCGTTACCATCGCTAATACGGCACTCAGCCGGACCGCAACCGTAAGCGGGCCGAGCAAACCCTTTTTTGGCTCATCGTGATCGACTTAACGCAAACCATTTGGACTGGCGCTTTTCTACAAACCACGGGGGAAGGCAGCTCTACCAGTTTTCGCTGGTTGTTCGGGCAGTCGAAAACATTGACCTTGCCCGAACAAATCGCGGCGCACGTTGGTGATCGGATTATTTCGACGGCTATCGCCCCAGGTGACTGGATCCGCGAGCAGGACATCGCCGAAGAGTTCAATGTGAGTCGCAGTCCCGTCCGCGAAGCCATGCGCTTGCTTGAACGTGAAGGAATCGTACGTATTCATGCCAGGCGCGGCGCACAGGCAACCCACTTGTCGCTTAAGGAAATCGAAGACCTGTTCGAAGTCAGAACGAGCTTGATTTGTCTGGTTGCACGCCGGATTGCCACGGCGCCTGCGGCAGGGGTGCTTGCCATGCTTGATGCAGGAGTCGCCGCCTTGGGGCCTTTGGCCAATGACCCCGACGCGGGCGACGAGTTCGGGGAAATTCTTTCGCGTATGACTTTGCTTTGCGCTGCTCATAGTGGCAATGATCGTCTGTTTCCTCTAATTGCTTCCCTATCGCTCCAGATGTCTCGGTATACGCGTCTGGGGCTGCGGCCGGTAGGGCGGCGTCAGCGTTCGCTGGAACTGTGGCGCGCATCGATCGAGGCGTTTCGCAGGCATGACGTTGATGAAGCAGAACGCTTGTGGGCGGTCCGCCTTGCTGAAAATGGGCAGGAGGTTTGCCGCCTCTTGAAAGAGAACAAGCATTTGTAATTTGTAAGAGGAGCGTCCGCTATCAATTCTTAATTTCCCCTTTATTGTCGACAATGTTAAAGTTTTAATTAATAAATTAAGCAGGTTTGTTGGAGGAGATGTCATGCAGATAGAAAATTCCGGATTCGTATCAGGTCCAGAGGTGTGGAGCGGCCCAAGTTTGAGCGGAACGACCGACTGGGTTAAGCAGCTCGATCAGGGTGAAATAGATGAGATGGCTCAGGCCGTGGCCAAGATCAAGGCATCTGGCGGTCCGCTCACAGGTTTTGACAGCGCCGACTTCCCTATGCCACGTATGAAGCGCCGCTGGGATGCGGTACGCAGCGAACTTGAAGGCGGACGTGGTTTCACCTTGCTGCGCGGCCTGCCGATTGCCAATTATTCTGACGACGATGCCAAGATCCTGTTCTGGGGCTTGTCGGTGAACCTGGGTGAGCCGCAAGAACAGGATGCCGCGGGCAATCGCCTGCACAGCGTGACGAACACCGGCTTGAAAGTTGCAAATGACAATTCGGTGCGCAGTTATCAGACCGATGACGAGCTGACTTTCCACAACGACGGCGGCGATGCCTTCATGTTGCTCTGCCTGCGTACGGCGAAGTCAGGAGGGATGAGCAAACTCGTCAGTGTGGCGACTCTCTATAACGAAATTTTGCGCCGACGGCCTGACCTGGTGGAGGTTTTGCAGCAGCCCTTCCATTTCGATACACGGGGTCAGCATCCCGCGGGATTGAAGATCCAATCGGTGCCCATTCTCAACTTTTTCGAAGGAACGCTCAGCGCGTTGTACAAGCGTCGCTATCTACGCCTGGCGCAGGCGTTTCCCGAAGTGCCGCGCCTGACCCAAGCCCAGCAGGAGGCTTTGGATCTGATCGAAGAGTTGTGTAATGACCCCGCCGTGCAATTGACTTTCTATATGCAGGCTGGTGATTTGCAGATCGCCAACAACTATTCGGTGCTGCACGCCCGTAGCAAGTACGAGGACTTCGATGAGCTCGCGCAGCGCCGGCATTTGTTGCGTGCGTGGTTAACCTTGCCGAATGGACGCGCCTTGCCGCCGGTATTCGGCATGACCAGGGAGTTCGCGACTTCTTATGTCCGGCGTCACGGCGAATTAGCCGCCCACGCCTGATCCGCAACGTCCAAATACTTGTTCGCCTGCAGCGGCAACTATCTGTTATTCAAAGCAGCGTTGCCGCGCAAGGCGATTGGCAGAAGTGGAACGGAGACAACATGATAAAAAATCTAGCAGCACTGTTTGCAAGCGCAGGGCTCGTGTTGGGTGCTTTGCCCACACAAGCGGCTGAGACGACTTTTCCCAATCGACCTGGTCATTTGGTGGTTCCAATGACACCAGGTGGCAATACCGATTTGCTGGGGCGTGTTATTGCGCAAAAGTTGACCGAAGCATGGGGTCAGACCGTCGTTGTCGAAAATCGCCCTGGCGCTGCCGGCACCATCGGGGTTGAGGCGGTTGCCAAGGCTAAGCCCGATGGGTATACGACGGTATTGGGGACCTTCGGCAATATCCTGGTGGCGCGTAGCCTGTATAAAAAACTTACTTACGATCCTATCAAGGATTTGACCCCGGTGATTCTTGTGGCAACGCCGGCCACAGTGTTGGTGGCCAATGCAGCGCTGCCTGTCGATGACATCAAAGGGCTGATCGAGTATGCAAAGAAGAACCCGGGCAAGCTGAACTATGGTTCATCCGGAAATGGTTCTTCGAATCATTTGTTCGGCGCCTTGTTCGCTTCCATGGCCGGGGTGCAGATGACCCATGTGCCATACAAAGGAAGTGGGCCGGCCATCAATGACCTGGTGGGGGGAACCATACAGTTGTCTTTTGCGCCGTTTCCGCTGGTGCTTGAGCAAATCAAGGCAGGCAGGCTGAAGGCGCTGGGGGTAACGAGCTCGGATCGCGCACCTGTTTTGCCCAATGTGCCGACCATTGCGGAAGCGGGCCTGCCAGGTTACGAAGGTATAGGCTGGTTCGGTTTGATGGCACCCGCCAACACCCCGGAGGCGGTAGTGAGCAAGCTCAATCTGGAAGTGAACCGCATACTCAAGCTGCCAGAGGTCAAGGCCAATCTGGCCAAGGAAGGTGCGGAGCCTGTTGGAGGCACACCGGCCGACGCTCAACGCTCTATCGCGGAGGGCGTGAAAAAATGGGGTGATCTGGTGCAGGAGCTGGGTATTCAGCTGTAAGCCATTCGTGCCGGTAAGCTAGGGGGGCGCTACCGTTGTGCGGCGCGCTTACCGGCCGACTCGCTCACCGGCTTTTTCTCCATTCCTTTTCCCTGGCTTTGTACTTGGGTAAAGGCGTGCTCTCGGAACAAGTATTCGGCACGGTCGCCCTGACGCGCTTCAATCGCCGCGACTATTGCATGATGTTGCCGGTGAGCATAAGTAAGCAGGTCATACATTACATCCCGGCTTTGTGTTGCGAAGGCGATAGCGAGCGGATCGGTGAAGGGAACGACATTGCAGCGGCCCGCCAGGTTTGCCAGCAGCGGCATCTGCGCGCCTTCCAGAATGAGCGAGTGGAAACGGGCATTCATTTCCGCGTAGCGAATTTCGCCGTCGCTATCCGCTAGCGAGCGCTTCTCGAAAATGCGGTCACCCTCGTCCAAGCATTGCCTCAGGCCGTCACGTAGTTGCTCGGACATGCCTTTTTCCGCTAAAGCGCGTGCGGCCAGCCCTTCGAGCGCTGCGCGCAGATGCAGCGCTTCAAGGCTTTCTTCGGGTGAGAAGGCGCGCACCGAAAACCCGCGGGAGCCTGAACGCACCAGCAAGCCCTCGAGTGCCAAGGCGGGCAGAGCTTGTCGTACAGGTGTGCGCGAAAGCCCAAGACGTGCAGCCAGGTCGGCTTCGCGCACACGCTCGCCTGGGGCGAGTTCGCCGCGAAGAATCATTTCCCTTAGATGCAGCATGGTAGTGGTCTGCTGCATAGTGAAAGCTCCTTGAATCAAAGCATGGACTGGGTCGGCGGGGTTGCCGCGCTATCGCAAGTATACGGACTTGTTTTGCGCTTTATGGGATCCCGTAATGGTATTTTTTGCTTAAATATACCAATATTGATTTGTTTTGGGATCCCGGGTAGCATTCTCAGCAAGCGGTTTCAGGCGGTCCAGAGTGGCGCGCAATCAAAATACGGAGATTTCATCATGGCAAGAATCATCGGTGGCATTGGCACTTCGCACGTGCCGACCATCGGCGTAGCGTACGACAAGGGTAAGCAAAATGACCCCGCGTGGGCACCCTTGTTCGATGGTTACAAGCCGGTTGCAGCCTGGTTGGCGGAAAAAAAAGCGGACGTGCTGGTGTTTTTCTATAACGATCACTGCACGACCTTCTTTTTCGATATGTACCCCACTTTTGCTTTGGGGGTGGGCGAGCGTTTTCCTATCGCCGACGAAGGCGCCGGCCTGCGCAATCTACCGGCCATACGTGGCAACGTCGACTTCCAGGCGCACATTGCCGAGTCGCTGGTAAATGATGAGTTCGACCTGACGGTGTTCCAGGAAAAACCGATTGATCATGGCTGCGCTTCGCCGCTGCCATTGTTGTGGCCGCACGATCCCGATTGGCCCGGCACGCTGGTGCCTATCGCCATCAACGTGTTGCAGTATCCGCTGCCCACAGCGCGTCGCTGCTATAGATTGGGGCAGGCAGTGCGTCGGGCGATCGAGTCGTATCCTGAAGATCTCAAGGTGGTTGTGGTGGGAACGGGCGGGTTGTCGCATCAGATTCATGGTGAGCGAACCGGCTTCAACAACACCGAGTGGGACTTGAAGTTCCTGGAGCTCTTGGAAAACGATCCGGAAGCGCTGACCAAGATGAAGCATGCGGACTATGTTCGCTTGGGCGGTGCGGAAAGCGTTGAGCAGATCATGTGGCTGGCCATGCGGGGCGCTTTGGGAACGGGGCCGCTGCGCAAATTGCATCAAAATTATTATCTGGCGACCACTACGGCCATGACCGTGGTGTTGTATGAAGAAGGCGAAGCGCTGGCGACAGGCCGGGCTACCGATCACGCAGTAACTGCTTGAGGCGTTCATGAATCCGCAATTGCAAGGCATGCAGGATATTCCTGGAACTTATGCGTTTGATCTACGTATCAGCAACAAGACGCTTAGCTTGAATCGGTTCTTCTGGAACATGATCGGGGCCGAGGCTCGCCAAAACTACATTCAGGATCAGGAAGCGGCCATGACTGCCGCTGGCTTGAGCGATCACGAAAAGGCCTTGATTCGGGCCCAGGACTGGCTGGGCCTGGTTCAGCATGGGGCCAATTTTTTCGTGCTGGAAAAATTTGCGCGTGTGGTCAAGAAAACCAATCTTGAGGTTTACGCATTGATGCGCGGCGAATCATTCGAAGAGTTCATGCAAACCCGTCAAGTGCCGGATGCCCGCTGAGCTCCTGGCTGGAGCGTAGCTCGAGAACGCTCACGCCGCGTTGCGGGATGCCCTGAGTCATGAGCAAGCAGCGGCAAGGGTGGTATATCTCTAGGGTCTGGGTATGGAGAATAAACAATGAGTCAAACAGCCTTGCCCCTGGCCTTGTTGCCGGGCCTGCTTTGTGATCGCACGGTATGGGTCGATCAATGTGCCCGCTTCGAACCCGAGCGCGAGTGCTTCGTGCCTGACTACGGCGTATTGGACTCGCTGACCGGCATGGCCGAGCTCGTGCTGGAGCACGGGCCTGCCGGACGGTTCGCGCTGGCCGGCCATTCCATGGGTGGCCGGGTTGCATTTGAAATCATGCGTCTGGCGCCCGAACGGGTAGCCGGCTTGGCTTTGCTGGACACCGGCTACCAGCCTTTGGCCGCAGGCGAGGCCGGCGAGACTGAACGGGCCGGACGATATGCTTTGCTGCGGACTGCACGCGCTGAAGGCATGCGCAAGATGGGATTGGCCTGGGCGCGTGGGATGGTACATCCGGATTGCATTGATACCCCATTGTTCGGGACGATCCTGGATATGATCGAAAGGCGCACTCCCGAGATTTTCACTGCTCAGATTCAGGCCCTGCTTGGCAGGCCGGACGCAACGCCGGTACTGCGTGCGATTGCCTGCCCGGCCTTGGTGCTCTGCGGCCGCGATGATAGCTGGAGCCCTTTGGCGCGGCATGAAGAGATGGCGCGCGCGATCCGTGGCGCCGAGCTCGTGGCGGTGGATCGATGCGGACATATGGCAACCATGGAGCAAGCGGGGGCCGTCAACGAGGCCTTCGCTGCCTGGCTCAAGCGCATCGATCAGATCTGAATGCGCAAACCTGCTGGAGGCCTAGCCTGGCGCAATGGCGCCGGCCGGTCTTTCAGTGTTTACCCCTGAGGAGACTTACATGTCGTCGAACCGCGGTGTCGTTTACATCAAGCAAGGTACGGTAGAAGTACAGTCCATCGATTTTCCCAGACTCGTCAATCCCAATGGCAAAACCGCCGAACACGGAGTCATCCTCAAGGTGCTTTCCACCAATATTTGTGGCTCTGACCAGCACATGGTGCGAGGCCGCACGACCGCCCCGGCGGGACTGGTGCTGGGGCATGAGATTACCGGCGAGGTGCTGGAAGCCGGGCGCGATGTGGAAACCCTGAGAAAAGGCGACATCGTTTCTGTGCCCTTTAACGTGGCTTGCGGTCGTTGCCGTTTGTGCAAAGAGCAGCAAACCGGAGTGTGCCTGAATGTGAACCCATCGCGTGCGGGCGGCGCTTATGGCTATGTAGACATGGGGGGCTGGATCGGCGGCCAGGCTGAATACGTAATGGTGCCTTATGCAGATTTCAATCTGCTCAAGTTCCCGGATCGTGATCAGGCCATAGAGAAAATCCGGGACCTTACTTGCTTGTCTGACATCCTGCCGACGGGATACCACGGCGCTATTACGGCGGGAGTGGGGCCAGGCAGCACCGTATATGTGGCGGGAGCGGGGCCGGTGGGGCTGGCCGCTGCGGCGTCCGCGCGCCTGCTGGGCGCGGCAGTGGTGATTGTCGGCGACGTCAATCCCGTACGCTTGGCCCATGCCCGCAAAGTAGGGTTCGAGACCGCTGATTTGTCTCAGGACGTTTCTCTGGGCGATCAGGTTGCGCAGATACTTGGTACTCCTGAGGTTGACAGCGCCATCGACGCCGTGGGCTTCGAGGCGCGAGGCCACGGCCATGAAGGCGCACGACATGAAGCGCCCGCCACCGTTCTGAATTCGCTCATGGAGATTACACGCGCCGCGGGCAAGATCGGCATCCCGGGTTTGTACGTGACGGATGACCCGGGTGGTGTGGACAAAGCCGCGCAAACGGGCTCGCTCAGTATTCGCCTGGGTTTGGGTTGGGCCAAGTCGCACAGCTTCTTTACCGGACAGACTCCCGTCATGAAGTACAACCGGGCGCTGATGCAAGCTATTTTGTGGGACCGCATCAACATTGCCGATGTGGTGGGTGTGCAGGTGATTTCACTGGACGAAGCACCCAATGGCTACGCCGAGTTCGACGCGGGTGCTCCGAAGAAATTCGTGATCGATCCGCATGGACAACTGCCTAAGGCAGCCTGAGCGGATCGTTGTACTAGAAGCCGTAAAGCCTGACCGGATTGTCGACCAGGACTTGCTGCCGTTGCTGCGGCTTCGGCAAGCAGGCATGAAGGGTGCTTATCAGCTCAGCCGAAGCAAGTCGACGATAAGCACTGACTTCATGGGGGGCTTTCCCCGATTCGCGGTTGGTGTGGGGCCAGTCGCTGCCCCACAGTATCTGCTTCGGGTTGGTTTGTATGAAGGCTTGAGCCAAGGCAGCCACTTGGCGAGCTGCGGATGCGTCGGCATCCACCCGGTAGGGGGCCGATAGCTTCACATAGGCAATGCCGCTACGCACCAACGCCATCACGGCTTGCACCCGGGCGTCATCCAACGGCGTGACCGCGGGAATCATGGCGAAATGGTCAAGCACTATGGGCGCCGACAACTTCGCCAAGTCGGGGGCGGCACCGGCTACCGCATCCAGCGATGCGTAAACCTGGATATGCCAGCCCAGGTGCGCGACTCGGCGTGTCCAATAATCAAGCTCTTGCGCAATTAATTCCGGGTCGCGCACGCCGGCGCTTTCCAGATTGACGCGCAAGCCGCGTATGCCTTGGCGATGCAGCGCATCCAGCTCCGCATCGTCCACGGTAGTCGGTAAGACTGCGATACCTCGTCCGGCTCCGTCCAGGCGCTTCAAACTTTCCAACAGGCAGCGATTGTCGAAGCCATAGACGCTGGGCTGAACGATAAGCGCACGCTGTACACCCAGCTTCGACATATGGAGCCGCAAGGCATCGACTCCTGCCGGCCCCGGGGTGTAATGCCTGTCGGCGACCATGGGATAGTCAGTTTGGGGGCCGATGACATGCACGTGGCAATCACACGCGCCGTCAGGCAATCGCAGCTCGGACAGGCGCGTGTCGGTCATGGTCAGGCAGCCAGCAGGCGCTGAACGAAGGCCGCGCCGGTTTCACGCGTGCCAAGTTTGCCGCCAACGTCGCGGGTGGCTTCACCCGCTTCGATGGCTGCCGCAGTGGCGCTGGCAATCGCCTCCGCAGCGTTCAGATACGCTTGCCTGCCTTTGCGTTGACCATACCAGTTCAGCAACATGCCGGCCGACAAGATCAAGGAGAAAGGGTTGGCGATATTCTGGCCGGCGATGTCGGGGGCCGAGCCGTGCGCGGCTTGGCCCATGGCGTGTTCAGCACCTGCGTTGAGCGATCCGCCCAACCCCAGGCTGCCGGACAGTTCCGCTGTCAGATCAGAGAGGATGTCGCCGAACATGTTGGTGGTCACGATAACGTCAAACCGCTGCGGTGCGCGCACTACGTGAGCCATCATGGCGTCGACGATGTAGTCGTCGATGCGGACTTCGGGGAAATCCTTGCCGACTTCGTGGCAGATATCGATGAACATGCCGTCGGCGATCTTCAGCACATTGGCCTTGTGCACGATCGTGACATGCTTGCCGCGCGTCATCGCCAACTCGAACGCTGAGCGTGCAATGCGTTCGCAGCACTGGCGAGTGATACGGCGCAAGGAGATGACGACATCGGGTGTGATCAGCATTTCGCTGCCACCTGATTCAACGTTGCGGTCCGCGTAGAAGCCTTCGGTGTTTTCGCGCACGATGACCATGTCGAACTGGCCTAGACGAGCAGGCATGCCGGGGTAGGTACGTGCGGGACGGATGTTGGCGTATAGATCCAGCTTCTTGCGAAAGTACATGGAAGGGTTGATTTCGCCTTTGGCTTCATCTTTGAAGTCATAGGTCGACATGGGGCCGAGCATCAGCCCGTCGGCAGCCAAGACTTTATCCAGCAGGGCGGGGGTGACGGTTGCGCCGTGCAGTTTCAGGCTTTCGTGGCCGGCGATGTCATGCTCCAGCTCCAGTTCCAGCCCGAAGCGCTTGGATACGGCTTGCAGGACGTCAACAGTGACTTCCATGGTTTCCGGGCCGATGCCATCTCCCGGTAGAACGACGATTTTCATTGATTTACCTTGTCATGAATGGGGGAGACTTATTCGGCGGTAATACCGACAGCTTTGACCAAGCCTTCGTATTTGCTGAATTCCTTGCGCACGAACTCACTGAACTGCGCCGGGGTGTTGGCCCTGACGGCGCTGCCGTCGGCTTCCAGACGAGCAAGAATGGCGGGTTCGGCGACGATGGCGTTGATGTCGCGGTTCAGGCGGGCGATGACCGCATCCGGTGTTTGAGCCGGTGCGAACACACCACCCCACAAGCTGAAGCTGAAGTCGGGCACGGCGATCTCAGCCACGGTGGGGACTTGCGGCAAAGCCTTCATGCGTTCCGGAGTGGATACCGCAAGGGCTTTCAGTCGACCGGCCTTGATATAGCTCATTGCAGCGGATGCGCTTGAAAAGAAGAAATCCACATGTCCGCCGAGAATATCCGTCATGGCTTGCCCGGCCCCCTTGTAGGGGACGTGCACCATGCTGGTTTTGGTTCCGAGTGCCAAGGCCGCGGCTGCCAAGTGGCCGGGCGTCGCTGCGCCAGACGATGCGTAGGTAACGGCGTCGGGCTTGGATTGTGCGGCTTTGATCAGGTCTTGCAGCGTGTTGTAGGGCGATGACAAGGGCACCACCATGACCAGCGGGGCGTCACCGACCAGGACGACAGGTTTGAAGTCTTTAAGCGGGTCGTAGCCTAAGGCCTTGACTACCGAGGCATTGACGGCGATTTCGCCGGTTTGGCCCATCAGCAAGGTATAGCCATCACCTTTCGCACGGGCGGCCAGGCGGGAGCCGATGGCCCCGGTGGCGCCGGGGCGGTTATCAACAATGACGGGTTGTTTGAACTGGACACCCAAGCGTTCGCTCACGAGTCGGGCAAATACATCGCCTTGGCCGCCGGGGGCGTAAGGGACGATGATGGTAATGGGCTTGTTCGGATAGCTGTCTTGCGCAACTGCGCCACCGAAGGCGGTGAACAGGGCGAGCGCGCCAAAACTGGTAATCAGTGCGCGACGCGTAGAGGTGCTGCGATATTCATTGAAAATCATATTGATCTCTCGCTAAAAAGCTGCCGCTTCAACAGGCTGGAGAGCGGATCTATGGTTGACTATGTTCCAATATATTTTTGCATACATAAATATATTGTGCAATCTTGGTCCGGAAATCAGGCTGCTGATGAACAATAGGCAAGCGGTTTTCCATGGAAGGCGACGATAGGCCGGTTTCGTCTTGCTTCCATGATTTGTCTCCAGTCTTGATCTTCTGAGCTTTCAGTCATGACCACGCCCACTGCCATCCGTACTCTTGAAGTCAGCGACTACCGCTTCATTGTCTCGATCGTCGACGATTGGTGGGGTGGGCGTCCCATGCGGGCTTTGCTTCCGCGCTTGTTTTTCGAGCATTTCAATCCCACCAGTTTCGCCATCGGGCCGCAAACGGCTATTGAGGCATTTCTGATCGGCTTCGTGTCGCAGTCGTGTCCGCAACTTGCCTATATTCATTTCGTCGGCGTACATCCTGGCTTGCGCGACAGAGGCCTGGCCAGTTTGTTGTACGAGCATTTTTTCGCCACCGTGCAAGAGCGGGGCTGTTCTGAAGTGCAGTGCATTACCTCGCCGTCGAATACGGCTTCGATTGCGTTTCATCGCAGACAGGGGTTTGAGCTGATGCCGGGCTCAGGCGAAATCGACGGCGTTCCGCTTGCTCTCGACTATGCGGGTGAGGGACAGCATCGGGTCAGGTTTCGAAAAGTGCTGGCGGGTGGTCGTTAGAGGCGCTTGTTTCCCGACCAGGCCGAGCGCTGGATTAGCCTCTAGGACACGTCTGATCAGTGAAAGGCCTGAGTGATGGCATGGATAAGCAGGCCGACCAAGCCACCCACAAGCGTGCCGTTGATCCGAATGTATTGGAGGTCGTGGCCGATATTCAATTCCAGCTTGTTGACGACCTCGTGGTCTTTCCATTCTCTGACCTTGTCTGCCACCAGCGCACCTATGCGGGGACGCAGCCGATCCAGCAATGCCGGGATGCGGGTAAGGATCTGTTCGTTGATCCAGTGCTGCATGGCGGCATCTTCGGCCAATGTTTTTCCCAGATGCATCAAGGCCCGGGAAAGCTGCGAGCGGATACGGGAATGGGGGGCGAGCAGATCTTGCCGCAGTGTTTTGTACAGCTCGCTCCATAATCCGTGTACATAGGCGCCGACAAGCGGGTTGGAAACCAAACCTTCCTGGTAACGCGCAATCGAGGCTTTTAGAACCGGGTCTACCTGCAGCTTGCGGGTGTAGTCCTGGATGGCCGCGTCGAATTGCGCCCGTAAAGGGTGTTCGCGATCGTGTTCGATATCTGCCAGCAGATCGGCCAACGATTCGAGCATTTTCTCAAGGATGTTGTTGGCTACCGAAGCTTTGACCGTCTTGAAGTAGAGGGGCACTTTTTCGGCCAATTGGCGCGAGAAACTTGTTTTGATGTGTTCTTGATTGATGAAGGTGTTGAGCTGGTGCAGAGCTTGGTCCAGGAGCTCTTGGTGTCGGCCATCGTGAGTCACTGCCTGGAGGATGTGTGCTGCAAGGCTTGATAGGTCGACTTCCTTGAAGACGCCGGCAATGCTCTTGTCCAGGAAGGTGCGTACGGCCTGTTCATCCAGTGCGCCCAAGACGTAGGACAAGGCTTGTCCCACGGTGTCGGCGGCCGTGTCAGCCTTGCGTTGCGTACTTAACCACGCAGCTGCCTTACCGGCCGGGTCGAGTTCGCGGATAACGCTGGCGATGCGTTCGGGGGCAAAGAATTCACCCTGTATGAACTCGCCCAGATTGTCGGCAATGCGGTCTTTGTTGCGAGGAATGATGGCGGTGTGGGGGATGAAGCGTAAACCGAAGGGGTGGCGAAATAAGGCGGTGACTGCAAACCAATCGGCGATAGCCCCCACCATGGAGGCTTCGGCGAAAGCGGCGACGTAAGCCCATATCGGGCCGTGATCCGCCATCGATGTTGCCAGGGCGTAGAGCGCAGCCACCGCGATCAGCAGCGCTGTGGCCAGCCACTTGATGCGCTTCAGGCGAGCGAGTTTGTGTTTATCTTCGGTTGTGGACAAGCTGGTTTGCAAGGTCGGGTGATTCGGGGCGGGTACAGGGTTCTTCGTTCGCGGCGTGTCGGGTTTCAAATGCGTGTCGGATCAACGAACAACAGATCGAAACCCCATAGTTGGCTTTTTACCTCGGATCAACATGGGAGGCATGGTACGGCTTGAAAATTTCTTGGACAAACGCCACAAAGGCCTGCAAGCGCGGCACCATGTGTCGGTTCTGCGGATAGACGGCATAAAGTCCTTCACTGGAAATTGAGCTCGTCTCGATTAGCGGCAGCAATTGTCCGCTACGGAGCTCAGGCGCAACAAGTATCGAATTGCATTGGACGATACCCAAGCCGCCGATGACTGCCTCTCGCAGCGCGGTCCCGCTGTTGACCGCCAGATTGCCGGAGGGCAGGAGGCTGAACACGCGACCGTCTTCAGAGAATTTCCAGGCGCGCTTTCGACCGTTGAGCAGCAGAGTAATGCAGTTGTGATCCTTCAGTTCGTCTACTCGTGTTGGCTCGCCCTGTCGTTTCAGATAAGCCGGCGTGGCACAGGTTACGCGCCGCGACCGCGCGAGTAGCCGCGCCACGATACGCGAGTCGCGTGGGGCCCCGATGCGGATCGCAAGATCGAGCGAACCTTCTACCAGATCGGGCGCAGTGTCGCTGTAGTTCAGTTGGAGAGTGAGTGCCGGGTTTCGATTCAGGAATGCAGGTAGGCGTGGTGACAGATAAATGTGACCCATTGCATAGGGCATGGAAATGCGCAGGTGCCCCGAGGCTGTCTTGCTGCGGACGGCGAGCAGTTGCTCGATGCCATCCATCTCTTCGAGGAGCCGGATACTTTTCTGCAGGCAAAGTACCCCTTCATCGGTCAAGGCCACGCCATGTGTAGTCCGGTTCAGCAGTTTTACCCCGAGCCATTTTTCAAGGGAGGCCACTCTTTTTGTGATGGCTGACGGGCCGATTAAAAGCTGAGCGCCCGCGGCGGTGAAACTGCCGCTATGGGCAACGTGAACGAAGGCCTTGATAGCTGATAGCTTGTCCATCACGAGGATCCTGTTGTTCTACTATGGAATAACCATTATGCCCTGCCGCGCCTTGCGGCACTCCACGGTTTCACCCATCATCGATACGCACAAAACAATGGAGATAAAGCTATATGACGCGACCGTGCCTGCCGCCCGAGCCGAACACACGAAAACCCACGTATCGGCCGCCTCCGAAGTCCTGTGACTCTCATCTCCACGTTTTCGAGAACCTCGATCAGTTTCCCCTGTCTCCGACGCGTTCGTTCACACCCCCGGAGGCGCCGGTGGGCAATTTGCTCAAGATGCTCGACGTGCTTGGAATAGAGCGGGGCGTGATTGTGCATTCCAGCGCATATGGTCTCGACACTCGTGTCTCGGAGGCTGCTGTGCTGGCCCATAAGGCGCGCTTACGCGGAGTGGCGGTTACCAGCCCGGACACTCCGCGCTCTGATCTGGAACGGCTTGACGCTGCAGGATTTTGTGGAACCCGGCTGAGTTCGGTAGTCAAGGGAACGCTGAGCTTTGATGCCCTGGAGGCGATCGCCGCCAACGTGCGTCCGCTTGACTGGCATATTGCTGTCCATGTGAATCGGGCTGAAGAGCTTGTTGCCCTTGCGCCGCGATTGTTGGCGATCGGGAACACCTTCGTTATCGATCATATCGGCCGAGTTCGTGCAGACGAGGGGGTCGAATCCGCTGGCTACCAGGTACTGCTCGATTTGCTCGCCAGTGGACGATGCTGGGTGAAGGTATCTGCCCTGCACCGCACGTCGTCGGAGCAGGCGCCTTGGAATGATATGCGGCCACTTGTGGAAGGGGTGCTGCAGGCCAGACCTGATCGGGTCCTATGGGGAACCGACTGGCCGCATGTGAACCAGTACGACAGTATGCAGAACGATGGAGATTTTCTGGATGCTTTCGCCAACTGGGTGCGTGATGATCATCTTCGCGAGCAGGTCCTTGTTCATAACCCAGCCTTGCTTTATCGCTTCAATTAGGGGAAAGACATGAAAAAATTATTACTTCACCTTACCGTGTCGGCAGTCACCGCGTTCGCAGTCTCGCCTGCTTCCGCACAAGACTATCCCGCGAAGCCTATCAGGCTGGTGGTCGGATTCGGCCCGGGCGGCAACGCTGATATCGTTGCGCGCATCGTGGCGCAGAAGATGGCCGAGAACCTGGGCCAGACGGTCATCGTCGAGAACCGCGGCGGCGCTGGCGGGTTGTTGGCCAATGACTTTGTGGCTAAGGCGGCGCCGGATGGCTACCGTCTCAGCCTGATTAGCGGCGCATTCACAGCACAGGCCGCAGCGCTGCCGAAATTGCCGTTCGATCCCCAGAAAGATTTCTCGTGGGTGAGCACTCTCATCTCGTATCCGCTGGTGGTGGTTGTTCCAAAGGAATCGCCGCACAAGACATTGGAAGATCTGATTAAGTTCGCGCAGGCAAACCCGAAGAAGCTTAACTACCCCTCACCTGGCAATGGCTCGCTTTTTCACTTGGCCACGGAAGTGTTCAGTTCAAGCGCCGGCATCGAAATGACCCAC
Organism: Pigmentiphaga sp.; assembly: GCA_040391825.1. Taxonomy (GTDB): domain Bacteria; phylum Pseudomonadota; class Gammaproteobacteria; order Burkholderiales; family Burkholderiaceae_B; genus Pigmentiphaga. Next base: position 17,732 of record JBEBXA010000065.1, read on the forward strand.
GTTCCTTTTCGCGGTGGAGCGCAACAGTTGACAGAGCTGCTGGGTGGACGCCTTGACGTAATGTTCGACACCCTGTCGGTTGTTCAGCCTCAGATCAAGGCTGGCGAACTGCGTGCGCTCGCAGTTACCTCGACCAAACGCATGCCGCAACTGCCAGAAATTCCGACAGTGTCCGAGAAGATCTCAGGCTATGAGGCATCTTCCTTCCTGGGGATTGCGGGACCTGCCGGAATGCCTGAACCCATCGTCCAGCTACTGAACAAAGCCATTCGTTCGGTGACGGCGAATGCAGAGGTCAAGCAGCGTTTTGCGGAACTCGGCGGTGAAGCCTGGGCGGGTACACCTGCAGAGATGGCTGACTACATCAAAACCAGCACCGCCAAATGGAAAAAAATTGTGCTGGCCAAAGATATTCAGGCTAACTGAGAGACGAACGTGACAGGAATTCGACGTGTGGTAACCGGCCACGATGCAAATGGCAAGGCCGTTGTGTTGTCTGATGGTATAGCGCCATTTTTGCGAGAGTCGCCCGGCCGGCCGGGTTTCTGGTCCACCGACTTGTGGCGAACCGCGCAAACGCCGGTGTTGATCTCGGCGGAGGAGCCCGAGCCCACCAGCGGCCCTCGTCGACAACTGCCGACTGCGGGGGGCACGGTCGTGCGTATTAATCACATTCCTCCTGAGACAGGAGTGCTCGACCTGGAGGCAGCGCAGAAGGAGTTTGCGGCACTGGGTAACCAGGGGGCATCGACTTTCCGGGAGGGAGGGCGTCACCCTATGATGCATCGCACGGAAACCGTCGACTACGCTATTGTGCTTTCTGGGGAAATTTACCTGGTCCTCGATGATGAAGAGGTGTTGATGCGTGCGGGGGACATGATTGTGCAACGGGGTACCAATCACGCCTGGAGCAACAGATCAGGCGCCGGTTGTCTCATCGCATTCATGCTGGTGGACGGCAAATACGATGACGAACTGAGAAGCTCGCTGAGCTGACCTTGGAGGCATGGCCATTCCTGCTACAGCGACAGAGGTATCAGGGCTTGGCAAACGCTCACCACGCGATGGACTTCAGGCAAGAGTTTGTTGCGCACAGGCGGGGTTGGCCTATGGCCGTAAACTTGGCTCCCGTTCGGGCCACAGTGCTTCAGGACCGATCTGCGCCAGTGTTTTGCAGCCGGTCAGCGCCATCGCGATTTCCAGTTCGGTGCGCAGTAGGTGCAGAACGTGCACTACTCCCACCGCGCCGGCCGCAGCCAGGCCATGCACATAGGGGCGGCCCAATAAAACGGCGCTTGCGCCTAGTGCCAGGGCTTTGACTATATCGGTGCCGCGCCGTATTCCGCCATCCATCAAAATGGGCAATCTGCCCGCGACTGCCTGGGCGATAGCAGGTAGGGCTTCGATAGTGGCCGGCAGGGTGTCCAAGGTGCGGCCGCCATGATTGGAAACCACAATGCCCGATACCCCTGTATTGACGGCCTGGACCGCATCCGCAGCAGATAAGATGCCCTTGAGCAGAATCGGCAGCTGGGTTTGCGATCGCAGCCAGGCAATGTCTTGCCAAGTGGGGAAGTGCGCAGGTAATTGTTTGCCGAAGATGGCGCTTTCACCAGCACGCGCGGTTTGTTGGGCGGGGCTGGGCAGGCCACGCAGGTTGACTGCTTCGATGCCTGGCGGTAGAGCGAAGCCGGCGCGTTGTTCGCGGTTGCGCACCCCGTTGACCGGAGCATCGATGGTCAGGACTAGGGCCTGGTAGCCTGCTGCTTCGGCGCGCCGAAGCAGTTGCAGAGAATGCTCGCGCTGGGGTTGCAGATAGAGCTGGAACCACAAGGGGGTTTCAGCGCGCTGGGCGATTTCTTCCAATGAGAAACTGGACTGGGTGCTGACGATCATGCCGGCTTTCATGGCGGAGGCTCCCAGCACCGTCGCCAGTTCGCCTTGCGAGTGGGCGAGCTTTTGGTAAGCCACCGGCGCCAGAAGTATGGGGTAGTCGAAGTGTTGCCCGAACAGTTCGACTTGTGTGCCGCCCTGGTTTAAATCGTTCAGCAGTCGCGGTTGCAAGCGGATGCGATCGAATGCTGCGCGGTTGCTGCGCAACGTCAGTTCATCGGCTGCGCCGCCATCAAGATAGGCCCAGGCTTGCGGGCTCATGCGTTCGCGGGCGTAGGCCTCGTAGTCGGCAAGGGCAGCGATGTCGAGCGGGATGTGCGCAAGCGGCGGGGGCAAGGGCATCGGCTTCAAGTGTGGGACCACTGGCGCAACAGGTTGTGATACACGCCTGTAAGCTGGACCAGAGCGGGGTTGTCGGGAACTTGAGGGGTAAGCGCTTGGATCGCGGTGTCCAGTTGCACCAGCAAGCTACGCTGGGTGTCGTCGGCAACCAGGCTTTGAATCCAGAAGAAGGACGAGATGCGTGCCCCTCGGGTGACGGGAGCCACGCGGTGCAGGCTGGTGCCGGGGTAGATCACCAGATGGCCCGCAGGCAGCTTGAGCTGATGGGTGCCGTAGGTATCTTCAATAATCAACTCGCCGCCGTCGTAGTCTTCCGGGGGCGTCAGGAATAGCGTGGCTGATATGTCGGTGCGCACTTTGTGCGCGGTTCCCGGAATGCCTCGAATTGCATTATCGACATGGTAGTCATAGTTGCCGCCGCCTTCGTAGCGGTTGAACATCGGCGGCAGCACCTTCAGGGGTAGGGCTGAGGAAATGAAGGTGGGGTGTTTGCCCAGGGTGTCGAGGATGAAGTCACCCACTTGCCGGCCCAGAGGGTGGTCTGCCGGCAGTTGCTGGTTGTGTTTGGCTTTGAGCGCGATGTGCCCGGCGGTGGTGCGGCCGTCGGTCCATTCGGCCTGCGCGAGCGCCTGGTGGCACTGCTGGGCCTGCTCGGCTGTCATCACGTCGGGAATGGTCAACAACATGGGATGCGGCGCTCCGTAGGAATCGTAGCCAGTTTACCCGCAATGAGACTTGTTCAAATTGAGGGTGTTGCCAAGACTCCGCCATTGCAAGGGGCGAGGTACAGTTGAGGCGACGGAACTCATGTACTGTTTATATTCGGGTACCACAGCCCGTTTGCGTTTCGTGTCGACAAGGAATAAGCATGGCTACCGAGTACCCCGATCTTCAGTCTTTCTGGATGCCGTTTACCGCCAACCGTCAATACAAGGCGGCGCCTCGTTTACTGGTGTCGGCCAAAGGTATGTATTACACCGATGCAGACGGGCGCAAGATCCTGGATGGAACCGCCGGTTTGTGGTGCTCCAACGCTGGGCACTGCCGCGATGAAATCGTCGAGGCGGTCAGTCGCCAACTCGGGACGCTGGATTTTGCCCCGACGTTCCAGATGGGGCATCCATTGGCTTTCGAGGCAGCTACGCGTTTGGCGGCGATCATGCCCAAAGGACTGGACCGGATTTTCTTTACCAACTCGGGGTCGGAGTCTGTCGACACCGCACTCAAGATCGCGCTGGCCTATCACCGGGCGAAAGGCGAGGGGCAACGTACGCGCTTCATTGGTCGCGAACGCGGCTATCACGGGGTGGGTTTCGGCGGCATGTCGGTGGGCGGCATCGGCCCCAATCGCAAGGCCTATGCGGCCAACTTGATGCCGGGCGTGGATCATCTTCCGCATACGCTCAATATCGCCGAAGCTGCTTTTTCTAAGGGGCAACCCGCTTGGGGCGCCCATCTGGCCGACGAGCTGGAACGCTTGTTGACCTTGCATGACGCTTCAACCGTTGCCGGAGTGATCGTCGAGCCCTTGGCTGCTTCTGGGGGCGTTCTGGTGCCGCCGCAAGCTTATCTTGAACGCTTGCGCGAGTTGTGTACCAGACACGGCGTACTGCTAATTTTCGATGAGGTCATTACTGGTTTCGGAAGGCTGGGTGCCGCTACGGCCAGCGAACGTTTTGGTGTGACGCCGGATCTCATCACGATGGCCAAGGGCATCAATAATGCAACGGTGCCTATGGGTGCGGTTGCCGTTGCCAGGCCTATTCACGATACCGTCATGAACGCTGGGGCCGAGCAGGCCATCGAGCTGTTTCATGGCTATACCTATTCGGCCCATCCGGCTGCCGCTGCGGCTACTATCGCGGCACTCGACCTTTATGCGCGTGAAAACCTGTTTGAACGCGCTGCGCAATTAGAGCCCGTGTTTGAAGCAGCGGCCCATAGCGTGCGTGATGCGCCTCATGTGAAGGATATCCGCAACCTGGGCTTGGTGGCGGGTATAGAACTGGAGCCGCGCCCCGGTCAGCCGGGGGCGCGTGCTTACGAGGCATTTCTGGCCTGCTTGAGCAAAGGAGTGCTGGTGCGATACACGGGTGATGTCCTGGCGTTTTCACCGCCATTGATCGTCGACGAGGCGCAGATCGACACCCTCTTCAAAACCGTACGCGGCGTATTGGCCGAGCTGTCTTGAGCGCTTAAAGCCGCTGGCTTTCAAGCTGCCAGCGGCATTCCGCTAAGGTTGCTCGGCACCGCCGATGCTGGCCTTACTTGCCACTTAGGCGTCGAAGTCCGGCTGCTTGGAGGGTGCCGCCTGCTGGAAAGCCGCTTGTTGCTGGCAATGTTGATACACCGCCATCACACGAGGGTAAGCCGATGTGTCGCAGCCCATGCGGCTGGCATTGAACACCTGGGGA
>JBEBXA010000066.1:0-22155 GCA_040391825.1 Pigmentiphaga sp.
ATCTGACGTGCCTGTCACACTGGTGAAGTAAGCGATTTGCCTGCTGGGCGGGACCATTGGCTTACGCTGCGGTCCCGCGAAAACACTATGAAGCCGGTCAACGGCTTGCTACAAATCCAGCACCAATTTTTCCGACTTGCAGCCTGACACACAGATCAGCATAGTCTTGTTGGCGGCTTTTTGCGCCGTACTGAGGAGTTCATCGCGATGATCGACAACACCTCCCAACACTCTGCATTCACACGCTCCGCAAACCCCTTCTTTGCAACCGTAGTCAGGCTCCACACCTGCTTCCAGCAGCGTGTCCAGCAGAGACTTCCCGGCAGGGACGGCGATAGTGCGCGCACTACGGCGCAGTTCGACCGTATAAGCAAAGCCCTGGAAAGAAGTACTTGTTAGCGCAGCCGAAAAGCGTTCTACATGGCGGTAGGGAAACCCCAACGTCTCGCAAGCGGCGTCGAAGGCGTCCAACATGGGTGTCGGACCGCAGCAGTAGTAATGATCATCGCGTCCGTGCCCAGCCAAGAGCCGCTGCAGATCCGGTGGCGTCCCTTCCATATTGTCGAAATGCCAATGCACGTTAATGTTGCTATCCACAAGATCCATAATCTCATTGTGGAATGCGGAGGCTGAGGGTGCGCGCCCGCAGTAGAACAAGGTAGTGGGTCGGCGCAAGGCATGCAGACGCTGCAGCATAGAATAGATTGGCGTAATACCTATGCCCCCCGCCACCAAGACCGAATGTCCGGCCTTCTCGTAAAGTTGAAAGTTGTTGCGGGGCCTGGATATCTCGATGGTGCTTCCTACGCGCAATTGCTCATGAACAAAACGCGAGCCACCCCGACTGGCACGATCATTCAGTACGCCAATCACGTAACGCTGTGAATCACTCTGCGAATTGCACAGGGAATAGCTGCGCAACAAACCATTGGGCAGATGCAGGTCAACGTGCGCTCCCGCTGTGAATGCGGGGAAGTCCACCTCGGCGCTGCCAGGAAGCAGTTCGACGCTGAAAACTTCATCAGCTTCGCGACGCATGGATTGAACCAGAGCTTTCAAAGTGGATGTAGACATGATTGTGCGTTCGGGGTTTCCGAAAATGTAGACTAAGGTTTGGCTTGGACTACGCCACATGTGCCATCAAGACCGGCTGTCTTACCACCACTGCTTTGTTGGAAGCAGGGTGTACCGGAAGGACGGGCTGAGAACATTCTACGAACGCACATCAGGAAAAAGCCATTGCGATTCCGTCTGTCGCTATTCCACAATTGAATTCTCGCGCAACGAGCGCGACTTAGGGACCAGCTTAGACCCCGATATGTACCGAGCCTAACCAGCGCAGCCCCAGCCATGACAAGGCATTTCGATAAATGGAATCAACCTTGCCATGAGCACTCTCAGCCCGTTCAGCTTGAATCGCATAACGCTTATTACTCAGGTGGGGGTTCTCAACCCACGCCTTACGTGACCAGCGCCGTCACGCACCAGCAGATACAGCGTCAGCTGGATCTGCCATGGCTGGGTCGGCTCGAATCAACTCCGCAATGAACTCGAGAGCAGTCCGCGTGCGTTGAGGCAAATTCTTGCGTGATGGATAAACGGCATAGAGAGGTAATCTCACCGTTGGGTAATCGGGTAGCAAAGTCAGAAGACGCCCTGTCTTGATATCTTCGGCAACCATCAAGTGCGAGAGCACGGCTATGCCGTTACCGGCCAGGACAGCCTTGTGCACCGCCGAGGCATTATTGGTGCGCAATCTATAGGGCACCGCAACCGATAGCGGGCCGGTTGCAGACTCAAACCACCACATGCCATCTTTGCCCCACCGACTGTATACGATGCAGTCGTGCTCATGCAGATCACGCGGATGCGCCGGAGCACCACGTTCGGCAATATAGGATGGCGCGGCCACCAAAAAAGCAGAAGTCATGCCGATGCGCCGCGAAATCAACGAAGTATCGTCGATTGGCCCAATGCGGACTTCCAAATCAAGGCCGTCGCCGATGAGATCGCTGGCGCTATCACGTACAACCATATCGATGGCAAGTTTGCGATGACGATCGAGCAACGGCTTAACGTGCGAACAAAGATGTAAACCCAGTGAAGCCGGAACGCTGATTCGTACTTTACCGGTTGGTTGGGCTTGAACCGGGCTAGCGGCGAAGCTCAGGCTTTCGGCCGCATCGATGAGATCTCGGGCCGCAGGCAAGAGGTTGCGCCCCTCTTCGGTCAGCGCAACACCATTGGTACTACGTTGCACCAACCGCATGCCCAGCCGCTCTTCAAGCGCACGAACCTGCCGGGAGATAGCGGGCTGCGTCATGCCACGTTCAGCCGCGACCAAGGAAAAAGATCCTGTTTCCGCAACACGCAGAAACGAAACCAGCGAAGAGATCAGATTCATGACATGCCCCCGGGCTGACGGCTGAAAACGATGCGCCATCCATATTTTTTGTATGAACGATTATACGTTCCGCGCCCCTAGTTCCTGTTGGGCAAAGGAAATATCCTTTCTTCCACTTACTCAACGCAGTACTAGTCAAGAGCGCACACAACAATGAACGAAGAAGGAAATTTACCCACTGGACCAAGTAAACCGGCATTGCTGGAGGCCACCGCGGCGCTGCTCGATTTTATCGGCCAACGCCCACTGGACGACGAACTCGAAGCCGCCCTGAACGATCATTACGGCGCGCACACCGAACGATACGCTCACTTGCTGGCGTTACTGCGCAGGGGAATAGAAGAGGGCTGGTCCTGCTATGCAGAGATCGACGGTCCGGACTACCGGCGCGGCAGAATCGCTCACGCCTCGCAGGATACGCATGGCTTTACCATTGAAAGCGGCATGCTGCGCAATGTACTTGGCAACTACCACCGCCACCCATTGGGCGAGATCAACATGATTGGCCCGGTCGACGCGACGGGAAAATTCTGCGGCAGCGGCGCAGGCTGGAAGGTTTTTCCGCCCGACAGCTGCCACTACCCGACGGTCACCGGTGGCAAGGTCACTATGCTCTTCTTCTTACCGAACGGGCTCATTGAATACAAGAACGCACCCACTGCCGCATAAGCACTACAGCGCACCGCACGCCTTCCGTTTTTACCCCCAAAGAAGCGAGGTCATCATGACAACCGCAGCAGTTCCCACTACTAAAGAAGCCAGTAATACCATCGTCCGCACCGAAGAACTCGAATGGGAACCCTGGTCCAAATATTTCCCCGGCGCCCCGGAGGCCGAAGGCCCATATGGTGGCTGGCTCAAGGTGCTGCGTCGCCCGAGCGAACAATACAAAGGCTGGACCTTCCTGTTCAAGTGGGTGCACGGCTGGCCAGGCAAAACCGTCAAGCACGTGGCGCTTGTTCCGCCCGACGGCGACGAACACATCTACATGCTGAATCATTCCTCCAAGGATCTACCCTATGCCGACATGGAGGGTGTCTACACCTATCGTGGCCCCAATGCCCGCCATGGAGGCAACTTCGGCGAAGACTTCATGGCCTTGATCACTTATTCCGGCAGTCCTGACATCATCGTTTCGCATACTTTCCTTGATGTCGAATAAATAATGCTGGGCCTCATGCACCGCCAGGCAGCGCATCGTAGCTCCTTCCGCCTGGTGCGCAAGCTGTGGTTCATTACGCCCTGCCTTTCCATGCCTTAAGCATCTCCCCGGAGAGAAAATGAAGCACATCGGAACTTTCAACATGTTGGCCTTAGCCTTGGCCACACTTGCATTGCCTTCCTCAGCGTCCGCTCAGAGTTATCCTGAACGACCGATTCGCATCATCGTCCCTTACGCGGTGGGAGGCGTGCCCGACGTGGTGGCGCGCATCATAAGCCGCAATCTGAACAAAGAGCTTGGCTGGAACGTTTTCGTAGAGAACAAACCTGGCGCCAAAGGCGCGGTTGCAGTGGGAATAATGAAAGCCGCCGTTGCGGACGGCTACACCTTCATGATCACGGATAGCTCGACCGTCACCATTAACCCGCAACTTTACAAAACACTCAACTACGATTCGAAAAAAGACTTCTCATACGTGTCGCTCATCGCTCATTCGCCACTTTATCTCGTGGTGAACCAGAATGTTCCGGCCAAAACCATCGATGAATTCATCCAGTACACCAAGACCAAACCTGCCGGGGTCAACTACGGCTCATCCGGACTGGGCACTATCCATCACCTCGCCACAGAAGCACTGAAATCGGGACTTGGAATAAAGATGACCCATGTTCCTTTTCGAGGCTCGTCAGCGTCTGTTCCGGCGCTTATCAGCGGCCAGGTGGACACGATATTCGCCGCCTACTCATCCGTAGTGGGTTTCTTGAAGTCGGACAAACTGCGGCTTCTGGGCGTCAGTACACTCGACCGGTCCGAACTTACCCCAGAGATTTCTGCCATTAGCGATAAGGTCCCTGGTTTTAACTTTGCGGTCCTGATCGCGGCGTTGGCGCCAGCCGGCACGCCCAATGATATCGTGCAACAAGTCAGCCAACAGGTCGCGAATGCCGTCAAACGCGACGACGTCATCGAGCAACTACGCGTACTTGGCATCACCCCTATCGGCGGTGGACCGGCCGACCTTGCGCGCGCGTTCGACGACGAATCGACGCATGTCGCAACGGCTATCAAAGCGGCGGGGATTCAAGCTGAATGACGCCCAATGAAAAAGCCTCGGGTACAGCTTGAATAAGCCGTACCCGAGGCTAACAGCCTTCTTTTTAGTGCAGTTATTGAGAAGGCAATCCGTTTACCAGATTGAAGCGACCTGCGTAGATTGCGCCGCTGGGGAGCGTAACCTTGATGTTCAGTTTATCTCCTGAAACAAAGTTGATTTTCTGAAAATCAAGCTCATTTTTCCGATTGGCACTCCCGACGAGTGGCGGCAATATCTCACCATTCCTCGTAATGGTCAGAATTGGCGTACCTCCCTTCATCGAGACCGGCTCTCCGTGATCCGAGACATAGAGACGAACGCCCGCACTGGTAGATACCAATTCAAACGATATCTCGTCATCATCGTTCATGACTCCGCCATGCTCAGGAAACCAATCACCGTGAGCATGTGCGTTAATCGGTAGGATGACACCCAGTGCGCTTACCAATACGATAGCGTTCAGCACTGCATTCAGTCGTAGTCGCATTCGAGGCTCCCTGCTCGTGGATTGGGGTATTGAGTGCCAGGCCCTGGGCCGCTGTCCGGCAGGCCATAGGCGGCCTTCATTCCCAAGTTGGGAACAGGCTTGAGTCCCCCTTCGTTGAAAGCCCACGCATCAAAATAGTTTGTCGGCCAAACCTGGGGCACACCAACCGTACTAAGAAACTGGCTCAATTTCGGCTGATCGTCCTCGTTATAGGCGTAGTGCATGCCGTACTCGAGGCTGAAACTCTGACCTGAAGCCGCGCGAGCGTTCAGATGGTGAGGCATGAACGCTTGAACGTTGAACAAGGGAACGACGGTTCGGGCCTGATAGACCATACGAGACTCCGGCCCACCCTGCCAGATATCAAGCGCCGACAGGCCAGCTGTCCGCATCGCTTCAGTCAAATTGGCAATCGGCGAACCATAGGTCGTCACCTTCTCAACACCGTCTTCCACAGTGGTCACCACGCGTGGAGTGCTCAGGTCAGGACCTCCAGCACCGCTATCCGACACGAACCAATTCAGTTTCTTTCCGGATTTCGTCTGAACGACGAACAGGAAACCAAAGGTCTCAGGCCCAGATACGCCGTTGCTAAATGCACCGCAACTAACACTGTGATTCCAGCGCACCGCGTGAATTTCCGAGAATTCATCCAGCTTGATGACCTCACCACCTTTAAGGCCAACGCATTGCTCAGCCGGCAGACCGTATGCAGTAATTGTTTTGCATATCGCCGGCGGACCGTATACGACCTTCCCGGTCTGCTTCGCCCACTCCGGGATTTGAACCGAATGGTCCGGATGCACGTGGCCAAGAAGAATGACGTCTATCGACCTCGGTGAATCATTGCCTTCCGTTAACGCCTTGTGAGCCTTGGCGACCGTTTCCACTTTGGGACTACGACCTCCGTTGACCACCTCACCGTCCAGAAGGACGCCTTTATCACCCATCTGATAATGCCAATTGGTGATACCAAACCAAGTCATCAAGACTTCTTCGGGTGCATTTGCAAGTGGATCTGGCTCAGGAGGGGCACTGCTGCTGTCGCTTCCACACGCAGCAAGCATGGTTGCGCCGACAACGCCGGCCACCCCCAATGCCAGAATGCGTTTTTTATTGAACATTATGTCTCCCATTTTTATAAGTGATGCGCTTAAAGGGTGCAGCATTTGTGATCTTATTCAGCAGCACCTTTCAACATGCTTTCAATGGGCCCTGGGGTTTTCCCATGGAGCCTCAACAAGCCATGGCCAAGCGATTGATGACGCTGGAAAGTATCGATTACGCCGAAGCCAGAAAACGAATCGAGAATCGAGCAGAGCATCGCCGCCAAGCGCATGGGTACGCCGGAAGAGTTCTCCAGCGCTTGCGCATATTTTTGTTCCGCTCAGGGGGGCTTATTTCGGGGCAAAACTTGCAGGTAGATGGGAGGTCGTACCACGGCTTGATTTAGGCCGCGTCGTTCGCCGCCCACCCGGCCGGCCGGGGCGGAAACCGATCGCCCCTGGTGAGAGATATCAGGCGGTCAGGAAGCGCGTAACTTCGGCCCAATCGTTAGTCGACAGGGCGACGTCGTCGAAGTCGCCTGCTTCCTCGTCGTAGCGCGAAACACAGAAGCGCTGACTTCTGCCGGATTCGCGGTCGGCATAGTTGGCGTAGTCGACATACACTTTCAAGCCGCGCTCCTCGTTCTCGAATGAAGGAGCTGCATCGATGTAGCTCGACGCGTCGAGGTACCCTTCAGGTAGGGGCGGCAGGGTTGTTATGTCGAAGTCGGGAAATTCGCGACGCAGTCGTTCAAGGTTCATAAGGGAAGCATGTAGAGTCTGGAGGACTGACATTTTACGTTGCTTAGTGTCGGTCGTCACAATCTCCCCCGAAACGGAGTTTGGGTTAGGGCTGCGCAAATTTGCGATCAACTTGCGGTTACCACCACTGCTACCCAGCTCGAAGATCGTTGCGGGTTGGCGAAGCGAACGACCTGCGCATAGAGCGCAGAGCCATGCAAAGAAGCTCGCACGTTGAACATGCGTGTCGCGGATCACGTAATGACCCATGCATCCCATACGGTATGCTTCCTAATCAACTGCCCAGATCGATAAAAAGGAAGAATTCTATGACTGGAGCATATCAAGTTCGCGCAATGCGCCGAGATGAGTTGAATTTTGCTGTGGAGCTCGCTGCTAAGGAAGGTTGGAATCCGGGCATCCATGATGCCGAGGCCTTCTTTGCCACGGATCCAAGCGGCTTTTTAGTGGGCTTGTTGGATGACAAACCGATCGGCTGCATATCCGCAGTGCGTTACGGCCAAAGTTTCGGCTTTCTGGGCTTTTATATCGTGGCTCCAGAGTATCGCGGCTGTGGGTACGGTCTGCCATTGTGGAATAGCGCCCTTGATCAGTTTGGGTCACGCAATATAGGGCTAGACGGAGTGAAGGAGCAACAGGCCAACTACCGCAAGTCCGGATTCAGTTTGGCCTATAGCAACACACGCTACGCATGGCATAAGCGTTTACAGGGCATGCCTGCTACCGCGCCAAATATAGTTCCTGTCAGGCAGGTTGATGCGGGCGACATTGCACGTTATGACCGGCTGTGTTTTCCAGCATCGCGACCAACTTTCCTTGATGTTTGGCTCAACCAGCCCGGTTCAGTCGCGCGGGCGTGGTGGGAAAACAATACGATACGCGGCTATGGTGTTATTCGTCGTTGCCGTGATGGTTGGAAGGTTGGTCCATTATTTGCAGACAATCGCGGGATTGCGGAATTATTGTTGCTGGCGTTAAGCCGCGAAATAGCAGACGAAGAGCCTGTTTATCTAGATGTGCCTGAAACGAATATAGAGGCTACCCGCCTTGCCGCCGATTTGGGAATGTGTGAGGTTTTCAGCACAGCGCGTATGTACAACCGTTATCTGCCCGATATCGTGACGGAACGGATATTTGGCGTGACAACTTTCGAGCTTGGTTAATCGTATATTCGAAGAGTGGGGAGAGGTCCACTTAGGGGCCGAGGCTGTGTGAAAACGCTTCCCTGCGCGTCTAATCAAAATTAAAATGACGGCACCCGTTTTCAGCGAGGTGCCCATGAAGCGATTCATCCAAGGCGAGTCCCGGCAGCAAGTCTCGATGCTGCCCGAATGCCTTGACGACTATATCGGCGAAGACAACCCAGTTCGGATTGTTGATGCCTTCGTCGAAGAACTGGATCTTCTCTCTTTGGGCTTCAAGGGTGCTGATCCCGCAGTTACAGGCCGTCCGGCTTACCATCCCGCTGTCCTGCTCACACTATACATATACGGGTACTTGAACAGGATCCAGTCCAGCCGACGCCTGGAGCGCGAAGCTCAGCGCAACGTTGAGCTGATGTGGCTCACTGGCAGGTTGGCCCCCGACTTCAAGACCATTTCCGACTTCCGTCATCACAACGGCACCGGGATCCGCAATGTGTGCAAGCGCTTCATCAGTTTGTGTCGAGAACTCAAACTCTTCTCACAGGCCATCGTCGCCATTGACGGTAGCAAGTTCAAGGCGGTCAACAGCCGCGACGCCAACTTCACGCCAGGCAAGATCGAGAGACGTCAGCAGCAGATCGAGCAGAGCATCCAACGGTATCTGGATGCTCTGGAGACCGCTGACCGCACTCAGCCCGCAGAGGTGGAGGCGAAGACCGAGCGCCTTCAAGAAAAGATCAGGAAGCTGCGCGATCAAATGCGCCAACTCGATGACACCAAAGCCCAACTGGAGACGGAACCCGATGGGCAGCTCTCCACAACAGACCCTGACGCCCGTTCTATGATTTCACAGGCCAAAGGCTCTGGTCTGGTAGGCTACAACGTGCAGACAGCGGTCGATGCCAACCACCATCTGATCGTCGCGCACGAAGTGACGAACGTTGGAAATGATCGCATGCAGCTAAGCAAGATGGCTAATTCAGCAAGCGATGCAATGGGTGCATCGAAACTTCAAGCCTTCGCCGATCGCGGCTATTTCAACGGACCGGAGATCAAGGCGTGTGAGGATGCCGGGATCACGAGCTTCGTGCCTAAGCCGATGACGTCGAACGCGAAGGCTGAAGGTCGCTTCGACAAGTCGGATTTCATCTATATCGCTGCCGACGACGAATACCAGTGTCCTGCTGATCAACGAGCCATATATCGCTTCAGCACGATGGAGAAAAGAAATGGACTCAATGTGCGTGTCTACTGGACCAGTGCATGTCCAGGATGTGCCTTGAAGGAACAGTGCACGACCAGCAGCTACAGGCGAATTCGGCGCTGGGAGTATGAAGAGGTCATTGAGCGTATGCAGCAGAGGCTGAATCGAATGCCGGACGCCATGACCCTGCGGCGGTGTACTGTTGAACACGTGTTCGGCACGCTGAAACACTGGATGGGTTCAACGCACTTCCTGACCAAGACACTGGCTCATGTGAGCACCGAGATGAGCTTGCACGTACTGGCTTACAACCTCAAACGAGTGATCCAGATACTCGGTATGAGCGGAACGATGAGGGCGTTGCGGTCGGTGGGGGCGTAAGCCCCTTCGCAGTCGTTATTAGGCCATGAATGATCGGACATTCTTCAGCCCGGGACGACCTGGAGTCATTCCGCCAACTTATCTGGAAGACCCGCGTGACCGCTTATCGCACCCATGTTTGACCACAAGCTGGCTTCAAAGCCGTTTTCACACAGCCTCGGCCAGAAACGGCCGTTGCCTTTTATACTGGCCTCATGACGAAACTAATCATCCGTTCCGAAACTCCGGAAGACGTTGCGGTCATTGAGGCCGTAACAGAGTCAGCATTTTTCGATGCACCTCATACGAATCACAAGGAACAGTTTATCCTCGCCGCATTGCGCGATGCCGGCGCGTTAACCGTTTCCCTGGTTGCTGAAATGGATGGGTCTATAGTTGGAAATGTCGCGATTTCACCGGTTTCCATATCCGATGGCGCTTCAGGATGGTTTGGGGTTGGCCCTGTTTCAGTCATCCCCAAATTACAGGGGCGCGGCATTGGGTCCCAACTGATGCGCGAAGCGCTAGCGAGGCTTTCCAAACAAGGCGCATCTGGCTGCGTTGTCCTTGGCGACCCGTCCTACTACCAGCGATTCGGTTTCAAAAACGAAGCCGGGCTTGTGTTGCCAGACGTACCTCCCGAATACTTCATGGCAATGTCGTTCGGGCAACCCCTTCCGACCGGTACGGTCACCTACCATCAGGCATTCTGCATGTCCGAATGATTGACCGCTTTGGGTTGCGACATTAGTGACAGGCTTCAATTAACGGCCAGGATCTGCTGTTGAAGCGTTGGCTAAGAATCTTGCCAACTACCAGGAGTTAATGCTACTGAGCCATGTCCAATACTTTATTTGAAAGACTTCTCAGCAACGCGACCATGGTCGATGCCGAAAGAGAGCTAGTTGCAAAGGGCGCAGCTGCCGTGCCGATACTCATATCAATTCTGGATGGGACAGCGAGGAATCGCTTTGGCGTGGCGTACCGTGACTTGGGCCTTCCCCTTCGTGGCGCTCTCGAGGTCGCTAGCCATTTGGGGCTGTTGGCTAAACCGCTGGAGAAATTATTGGTCCAGGAACTCTCGAGAGGATCGTACCCGGCGGCACGTGCCTTAGGATATCTTGGCAGCCTGGAAACATCATCCGTAATCGCTCTCGCCGGTTGTCTCGACAGCCGTGATAACAATTTAGCTGCGGAATCTGCGGCAGCATTGATCCGCTGCGGTCAAGCAGACCAGGTAGAGGTTGCACGCGCAACGGCGCAATCAGCGCTGGCGACGAAGAATATTTTGATGATGCAGCGGCATCTGAAACGCCAATTCAGCGAAGGCAACAATTCCAGCCAGAAAACAGATATTGAATGACCGCAAGACGCACTCATTAGACGCGGAACGCTGCAAAGCAGTCAATCGTATTACTCCGTCGATCTTCCGCTTAGGGTCGGAACCAGACCTCCATAACTTCGAGTCACGAGTTCGAGCTACGGCGTTGTGCCCCGAGCCAAGCCATTTGGTACTAATTCTGAAAATCCGTTGGTACTAACTCCCTACCTTTGGCAGTAGCCGTAAGAACTTACGATTGCCGTGACCTCCACCGATATGAGTCGAAATCACCCCCCCCAAAAAAGCTCGCTACGTTCCAAACAAAAGAGGCCACCTCACGGCAGCCTCTCTAATACATCTAACTCATTTGGGATAAATCTAGGTTCCCGTGGGATCCTACACCCTCAAACGTCGATATTGCCCGCCTGCAGCGCATGCTTCTCAATAAACGCCCGGCGCGGTTCCACATGATCGCCCATCAATGTCGTGAAGATCTCGTCCGCTGAAATCGCGTCTTCGATCTGCACGCGCATCAGGCGGCGCACGGTGGGGTCCATCGTGGTTTCCCACAGCTGGCCGGGGTTCATTTCGCCCAGGCCCTTGTAGCGCTGTTTGGAAATCTGACGCTCAGCTTCGCTGCGCAGCCATTGCATGACTTCGCGGAATTCGCTAACGCGTTGTTCCTTGCGTTTGTCGCCTTCGCCACGTTCGATCTTGCCTTCAGCGCCGATCAAACCCTGGAAGGTAAGGGCGGCGTTGCGCAAGACGCTGTAGTCAGATCCAGCTACGAAGCCTTCATCGAATACGCTGACGCGAATATTGCCGAAGTGGTTGCGGTGCACTTCCAAACGGCGCTTCTGCGTTTCTTCGTCTTGCTTGGCGTACACCTGCACCACTCCTGGCAGCGCGGGATCTTCCAAGGCAGCCTGCAAGCGTTGGCGCGAGGCCTCGGTTTGGGCTTCGTCACTCAAGTCGAGTGCCAGGCCCTGCACGATGGCTGATAGGGTACGTTCGTCGGAGTAGCGCGACACGCGTTCGATCACTGCATCGGCCAAGTTGTATTGCCGGGCCAGTTCGGCCAGTGCATCGCCGGTAATGGGTTCGGCATTGGCGCTGGGGTACAGCCTGGCGTCCTTCAATGCCAGGCTCAGCATGAAGGAGACCTCTTCCGCATCGTCTTTCAGATAGCGTTCTTCACGGCCTACCTTGACCTTGTACAAAGGTGGCTGGGCTATATAGATATAGCCGCGCTCGACCAGCTCGGGCATCTGGCGATAAAACAGCGTCAACAACAAGGTGCGGATGTGCGCGCCATCGACGTCGGCATCGGTCATGATGATGATGCGGTGGTAGCGCAGTTTTTCTACGTTGAAATCCGGACCGATGCTGGTGCCCAGCGCGGTGATCAAGGTGGTGATCTGCTCGCTGCTGATCAGCTTGTCGAAGCGGGCTTTTTCTACGTTGAGCACCTTGCCGCGCAGCGGCAAAATAGCCTGGAACTTGCGATCGCGGCCTTGCTTGGCGGAACCGCCGGCGGAGTCGCCCTCCACAATGTAGATTTCGGACTTGGACGGGTCTTTTTCCTGGCAGTCGGCCAGTTTTCCGGGCAAGCCCGCGCCTTCCAGCACACCTTTACGGCGAGTCATTTCGCGGGCCTTGCGTGCGGCTTCGCGAGCGCGCGCGGCTTCGACGATCTTGGCGCACAAGGCTTTGGCGTCGGCCGGATGCTCTAGCAACCAGGTTTCCAGGCTGCGCGCGACGGCTTCTTCCACCGCGGGGCGCACTTCACTGGAAACCAGCTTGTCTTTGGTCTGACTGCTGAACTTGGGTTCAGGCACCTTTACCGACAGCACGCAGGTCAGGCCTTCGCGCATGTCGTCGCCGGTGGTGTCCACCTTGGCCTTCTTGGCCATTTCGTTTTCATCGATGTACTTGTTCAGCGCGCGCGTCATGGCCGCACGCAGCCCAGTCAAGTGGGTGCCGCCGTCGCGTTGCGGAATGTTATTGGTAAAGCACAGCACCGTTTCCGAGTAGCTGTCGTTCCACTGCATGGCGATATCGACGCCTACCGGCACGCCGCCGGCGTGTGACTCGACCGCCACCGCGAATACGTTGGAATGCAGCACCGTTTTGGTTCGGTTGATGTATTCCACGAAGCCCTTGACGCCGCCACTGAAGGCAAAGTCTTCTTCCTTGCCCTGGCGTTCGTCCACCAGTTTGATGCGCACGCCATTATTCAGGAAGGAGAGCTCGCGCAGGCGCTTGGACAATATCTCGTAATGAAACTCGATATTGGTGAAAATCGTGCTATCTGCCAGGAAGTGGACCTTGGTACCGCGCTTGTCCGTCGTGTCGATAACGCTCAGCGGCGCAACACGCACCCCTTGGCGGAATTCGATCTGATGAACTTCGCCATTGCGGCGAATGGTCAAGCGCAGCCATTCAGACAGAGCATTCACGCAAGACACGCCCACGCCGTGCAAGCCGCCCGACACCTTGTACGAGTTCTGGTCGAACTTGCCGCCGGCATGCAGTTCGGTCATGACGATTTCAGCCGCGCTGCGGTGGAACTCGTCATCTTTGTGCACGGCGGTGGGAATACCGCGGCCGTTATCGGTTACCGAAATGGAATTGTCGGCATGGATGGTGACGACGATTTCATCGCAATGCCCGGCCAGGGCTTCGTCGATTGCGTTGTCGACCACTTCGAACACCATGTGGTGCAAACCGGTACCGTCGGAGGTATCGCCAATGTACATACCCGGCCGTTTGCGCACGGCTTCCAGCCCCTTGAGCATCTTGATCGAGTCGGCGCTATAGGCGTCGGACGCCCCGGCCACATTAGTGTCGATCGCAGTGTTGTGCGTCAGGTAACTGTTGTCGGTCTCGCCCGTGTCGGGCGCGGTGTTCTGTTCGGTCATAAGTCTACAAACCATCCACACCGCCGGGCGCATACGGCCACCCGGCAGGCAAAAGCTAAAGCGTTAGAAATTACTGAACGCAGGAATTCAAATACGCATCGGCATCACGACATACTTGAAATCCGCGTTGTCGGGCAGGGTGATCAGCGCCGAAGAATTGGCATCACCCACCCCCCATTGCACAGTTTCCACCTTCAAATTGCCCAGCACGTCCAACAAGTAGCTGACGTTGAAACCGATGTCGAGCGGCTCAAAACCGAAGTCGATTTCCAGTTCTTCCTGGGCCTCTTCCTGTTCGGCGTTGCTGGCTGAAATCTTCAAGACATGATCGGCCATCTGCATGCGCACACCCTTGAACTTGTCAGTCGTCAGGATGGCGGCACGCTGCAGGCTGCGTTGCAGCGTTTCGCGAGCAATCGGGAAATGCTTGGTATAGCCGCTGGGGATCACCCGCTGGTAGTCGGGAAACTTGCCTTCGACCAGCTTGGAAATCAGTTCGACGTCGCCGAAACGGAAACGAATCTGGTTGGCTGCCACGTCGATAGCGATGGGTTCATCGCTATCTTCCAGCAGGCGCAGCAGTTCCAGCACCGTCTTGCGAGGAATGATGACTTCTTGCTTGGGCGCTTCCGTTTCGATCTCGACCGAGCAATATGCCAGGCGGTGACCATCGGTAGAGACGCAACGCACATTGTTGCCATCCAGCACCAGCAACATGCCGTTCAGGTAATAGCGAATATCTTGCTGCGCCATGGCGAAGTGCACCATGTTGAGCAAATGCTTGAACGATTTCTGCGCCATCGTAAGTGACGCATTCCAGGTGGCCGGTTGAGCCACGGTGGGGAATTCTTCAGCGGCCAAGGTTTGCAGTGCGAAACGGCTTTTACCCGATTGCACGGCCAGCTTCTTGTTGGCCAGCGCCAGAGTCACATCACCCGTGTCGGGCAGGGCGCGCAGGATGTCGAGCAGTTTGCGAGCTGCCACCGTAGTGGATTCAGACGCATCACCCACGCCGAAATCAGCATGGGTGGTGATCTGAACCTCGATGTCGGTAGAAACGAACGACACGCGACTACCTTCCTTGCGCAACAAGATGTTGGCCAGGATAGGGAGGGTATGCCGCCGTTCCACGATGCCTGAAACAGTCGCGAGCGGCTTCAGCAATGCATCGCGTGAGGCTTTGACCAATTGCATATCCAATCCTTCTTTGGGTTGGTAGTTAATAGGAGCCTGTGAATTAAAGGAACAAAATGAAAACCCATTATAAATCAACAAGTTGTTGACTTATCCTGCATGGGAAAACATACCTTGAGCATATGATACGAACATGTACGAAGCATGTTCGTCCGAAAAAAGACTATTTGTCCAAAAATACTCTAAGGCTAGTTCACACTTATTCACACAACACTGGCGGGATTATGGGCGGGAGATCATCCTTTCAGGGTTTGTTCGAGCACATGCAGGGAATGGTTCAGTTCAGCCTGCTTGCCACGTGATTCCGAGATCTTGCGTACTGCGTGCAGGACCGTAGTGTGGTCCCGCCCCCCGAAGAGCTCGCCGATCTCCGGCAGACTCTTCTGGGTAAGCTCTTTGGCCAAATACATCGCAATTTGCCTGGGCAAGGCGATATTGGCTGGCCGGCGCTTGGAATACATGTCGGCCACTTTGATCTTGTAAAAATCAGCGACCGTTTTCTGGATGTTTTCAACGGTAATCTGGCCGTTGGACACAGACAACAGGTCTTTCAAGGCGTCTTTGCAGACATCGACCGCAATATTGCGGCCGTGGAACTTGGCGTAGGCCAGCACTTTGCGCAAGGCGCCTTCCAGTTCACGCACGTTGCTGCGCAAATGCTTGGCAATGAAAAACGCCACTTCTTCAGGCAGGTGTACGCCTTCGGTTTCAGCTTTTTTCAGCAGAATCGCCACCCGCATTTCCAGTTCGGGCGGCTCGATGGCGCAGGTCAGGCCTGAGTCGAAGCGCGAAATGAGGCGGTCGTCGATTCCCGCCAGTTCCTTGGGATAGGTGTCGCTGGTGATGATGATCTGCTTGCGCAGCGCTACCAGTGCCTCGAAAGCGTAAAAGAATTCTTCTTGAGTTCGGTTCTTGCCGGAAAAAAACTGAATATCGTCGATCAGCAGCAGGTCGAGCGAGTGGTAGTAGCGTTTGAAGTCGTCAAAAGCCTTGCGCTGATAGGACTTGACCACGTCCGATACGAACTGTTCGGCATGAATGTAGCGCACACGCGCCGCTGCGTTTCCCGCCACCATGGAGTTGCCGATGGCGTGAATCAAGTGGGTTTTGCCCAGGCCGACACCGCCATACAGAAAGAGCGGGTTATATGAGGTGCCGGGGTTTTCGGCTACCTGCAAGGCAGCGGCGCGCGCCAGCTGGTTGGCTTTGCCGGTAACAAAATTTTCGAAGGTGAGCTCGACGTTCAGGCGCGAACGCTCGTAGATGCCGGTGGCCTCGTTCAGGTCCGATTTCGGCTGTTGGCGGGCCGGCCGACTATCGCCTGACGCGGCGTTTTGCGCAGCCAGGAAAGCGCCCTGCGGCATAGGAATGCCGCCATTGGAATGGGTAGAGGGCGGCGGCGGGGCTGGCCTTTCGCCAGCTTGATGGTAGCCATTGCCACTGGCGTCGACTCGGCGCGGCGCCACTATACGGGGCGCCTCAAGTTCGAATTTGACCTGTACAGGGCGTTGAAACCATTGGGCCGCCAAGGTTTCGATCCGGCCCGAAAAATTGCTGCGCACCCAGTCCATCTTGAACCGATTGGGGGCCGCCACACGCAGGACCGCTTGCGATTCGTCGAACGCGAGCGGAACCAGCGGGCGTATCCACGCGCTGAATTGTTGGGGGGTAAGTTCCTGCTCAAGCGTCTGGGAGCAGGTGTGCCAAAAATCTTCCATGAATCTCGCTAGATAGACCGGGGCACCCACGCAGGACAGGGGGTGCGAAAGAGTTCTCTATATGGCCGGTCCGAAACATCTAATTCTACTCCTCCGGGCGAAAGTTATCCACAGGCCGGTTCTGCACACCTTGAGCCAAATATCGCTAAATGATTGACAACATTGAACAAATTTGCTGGAATGGAGGGCTTTCCGAAATTTCGGACAGAATTAAGACCCTGGGTTGGCAGTCAGCTGGCAGCGGGGCGCCGCGCAATTTCCATTGCAAGAGCAGGCAAAAGCTATCACACCGACGTTTTATCGAACCCGGAAGTAGCTTGCCGCGGGCGCCGTGCGCCGAGACTGCGCAAGATTCCGGGGCGGCCAGTCATACCTACCGGAACAGTCATGAAACGTACTTACCAACCTTCCGTCACCCGCCGCAAGCGTACACACGGCTTTCGTGTCCGCATGAAAACCCGTGCCGGTCGCGCCATCATCAACGCGCGCCGTGCCAAGGGCCGCAAGCGCCTGGCGGTCTAACTGAATATGTTCGGTCATCGCCCGGCAACCATGGCGGGCATAGATGGCCGACCTTCCAGTTAAGTCGTTGAACTCGCGCGCGTCGTTTCCCGGCTCCGCGCGATTGCGTAGTCCGGCGGAATTCGCCCCTGCGCTAAAAGGGCGCCGCCTTGCAAGAGGGGTGCTTTTTGTTTTGAGCATGGCACCATCGCCCGAGCCTCGCCTCGGGCTGGTCGTCGGCAAACGGTATGCCCCCCTGTCGGTCAGCCGCGGGGCCATCAAACGCGTCATACGCGAGGCCTTTCGGCTTAAACGCCAGGAACTACCTGCCGGCGATTACGTCTTTCGACTACACGCTCGTATCGGGGTCATGTCCTTGACCTCCCTCAAGCGCATAGTGCGGCTAGAGGTCGACGCGCATTTATTGCGCGCGTCCAGACTCCGCCCGCCTGGCTGACCATGACTGGCCTTGTGTCTTCATGAGCAGTCCGGAATCACCCTGTAAAGGTGGGAAAATTGACGGAAAACGTGCCCAGCCAGACACCAGGACTCCCCCACGGATCGACGCTGCTCCGGCGGCTGCTGATCCTGCCTATCCGCTTTTATCGCTATTTTCTCAGCCCTTGGCTTGGGCAGTCCTGCCGTTTCACGCCCACTTGTTCGGTCTATACCATCGAAGCCATCGAGCAGCACGGGCCGCTTCATGGCTGCTATTTAGGTTTTCGACGCATCTGCCGCTGCCATCCCTATGCGGACGGCGGCCTCGATCCGGTTCCGCCGGTGGCAGACAGCGCCAATTCTCCGGCCCAAAACGCATTACCCACGACTTCCAAACCGCCTAAATGAATTTGTCAGCTTAAGGCGGCTAAACTAGCGGACTTTGCCGCGACGACTGGAATAATCCGTCCATGGACATGCAACGCACCATCCTCTGGATGATCTTCTCGCTTTCCCTCCTTTTCCTATGGGATGGATGGCAGAAACATAACGGACATCCTTCGATGTTCAACAATTTCATCGGTACGCCCGCAAAGCAGGCGCCTACCGATGCCAAACCAGCCGATGCCGGGGTTCCCACCGCCGTGCCGGTGCCAGCAAGCACCGTCGACGCGGGCGTTCCCCAATCGGCTCCGGCCACCGTGCCCGACTCGGCACCTGCCGCGGTTGGCGCCGAGGCAAGCGCGGAAAAAGTGCTTGTTACCACTGACGTCCTGCGCCTGACCTTCGACACCGTCGGCGCGCAGATCGTCAAGGCCGAACTGCTCAAGCACGCCGACACCCAAGACCGCGAACGCCCCACGGTTCTGCTCGACAATTCCGCGCAACGCGTATTCCTTGCGCAAAGCGGAGCCATCGGAGCACCCGCCGGAGCATCCTTTCCCACCCACCGCACCCCGTTCCGGGTAATCACCCAGGCGCGCGAGCTGTCGGGTGACAAGCTCGAGGTTTCCTTCGAAGCGGAAAGCGGCGGCGTCAAGCTGATCAAGACTTTCACCCTGAACAAGGGCAGCTACGATGTGGGCGTGCGTCACAACCTGACCAACGTAAGTAGCGAGCCGCTTACGCCTTCGCTGTACTTGCAGTTGACCCGCGACGGCAACAAACCCCCCGGAGAAAGCAGCTTTTACAACACCTTCACCGGTCCGGCCATCTATACCGCCGAAGGCAAGTTCCAGAAGGTCAGCTTCTCGGACATCGAAAAAGGCAAGGCGGCGTATGCCAAGTCGGCCAACGACGGCTGGCTGGGCATGATCCAGCACTACTTCGCCGTGGCCTGGGTGCCGCCCGAAGGCGTAGCGCGCAGCTACGACATGACCAAGGTCGACACCAATCTGTTTGCTGTGCGCGCCATCGAACCCGTAGGCACGCTGGCTCCGGGAACTGGCAGCACCATTGACGCCCAGTTGTGGATCGGACCGCAAGACCAATCCGCCATGGCCCAGGTAGCACCTGGCCTGGACCTGGTGGTCGATTATGGCTGGTTGACCATCATCGCCAAGCCGCTGTTTCTCCTGATGACCTGGCTGCACAAGCTGCTGGGCAACTGGGGCTGGACCATCGTCGCGCTGACCATCGTCATCAAGGCCGCCTTCTATCCGCTGTCCGCCGCCGGCTACAAGTCGATGGCGCGCATGAAGAAGGTCACGCCCCGCATGACTGCGCTGCGTGAAAAATACGGCGACGACCGTCAAAAGCTGAACACAGCCATGATGGAGTTGTATCGCACCGAAAAGATCAACCCCGTCGGCGGCTGCCTGCCCATGATCGTCCAGGTGCCGGTATTCATTGCGCTGTACTGGGTGCTCTTGGCCAGCGTCGAAATGCGCAATGCGCCATGGATTCTGTGGATCAAGGATCTGGCCTCGCCCGACCCCTGGTTCATCTTGCCGGCCCTGATGATGGCCACCATGTTCCTGCAGATGAAGCTCAACCCGAAACCACCAGATCCCGTGCAGGCCAAAGTCATGATGGCGATGCCTCTGGTATTCGGCGGAATGATGTTCTTCTTCCCGTCGGGCCTGGTGGTGTACTGGGTAGTAAACAACCTGCTCTCCATTGCCCAGCAGTGGTACATCACGCGCCAGATAGACAGCGGCCCCGCCTTCAAATAAGTTGGTGTAACGCTGGATAACAAACAGGCCGCCCGGGATTCCGAGGCGGCCTGTTTTTTTGCGCCGGCCGGCTCAAACTTGCAGTCCGGTCACCCAAGGCTGAAAGCGTCTTGGGCCGCAGCGCCGGCCACTTAGTGGTGGGCAGTGATTAGCGAATGTCCACGAAGGACTCGCGCCGACAAGTCGTTTATCCTTAGCCGGCAGCCTGTCACACGGCGCCGATATTTTTACCGTTTTCCGAGAAAATACCTTCATGATTTCCGACCAGGACCCGATCGCAGCAATCGCCACCGCTCCGGGACGAGGCGGCATCGGCGTCGTGCGCGTGTCTGCCCACCGTTCACTGGAACCGTTGATGCAAGCGCTGCTGGGACGCGCGCTCAAGCCCCGCCACGCCCACTACCTGCCCTTCATGGAAGAGGGCGGCACCCTGATCGACCAAGGCATCGCGCTGTCGTTTCCCGCGCCGCATTCCTACACTGGCGAACATGTGCTGGAGCTGCAAGGCCATGGCGGCCCCGTCGTCCTGCGTCGCCTACTTGCGCGCTGCCTGGAAGCCGGCCGTGAAATCGGCCTGCGCCTGGCCGAGCCGGGCGAATTCACACGCCGTGCCTTCCTCAACGACCGGCTGGACCTGGCTCAGGCCGAAGCCGTCGCCGACCTGATCGACGCGTCTTCCGAAGCCGCGGCCCGCAGCGCGGCTGCCTCGATGACGGGCGCGTTTTCAAAGGAAGTCAATGGACTGGCCGACCGCATCGTCCACCTGCGCATGCTGGTCGAAGCCACACTGGACTTTCCCGAAGAAGAAATCGAATTCCTGGAAAAATACCAGGCCCGTGAGGTACTGGCCTCCATCCAGGCAGATCTGCAGCACTTGCTGGCCCAGGCGCGCCAGGGCGCCATTCTGCGCGAAGGCCTGCATGTGGTGCTGGCCGGTCAACCCAACGTGGGTAAATCCAGCTTGCTCAACGCCCTTGCCGGCTTCGACGCTGCCATCGTCACCCCCATTGCCGGCACCACCCGCGACAAGGTCGTGGAACAGATCAATATCGAAGGCGTGCCGCTGCATATCGTCGACACAGCGGGATTACGCGACACCAGCGATACGGTGGAACGTATAGGAATAGAACGTACCTGGGCTGAGATAGAAAAAGCCGACGTGATCCTGCATATGGTGGACGTGACCGTGGATGCACCTGAACTGGACGCCCAGATCACCGCGCGCTTACCGGCCCGTACGCCGGTGCTGGAAATCATCAACAAGATTGATCTGCTGGAAGGTAAAGCAGCCGGGGCGGACGGGGCTGGTGGACAAAATAAAAGACTGCTCATTTCTGCGCGTACCGGCGATGGGCTGGATGATTTACGGCGCGAGCTACTCGCCATTGCCGGGTGGAATCCTTCCGGCGAATCACCCTATTTGGCGCGCGAGCGGCATATCCAAGCCTTGCTGGCAGCGGCCGAGCATTTGGGTGTGGCGGCAGAACACGCCGCGCTCAGCGATCGGGTGCTGGATTTGTTTGCTGAAGAATTGAGGTTGGCGCACGGGGAATTGACGTCGATTACCGGGGAGTTCAGCAGCGATGATTTGTTGGGGGTGATTTTTTCTCGGTTTTGTATTGGGAAGTAAGGTGTGGTGAGAGGCTGACGCTGAAGAACGCTCGCCAGCGAGAACGGCACCAAACTCAATACCCTCCTGCCCAGGATGAGTCCGCTCAATCCGGAATACCTGACGAAAAAGTAAAGGAAATCGCAGTTGCATGCTTGGTCGAAGTACAGACCACGTGGAGATACCTGGTATGAATGGAAAAAAATTGATCCGCAACAGCACAGCCGAGTTCCTGATCTTCACTGGCCAGGCCGGCGAACAGAGCATCGAGGCCCGCTATGAGGACGAAACCCTGTGGTTGTCGCAGAAGCTGATGGCCGAGCTGTTCGGGGTGGATGTGCGCACCGTCAGCGAGCACCTGAAGAACATCTTTGCCAGCCATGAACTCGCTCCTGCTGAACTATCCGGAAATTCCGGATAGTTCAGCAGGAGCGCCGATAGCAGCAAGCCACATATGGGACTGACTTCCTGGGCGAGCGCACCCGAAGGCAAGATCCTGAAAACTGACGTGGCCGTCGCCAAGAACTACCTAGCCAAGGGCGAGTTGGATTCACTGGGTCCTATCGTCAACGCCTATCTGGAACTGGCTGAAGATCGTGCTCGCCGCAAGATTCCC
>JBEBXA010000067.1:0-22064 GCA_040391825.1 Pigmentiphaga sp.
GCCCCCATGCTCCCTACGGTCGCTGCCCCCCAAGGGGGCCAGTCAGCCCTTGGGGCGGCCCGGCGGGACTGACGTGTCACAACAACTAAGGCCTGAGCAGCTTTCCGCTCATCTGCAGCGTGCGGGGTCGACGCTGGAGGCGCTTTATACGGTGATGGGCGATGAGCCTTTGCTGGTGATCGAGGCCTGTGATGCTTTGCGTCTGGCGGCGCGCACGGCGGGCTATACCGAGCGGGAAACGGTGGTGGCCGACGCACGCAGTGACTGGAATGCTTTGCTTAGCGCTTCGCAGTCCATCTCTCTGTTCGGAGACCGCCGCCTGCTGGAATTGAAGATCCCGACCGGCAAACCGGGCAAGACTGGCGGTGAAGTGATTGCCCGGCTTGCCAAGCAGGCGCCGTCACAGCAGGGGGATTGTGTAACGGTAGTCATGCTTCCCCGGCTCGACAAGCAAACCCGTTCCTCCGCGTGGTTTACCGCGCTTTCCAGCCACGGCATAGTCATCGACGTGCCGACCATCGAACGCCCGGCGCTGCCTGGATGGATTAGTGAACGACTGGCTCGGCAAAAACAAAGCGCCAGCCCTGAGGTCCTACAATGGCTGGCTGATCGGGTCGAAGGCAATTTGCTCGCCGCTCACCAAGAAATCCAGAAATTGGGTTTGCTTCATCCCGAGGGAAAATTGACGATAGAACACGTCCAGGAAGCAGTCATGAATGTGGCCCGCTACGACGTGTTCAAACTGCGCGATGCCATGCTGGCCGGCGATGGGCGCCGAATAGTACGGCTGATCGAAGGCTTGCGCGCCGAAGGCGAAGCCCTGCCTCTGGTATTGTGGGCAGTAGGCGAGGAAATCCGCCTCTTGGCGAGGCTGGCTCAAGCGGCCCAACAGGGCCAGAGCGTGCCCGCCCTGATGCGTATGCTGCGTTTTTTTGGCACGCACGAACAATTGGCCAATCAGGCGCTCAGACGGATGCCGCCACAATCTTGGCCGGCGGCCGTGCATCATGCGCACGAAGTAGATAAGATCATCAAAGGCTTGCGCGTTCCCGGACGCTTGGCCGACCCTTGGCACGAAATCACCCGGCTGGCGCTGCGACTGGCGGCCTAAGCCAAACACCAGCCCACCCGGCAAGCAGAAACACTATGAATACCCTGAATATCGACGAGTACATGCAGCAATTGGGCCTACGCGCCCGTGAGGCCTCCCGCCTCGTCGCTCGCGCGGACGACCGCGCCAAGGCGGCAGCCCTGCGTGCCATGGCGGAACGCCTGCGTGCCCGCAAAGATTGGTTGCAAGCGGAAAACGCCAAAGACCTGGAAACTGCGCGCCGCAATGGCCTGGCCCCGGCCATGGTTGATCGACTGACGCTGTCCGACAAGGCTTTGGATTTGATGGCTACCGGCCTGGAGCAGATTGCCGCGATGCCCGATCCCGTCGGCGAACTGACCGAAACCCGTTCCCGGCCCAATGGCATGCGGATCGCTCGCATGCGTGTCCCGCTGGGCGTCATCGGCATCATCTACGAATCACGTCCCAACGTTACGATCGACGCGGCCGCGCTATGCCTGAAATCCGGCAATGCGGCTATCCTGCGCGGCGGCTCCGAAGCCATTCTTTCCAACAACGCACTGGGCGCCATCGTGCGTGAAGGGCTGGAAGCCGCCGGATTGCCGGCTGATGCGGTACAGGTGGTATCCACCACCGATCGCGCCGCGGTTGGCAAGCTGGCCACCATGACCGAGTACGTGGACGTCATCGTGCCCCGTGGCGGCAAGGGCCTGATCAAGCGCCTCATGGACGAGGCCCGCGTACCGCTGATCAAACACTTGGACGGCGTCTGCCACGTCTATGTGGACAGCGCAGCCGACCTGGCCAAGGCCAAGACCATCGCCTTCAACGCCAAAACATACCGCTACGGCATTTGCGGGGCCATGGAAACGCTGCTGGTACACGCCGATGTCGCCGCCGCATTCCTGCCTGAAATCGGCGCGGCGCTGAGCGCGCAGGGTGTAGAGCTACGAGGCTGCGAGCGCACTCGTGCGCTCTTGCCGCAGGCCATTGCCGCCACAACGGAAGACTGGGGCACCGAGTATGCCGCCCCCATCCTCTCGATCCGCGTGGTTGACAGCCTGGATCAGGCAATCGAACACATCGAAACTTATGGTTCGCAACACACCGACTCTATTGTGACGGAACAAATTTCGGCCGCGCGCCGCTTTCAGCGCGAAGTCGACTCAAGCTCGGTCTACGTCAACCTGCCCACTTGCTTTGCAGACGGTTTCGAATACGGCCTGGGCGCCGAAATCGGCATTTCGACCAACAAGCTGCACGCACGCGGCCCGGTCGGACTGGAAGGACTGACCACACTCAAATGGGTGCTGACTGGCGATGGCCAGACACGCGGCTAATCTCAATCAAGGAATCTCCTCATGCAGTGGGTCAAGGCTTTACACATCGTATTCATCGCGTCCTGGTTCGCGGGGCTGTTCTACCTGCCCCGCATCTTCGTCAACCTGGCTCAGGAAACCCACCCGACAACCGTTACGCGGTTGCTGGCCATGGCGCGGCGTTTATATCGCTTCACCACGATCCTGGCCCTGCCTGCGCTGCTACTGGGCCTCTGGCTCTATCTCGGCTACGGTATCGGCAAAGGCCCAGGTAACGGCTGGATGCATGCCAAACTGCTGATAGTCGTGTTGGTCATCGGCTATCACCATAGTTGCGGCAGCCTGCTGCGAAAATTCGAATCCGGCCGCAACACACGCACGCACGTGTTCTACCGCTGGTTCAATGAAGTACCTGTCGTGCTGCTGTTGGCGGCCACCGTACTGGTCGTCGTCAAACCTTTCTAACTGGTTCTAACTTGTCCGATACTCCGCGCAAGAAACTCTCGCTCAAGCCAACCGCGCCAGCGCAAAGAGGCCGCACCCCTGCTCGCCCCGGAGACGAAGAACGCTCTCGTTCCGGGCCTCGGGCCCGACGGGTAGCCCTGGCCTCCTTGGAAAACAGCAAGCAGCAGCGGGCCGAACCTGCCCGCCCGCCTGCCCGCCCGCCTGCCAGATCCCCTGCACAGACCTCCCCAGTCCCCACCGCCGGGCCCGCGGTCCTGCCTGAAACAGCGCAACGCAGTCCCCGCAGCATGACCGGCGGACGTTACACCAGGGATCGCGTAGCTGGTGCCGGCGTCCGCCCGGTCGGCCCTGATAAGGATATCGTCACGAACGCCGGGCCAGGCCCAATGCGGAACCGGAACATCGAGATTTTCCCGGTTTTTGCTCCCTGTCCCCAAGGCTTGGAAAAAGTTCTGGTGGACGAGTTGCACGCCCTGGGTTTTGACGACGCCTACCCCGGCCGAGCAGGTGCGCATTTCACTGCCGATTGGTCTGGCGTCATGCAAGCCAATTTGCACTCCAGACTGGCTACTCGCATCCTGGTGCAGGTCAACCACGGTAATGTTCTGGTTGAAGATGATCTGCTGGAGTTGGCGCGTGCAACGCCGTGGGAACGTTGGTTCGGCGCGGAGCAGACGCTACGCGTCGACACATCCGCCGTGCGTAGCCCCATGAAAAGCCTCCAGTTCTGCAACCTGCGCGCTAAAGACGGTATCTGCGATCGCTTACGGGATCTGGAAGGCGAACGCCCCAGCATCGACACGGTGCGACCCGACGCACGTGTGCATGTATTTCTGAGCGAAAATACGGCAACGCTATACCTGGACACATCGGGCGAGTCCCTGTTCAAACGTGGCTGGCGGCTGGACAAAGGTGAAGCCCCGCTGCGCGAAAACCTGGCGGCGGGCATGCTGGCCCTCTCAGGCTGGAGAACCGATGCTCCGCTTATCGACCCGTTCTGCGGCAGCGGCACCATCGTGATCGAAGCCGCCTTGCAAGCACTGAAGGTGCCCCCGGGCATAGCCCGGCCATTCGCCTTCGAGCGGCTGCGCGGCCATCACGAAAGACGCTGGAAAGACCTCAAAGACGATGCCCGAGCTCACATCCTGCGCGAGCTCCCCATGCAATTGGCTGGCGCGGACCTTGATCCCCGGGCAATCGAGGCTGCACGCGACAACGCCCACAGGGCGGGCCTGACCGAAGACGCGGTCTATTTCGAAGTTGCCGATGCACGAGACACCTGCCCGCTTGATGACAAGCCCGGATGGTTGATCACCAACCCGCCCTACGGCGAGCGCTTGGACATGGAAGAAGACGATCTTCAACTGTGGACCGAATGGGCCAGCACCTTGAAACGGGAATTTAACGGCTGGCGACTTCATGTCATCACCAATGACCTGGACTTGCCCAAAAAAATGCGGCTGAACCCTTCACGCCGCACGCCGCTTTACAACGGCGCCCTTGAATGCCGACTCTTCGGTTTCGAACTGGTTAGTGGCGGCTTCCGCCGTTAAGCCCTTCCAGACAAGGCCGTCTTAGATACGGCCTTGTCTGTCTTCTACGCCTTCCTTCCCAGCCTCAAAAACCGCAATGGGCCGCGACATGCATCGCCCAAAGGCCTTTGCTCGGCCTTTTTTCGTTTGTACGACTCACAAAAACAACGAAATCCGCAGTTTCTATGGATAAAGGGAGAGTGGGCTTGCATTCACCTAGTGTTTCCCCTAATATAGGGTTATTCCCTAGGTGATTTCACTTAGGAGAAAACCCCAGCACGGAGCACCATCATGAAATACGTTCAAGAAAACAAACTTACCGACACTCTGGAACGCGAATTGATCCGTAGCGAATTGGCAAATGAGCAAGTCCAACCTCAGCCCTTCGCTGCTATTCGCGAAGCTGCAGAAGAAGTTTTGAGCTTCTTCGCTGCTGTCAGGAAGAACGCTCGTCGCTACAACGTTGAATACGTAAACGGCTAAATCTTTCGGTCGGGCATTAACTTGTAAGGGCGACTCTTCCAGAGGGTATCGCCCTTTGTTTTACCTGCTCCGCGCGCCATCCGAGATGGATGGCTGCAGCAACGGAACAAGTGAAGAGCTCGTGCACGCCTGACCAGCCGAAGTCTGCGGTTCCAGCGTGAAAGCCTCGTCGCGGCATCCTTTCCTATGTGAGGGCTTGTCCACGAAACGTGTCGGATCACCGACGCTTAGCCGTGGATACACCTCACTCATGCGGGATTCAGCAGCAGGCCAGAAAGCTTGGCTTGCTAAAACGTGATGCTGCCTGCCGCCCATGGCGAAACGGGCTTTCATGTCTGGCGCGTATTACCCCGGCTTATGCGGGGCTTGCCCTTCCCGGGCAGAAATGCTGTTGCCGACCGCTGTTACCGGTCTCGCCCCTACAATCTCGTGGGGCGAACTCGTTCATAATGCATGCTCTGCATTTTCCACACCAGACAAGCAAGCATGACGTACGAAGAATTCCTCGATGAAGTGGCGACTCTGCTTACTGAAAACTACGACTTGAGCGACGGGGCTGCCATCAAATGCGTGGTCCGAGCGCAAGCCGAGGGGTTTTTCATCCCGCACGACGAAGATCCCGCACGACGCACACAAGTACACGCTGAACAGGACGCCGCGCTGCTGTACAAACAACGCAGCCAAGTTCGCTCCACGAGCCGGAGCGCTAACAAGTAGCGCTGCCCCCAGGGGCGCTTTTTGCCTTGGGGCGGCCCGGCAGCAAAAAAACCCCTCGTCGATAAACAAGGGGCTTTTGCTTGCGTTGGGCTTGGCCAGCGCTACCTGGCTTTGCTGTATTACTGTACCGTCGTCGTGACCGAGGCCGGTGCTGATGCCGCAGTTGCTGCTGATGTTTCCAGCCAGCCTCCGCCCAGCGATTTGTACAGGGCGACCAGATTGTTCAAACGCTGGGTACGCGTTTGCAACAGCGACTGTTCAGCAATGAATAATTGCCGCTGCGCATCCAGCAATTGCAAGTAGCTGTCTACTCCGTTGCGATAGCGCAGATCGGAAAGCGCAAGCGTACGCTGTGTAGCTTCGACTTGAATCTGCTGTGCCTCGATCTGCTGGTCGTAGCTCGACTTCGCATCCAGAGCATCCGCTACCTCGCGAAATGCCGTCTGGATGGTTTTTTCGTATTGAGCAACGGCAATGTTATTGCGTGCTTCGGCTAGATCCAAGTTGGCTTGGTTGCGGCCCCCGTCGAAAATAGGCAGGCTGAGTTGGGGCATGAAACTCCAGGCCAGCGAACCGCTATCGAACAGCCCCGACAATTGACTGCTGGCTGTGCCAAACGCACCCGTAAGCGATATGCGCGGGAAAAACGCTGCACGCGCAGCCCCGATACTGGCATTGGCGCTGATCAACTGTTGCTCCGCTGCCCGGATATCGGGCCGACGCTCGATCAGATCAGATGCCAGGCCCACCGGCACATCGGTCATGATGTTTTGTGCATCCAGCGGCTGGGGGGGAGGCAGATCGGCCGGCAAGGGTTGGCCGATCAGCAGGGCCAAGGCATTGCTGGCTTGCGCCCGATTTCGCTCGGCGGTCGCTCGTTCGGCCAAAGCCGCCTGTACCAGGGCTTCGGCCTGGCGCAACTCCAGTTCGGAAGTTGCCCCGGCGTCAAAACGCAGCTTGATCAAGTCATAGGAATTTTGCCGGGTCGCCAGTGTGCGGCCCGAGAGCACCCATAACTCGTCATTAACACGCTCATTCAGATAGGCATTCGCCACCTGTGCGACCAAGCTTATCTGGGTGCTACGGCGCGCCTCTTCAGTCGCCAAGTACTGTGCCAATGCGGCAGCACTGAGATTGCGTACGCGTCCGAACAGATCCAGTTCGAAAGCCGTCACCCCCAGATTGACCTGATACTGCCCCCCGACCGTGGACTGGCCGGAAGGCGAGAGATCAGCCGGCAGACGCTGGCGGCTGGCATTTGCCCCGGCATTGACGCCGGGAAAACGGTCAGCCCTCGTCACACCGTACTGGGCACGCGCCGCTTCGATATTAAGGATTGCCACTCGCAGATCGCGATTGTTTTCAAGCGCCAGCTCAACCAGGCGCTGCAAACGGGCGTCTCCAAAAAATGCCCGCCAGCCGATATCTGCGGTGGCTGCTTGTGAAACGCCCAAGGCTTGTGCCTGCGTCTGAACCTGCGAGCCTCGCAAACCCCAGTCAGCTGCGACCGGAGCCTGCGGGCGCTCGTAAACGGGGGCTAGCGAGCACCCCGCCAGCAGCGCTGTCACGCCTAGGGCCACGATAGTCTTGTTCATATCAATTTCCTTCGTGCTTGATGCCGTTGGTGGCATTCGCACTTCCTGCAACAGAGGCGTCAACGGGCGCGTCGATCACCTTGGGCTTGGTCTTGAACAAGTGCAGCACTACGACAAAGAACACCGGCACCAGGAACACTGCAAGGACCGTAGCGGAAATCATGCCGCCAATTACCCCGGTACCAATAGCTCGCTGTGCCCCGGAACTCGCGCCGGTTGCAATGGCCAGCGGCACCACACCCAGGATAAATGCCATTGACGTCATCAGAATGGGGCGAAAGCGCAGACGTGCTGCCTCGATCGTAGATTCCGCCAGCCCCTTGCCTTCGGCATAGAGATCTTTGGCGAATTCAACAATCAGGATGGCATTCTTAGCCGACAAACCAATGATGGTTATCAGCCCCACTTTGAAGTACACGTCGTTGGGCATCCCCAAGAAAGTAACGGTCAGAACCGAACCCAGTACACCCAGCGGCACGACCAGAATGACAGAAAGCGGAATCGCCCAACTTTCGTACAAGGCCGCCAGCACCAGGAACACCACCAGCAGGGCCAAGCCCAGCAGAATTGGAACCTGGGCGCCTGCGACTCTTTCTTCCAGCGACTGTCCGGTCCATTCGTACCCGAGGCCCGGGGGAAGTTCTTTAACCAGTCGCTCCATTTCGGCCATGGCTTCGCCCGTACTGAAACCAGGCTTGGCATCTCCCGATAAACGATAGGCGGGGTAACCGTTGTAACGAACCAGTTGTACCGGGCCCGTGCTCCACTCGGAGGAAGCAAAGGCCGAGAACGGAACCTGCCCGCCACTGGAATTAGGCGCATACAACTTCAATAGATCGTCAGGCGTCATCCGGCTTCCGGCTTCGGCTTGCACGATTACCCGCTGCACCCGACCGACGTTGACGAAGTCATTAACGATAGCCGACCCCAAGGAAGTTCCGAGGGTGGTACGGATGGCGTTAAAGCTGACGCCCAAGGAGTCGGCCTTGGCACGGTCGATTGACATTTTCAACTGTGGTGCGTCTTCCAGACCTTCGACCCGTACATAGGCGATAACGTCGCTTTTGGCGACTGCGCCCATCAACTGATTGCGAGCAGCCAGCAGTCGCTCATGCCCGATGGCGCCCCGGTCTTGCAGGCGGAAGGTAAAGCCGGTGGCATTACCCAACTCCGGTATGGCCGGCGGCACGATCGAAAACGCCATGGCGTCCTTGATCCTGCCAAAAAAACTGCCATTGGCACGAGCGGCTTCGGCTTGCGCCGACTCGTCGTCACCACGTACGGACCAGTCCTTGAGCGTGGTAAATGCCAAAGCGGCATTCTGTCCCATACCCGAGAAACTGAAGCCCATGATGGAGATCACGTTCTGGACCGAGGGTCGGCCAAGATAGTGCTCTTCCATGACCTCAACCGCCTGCTTGGTGCGATTGGCGGTCGAGCCCGCAGGACCCTGAACATCGGTAATCAAAAAGCCCTGATCTTCGACCGGCAGGAAACTCGAAGGCAAGCGCAGAAAGGTGAAACCCAGTACGACGAGCAATGCTGCATAAATCAGCATATAGCGGCCGGTTTTGGACAACACTCGGCCTACCATGCCTTGATAGCGGTCGGTCGTGCGCGCGAAGCTGCGGTTGAACCACCCAAAAAAACCTTTCTTTTCGTCGTGATGGCCTTTGGGTATGGGTTTGAGCATCGTCGCGCACAAAGCTGGCGTAAGCGTCAAAGCCAAGAAACCCGAGAACAGGATGGAAACCGCCATGGTCAACGAGAACTGACGGTAGATCACGCCCACGGAACCGCTCATGAAGGCCAGCGGCAAGAACACGGCGGACAACACCAGAGTAATACCGACAATGGCGCCACTGATCTGCGTCATGGCCTTGCGCGTAGCCTCTTTGGGCGGCAGGCCTTCTTCAACCATGATCCGTTCTACGTTCTCCACGACCACGATAGCGTCATCAACAAGAATACCGATCACCAGCACCATGGCGAACATGGTCAGCACGTTGATCGAGAACCCTGCGGCGAACAATGCGGCGAAAGTACCCAGCAGGCAGATCGGTACAACGATGGTCGGGATAAGCGTATAGCGAAAGTTCTGCAAAAACAGGAACATCACCAGGAACACCAGAATCATCGCTTCGATCAGCGTATGAATCACTTTCTCGATCGAGGCCTCAACGAAGGGTGTCGAATCATAGGGAACGTCGTAGGCATAATCGGCGGGGAAAAAGTTGGCCAATTCCTCAAGCTTGGCCCGCACTCCCTTCGAAGCCGATAAGGCATTCGCGCCGGGAGCCAGCTGTACCGCGAATGCTGCCGCGGGCTTGCCGTTCAGGCGTGACGAAAACTGATAGGATTCGGCGCCGACCTCGACACGCCCAACATCGCGCAAATGCACGGCCGAGCCATCGGAATTGGCACGCAGGACGATGTTGCCGAACTCTTCCGCCGTCTCAAGCTGGCCACGCACAATGACCGTCGCACTGATCTGCTGATCTGGCAAGCTGGGCTGATCACCCATCGTGCCGGCCGGAGCCGCGACGTTTTGCGCACCGATAGCTGCATTGACGTCGGCTACCGACAAGTTGTAGCCCACCAGCTTGGCCGGATCGATCCAGACCCGCATCGCGCGTTGCGACGCGAACAACTGCACCTTACCCACGCCCGGTACGCGGCGGATTTCGCTCAGTACGTTACGAGTCAGGTAATCACCCAAGCCGACGGCGTCCGTCGTGCCGCTCTTGGACGCCAAGGTACCTACCAACAGAAAGTTGGTGCTGGCTTTTTCCACTCGTACGCCCTGCTGCATGACAGAAGCAGGCAGGCGAGACTCGACCCGCTTGATACGGTTCTGCACGTCCACGGCGGCCAGATCGGGATCAATATCGGGGCGGAAGGTAACGTCAATCTCGGCGCGACCGAAAGAATCGCTTTGCGACTGGAAATACATCATCCCCGTCGCGCCGTTCAACTCATCTTCGATCAGGCTGGTCACGCTGTCCGAAACGATCTGGGCCGATGCGCCCGGATAGGTCGCCGACACCGAAATCACCGGCGGCGCCACGGCCGGGTACTGGGAAACAGGCAGATTTGGAAGGGCCATCACGCCCAGCAGGATGATGAATAACGCGACCACCCAGGCAAAAATCGGCCTACTGATAAAAAATTGCGACATGTCTGGTGACTCTCTTAGAGAAGCTTCGAACCGGCCGGATGGCGGCAACCCGAAGTTGATGGACAGAACTTGCCGCCCTGTCCATCCCGCGCAAGCCAGCCTTGATCAGGAAGGGCTTGCGAACCTGCAATGGCACCCACATCGAGTGCCGCTTCGATCACGACTTGCTTTCGGCCGGGGCTGCCGCCGGAGCTGCAGGAGCTCGTTCCGCCGCAGGTTTCCAAGGAATAGGCTTGACTTCGCCACCCGGACGCACTTTCTGGAAGCCCTCCACGATGACAACGTCATCAGGTTTCAAGCCCTCCGTCACGACCCAGCGGTCTCCTACCGCAGCGCCGGTGGCGATATGGCGCGACTCCACTTTATTCTCCGCTCCGACCACCAATACGCTGGTTTCCCCGCCGGCGCCACGCTGAACAGATTGCTGAGGCACGGTAATAGCTGCCTCGTCCACGCCCTGCTCAATCCTGGCCCGGACATACATGCCGGGCAGCAGAATGGTCTGCGGATTGGGAAACTCGGCGCGCAAAGTCACCTGTCCCGTGCTGGGATCAACTGATACGTCAGAAAAAAGCAGCTTGCCCGACAATGGATACTTTGACCCATCATCAAGTACCAGCGAAACCTTGGCTTCGTTGCTGGCCACTTGCTTGATCCGTCCGCTGTCGAAAGCTGCCCGCAACTGGCTCAGTTGCGCCACAGACTGCGTAACGTTGACGTAGATAGGATCCAGGCGCTGAATCATCGCCAACGGCGTAACTTCCCCCTGCCCCACCAAGGCGCCTTCTGTTACCAAGGCACGCCCGATACGGCCCGAAATCGGTGCGGTTACCGTGGCGTAGTCCAGGCTGAGCTTGGCCCTGGCCAATGCGGCTTTAGTTGCGGAAACCGCAGCCTGCGCCTGCTTGTGAGCGGCGACCGCATTGTCGTATTCCTGCTTGCTGACGGCATTTGCCTTGACCAAAGGCTCGTAACGCTCAGCCAACATACGTGCTTGGTACAAATTGGCTTCGTCGCGCTCAAGATTGGCTTTAGCGCTGTTGTAGTCAGCCTGAAAAGGTGCCGGGTCGATCTTGAACAACAGTTGCCCCGCCTTGACATCGCTGCCTTCGCGAAAAGCTCTTTGCAAAACGACGCCAGCGACTCGCGCCCTCACTTCGGCGACACGGGTTGCTTCCAGCCGACCGGGCAGCTCGTTGACGATCACTTCCTTACTTGGCTTGACCGTAATCGTGCCGACCTCCATCGGCGGGGGTGCACCTGCGCCTTGCTGCGCCCCACCGTCTCCGCGACTGCAAGCAGACAGCGCCAGCAGCGTCGCCAAGGACACGGCTCCTAGCAAGTAAGGTGAACGTCTTTTGCGTTGCATGGTATTCCTCTAGGCAGATGACATTTCGGCAACCCTGCGATGCCGAAACGTAGTCGAGATCTTGTGATCAGAAAAGCCCGTGCATGTAACGATGCCCATCCGCTATTTTGGCGGCGGCAAAGAGGATACACGGGCCAGTCTGATGAATCAGCGAGTATACAAACATTCATGGATGTTTGTATAGAATTCATGATAATTTTTCGATGACTTGCTCCACGCAAGTACGACAACAGGGCTTGAAGTTACACATATTTATCCCTTCGCGCCAATCCCGCGAGCCGCGCGCGTAAACTTCTTCAGCACCACCTTGTTACTTATACAGGGAATCCCATACGTTCTCCTGTTATCCATTGTTACCTTAGGGCGCGTGTTGGGGAATTTCACATATTGTTATCAAACGCAGCATTTCGCCAAATCATCCGAGCTATCGTAGCCAAGGCGCATGACAAACGGAATGCTATCAGCGCGCCCAGGCCCCATATCAAATAGCGCTGATGCAATGCAAAAATATAAAGATTCATATATATAGTTATTAAGCCTTGACTACTCGCCCGCGGGACCGCCTCCCGAAAGGAATCAACCATGCGCCTGGATAATGGCCGACAAAGCAATAATATCGAAGACCGCCGCGGCCGCGGCGGTCCTGGGTTGGGTAAAGGATCAATTGGAATCGGAACCATCGTCCTCGCTCTGGTAGCCATGTATTTCGGTGTTGATCCTGCGGTCGTGCTGGATATGGCCTCGGGTCCAGCGCCCACCAGCGTCCAGTCCCCCGCCGGTGCCCCGCCCGCCAATGACCAAGAAGCCCAATTCGTTTCCAAAGTCCTCGCCGACACAGAAGATACCTGGGGAGAACTCTTCCACAGTTCGGGCGGCCAGTACCAAGAACCCAAACTGGTTCTCTTCTCAGGCGCCACAGCGACTGCTTGTGGTACAGGTCAATCAGCGATGGGGCCTTTCTACTGCCCTGGAGACCAAAAAGTCTATCTGGATCTAAGCTTTTTCAAGGAAATGCAAAATCGTTTGCAAGCATCGGGCGATTTTGCACAAGCCTACGTAATCGCCCACGAAGTAGGCCATCACGTGCAGAACCTGCTCGGAACGGCAGAACGTGTTGCCCGGCAACAGCGGTCGATCGGCCAAGCCGACGCGAACCGCCTGTCGGTCAAGATGGAGTTACAAGCCGATTGCTTCGCGGGGATCTGGGCATTTCATGCAAACCGAAGCCGCCAGATTCTCGAGCCGGGCGATATCGAAGAAGCGTTGAACGCAGCATCCGCCATTGGCGATGACCGTCTGCAAAAAAAAGCGCAGGGTTATGTAGTACCCGATGCTTTTACTCATGGGACCTCGGCACAACGTGTGCGTTGGTTCAAACGCGGCATCGAGTCCGGCAACCCACAACAATGCGATACATTTTCAGCAGCGGCTCTTTAAAACAAGCTCGTCGCCTTGAACCAACAGCCCCTGGTGCTTACCCAGTCCCCATTCAATCGTAAATATAATCACGCCGAAAGGGGTACACCTGCCCCGGCGGCCCATCGAGTTCGCTGCTATCAAAAGTAGCCTGCACTTGGCAAAGTACTTGATGCAGCGAAATCCAGCCGCACTCGAATGCCATCGCGCAACCCGCTAGGTAAAGGCGGTAGGCGCGCACGGCCTTTGCACCCCGATCACCCGGCAAAATACGATAGGCCTCATCAAGCTGTGATTCCAGGCCATCGCTCCAGGCCCACAAGGTACGAGCATAGTGCGGCCGAAGGTTTTCTATATCGACGGCTTCCAGCCCCCCTTCGCTCACATTTTCCAAAACCTTGCTGATATGAACCAGCTCTCCACCAGGGAAGATATATTTTTCGATAAAGTCGCCCATGCCACCCCCCAGTTGGCTATGGTGAACGCCACCTGCGGTAATTCCGTGGTTGAGCACGACGCCTCCTGGACGAAGCAGGCGCCGGACTTTGGAGAAATAGGTTTTCAGGTTGGCACTTCCAACGTGCTCGAACATTCCGACTGACGCAATCTTGTCGAACGGCTGAGTTTCTTCCAACTCGCGATAATCGAGCAGAAGCATGCGAACCCGGCCCTGGAGCCCTTTCTGTTCAATAATTTGATTAACGTGGGCGTATTGGTTTTTGGACAAGGTAATACCGGTTGCGTCCACACCATAGTTTTCGGCTGCCCACATCAGCAGCCCTCCCCAGCCCGCGCCGATATCCAAAAACCGCTCGCCTTGCTGCAGGCGCAGCTTCCGGCAAATATGATCTAGCTTGGCCTCCTGGGCCTGGGCCAAGTCCATATCGGGCTCACGGTAGTAAGCACAGGAATAAACCCGGCGCGGATCCTGCCACAAACCATAAAAATCGTCGGACAGGTCGTAATGAAACTCGATCTGGCGTGCGTCCCGTTCGCGGGTATGCCGCACCATCGACATACCACGCCGTCCAACTTCGATGAACCAGTTAAGACTGGAATCATTAATGGGGGATTCATGCAGAATGCCCGCCGCGGCCGCCATGACATCCCGCATGGTTCCGTCGATATCGATCCGGCCTTCGACATAGTCTTCACCCACTTGGCCGATTTGCCCCTGTACCAAATGCGATAAAGAGCCGAGCGTCTTGAGTGTGAAGCGAACCTTGGGATCTGAAGCACCCAGTTTGCTGCCGTCCGGCAAGATAAGTTGGACCGATACGGGCAAGTTACCGAGCTGGCGCTCGGCCTGAGAAAAAAGCGCATTCATGAAGGGATTCCCGTCTTGCGTCCTCATGTCGACATGAGGACGTTTTTCATCAACGGCACCCGACTTGCATTCAGGCAAAATATCCTCGTGGTCGAGGCCGTTTCGGTTGACCAAATTCACAACGACTTTGCTTACGTATTTATCCTAGCATCAAACGCGCTGCGATTCATGCTTCCTGGTACCTACATGGCTTGCATCTGCGTAATCTCTCTGCGTGCTCAGATGCGTTCGCGCAGCACCCGCACAGCTTTCTCTCCATTACTAAACCACGCCTCTCCATCCTGAATATTGCATTGCAAACTCATCGAACGTTGCGCCAGGGCTGCCAACATTAATGTAGTTTCTACATCAAGTTTATAGATTGTCAGATTATTCAGACCAGACAACTTGTTCCGATTTTTTTCCCACCACTGGTCAGCAGTACGGCCATATGCATACAGCACTACCTGCGCTGCACGGCCACAAGCCTTGCGTACCCACTTTTCATCTGGTAACCCGACCTCAATCCATAACTCGATTGCCCCCGTCAGATCTCGCCGCCAGATATCGGCTTCATCATCGCTGCTGAGCCCTCTCCCGAAGGCCAGCGACTCATCCGCATGCAGGGCAAACGCGAGAACCCTCACCATCATCCGTTCATCGGTTTCCGATGGATGCTGTGCGATTACCAAAGGATGCTCTGCGTAGTAATGGCGATCCATATCCGCCACTTGCAGTATTGCTTTATAAACGACCGCCCGAAGTGCCATAGTAGATACAATGAAAAAAACCCGGCTTCCATACTGACCGGGAACAGACTATTTAAGACCCGTTTAATCCCTGCATCAGCAAAAGAAAAAACACCTATGATTCACAAAAAACTATTTGCCTTGAACTTTGTCATATAAGACACTATCTATAGGGGAAGGAAAATGTATCCGATCCCCTTGAGGTCTTCACAAATCAGAATAAGGGCCTCAATATAACGGCATTGCGTAATCGCGATGTAACGTCACTACCCCGGCAATCGCCGTAAAAAAACCAACCACGTGGACACAATATGGCTAAAGCAACCTATCAATCCCTGCAAGCACAAATCAAAAAACTGCAGGAAAAAGCGGAGAGTGTTCGCCTGAAACAACGCCTTCCTGTCATAGCATCCATCCTGCGCTCCATGGATGAATACGCTATCACTCTGGAAGAGCTCAAAGCCGCGCAAGCCAAAGGCACGTCTACCCGGCGGGTTACTGTGCGTGCAGCCAAGAACACCCCTCGAACCACCAAGCAGGTGGCGCCAAAATATCGCCATCCTGAAACTGGTGAAACCTGGACTGGCCGCGGCAAGCCGCCTCGCTGGCTAGTTGCCGCCGAAGCTGGTGGAGCAACCCGCACGCAGTTTCTTATCGCGCAATAAATTTGTCCCACGTGGCCGAGAATAA
Source organism: Pigmentiphaga sp. (assembly GCA_040391825.1). Classification (GTDB taxonomy): domain Bacteria; phylum Pseudomonadota; class Gammaproteobacteria; order Burkholderiales; family Burkholderiaceae_B; genus Pigmentiphaga. Next base: position 15,892 of record JBEBXA010000067.1, read on the forward strand.
CCATCTCGCAAAACGGTTTTCTTATGTCTTGAGAAAACCGTTTTTTTGAAAATTAATGAAACAGTGATTACTTTTTGAACGCGAAATATACGGCGCCCACCAAACACAAGCCGGCCCACAAATGATTCAACCTCAAGCGCTCGTCCATAAAAAAAATAGCAAATGGAACGAATACCGTTAACGTGATGACTTCTTGCAGTATTTTCATCTGCGTCACACTTAAGAAGCCAAATCCATAACGATTGGCAGGCACCATAATGGCATATTCAAAGAATGCCAGGCCCCAACTGATCAAGAGCGCCACGTACCAAACACTGGCATGGGCATAACGCAAATGGCCATACCATGCGAATGTCATGAACATATTGGACAAGGCCAACAAGCTTGCGAATATCAAAATCTGGATAGGCATCCGCCCTCCTGAAAAGACCTACCCGTATGTCGGGAAATATGCTATATTTACATACATTCATGCATGTATATAAGAAGCATGACCGGATGTAGCGCCCCACCAAGCATCGCGCGGGCCTGCACCAGCGTTTTCACACCGCAGCCTGGAGCGCGCCGCAAGCGCTTTGACCGCCAGGCGCTTTCGGTTGGGCACACACATGGCACGCAAGACAAAAGAGGAAGCACTCGAAACCCGAAATCGCATTCTTGAAACCGCAGAGTATATTTTCAGCGAAAAAGGGGTCGCATACACCTCTCTTCAAGATATTGCCGCCGCAGCCGATGTTACTCGCGGGGCGATCTATTGGCACTTCAAGAATAAGACCGACTTGCTCGAAGCCATGCTACAGCGAGTCAAGATGCCGATGGAAGACGTCCTCGAATGCAACCGGAATATGGATTCGCCGGATCCCTTGGGTCAATTGCGAGCTTCCACCATTCAGGCTTTGCATCTTATTGCCGACAACCCTAGCGCACGACGGGTGTGCGAAATCCTGACCTTCAAATGCGAATACGTAGATGAAACTGCCGAACTTCGCCGTCGACATATTGAATCACGCAGTCTGACGCTGCAGCGTTACGAAACAGGATTTCGCAATGCCGTAGCGCTCAAGCAACTGCCTTCAGGCATGGACCCCGGCATCGCTGCAATAGGCCTGCATGCGCTGGTGTACGGCTTGTTCATGGACTTTCTGCTGACGCCAGAGCAATTCGACATAAAACACATCGGCCCGCTTATGATCGACAATTTCCTGGCCGGGTTAAGCGTCCAGAGCGAACCTCAGTTGCCCTCCAAGTAACCTTAGCCTTTCTGGCAGCCTGAGGCTGCGCCAACTAGGGCTTACCTACCTCGTAACTAACTTCCCTGACCTGCCCATTGCTGTCGGGGAAGTGATCAAAAATAGCTCTGACCAGATAAGGCATGACTTGCGGCAGCGAATCTCCCGACCCGGTATTGATCGCAGTAGATTCATAGACTTTCGCATTGTTCTGCGATGCATCGCGTATTTCTACCGTGAGCGTGCTACGTGATGCGTCCACCGTCGTGCTGGACCATGTTTGCGGGAACGGCGCCGCCCAGCCAAAACCGAACCCTGCCCTACCCCGACTGCCGAAACCGCCAAAGCCATAGGGCCCCCAACCTCCCCAGGGTCCATAGAACGGATCGTAGGCAGGCCGCTCTATTCTTACCTGCACAGGTTCAGTGCCATAGGACAAGGACACGGTGAAACGCGCAGCTTGGCCAGGTCGCGCTTCGATCAATCCAGTCGGCCCCAAACCTGAGCGCACCATATCGGCATATTCGCGATATTCCAGACTATCGCGCTGGGCCTGCGTAGCGTCGAACTTCCAACTTGCCCCGACGGCATCCGCAGGCCATTGCTGGAAGGTCGTGACACGGGCCGGCACGGTAGCAGCACATCCCGCCAAGGCCAGCACCAAAGAGGCTTGGAACAGCAGCCGGATGCAGGAGCGCAGACGGCCAAGGTCGAGAAGAGATTTATAGTCAGGCATCAACATGCTGTTTCCGTACGAAGGTCAAGGCGCGTAATCTTAAAGGCTAAGGGTACAGGCATTGGACTAGTTTCCGGTAAAACGGTTCTCCCTCGCTAAAAGGGATGCAATCGGCACGCCCTTCTCGTGGCCGCTACAATCAGCAAGGCCGCCGTTTTTCCATTTTGCTTCTTTTCCGTCCTTCTATGCGCACCGATACTCCTGTCACGATCAGACGCCAGAATTACCTTCCGTTTCCTTACGACATCGAGTTTGTCGATCTCGAATTCGATCTGGATCCGGAATTCACTACCGTGACCTCGCACTTGAAAGTAAAGCGACGCGATGCGAGTAGCCCCCTCGTGCTCAACGGCGAAGATCTCGAACTGCTGTCGGTTGCGGTGGATGGACAGAAATGGGATGACTCACTTTACCAGTTGGATCAGCAAACCCTGACGATCGCCGGCCTGGGTCCGCAAGCCAGCATACAGATCACGTCTCGTTGCCGCCCTCAAGACAACTCCACTCTGATGGGGCTGTATGTTTCCAACAATGCTTTCTTCACCCAATGCGAGGCCGAGGGCTTCAGGCGTATCACCTGGTTTGCCGATCGTCCCGATGTCATGTCGCGCTACAGCGTCACCTTGCGTGCGGACAAGTCCCGATTCCCCCAACTGCTTTCCAACGGCAACCTGATCTCGCAAACGGACTTGGCCGATGGCCGTCACGAGGCTCGCTGGGAAGACCCATTCCCCAAACCCTGCTATTTATTCGCGCTGGTTGCCGGCAAGTTCAGTTGCCGCGAATCACGCGTGCAGACCCAGTCCGGCCGCGAGGTTTTACTGCAGGTCTATAGCGACCCCGGCAACGAAGGCAAAACCCAGTTCGCACTCGAATCACTGGAACGCGCGCTTCGCTGGGATGAGCGGCGTTTTTCGCTGGAGCTCGATCTGGACCGCTTCATGATCGTCGCGGCACGCGACTTCAATATGGGCGCAATGGAAAACAAAGGGCTGAATGTCTTCAACGCGGCCTATGTGCTGGCGGACCCTGACAGCGCGACCGATGCCAACTACAGCGCGATCGAAGCCGTTATCGGCCATGAGTATTTTCATAACTGGACGGGCAATCGCGTTACTTGCCGCGACTGGTTCCAGCTAAGCTTGAAGGAAGGCTTGACCGTTTTCCGTGACCAGGAATTCACCGCTGACATGATGGCAGATGGGCTGGACGCTGAAGCCGCGGCCAGTGCACGCACGGTCAAGCGCATCGACGACGTCGTTACCCTGCGTGCCGCCCAGTTTCCTGAAGACGCGGGCCCCATGGCCCACCCGATTCGTCCAGACAGCTATCAGGAAATCGGCAACTTCTACACCGCCACCGTTTACGAAAAGGGCGCTGAAGTCATCCGCATGCAGCACACTCTGCTCGGCGAAGAAGGCTTTCAACAAGGGGTAGCGGAATACTTTCGCCGCCATGACGGCCAAGCCGTTACTTGCGACGACTTCGTGGCGGCCATGGAATCCGTTTACACTCGCCGCAACCCGGGACGCGACCTGAGCACCTTCCGCCATTGGTATAGCCAAGCCGGAACGCCACGCGTCACGGTATCCATAGAGCACGATGCCGCCCATGCACGGTGCACGATTACTCTCACGCAGCAATGCCCGCCCGTAGGCGTGGAGCGCCTACCAGGCGCTCCGGCCAAACAGCCCCTGCACATTCCCTTCGCAATCGGCCTGCTCGATGCGCAAGGCCAAGCCTTGCCCTTGAAACAAGCCGGCGACAAGAACGCCGCAGTCGATACCTTCTTGCTCGAATTGACCACTGAACGCAATCAATGGACTTTCGAGAACATCGCGTCGGCGCCCGTCCCTTCCCTGCTGCGCGACTTCTCGGCACCGGTCCTGGTCGACTACGACTACACCGATGCTGAATTAGCGCTACTGATGAAGCATGATGGCAACGCCTTTGCGCGTTGGGAAGCCGGGCAGCAACTCGCGACTCGTGAAGTCCTGGCCGCTACGGCACGATGCCAGGCTGGGGAAGCTTTTAGTCTGGGCGATGCTTTTGTCGACGCCTGGCATGCGGTGTTGAGCACCCCTGGTTTAGACCCGGCATATCGTGCCCGCGCCCTGACCTTGCCCAGCGAAAAGACCTTGGCCGAACGCATGGCGCAAGTCGATCCCATCGCCTTGGCCAGTGCCCGCGACGCGACGCTGGCCGAACTGGGCCGACGCCTGGCACACGACTGGCAGACCGCGATCGACTCCAACCCCACCCCCGGCGACTATTCACCAGACCCGCTCAGCGCGGGACGGCGCGCGCTGAAAAACCTCGCCCTGGCTTTCTTGATGGCAGGTGGCGTCAAGGGCGCAGCAGCCCTGGCGCAACAGCAGTACGCCGAAGCACGCAACATGACGGACCGTATGGCGGCTTTATCCGTTCTGGCCAATCACGGTACGGCGGCAGCGGCCACGACTGCGCTTACCGATTTCTATGAGATCTGGCAAGACGACCCGCTGGTGGTGGACAAATGGTTCGCGCTGCAGGCCACGGCACGCGGCACTACAGTGGAAACGATAGAAGGCCTGATGGTGCATCCGGCATTTTCACTACGCAACCCGAATCGCGCCCGCTCATTAGTGTTCCAGTTCTGCTTGAACAATGCCTATGGTTTTCATCGTGCCGATGGTAGCGGCTACCGCTACTGGGCCGAGCAAGTGCTGGCGCTGGACTCCATGAATCCCGAAATTTCCGCACGCCTGGCCCGTGCCCTGGACCGCTGGGTACGCTATGTACCCGCCTTGAGCAAACCTATGCACGAGGCACTGCTGCGGGTGCGCAAGCACCCCGGCCTCTCGCGCAATGTGACCGAAATCGTTTCTAAAGCACTGGAGATCTCCGCATGAAGCGCAAGACGCTTACTCAATTCCTTATCGAGCAGCAACGCGGCCCAGCGGCACTGCCCGCTGAAGTACGCCTGTTGGTAGAAATCGTGGCTCGAGCCTGCAAAGCTATCGGCCATGCCGTTGGCAAGGGCGCCCTGGGTGGCGTTCTTGGCAGCCTTGAAAGCGAGAACGTTCAGGGCGAAGTGCAAAAGAAGCTGGATGTACTGTCCAATGAAATCCTGCTGGAAGCCAATGAATGGGGCGGCCAATTGGCTGCCATGGCTTCCGAGGAAATGGAGACCATCCACCTGATTCCCAACCGCTATCCCAAGGGCGAGTACTTGTTGTTGTTCGACCCGCTTGATGGGTCCAGCAATATCGACGTGAACGTGTCGATAGGCACTATCTTCTCTATCTTGCGTGCTCCGACGACCACAGCCGGGCGCGAAGTGGGAGAAGAAGATTTCCTGCAGGCAGGCACACAGCAAGTTGTAGCGGGCTATGCGGTTTACGGTCCCCAGACGATGTTGGTGCTGACGGTCGGGACAGGTGTGTTCGGATTTACGCTCGACCGCGAGTTGGGCGCCTGGGCGTTGACTCAAGAAAATATTCGTATCCCCGAGGACACCAAGGAGTTCGCCATCAATATGTCGAATATGCGGCATTGGGCGGCACCGGTCCGGCGTTATGTGGACGAGTGCCTGGCGGGCAAGACTGGGCCGCGTGGAAAAGATTTCAATATGCGATGGGTGGCGTCAATGGTTGCCGATGTGCATCGTATTTTGAATCGCGGGGGTATTTTCATGTATCCGTGGGATGCTCGTGAGCCGAATAAGCCGGGTAAGTTGCGCTTGATGTATGAGGCGAACCCGATGAGCATGATTGTGGAGCAGGCGGGTGGAGCCTCTACCAACGGGGCGCAGCGGATTATGGATCTGCAGCCTTCGGCTTTGCATGAGCGGGTTAGTGTGATGTTGGGGTCGAAGAATGAGGTGGAGCGGGTGACCAAGTACCATCTTGAAGGGGATGCCGGGCAGGCTTAAGAGCGGCTTGGTGGGATGAGGGGCGGGACTTGAGCGGCGATTTGGCTTCTTCTGGGTACCGCCCTTTTTTTGCGTCTGTTTTTGGGCTGTGCTTTGGGAGCATGGAGTTCTTTAGACGGTTGGGGAGGGGGCCTTGGCCTGGCGTCGCGGTCGCGCGGTCCGGCAAGGCTGCGCTTGCCGGACTCCCCTTCGTCTTCCTCGTCCGCGGGGCGTCGGGCGAACTCGCACCGCGTTGCGGTGCTCAGACAGCGCCCGACGACATCCCCCCGCTCCCTTCGGAAGCCCTCGGCGCGCT
>JBEBXA010000068.1:0-21646 GCA_040391825.1 Pigmentiphaga sp.
AATAGCGAGACGACATGGCCCGCCAGATTCTCGACGGCGTCAAGGTCCTTGAACTAGGACAATTGATCGCCGGCCCCTTCGCCGCCAAAACCCTGGCTGATTTCGGCGCGCAGATTATCAAGATAGAGCCTCCTGGCCAGGGTGACCCCCTGCGCAAATGGCGCATGCTGCACGAGGGCACCTCGGTCTGGTGGGAAGCCCAGTCGCGCAGTAAACAGTCGGTGTGCATAGATCTGCGCCAATCTGAGGGCCAGGATCTGGTTCGCACCCTGGCAGCGCAAGCCGACGTGCTGATCGAGAATTTTCGCCCCGGCACGATGGAAAAATGGGGACTTTCATGGGAAACCTTGCACGCGCTGAACCCGCGTTTGATCATGCTGCGCGTGTCGGGTTATGGCCAGACCGGACTCAAGCGTGACGAACCTGGCTTTGCTGCCATCGGTGAAGCCATGGCTGGCCTGCGCTACCTGACCGGCGAGCCGGGACGCCCGCCGGTGCGCGCCGGCCTCTCACTAGGAGACACCGTCGCCGGGCTACATGGCGCCTTCGGCGTCTTGCTGGCACTGTACGAACGCGACGCACGCGGCGGCCAAGGCCAGATGATAGACACCGCCCTCTACGAAAGCGTGTTCAACCTGAGCGAAAGCCTATTACCCGAATATTCGGTCTTCGGTGCCGTGCGCGAGCCCGCGGGTGGCGCCCTGCCCGGCATTGCGCCCTCCAATGCCTATCTGTGCCAGGACGGGGAATACGTGCTGATCTCCGGCAATGGCGATGGTATTTTTTCCCGCCTGATGCATCGCATCGACCGCAAGGACTTGGCCGACGACCCCCAACTTGCGCAAAATGACGGGCGCGCTCTACGTGCGGCCGAATTGGATCAGGCAATCAGCGCATGGACGGGGCAATTGGCCAGCTCTGCCGTGCTGGACGCCATGCATGAGTCGCACGTTCCCGCTGGACGCATCTACACCGCTCGCGATATCGCCGATGACCCTCACTACCGGGCGCGCGATATGATCGCCAGCGTCACGGCCGCTAGCGGCATTCAGGTCGATATGCCCGGCATCGTCCCCAAGCTGTCCGCTCATCCGGGCGTCATACGCCATCGCGCGCCCACCTTGGGTGAACACACCGACATCGCATTGACCGAAGCAGGCCTCACTGTTCAGCAAATCGCCGAACTTCGACGCAAAGGCATCATTGCATGACTCAGCGCGTGCTGCGCGGTGAATCCGAAACAAGGATTTACGGCTGCGCAGCCGCCTTCGATGCTCAGGGCGATACACTAGAGGGCTGAACATCGCCGGCATACCGATCACTCCATGGCCCGACCCCGCAGCAAATCTCCTACCCGCTTGACCCGAGACGCCGAACGGCTGGTCTCTTCTTCGGTATCGCTCAACAATTCTGGCAGCCGTGTTGAAGATCGTTTCTGGGAACACGAACTGGGTGTCCTGCTAGACAAACTGCTGCAAGGCGGCCAGGACACCGCCATAGAAAGTGCGCTCGAGTCGCTGTTCCAAAGCAATCCGGGCGCCTACGAAATATTGGTCGAACACGCCGAAACCTGGTCAGAGTCCATCACCCTGGAGCAGGACGGAAACCCTTACGATGTCTTGCTTATCGTAGCGCCTGTGGTGGCCTGGACGCGCTTCAACATACCATTCGGCCCTATACGCGCCGATTTGTTGGCGGGTTTGCAGTCGCAGTTACACGGTCACGTACTGGCAGCCGGCGCCCATTTGGCCCTGGCCCCGGAGCTCTATAGCGTGGATCAAATGCCACGCTCATTTAGCGCGACACGACAATGGCTGAATAAGCTGGGCGCCACGGCGCTGGGACTGCCTGCTCCGCGTACGGTGGCCTCCACCGAAACCGAAATCGCCAATTTGCTGGCCGACACCCGCTATCTGGTGGGCGCGGTAGCCGTTCCCAAGAATGCCCCAGTGTTTCGCTGGCAAGAAGCCCCAGGTAAACCAGGCCATGATCGCGAAGCCAGCCTGAATCAATGGGTAGCGCAGGCTACACCTTTATTTGCCGATCTGCTGCCGGGCTGCGGCTTCGAGTGCCTCTTGCCTGATGCTTACTACGTCAACAACCGCGAAGCCGATCGCCAAGTCCGCCCCCTGTCGATACGCGCGGCGGTAGCCTGGATGGAAAGCTCCTTGTCCTTGCCCCCGGCGCAGTTGCGGGCAGTAATCGCCGCTTGCGGCGAATCCGAAACCGAGGAATACCGCATCGGCTTCACTCCGCGCCATCGCAACGACGTCATTTACGGCTGCATCTGGCCTCTTTTCGGGCGTGAGGATGATAGCCCCGATACACCCGCCGCCGAACAAATCGCCGACTTGCTACGCGAATTGGGCGTCACCGATTTGCGCAAGCTACCTAGCTTGCTGACCATGGAGTTCTGCGAAGATTGCGGTTCTCCCTTCTTCCCCAACCCGCTGGGTGAAATGGTCCACGCCGAACCACCGGAAGAAGCCGAGCACAGCCCTACGCATTTCCATTAAAAGCAGCCGATTGGCAAAAAAGGGCGCATCTGAATGCGCCCTTAGCCTAGATACTCACATGCACTCGAACGTTTCCCGTCTTGCACGAGAACCTTTCGAGGCCCAGTGAATGACCGGCGCCCTATTCAACCGTCGCACCGGACTCCTTGACGATAGTGCGCCAAGCTTTGTATTCCTTGTTCAGCAGTTGTGAGAACTGCTCGGTGCTCAAACTCTGAGGCTCCGCCCCCTGGGCGAAAATCGCGGCTTTGACCTCGGCGCGGGCAAGCATCTTGTTGACCTCGCCGTTGACCCTCGCAACGATCTGGGCCGGCGTACCGGCAGGCATAAACAAGCCATACCAAGTGCTGACGTCCACGTCCTTGTAGCCCAATTCAGCCAGCGTCGGCACATCAGGTAGCGATGTACTGCGAACGGCCGAAGTCACCGCCAAGGGACGCAATTTTCCAGCTTTGATCTGCGCAAGCGCGGAAGGTACCGATGACACCAGCAAGTCGACGTTGCCGGCCAGTACGTCCAGCATGGCCGGGTTGGATCCCTTGTAGGGCACATGCAAGATCTTGGCCTTGGCCGATGCCTTGAAAATCTCCGCCGCCAGGTGAATAGTCGTCCCATTACCGGGCGAACCATAGGTAACGCCATCGGGCTTTGCCCGGGCTTCGTCCACCACATCCTTGATGGTCTTGAATCGCGAGTTCGTATTGGTCACGATAACCACGGGGGTGTAGGCAATATGCGCAACAGCCACGAGATCCTTGGTGGGGTCGTAGTTCACGTTTTTGTATAACCAAGGCGCAACAACCATGTTGTCCTTCTGCCCCATCACCATCACGTAGCCGTTTGCCGGCGCCCTGGCAGCCTCGGCAATACCTATGGTGCCGCCCGCTCCCGCTCGGTTGTCAGCCACTATCGTCCATTTCGTTGCCTCGGCCAATTGCGCAGCCACCAGGCGCGCAAGGATGTCCGTGCCCCCACCCGGCGGAAACGGCACGATCATACGTAGGGGTTTCGAGGGGTAGTCCTGGGCCTGCGCCAGCCCCAACGGCAGTACCGCGGCCAACACGGCAAATGAAAGTAATTTTCGAATCATGGAAGAGGCTCCTAGCAAAACCCGCGCACCCCGATGGGACAGGGTGTCTGGGCTGACATGTTTTCAGCAGGTTGCGAACAATATTGCTTAGTGGGTAAGTGACTTGCCATTGGCCAGTTCAGCAGCTTCCTCGGGACGTTGCGCATAGCGCCGTGCCAGAACCGCACACACCATCAGTTGCATCTGGTGGAACAACATCAAGGGCAAGACAATCGCCCCTGCCGCGCTACTGGACAACAAAACTTTCGCCATAGGTATCCCAGTGGCCAGGCTTTTCTTCGATCCGCAAAAAACAATAGTGATCTCATCTTCTTTGGAAAACCCTAGCGCGCGACTGATATACGTGGTGAAGATCAGGGCGATGGCCAGCACGATAGCGCACACGAACAGCAGTCCAATCAGCGTCGTTCCCGATACCTGGTGCCACAACCCCCCCACCACCGCTTCGCTGAAGGCGGTATATACCACCAGCAGGATCGACCCCTGGTCAACGAACTTAAGCGTACTCCGGCGCTTAACTACCCACCCTCCTATCCAGCGCCGGGCGATCTGGCCCAACACGAAAGGCAGCAATAGCTGAAGCAGAATCTTGCCCATGGCATCAAAGGATATGGCCGCCTCGCCGCTGGTCGCCATCAGCAGCTTCACCAGTACGGGTGTCAGGAAAATACCCAGCAAGCTGGAAGCCGATGCACTGCAAATGGCGGCAGCCACATTGCCGCGCGCCACCGCCGTCAGCGCAATAGCCGATTGCACGGTGGCGGGCAAAGCGCATAAAAACAGAATGCCCAGGTAGAGATCGGGCGTGACCATTGGCGACAAAAGCGGCTTGAGGGCCAGTCCGATCAATGGAAAAACGGTAAAAGTGCACAGAAAAATCAGCAAGTGCAGGCGCCAATGGGTGGCACCGGCAACCACCGCCTCTCGCGACAATTTGGCGCCATGCAGAAAAAACAGCATCCCGATTGCAATATTGGTGACCCACTCGAAAACGACCGCAGTCTGCCCCGAACAGGGTAAAAAACTTGCAATGGCGACAACAATGAGCAGACTAAGCGTGAAGTCGTCAGGAAGAAAACGCGGACGGGTCATGTGAGATGCGACAACAGCTGTCTGCAAGCGGGCGAAGGCGACATTATCGCCTGCCTTTGCCCTCTGGCGCTTGCAAGCGCGAAAAGCAGCTTTATGCTGCGAGTGAGGGCACAATCATGCCAAAGCGCAATATCCCACAGCAAACAGGGATTTTGCGACGCAAGGCAAATATTTTGGCCGATAATCCTTTGCGAACTCGTCCTTTTTTCCGGAGCCCCGCATGACGAAAAAAATCGCCAGACCGGTACAGCAAGCCATCCAGGTCTATTCCTGGCCCACTCCCAATGGGCACAAAGTGCACATCATGCTTGAAGAGTGCAAGCTGCCTTATGAGGTCACCGCCGTCAACATCGGGGCTGGCGACCAATTCAAGGAAGAGTTCCTCAGTATCAGCCCTAACAATAAAATTCCAGCCATCGTTGATCCGGAAGGCCCGGACGACAAACCCATTTCACTGTTTGAGTCCGGCGCGATCCTGGTGTATCTCGCAGCCAAGGTGGGCAAGCTACTGGGCAAAACCGATCGCGAGCGTTATGCCACCCTGGAATGGCTCATGTTCCAGATGGGCGGGGTCGGCCCCATGCTGGGCCAGGCCCATCACTTCCGGCTTTACGCGCCCGAAAAAATTGAATACGCCGTCAATCGCTACACCAACGAAGCACGCCGCCTATACGGCGTCATGGACAAGCAACTCTCCAAAAATGCCTTCCTGGCGGGAAAAATCTACACCATCGCCGACATTGCGACCTGGCCCTGGACCCGTTCCCATGTCAATCAGGGCGTGGATCTGGCTGACTTCCCCAACGTCAAGCGCTGGTTCGATGAAATTCAAAGCCGGCCCGCAGTCCAGCGTGGAGTCCAGGTTCTGGCCGATCGCCGCAAACCCCATGACCAAGCTTCCAAGGAAATTTTGTTCGGAGCTTCCCAATACCAACGCCGCTGAAAGATAAGCGGAACAGCTTCAATTCGGTGTTCCGCCGATTCAAACCAGCCAGAAAGCCAGTACGGGCGCGATCAGCACCATGAGCAGGCCGCTGAAAATCATCAGTAAACTTGCCATCACACCGGCCTGCTCGCCAAACTCCCGGGCCCGAGCCGTACCCAAAGCGTGGGCGGCCGCCCCGTACGAGGCGCCACTGGCCAATAATGATCGACGCGGCAACAAAGCCAAGATCAGCTCGCCCGTCAGTATCCCGACCAATCCGGTAAAAACTACGAACATCGCGGTCATATCGACACTTGCGCCAAAACTCTCTGCGGTCGCCAGCGCAAAAGGCGTGGAAATCGAACGGCTCAATAAACCATGAGCCACCTCAGGTGGCAAATCCAGGAGCTGCGCCAGCGACCAGGAAGTCGCCACCGCCATCGCTACCCCCGACACCGTCCCTAACAGCAACGCCAACCATTGTTCGCGGATCAGTACGCGGTACTGATAAATGGGTACCGCGAATGCAACCGTAGCCGGCCCCAAAAACCACAGCAACCAGCGGGTGTCGGCTGTATAGGTTTTGATCGGGATACCAGTGGCCAGGAGCAATAAGACCAGCGCTATCGGTGTCAACAAAATCGGTTGTGTCCAGATTCGGGGCTTGCGCAAATACAAGGCCTTGTTGGCGTAATACAAGACAACCGTTATCAGCAGACAGAAAACCAATGTCATACCTGCTCACCCGTGCTGCGGCCCCGCCGACGCGCCACCGTTTCAACGGCCATTGCGGTTACCAACATCACGCAGGTATTGCCGACGGCGATGAGCAACAGCAGTTTCAGCCCCGAACTCGCCAACAAATCGGTATATCTGGCCACGGCCACCACCGCGGGTATAAAAAACAACAGCATGTCTGCCAGCAGCCACTGAGCACCCAGATCCACGTGGTGCAAGGGCAAGCATCCGGTCAGCAACAAAAGCAACACCAGGGCAAGCCCAAGCACGCCTCCGGGAACAGGTAAATGCGACCAGCGCGCAAATACCTCGGCCGCCCACCAAATAGCGGCAAAACCAAGAACCTGTAATACACGGTGAGAAAAATGAAGGATGCGGCTCATGTCATTCAAAAACAAGGGTTTACCCTATTTTAATGAATCATCCTGTATTTATAAAATGAATAAAATCAATATGATCAGTTCCAAATTGGAATAAAAATCCAGATGATGGACATCAGAGCCCTGCGCTACTTCATCGAAGTCATCCATCAGCAAAGCTTCAGCCTGGCTGCGCGCGCCTTGTTCGTTACCCAACCCACCGTCAGCAAAATGATCAAGCAACTGGAAGAGGAACTGGGCACTCCCATTCTTCTCAAGGAAGGACGGCGCATCGCACTGACCGACACAGGACGCATCGTGTACGAGCGGGGTCGAGAAATACTCGCCTTGCACAAACAACTGCAAGCCGAGCTATCGGATCTGAATCAAGTCACACGAGGCGAACTGCTCATCGGCATCCCTCCTTTGGCAAGCGCTCTGTTCACGCCCTTGATGACGCGCTTCCATCAATTGCACCCCCATATCGAACTCAAGCTTTTCGAACGCGGCTCACGCGCCGTAGAAGAAGAACTCCTGGCCGGCACGCTGGAAATCGGCGCCATGCTCTTGCCGGTTGAGAACAAGGAATTCGACACCTTGGCCATCTGCCGTTATCCGCTGCAATTGATCACCCCCCTGCAATCCCGCTGGGCCGGACGAAGCAGCGTCGCGCTGGCCGAACTGGCGGCGGAACCCTTTATCTTCTATGGCGAAGGCTTCCTGCTGAATGAACGAGTCCATCAAGCATGCCTCCAAGCCGGCTTCACCCCTCTGATCGCGGGACGCAGCAGTCAGTGGGATTTCATGGCATCCATGGTCGAGGCCGGTGTCGGTATTACCCTTTTGCCAGAACTGTTCAGCCAGCAACTCGATCGCACACGCTTTGCCGTCATTCCGCTTGAGCCCCCGGAAGTCTGGTGGCACATGGCCTTGGCCTGGCGCCACGGCCGCTATCTGTCCTTCGCGGCCAGGGCATGGCTGGAATTGGCGCGCACCACCGTACCCGCCCCCGGCCTGCTCGACGTGTCGACCGGCACCCTTCCCGTCTCTTTTTCTCAGCAGGCCCTCTGACATGCATGCCGATTTGTTTTGTCGCATCGTCGACAACTATGGCGACATTGGCGTGTGCTGGCGTCTAGCTCGTCAACTAGCCTCCACCCAAGGCTGGCACATCCGCCTCTGGGTCGACGATCTCACCGTTTTTTCTCGCCTGGAACCTACGCTGGACACCAATGCGGGCCTACAGCGCTTGCGCGGTATCGATATCGTGCACTGGACGCAAACAGTGCCCGACCTGCTTCCCGGCGAAATCGTGATCGAAACCTTCGCATGCACCCCGCCCCCGGCGTTTGTCCATCGTATGCAGGATTTAGTACGGCCGCCGGTCTGGATCAATCTCGACTACCTGAGCGCCGAACCCTGGGTTGAGCAATGCCATGGCCTGCCTTCGCCGCAAGCGGGCGGCTTGGCAAAATATTTCTTCTTTCCTGGATTCACCCAACGCACCGGCGGCTTGCTGCGTGAACCCACTTTGCTGCCCGCGCGCGACGCCCTGCAAGCAGATCCAGCGGCACGCGCGGCTTTCCACCAAAGCATCGGGCTGCCTTTGCTACAGGAATCCGAACGTCTTATCAGCTTATTTTGCTATCCCGATGCCCCAGTCACCACCTTATGCCAAGCGCTGGCGGAGTCCCCCACCCCCAGCCTGGTCGCCGTTCCCCTCGGTGTCGCTCCTCAACTTCAAGAAGGCAGGTGGGGAGCCCTGCGCATTGTGCGGATCCCCTTCCTGTCACAGGGCGACTACGACCGCCTCTTATGGTGCGCCCACCTGAACTTCGTCCGCGGCGAAGATTCATTCGTCCGCGCTCAATGGGCCGGCCGCCCCATGGTCTGGCATATTTATCCGCAAGCCGATGCCGCCCACGTAGACAAGCTCGACGCCTGGCTGCGGGCCTACCCCGCCGACCCAATCATTCATGACCTCAATCGCGCCTGGAACGGCGAACATGCCCCAAGCCGTTTCGCCCACCTTTTGACCCAGGCCCTATCGTCCCCAAGCTGGCAAGAATGGCAAAATTCCGCTCGTAGCTGGAGCGACACCCTGGCAGACCAATCCGACCTGGCTGAAAACCTGGCCGCCTTCTGCCATGCTTTGGAAGAAAACCGCTCCTGAGCAGGACTAGCCCTTTAACGCAACAAATGGCTATAATCACCGGCTACACACTATGCCAAGCCGTGCCCGGAACCATCGCAACATCGGCTTGACGCTTCCCCTGTCAGACTTAAGGCATTAGCTTGTTGCCACTTTCCGGACAACGCAGCAGGCATAGCCACAAAAGTCGTATCTAAGGTTGATTTCCAGTATGAAGACCGCTCAGGAACTGCGCGTCGGCAATGTAATCATGGTCGGCAAGGATCCTCTTGTTGTACAAAAGGCCGAATACAACAAATCGGGCCGCAACTCTGCCGTCGTCAAGCTCAAGCTCAAAAACCTGCTGACCGCTTCCGGCACCGAATCCGTATACAAGGCCGACGAAAAATTCGAAGTCCTCGTTTTGGAACGCCGCGAGTGCACGTACTCCTACTTCGCCGACCCCATGTACGTCTTCATGGACACCGAGTACAACCAGTACGAAGTCGAAGCCGAGAGCATGGGCGACGCACTGAATTACCTTGAAGAAGGCATGACGGTTGAAGTCGTGTTCTACGACGGTCGCGCTATTTCGGTCGAAATGCCCACCTTGATCGTACGTGAAATCATCTACACCGAACCGGCTGTTCGTGGCGACACTTCAGGCAAGGTCATGAAGCCCGCCAAGATCAACACCGGCTGGGAACTCCCCGTGCCGCTGTTCTGCGACATCGGCGACAAGATCGAAATCGACACCCGCACCGCCGAATACCGCAGCCGCGTTAAGTAAGCCGCTCGCGAAGCAAATTAAAAAGCCAGGACATAGTTCCTGGCTTTTTTACTAACGCCCCAACTTTCCGCCTGCACGCCTGATGGCCTTTTGTCTCTAACGCGGCAAACACTATCGCGCTACTGCAACTGCTCATCATCCAACAGGGCGGGGATAGCGGTCACGGCAATGCCCTCTTCCGCCAAAGCGTCGCGCTCTTTTGCGCTCGTAACACCGCGAATAGAACGCTCAGGGGCGTCCCCATGATGAATGCGGCGTGCTTCGTCGGCAAAGTCCTTGCCCACGTTTTCCGCCTGACGCAACACTTGACGTAGATGCTGCAGTGCCATGGCCTGCATTTGCTCAGGTGTAGGAGAAGGCCTGGCGGCCGCCGTGCCTCGGTTCGCATCTTCTGGCTCACGCCCAGCTTGCGGTGACTTCACCCCGGACACATTCAGCCTGGGCGCCGACAATTTCTTGTCGATAGACGTGCTTTCGCACAAGGGGCAGCAAACCAAGCCGCGCTCTCGTTGCGAGTCATAGTCAGCATGCGAACTGAACCAGCCTTCAAAAACATGGCCATGCTCACACTGCAGATCAAAAACCTTGAATGCCATCTGGAGTTGCCCCTGCCGCCTGCGCAGACAGGAGCGCAAAATTGGATATAGATGAAGCTATGGTACCCCATGAGCAGAAAGGAATCTGCTCTTAGCGGCGGCACCACCTACATACCAAGCCGCCAGACAGATCGAACGAATTCGAACCATTCACTTGCGTAAACACCCCAAGAGTCGGTGTTCGCCTCTTGGGGTGTATTGATCGCGGGGATACTTGAAAACCAATGAAAAAAAGCCCCTTGCGGGGCCTTTTCTACCGCCGTTCTACTATTACAGAACGGTGATCTTGGTAGCCTGGGGGCCTTTGGCGCCCATGGCGGAGGTGAAGCTTACGCGTTGGTTTTCTTCCAGCGACTTGTAGCCGTTACCTTGGATTTCGGAGAAGTGGGCAAACAGATCTTTGCCACCAGCTTCAGGGGTAATGAAACCGAAGCCTTTTTCCGAATTGAACCACTTAACGATACCCGTTTCCATACTGAACTTCCTTGAAAATATAAATGGGCCAATGCCCGAGACACCAGACAATCAAGAAAAGGACAGTAGAACAACAACAGGCCGGATACAACTTAGGACTGACTGATCGAAAATCACAACGCTTGAATATCAAGTGGTGGCTACTATGCTCGGTAAAAAACCGCCTGTCAAGCGCTGTGCGAAGAAATATCAACAAAGTGATGCTTCATTGAGCAAATCACCAAGCACGCCGCCTGAAAGTCGGAAACTACCGATCGAGAGAAAATTTACCATGAAGCAAACGCCGCTCCCAGTAGACATTTCTTCGATGAGTGGATTTTGCGACACGTAGGCAGCAGAAGGGGTTCATCCCTATTGCCCAGAGTTTGGTCACGTGGCTGTACACGACGACAAGACAAGTGTCTTAAAGTTCCATGGCGAAAAAAATCCCGCGTGTCAGCAAAGCTGAGGCGAGTCTTCAAGCTACTACGAACAAAAAATATACTCAAAAGCAAAGGCTGCAGCGAAACCCAGTGGGTCTCTGTGAGACCAAAAAACCGCGAATCTCTAGGATTGACGCGGTTTTTTGGACTTCATGGCTTAGCTTGGAATCTAGGGGTGGTGCGCCCGGCCGGAATCGAACCGGCATGCCTTGCGGCCGCGGATTTTCTTACCTACTACTGCTCGCGCAGCCGGCCGGCCCGAAGGCTGACCGTTTGGGGTCTGGACTCTGTCTTGACCATAGCAAGGTGAGCACGGTAATGCCACACCCACGTTAGGTCCCCGCCGTCGAGTCTCTACACACGCCTGGCAATGGATATTGCCTGCTTGGCTCGGCGTTCCCGTGCCAGGGGTTCACCGAATTTGACGGGTTCTACTCCCGGCCTTTCGTCCGGGGCACTCCACATTGTTGGAAGTCCGCTACGTCTACCTATTTCGTCACGGGCGCACGGCCGCTATTGTCGCACAAGAGGGCCCCTGTCTGCAGAGCCCTTCCCTGTTTATGCCCAGCGGCTTGCCGCTAGCTGCCGAAGCTATCGCGCAACACGTTTTTCTGCACTTTGCCCATGGTGTTGCGAGGCAGCTCGGCAACGACATGGAGGCGCTTAGGCACCTTGAAGTTGGCAATACGGTGCTTAAGTTCGGCGATCATCGCGGTTTCGTCCAGATGCGCGCCGGGCTGAGCCACCACCACAGCCACCACCGCTTCGCCGAATTCCTGGTGAGGAACACCGATGACGGCACTTTCCAGCACGCCAGGCATATCGTCGATGAAGCTTTCGATTTCCTTGGGATAAACGTTGAAGCCGCCCGAGATGATGAGATCCTTGCTGCGCCCTACGATAGACAGATACGTCGATGGTACCGGTTTGCCCGCCGCCTCACCGCCCCAACGGCCTACGTCGCCGGTCTTGAACCAGCCATCCGCCGTAAACTCCTGCTGCGTTTTCTCGGGCATGCGCCAATAGCCCTTGAACACATTGGGCCCCCGCACCTGGATGTTGCCGATTTCTGGGGGAGCGCAAAGATTGCCGGTCTCATCCACCACCCTTACCGACACGCCAGGCAAGGGAACGCCGACGGTGCCGCCCAAACGATCGCCCAAGGCCTTGTCGTAGGGGTTGGACACCAGCATGGCAGTTTCGCTCATGCCATAGCGCTCAAGAATGGTATGACCCGTGCGCTCTCGAAAATCGTTGAAAGTTTCGGTCAACAGCGGCGCCGATCCCGATACGAAGAGCCGCATATTCCGGCACACCTCCTGATTGAAGGCGGACTCGGCCAGCAAACGCACATAATAAGTAGGGACGCCCATCATCACGGTGCAACGTGGCAAATAATGCAATACCGCAGCGACATCCAGCTTAGGCAGCCAGATCATCTTGGCACCCGCCAGCAGCGCTCCATGCGCCGCGACGAACAATCCGTGTACATGGAAAATGGGTAGCATGTGCAGCAATACGTCGTCGCTGCGCCAGCCCCAGAACTCGTTCAGCACACGAGCATTGGAGGCCAGATTTTCATGGGTCAGCATTGCGCCCTTGCTACGCCCGGTGGTACCCGAGGTGTACAGGATGGCGGCAAGATCATTCTCACCCCGCATCGTGGTCTCGTACTGTGCCGGGGCATCCTTCGCACGATCCAGCAAAGTGCCGCTCTGATCACCATCCAAGGTAAACACGTGCTGCGTACCTGCTTTTTGCGCGGATTTGCTGATCCAGGACAAATTCCGGCTACTGCACACTACCACCGAGGGTTCGGCGTCACCAAGAAAATAGTCGACCTCGGCCTCTTGGTAGGCGGTATTTAACGGCAAGTACACATAACCCGCCCGCAAGGTGGCCAGGTACAGCATCAATGCCTCGGGCGATTTTTCCACATGGGCCGCAACTCTTGCCCCTTCAGGCAAGTCGAGCGAATCAAGCAGGTGCGCCAACTTCGCCGTCATCTGGTCTAGCGCCTCCCAACTGTAGTCAAATGCGCCGGGAGCTTCGATGCACAAGGTGCTTCGGTCTGCGGGGAAGCCCGACTCAAGCAAAGCGTATAGATTTCCGTTCATAAAGCGTCGTATATCCGTAAGGTTGAAGTCAGCATCCGCGAAATTCGGGAGTGCGTTTTTCCAGAAAAGCCGCGACGCCTTCCTGGTGATCATGGGTGTCCCAATAAGAAAAGAAGGCTTGCAGTTCCTCTTCGGTAAAAGCCTGGACGGCGGGGCTCAATCTGCGTATCGCCTGCTTATTGGCTCGAGCCGCCAGCGGTGCGCCCTGGGTGATGCGTCGCACACAGGCATGGGTCTCGTGCTCGATGTCCTCGTCGGCCACGACACGCGTAAGCAAGCCTTTGCCCAAAGCCTCGTGGGCTGACAGCATGCGACCCTCAAGCAGAAGCTCGAGCGTGCACGCTCTGCCCACCACGGCAAGCAAAGCGGCAAGCTCGGCCGGCGCCATCGGAAAACCAAGGCGATTGATTGGCACGCCCAAGCGAGCCGAGTCGCTGCCAATACGCAAATCACAACAACAAGCTATTTCTAAACCTCCGCCTGCGCACACGCCGCTGATGCTCGCCACAATAGGATGCGGGCATGCAAGAATGGCTTGCAAGGTCGGCGCAATAATCTGTTCGTGATAGTTGCGCACGGCCTGATAGCTGCCGCGTTGATGCGGAAATTCGCGGATGTCGGCACCGGCGGCGAAATGGCCGTCGGCGCCGCGTATCACAAGGCAGCGCCATGCTCCCTCAGTAGATAGGCGGCGAATACTGTCCCCAAGCTGGGTCCACATCGCTGCCGACAAGGCGTTGAGATTGCCAGGATTCGAAAGGATGAGGGTGGCCACATCCGCTTCCGTTTCAATCAGGACAGTGCCCATAGCGCTTTCACTTGTCCGCCCTTGGATACGTTCGTTCATCTTTAGCTCAATCTGCCTTGATTCCCGCGTCGCGCGCCACTTTGGCCCAACGCCCCACCTCGCTGTGCAGATACTGCCCAAACTCGGCGCTGGTGAGCGTGGGTATATCCGAGCCATTGCTCAGCCAGACCTTTTTGACTGCAGGCACGGCAAGCGCTTTCTGGACTTCCCCATACATGCGCGTCACCACCTCTTGCGGGGTCCCTTTAGGCGCCCACAAGGCGTACCAAGTAGACACTTCATAGCCAGGCATGCCGGCTTCGGCCGCAGTCGGCACGTCGGGAAATGCCGAGGAACGCTGCGCCGCAGCCACCGCAATGGGCTTGATCTTGCCCCCACGAATATGTTGGGCCGACGACCCCAGTCCGTCAAAAGCCAGGTCCACCTGACTACCGATCAGCGCCAACAACATCGGCCCTGCACCGGTATAGGGCACATGGGTAAGATCGACCCCTGCCTGTAGCTTGAAGAGCTCGCCCGCCAAATGATGCGAAGTGCCATTACCTGCCGAGCCGAAGTTCAGCTTGCCCGGATTGGCCTTGGCGTGAGCCACCAAGCCTTTCAGGTCTTTGACCGGCAGACTAGGCGATCCCACAATGATTTGGGGTGGCTGCGCAATGAGCGCGATAGGAACGAAATCCTTTTCGATGTCGTAGGTCAGGCCCTTGTAGAAAGAGGGTGCGATAGCGTGGTGAGCACCGCCCACGAAAAAATTGTAGCCATCCGGCGTGGCCCGAGCGGCAATCGCCGCACCCACCGTACCGCCAGCGCCCCCGCGGTTATCCACCACCACGGTATGCCCCAGTTGTGTCGATAACTGCTGGGCGAGCGGGC
The DNA here is from genome assembly GCA_040391825.1 of Pigmentiphaga sp. GTDB lineage: Bacteria > Pseudomonadota > Gammaproteobacteria > Burkholderiales > Burkholderiaceae_B > Pigmentiphaga. The sequence goes on from JBEBXA010000068.1 coordinate 14,932, forward strand.
GCACGAAAGCATCGGTACCGCCACCAGCTGGAAAAGGTACGATGATAGTGATGGATCTGGCTGGCCAGGGATCTGCGCCCACGGCCGGACCAGCTATAAGCGCAGCCGCTATGCAGCTATATAAAGCAGTAAAACTGAGCTTCATCTTTGTCTCCTCTTCCTTGTAATGGACAGGTGCTACATGCTGGCTTCTTGCCAGTTCTATGATGAAAAAGACTCCATGGGTTTTACGCCCGCCAGGGGATAAACACCAGTTCTTTGCTTTCCCGGCAGCGCCCTTGCTGGCTAGAGCAACTTGGAAAAGCCGCGGCTGGCAGCCGCCTGCCCCGCACCCAACTTGGCAAGATTGTCGTCAAGAGCATCGAGCTCATACAGATAGTTGACCATCATCGCAGCCGACTGGGTACGCCCTTTTTTCGATACATCCGCATTCCAATTGAGCCGCTCTATGCGAGCCCCATTCCCCAGATGAAACCGCGCCACGGCATCCACCGGCAGCCCGGCCTTTCCAGTAGAGACCAGATAGCGCGCAGCCAGCTTCATACCCATGGCTTGAGCAGAAGAGTCCATCGCTTCGTCGGTACCCGCCTGCTGTAGCTGGGCCAGAATCTGTGCCCCCGTTCCCGTGCTTGGCGTACCCTCTACGCCAGCACTGTCCTTCACGCGGCGGTTCGGATTGAGCAGGCCTGAAATGTCTTCAGCCGATTTTTTCTTCAACCAGTCGCCAAATCCAGGAATGGGCGACAACGTAGCAAAACGCTTGATCTTGGGGAGCTCCTTGTTCAACTCCTCAATCACACGCTTAAGAAGGAAATTGCCAAAACTGACACCGCGCAAACCCGCCTGGGTATTCGAGATCGAGTAGAAAATCGCCCAACGCGCCTTATCCAGATTTTCAAGCGGCGCCGCCTCATCCAGTAAACCCTGGATATTCCCCGCCATCTCAGCGCAAAAAGCCACCTCGACAAAAATCAAAGGTTCGGTAGGCATGCGCGGGTGAAAAAATGCGTAGCATCGTCGATCGGAATCCAGGCGGTTGCGCAGATCGGCCCACGACGCAATCTCGTGCACGGCTTCGTAAGCAATCAGTTTTTCCAACAATGAAGCCGGCGAATCCCAGGTGATACTTCGCAACTCAAGCAAGCCGACGTCAAACCAATTGGAAAGCAGGCTCTCAAGATCGGCATCCAGGCCGCGCAAATCGGGAATCTGTTGACGCCACCTCAACATATCAGTGCGCAATGCCAGCATGAAAGGCATGCCGTCGGGTGAACCGTTGAGCCGTTTGAAAAACCGCACGCGAGCGTGAGAAAGCGCCTGGGCCAAGTCGGAAGCCGGCGGCGTACTCTTGGCCCCGGCCTCCACCACGGTAGCCACTGCAGCGCCGACTTCCCCCAACACTTGCAACATGCCGAAACGCCGGCTGGCATCGGCCGCCTGATATTGCTCTTGCCACGCGCGCGCCGCACGGTTGGCGGCAACATCGGTCAAGCGCGCCTGGAAACAGGGGCGCAATAAAGCACGTAGCCGATTGGCTTCCTTGGTCGAGATTGCCGGCTTGCTGGTGTCGGGGATATCGGCCGCTGACTTTAGCTGTGGTGCAGGCGTCTCCTTGCTTTTCTTGCCCCACCACTTGCCCCAGCGGGCAAGCAATGATTGATCGCTAGGCTCGGGATAAGGCAGGCTGGCCGCCGCGGGTATGACACCTTCCTCGTTGCGGTCGCTGGCGGATATCTCGGTTTTACTCATGACTCGTTCTCACTAAAAAAATCGGGCCTCGGATGGCGATGGCGCACTATTGCTGAGGCATCGAAGCCATCAAATCTGCAAACCGCTGCCCCTGTACCAAGACGTGATCGCGTGCACGTTGGGCACTCAACTCGGCTTCTCCGGCGATCAAGGCTTGCACCAAGCCCTCGTGTTCGTCATAGGACGTAGCAATGCGATCGCGCACTCGCAATTGCAATCGGCGATACGGCCCCAGGCGTCTATGCAGCTTGGTAGCCTCGTCAGCCAGAAATGCGTTGTGACTGGCCGCGTAAATGGCGCGGTGAAATGCCTCGTTCAAGTAGTAATAGGCATTGGCGTCTCCCGCATTGCGCGACGCCTGGCAGGCATGATGAGCGGCCAGCAAGGTTTCATGATCGCCGGTGTTCATACGGCGGGCGGCTAGCCTGGCGCACATCGCCTCTAGCTCCCCCATGACCTCGAACATTTCCACCAAGCGCTGCGGCCCGATCTGCGCGACCAGCGCCCCACGCCTAGGGCGCATTTCCACCAAGCCCGCCGAGGCAAGCTGTATGAGCGCTTCCCGGATAGGCGTACGCGACACGCCAAAACGCGTAGCCAGCACGGTTTCGTCTAGAGGGTCGCCAGGAGACAGATCGCCAATGGCGATCAACTCTTCAATGGCTTCACGCAATGTATCGGAACGCTTTTTGTCCACGGACATGACAGAACTTGTATTGGAAACGCCAGTCTGGATATTTCCACACTATCGTCTTGTATACAAGAACTATCTATAAATACACAATTACGAATCGATAAGCCGTCAACGCTGCCGTTGCGACCAGAGCGTCACCAACACCATTAAAGATGTCGTCAGCGCTATGGTGACCACGCTCATCGCCATCCCTTGCCCAACCGAGCCTTGTTCAAACTGCCGCCAGATGAATAAAGACACGGTTTGAACCCCTGTCGGCGCCAAGAGCAGCGATGCCACCAGCTCGCGCGACGCTACGGCAAACACCAGCAACATAGCCGCGAACAAGCTGGGCCATAGAAGCGGCAAGAGAATACGCAGCAAGGCCGTCATCGCGCCCGCACCATGCACCCTTGCCGCAGCCTCCAGGTTGTCGCCAATTTGCATAAACGCAGCTTGTGAATAGCGCACGGGATAAGGCAGCAACAGGCAACAATAGGCCAATAACAGGATGCCCCAGGTGTTATACGGGGTGGCAGGCCAGAAAGACTGGTTCCAAGCCAGGATGAGACCGACTCCCACCACAATGCCCGGCATGGTGTTGGGCAGCAAAGCAAGCGCATCCAGCAAGACGCGCCCACGGGTACGCGTTTTCACCACGCAATAAGCAACCAGCACCCCTAGCATCCCGGTCAGCAAGGCAGCCCCCAGCCCCAAGGACAAGCTTGTCACCAGTGCATCCGCGGCGTCACTGCCGCTTTGCGCAATCGCCCGAAAATGATCCAGCGACATATTGTTCCAAGCCAAGCCTCCCGACAGCGTTCGGCTAAGCGCTGTGATCCCAATGGCAAACAAAGGCGCCAAAGTGGCAATACCCGCCATCAAGGCAAATAAGGCGGCAACCGGCCAGCGCCAAGCTCCCAACGCCAAGCGCCCTGCCCCCGCGGGTTTGCCTGTGTTCGTCTCATATCTGCGTGCGCCAACCATTTTCCTCTGCAAGGCAAAAGCCAGCATGGCCAGCATCACCAAGATCAATGACAGTATCGACGCACCCGGCAAATCAATTGGCCACTCAGAAAACCGTCGCTCTATCCCCGTTACCAAAACGAAGAAACCCGCATTCGCGGCGAGTGCTGCTGGCGTTCCATATTCTTCGATCGCCATTGCAAACACCAGCAACAGGCTGGCGGCAATACCCGGCGTGGCCAGCGGCAAGGTAATGCGCCAGAAACAACGCCAAGCCCCTGCCCCACACACCCGCCCGACTTCGGCCAGGCGCGAACCCGATGCCGCCATACCCCGCGACACCGCAAAATAAACGACCGGCACCACGTTCAGCGTCATCACGAACACAACCCCGCCAAATGAAAACAGGGCGGGCGCCGCATGGACGCCGGTCAATTGCTGCACATAGCCATTAGGCTGCAACAGCATAATCCACCCCAAAGCGGCGATATAAGGCGGGATCATAAAAGGAACCAGCATCAGCAAGTCCCATAGCCGGGCGAACGGCACGTCGAACAGCCCCCGCAATGCCCCCAGGGGAATCCCGATCGCTGCCGACAACAACACAACGCATGCACCCAGGCGCAGCGTATTCAAGGTCAACTCCAGCAAGACTGGGTCGTGCAAGGTTTGCACCACATGCCCGAAAGGGCTGCTCAACAAGCCCTGAGCCAGAAGAGGAAAAATGGCCTGAAGAAAAACAAAACCCAGCGGCAAAGCCACCAGCACAGCCAATGCGGACACTGTAGTCCCCACCAGCAAGGTATTTGCGCGCATGATCGCCTGCGCTCCTGAAAGCCCCGCCATCATCGACGGGGCTGTTTTTATTTTTATTTACGTCCGAACAAAGCCGTGAAGCGCTGCAACAAAGACTGGCGACCCGCGCGTTCGCTCTCGCTTGCCGGCGCCAGTGCCTTGATGTCCTTGACCAGGGGACGCTTGGCCTGGATATCCTGACGAGCCGGGATCAAAAAGGTAGCCGCTACTCGCGCCTGCCCCGCTTCCGACAATACGAAATCGACAAAACGTTTCGCATCTTCCTGCGCCTTGCTGGACTTGAGGATCATCATCGGGCGCGCTGCCACCACCGTGCCGCTGGCAGGAAAGATCACCTCGATGGCTTCACCTTTTGCCTGACTGCCCAGGGCAACATAATCCACCGCGCCAAACACTGCGGCTTTCGCCCCTTGCAGCACCGGATTCAAGGCCTGCGCATTGGCGCCCGCCACAGCCATCTCGTTATCCTTGAGCGAAGCAAACAAAGCCCAAGCTTTATCGCCTTGCGCGGCCTGTAAGCCCGACAGCAACTCCAAGGAAGTACCCGACTGGGCAGGGTCCGGCATATTCACCTTGCCTTTGAATTCAGGGCGGACCAGATCGCTCCAGTCTGTCGGGCGAGGCGTGCCGCTCTTGGTATTCCAGGCAATGGCCAGCGCCGACAAGCCCTGTGCGACATAACTTGGGCCTTTATAAATGGCAGGCACTTGCGCGGCATTGGCGCTTTCGTAGTTCAGCAGCCAACCTCGCTTATCCAGGTCAAGCGCGCTATCCCAAGATGCCGAAATCACTACATCGGCTTGCGGATTCGACGCTTCCGCTTCCAGACGGGCCATCACCTTGCCGGTATCGGCCTGGAAAATATTGACCGCGATGCCGGTTTCTTTCTTGAAATCGTCGGCAAGGTTCTTGATCAATCCGGCAGGCCCGGCGGTATAAACCGTAAGGGCCTGGGCGTTGACGCTGCTCAGTGCAGCGCACAGCGCCAGCATGCCGATCAGGGGCTTGGTTTTTTTCATGCTAGTTCCAGGTTAAAAAGTGGCCAATCGCCGTAAAACATGTCATGCCGCGCGCGGAAACCAGCGCAAACGGCTCCAATCCAGATCCAATCCAATAGCCTGCTGCTCCGGCATACGCATATCGGTCAACAAGGCAAGCTCGAAGGCCTCGCCGGCGCTGCCTATGCGCACGGTGGTCGCGTACTGTCCACCGCGATAACGCTGGGCAACCACTTGCCCATGTAAGGCGGGTTGTGCGCCGGGCCTCAACGCAGCATGGGGAATAAATAAATGCCCCGGCCCGGCAAGCCCCGGCATAGCCGGTTCAGGGCAAATCAATTCCAAGCCACCAGCCAAACGCCAGCCGCGGTCGGTACGCATCCCTTTCTGCACGGCACCCAGCTTCAGAAACTCGGCCACATCCACCGTTGCGGGTTCATGAATCAAGGAGTCTGGCGATGCCATCTGGCGAATACGCCCCTGGTGCATCACTGCAACCGTATCGGCCAGTCCGAAGGCCTCTTCATGATCGTGCGTGACATAGACAGCCGTTGTCCCCAACTCTCGCAACAACAGGCCAATCTCGACACAGAGGCTTTCGCGCAGGTCGCGATCCAGATTGGAAAGCGGCTCATCAAACAACAGTAAGCGCGGCCGCGCCACCACCGCCCGCGCCAACGCCACCCGCTGTTGCTGGCCTCCCGACAAGCTGGCTGGTTGACGCGTCTCGAACCCCGCCAAGCCGACCATGGATAAAGCCTCGCCCACCCGTCGGCTACGCTCGCGACGCTCTATGCCTCGTACTTCAAGCGGAAAACCTACGTTGCCGCCAACCGTCATGTGCGGCCATAGGGCGTAGTCCTGGAACACCATGCCCAGGCCTCGTTTTTCTGGCTCCAGAAAAACCTTGCCATCAGCCACGGTCTGCCCGCCCACCACAATACGGCCCGCACTCGGCCGATTCAGGCCGGCCAGTAACTTAAGCAGTGTTGTCTTGCCGCAACCTGATGGTCCGAGCAGCGCCAACACCTGTCCGGCCTCAAGCGCAATATCGATTTGTTCAAGTACCGTATGGTCAGCGAAGCGCTGCACCACGTTTTCAACAGCAAGGGAAGCACCCGTAGGCATGGCAACAGGCATTTGAGTTTGAATCAGCCCTGGTAATGAGAAAACCCAATAGGGCCATACGTTTTGGCCTTGTCAGCCGTTGCGACAGGAACGCATGCCCTGGGGGTTGAGCAGGGACAAATGGTAGGCAGCGATTGTGACGCCGGCATGACGATGTCATGACCATCTAGCCAAACAGATACGGCGGTTTCCCTTAAAAACCCAGTCCTAAGCAAAATATTGAGGAATTTCATCTACTCGGTTTGACACACTTATTTCAGCTTGCTATAGTTCTGTTCTCGCAACGGCGAACGCGCAACGCAACAGCGAAACGCAGGCAAGTCGAAGTGGGAAATGCGGGAGTAGCTCAGTTGGTAGAGCGCAACCTTGCCAAGGTTGAGGTCGC
>JBEBXA010000069.1:0-21458 GCA_040391825.1 Pigmentiphaga sp.
CGGCATCGACCGTTTCGGTCTGCAAGGTTTTGCCAAACCCTAGCGTCGCAATTTGGCCATCGCGCATCAGCGCGATGTTGCGATTGTGGTTGAACAAGGCATAGCCGTCCTCGGGCTTCATCCGCAAGATGTCTCGGCCCGGCAAGCGCGTTTCATAAGACAGGTGCAGCAGTCCCAGCAGCGTCGGCCCGATATCGACCTGGCTGGCCAAGGTAGCTACGCGTTCAGGCTTGATATAGGCCGGCGCATGCACGATGAATGGAACGGGATAGGTCGCCACCGGAATCTGCGCCCGTCCGTAGACCCTCGCGCCATGATCGCCCGTTACCACCAACACCGTGTCGCGATACCAATCGCGCGTCCGCAGCTTATCGAAGAACTTGCCTATGGCATAGTCGGCATAACGCACACCGGCATCGCGCCCCCCACCGGTTTCCGGAACACCGGGAATGCCAGCCGGAAAACTAAAGGGCTTGTGATTCGAGGTGCTCATCACGACGGAAAAAACCCGCTCCCCTTGCGCAACCTGCTTATCGAAAACATCAAGCGCATTGTCGAACAGTTCTTCGTCGGCAATACCCCATATATTCGCAAACCGCGGCTTGGGCATGTCGGTGCGATCGATCACCCTCCAACCGTTACTTCCGAAAAAAGCATTCATGTTGTCGAAGGTGCCGTAGCCCCCATAAATGAAGGTGGGCGAGTAACCGGTTTTACGCGCGACGGTGGAAAGATTGAACAAGCCCTCGTTGCCGGTACGCTTGACCACAGCTTCCGGCGGCACCGGCGCCAGCGATGTCGTCAGGGCTTCCATGCCCCGTACCGTCCGGGTACCACTTGCGTATAACTGGGTAAAGCTAAGTCCTTCGCGGGCGATACGATCAATATTGGGCGTCAGATCGCGCCCACCCAAGCTGCCCACGAACTCCGATCCCATCGACTCCTGCAGCAGGACGATTACGTGCAGCTTGCGCGGCGGTCCAAGGTCGCTGTTGTCGACGGTGCGCGCCAAAGGATGCCCCAGGCCCGGTGGTTGTTCGTGGGTGTTGGACTGCTGCAGCAAGCGATGCATCCGCTCCAACGCTTCTTCTTCGCCTATCGTGGCGTAGTAACGCGGATAGTCGATATTGGCATTGCGCAATGCACTAAAAAAGGCATACACGCCGTTGTCGGCAAGCTCCCCGGCGATCCGGTTGGTAGCCATGCCTTGTGAGGTTTGCAGATTCACCCCCAGCACCGACACGATAATCAAACACAGCAAACCCAGCATCGGGGGAGTTCGCCGGATGAAAGTCTGCTGGTCGTCAAAGCTTCGGGCGATCCGTCGACGCAATAAGCAGACCATCGCCACGGCACAGCACATCGAGACAAACAGCGCCTTGCCCACCGGGTAGGACTCTCGAATGTTGGTGAACACTTCCGTCGGATAGATAAGGTACTCGACCGCTGTGTAGTTGAACCTGGCATTGAACTCGTCAAAGAAAAAGAATTCAGCCGCGATCAGATATACAAACACCGCCAGCGCAACACCAAACCCAAAATAGATCAAGGCTCGGCCCAATCGCGAGCGGAACAGCCGCTTCGGTGCCAGCCACAAGTACAAGGCAAAAGGCGCGCACAAGTACAAGCCGGTAATGGCGTCCATCAGCATGCCCATGGCAAAGGCGCGAGCCAGCATGGGTGCGCTGACCAGCCCCGCATGCAGACTTACCGCGGACAACACAATGCGCGTCGTCAGTGAAGTGCAAAGATAGAGCAGCCACAGCATGGCCAGAAGATCGAATCGGCTGCTAGCTCGTTCGCTTCTGCCTAGATGCGAAAAAAGACGGGGGAAGAGCGCAGCGAAAGAATCCGCGGATGCGGATTTGGCGAAAGACATCAAACTCGTCCTTGCAAGAGGTCAGGCTCGCAAGGCTAATAAGCAGCACGTCAAAGGATTGTCGAAGGAATGTCGAATTTCCGTAGAACAGCTGCCTTCAGGAAAATCGCAGAAAAAACCGGGTACCGCGAAACTGTCCTTCAGTCTCCGACTTTACCGCCAGGCTCCAACCCTGGATATCGCAGACGCGTTTGGCGATCGCCAGCCCTAGGCCGCGGTCGCCATGGGCCAGGGTTTCATCTCCACCCGCCACACTATCCTTCCAGCGGCCGCGATAATAGCGTTCGAAAACAAAGGACAGATCATCCTCTGCGATTCCCGGACCGTTATCAGCCAAGACCAGTCCATCACCGGTCCAGGAGACAGTCAGTGTTCCCGGGGCGGCGTATTCGATTGCATTGCGGATAAGATTGCGCAAAACAATCAACAGGCCATAGCGGTCGACCTCGACAATAGCCGTAGACGGTATGTTGTCCACCAGAGTCAGGCCGGTGCGCAAAGCTCGCTCGAACAAGCCGCTCCACGCATCATCCAGGCACTCGCCCAACACCACCGGCACACGAGGCCCCGCCAGGGCGCTGCTGATTGCTCTGGCCGTCTCCAGCGTGGCGGCTACCTCATCCACCGACGCAACGATGCGGGTCAGCCGGGCACGAATGGGCTCCGCCACAGAAGGCTCCATTGCGGCCAATTCGGCATCGGTGCGGATCGCGGTCAACGGCGTCCTGATCTCATGACTCAAGTTGGCGGAGAACTCGCGCTCCTGGCCTATCGAATGATCAACCCGGTCCTGCACGCGGTTAAACGCCTCGATCAAACGGCCGGCCTCGTCATCCCGGTCCGCCTTGATGCCCGGACTACCCGGCGCCCAACCGGCAATCCGGTTCGCGACTTCGACCATGGGCCTGACCACCCTGCCTGCAACGATGCGCGACAAACAGTAACCAGCCAAGGTACATGCCAACCACAAACCGACTAGCGTGGCGCCGAACTCATACACCCGCTGTTCATTGTCGGTGGCATCGTAAGTCAGGTAAATGCGTCCTCTGGCCGAGTCCATCACGACGACGTGCCAGATCCTTCCGCCGGGAGTCAATTGATGCTGGCCCAGCGTCAATTCCTTCATGGGCGGGGGAATCTTCACCTCCGGCGATGCCACCACCCAGGCTTGCATAGCCGGGCCCAAAACGATATTCCCGCTTTCGGGCAAGAGGACTTCGTCAGCGTCCAAACGGTGGTGCAGCCGCTCAGCCTCCGTCAGCACGATCTGGTCGACCAGCCTGTCCTCCTGCTCGTCCAGCACCAGGTATGCCAGCACCGCCTGCAAGGCCACGAACAGGGCGACCGCACCGGTCAATGCCCAGGTTACCCGCTGCTTTAGCGTAGAAGTTGACGCCATCGTCAGGCGTCCGCGGGCGCAATCAACCGATAGCCCACTCCATGCACAGTATCCAGCCCATCGAACCCAGCCTCAAGCAGAGCCTTGCGTAGTAGATGAATCTGGCTGCGCAGGGCGTCCTTCTCGGGAAGGTCATCACCCCACAAAGCCTCTTCCAGCTTGTTACGCAATATGACACGCCCCGGATCGCGTATCAGGACCTCGACAATGGCGCTGGCTTTCGGCGTCAGGCGCACCGGCCGGTTCCCTACCCTGACTTCACGCGTGCGCGTGTCGTAGCTGAGGGTGCCGCAACTGCGCAGAGGATTGGCCACCGAACCAGTGGCCCGGTTCAACAAAGCACGCACACGCGCCTCGACCTCAGCCAGCGCATAGGGCTTGGTCACATAATCGTCGGCGCCCTGGGCAAAACCATCCAGTTTCTGGTCCAGCTCGCCACGTGCGGTCAGCAACAACACAGGCGTGGATTGGCGCAACTCGGTGCGCAAGCGCCGCAGCACAGTCATACCGTCAGCCCCCGGCAGACCGATATCCAGCAGGATAACGTCGAAGGCATCGACCCCCAGGCGATACAGCGCCGACTGCCCGTCGTAGGCGACGTCGACGATGAATTCCTTGGCCTCGAAATAGGCGCATAGATTGGCCGATATCGTTACATCGTCTTCGACGATGAGTACGCGCGGATGGGGGGTAGTCATGCAATAAGACCAAAAAACCATGGATAGAGCGGGCAGCAAGCGCTCCGCGACGCAGCCAGTGTAAAACGCTTTGCCGACGCTGGATGTTAAGGTTTCGACAGCTGGGCCCGCATCCGTCGCCCTACTTCGAAACCGTATTCAATGAAACACTACTCCCCCCGCCTGGCGCTTGGGCGCTGGCTGGCCCTTCTGGCGCTAGGCGCTGCGCTGGCTGTATCCGCCGCGGATACGCTGCCGCCCGACACCAATCCCGAGGCCCAGACCGCCTACATCCAGAAGCAAGCGGTAACTGCGCGCCACTATATGGCGGCGACGGCCAACCCGCTGGCCACCCAGGCCGCATATCGCATTCTGCAGCGCGGCGGCAGCGCCGTCGACGCGGCAATTGCCGCTCAGATGATGCTGACCTTGACCGAGCCCCAATCATCCGGCATCGGTGGAGGAGCCTTCATTCTCTACTATGGCGCCGATGACGGCACGGTACAGGTTTTTGACGGGCGTGAAACCGCTCCGGCGCACGCCACGGCCTATCGTTTCATGGACGGCGCCCGTGCCATCGGCTTTAGCAAAGCAGTCAATAGCGGAAAGTCGGTCGGGGTGCCAGGCGTGTTGCGTGCGCTCGAACTGGCTCATTTGCGCCACGGCAAGCTTCCCTGGCAGGAATTGTTCGATGACGCTATCGAACAGGCCAGGCGCGGCTTTCCGATTTCGCAACGCTTGGCTCGCCTGCTGGAAGGCAGCGGCCGCTTGGCAGCCCAAGCAGCCGCCAAGGCTTACTTTTATCATCCCGACGGCAGCCCAAAGCGCGAGGGTGAATTACTGCGCAATCCCGCGCTTGCCCGGTCGCTACAAGCTATCGCCCACCAAGGCGCCGACGCGTTCTATCAGGGAAAAATCGCGCAAGCCATGGTGCGGGCGGTAAGCGAGCATGAAAGCCCCGGCGATCTGAGCCTGAACGATCTTGCCCGCTACGCTGCCATCGAGCGGCCCGCCTTGTGCGGCCCATATCGCAGCTACACCGTGTGTGGTGCACCACCGCCGAGCTCCGGCGGCTTGGCCATTTTGCAGATGCTGGCTCTGCTGCAAACCACGGATATCGGTCAAAGCGCTCCCAACTCCCTCGCCGCCGTCCACCTTTTTTCCGAAGCGGGACGCTTGGCCTACGCCGACCGTGATCGCTACGTGGCTGACCCCGACTTCGTTCCGGTGCCTACCGACGCGCTTTTATCGCACGCTTACCTGGCTCGACGAGCCCGCCTGATATCGCCCACCCGCTCAATGGGCAAGGCGCACGCGGGCGAGCCTTTTCCCGGGGCGCTCGCGCTTCGCGGCCTGGACGACAGTCCCGAACTGCCATCCACCTCCCATATCTCGATTGTCGATGCCGCGGGCAACGCAGTTTCGATGACGACTTCGATCGAACAGGCCTTCGGCAGCAAAATATTTGTCGAGGGTTTCCTTTTGAATAATCAATTGACCGATTTTTCACTATCGCCCGTAGATGAACACGGGCGACCTGTTGCCAATCGCGTCGAGGGTGGCAAACGCCCTCGCAGCACCATGGCGCCAACTATCGTCCTGGCCCCTGCTTCGCCGCACCCTAAGCTACGGCTGGTAGTGGGCTCGCCCGGCGGCAGCGCCATCGTCAACTACGTTGCCAAAGCCCTGATCGCCAATCTGGACTGGGGCCTGGACATCCAGAGCGCAATCGACTTGCCCAACTTCGGCAGCCGCAACGAAGCAACCGAAATAGAACGCGGCAGCGTGCTGGAAGCCCTGGCACCCCGCTTGCAAGCCATGGGGCACCCGATAAGCGTGCAATCCTTCCCCAGTGGCCTGCATGGCATAGAAGTGCTCGGCAATGGCATGTTGCGCGCCGGTGCCGATCCGCGCCGGGAAGGAACGGCTCTCGGCAACTAAATGGAACCAAAAAGCATCCTTGCTTGTCTATGAGGGCGCCCCGAGCGCATGATCGCTACATCCGGTAGTACATGAATCCCGCCGGATCGACACGGGGACGCCATAGCCATCTAAAATCCCGATTTCGTATTTTCACGTCAGACGTGCAAGAGGCTCCGTGACCGAGTTTTCCAATTTATCCGCGCGGACGTACAACGCTGCGTTCCGTTCCCTGCTGTCAGGCTTGGCCCTGGTTGTCGGCCTGCTTGCCGCCGCGCCTGCCGATGCCTTCAACTTCTTCGATGTAGCCCGACGCGCCAAAGAGCTCTCTACAGAGAAATACAAAGCGCAGACCAGTCGCCTGCCGAAAGAGCTGCGCGAGCTCAAGTTCGCGGAATACCAGCAAATCCAGTTGCGCCGCGACAAATACCATTGGGCCGACGGCAAACTACCCTTCCAGCTGACATTCAACCATCAGGGCATGGCCTTTGATCTTCCGGTCAAGATCAACGAGGTTGACGCCGGCGGCATACGCGAAATCAAGTACAACCCCGACGATTTCGAGTTCGGTCCGCGCAAACCCGATGCCAAGGCGCTCAAAGATCTGGGGTTTGCAGGTTTTCGCGTGCTGTACCCACTGAACGACCCAGCCAAGCGGGACGATGAACTGGTTTCCTTCCTTGGGGCCAGCTACTTTCGCGTAGTCGGCAAAGGGCAGGTCTATGGCATTTCCGCGCGCGGACTCGCCATCGACACCGCCGTTGCGTCAGGCGAGGAGTTCCCCCGATTTACCGAGTTCTGGATTGCGCGGCCCGCCAATCAGGACAAACATATCGTGATCTATGCGCTGCTGGACTCGCCCCGAGCCACAGGCGCCTATCGTTTCACCATCACACCGGGCGAAACGACCTCGGTGCAAGTTCGCTCACGCCTCTACTTGCGCGCGCCCGTCAGCAAGCTGGGAATTGCAGCCATGGCCAGCATGTACATGTTCGGAGCCAACCAACCTTCGGCCACCATGAACTATCGGCCCGAAATGCATGACTCCGACGGTTTGGCCTTTCATGCCGGCAATGGAGAATGGTTATGGCGCCCCCTGAACAACCCGAAGCGGCTTGCGCACAGTTCCTTCGCGGTCGAAAATCCGCGCGGTTTCGGACTGCAGCAACGCGGTCGCGCCTTTAGCCAATACGAAGACATCGACGACCGCTACGAACTACGGCCCAGCCTGTGGGTTGAGCCCGAAGGCAACTGGGGGAAAGGCCAGATCGAATTGGTCGAAATCCCAACTGCCGACGAAACCAATGACAACATCGTAGCGTTCTGGGTACCGCAAGAACAGCCCAAGCCCGGTACTGCGCTTGATCTGAACTACACCTTGCAATGGACACGCAATGAAGCCGGCTACCATGATCCAAAACTGGCCCGCGTCTTGCAAACCCGCCGCTCTATCGGTGAAAACAAGGGCCCTGACCTGATCCGCCGGCCGGACGGAAGCATTGCCTTGCTGATCGACTTTAGCGCCCCGCCACCGGCCAAACCCAAAGACCCGCCGGTTCCGGTGTCTTTAAGCTTCTCCACTAATGGCAATGCCGACGTCGTCGAGAACAGCCTGCGTCACAACCCGGCCACGGGCGGATGGCGCGTTACGCTGCGGGTGAAGGTCAAAGACGCAAGCAAACCGGTTGAAATGCGAGCAGGCCTGGTAAATGGGCAACAAGCCGTTTCCGAGACCTGGAGCTATCAATTGCCCGCCAATGACACGGCCCAATAACGCCATGCCTACTGAAGAGGGCGCGCGGCGCGACACGGGCCTGACAGCACAAGACCTGGAACAAGCTTACGGCGCCGAGCTGGCCGCCAGCCAACTGATCAAACGGGATGCGGCCGGCCGCATCTGCTTGCAGACGGCACCCGACCTGGAGCGCTCGTCCATGGTTCCAGAGCCTTGGGTCACCAACCCTCTGGTGCGCGGATGGCGCCGGATGCGCGGAGAAGGCCGCCGCACCCGCTCCGAGCGCCTCGCCGCCCCCCCCGAACCACGCTGGAAATTGGCAGGCCGCGCACGCCGAATGACTCTATTGGGCGCCGTCATCGTGCAAACGGCCGTGGCGACCTGGTATATGAAGGCGGTTCTGCCTTACCAAGGCGGCCAGATCCTGGAAATGGCCATCCTGCTGCTGTTCGCGCTGCTGTTCTGCTGGGTATCCGCGGGCTTCTGGACGGCCTTGATGGGTTTTCTGCAGTTGATGATGGGCCGCGACCGCTACAGCATTTCAGCCACCGTTGCCGAAGGTGTGCCGATCGCACCCACCACGCGCACCGCCATTGTCATGCCCATCTGCAACGAAGATGTCGGCCGTGTTTTCGCCGGGCTGCGCGCAACCTACGAATCGGTCGAGCGAACGGGCGATCTTGGCAAGTTCGATTTTTTTGTCCTTAGCGACAGCTACCACGCCGACATCTGTGTACAAGAACAACAGGCGTGGGTGGAATTGTGCAAGACCGTCAAGGGTTTCGGCAAGATCCACTACCGCCGTCGCCGCCGTCGCGTCAAACGCAAGAGCGGCAATATCGACGACTTCTGTCGCCGCTGGGGCGCCAACTACGACCACATGGTGGTGCTGGATGCCGACAGCGTCATGAGCGGCCCCTGCCTGCAACGCCTGGTTGTCTTGATGGACGCCAACCCTGAAGCAGGCATCATCCAGAGCGCGCCTCGCGCGGCCGGCATGGACAGCCTTTATGCACGCGTACAGCAATTCGCCACGCGGGTCTACGGCCCCCTTTTCACAGCGGGACTGCATTTTTGGCAACTGGGCGAATCGCACTACTGGGGCCACAACGCCATCATCCGCCTGGCGCCCTTCATGCAGCATTGCGCACTGGCGCCGTTGCCGGGTAAGGGAAGCTTTGCCGGCGCCATCCTCTCGCATGACTTCGTCGAAGCCGCTTTGATGCGCCGCGCGGGCTGGGGCGTCTGGATCGCCTACGACCTGCCAGGCAGTTACGAAGAACTCCCGCCCAATCTGCTGGATGAACTTCAACGCGACCAACGCTGGTGTCACGGCAACCTGATGAACTTCCGTCTTTTCCTGATCAACGGTTTGCACCCAGTACATCGCGCTGTATTCCTGACGGGGGTCATGTCCTATCTGTCGGCGCCGCTATGGTTTCTGTTCCTGGCGCTATCCACGGCTTTGCTGGCCGTACATACCTTGACCGAACCCCAGTATTTTGCGGGCCCTCACCAGTTGTTTCCACTTTGGCCGCAATGGCATCCGCAAGAAGCCATTGCGCTATTTTCAACCACTGCCGTGCTGTTGTTTCTGCCTAAGATACTGAGTGTGCTGCTGGTTTGGGCCAAGGGCGCACGCGGCTATGCCGGGGGTGGGAAGTTGTTCTCCAGCATGTTGTGGGAAGTGCTGTTTTCAATGCTGCTGGCCCCGATACGCATGTTGTTCCATACCCGCTTCGTGGTAGCGGCATTCTTGGGTTTATCGGCGCAATGGAAGTCGCCGGCTCGGGCCAATAACGAAACACCGTGGGCCGATGCTTTTCGCCGTCATGGTCTGCAAACCCTGTTGGGCATCGTTTGGGGCGCACTGGTTGCCTGGCTCAACCCCAACTTCCTGTGGTGGATGATCCCCATCCTCGCGTCTCTATTACTCTCGATTCCCTTGTCGGTCATCTCAAGCCGCGTCGAGCTGGGACGCCGTGCCTACGACTCGGGCCTCTTCCGCATTCCGGAAGAAAGTTCACCGCCCCCAGAACTCGAAGCCACTAAAGCCTACAACGCCCAGAATCAGCAAGTGCCCGTCATCGGTTTTCTCGATGCTTTGCGCAACTCCGCCGTCAACGCCCTGGCTCAGGGCTTTGCGCGGTCGCGCCATCTTGAACGTCCGCTGCTCGCTGCAGCTCGTGAGCAACGGTTTGAACAGGCCCTGGAAACAGGCCCTGACAAACTGAGCGAGCCCGAGCGCCTCAAGGTCTTGGACGACCCGGTCGTGCTGGCCCGGCTTCACCGGGCATTGCGCGCACCCGCCCCCTCTTGAGCGGGTGCGCGGCTTCAATCGCCGTGGAACTCAGTCGATACTAAGATTGAGCTCTTTGACGATACGCCCGTATTGCTTGACTTCACGCACCATCAGACGAGCCAGATCGTCTGGGGTGCCCGGGCTGACCTCAAACCCTTGCGCCGCAAATTTCTGCCGAATGTCGGGGCTATTCAAGGCCTCATTCATCGCTGCGTTGATGCGCGCAATCGTGGCGGCGGGTGTTCCGGCCGGGGCGAACATGGCAAGGCTGCTTGGAACATCAACACCGTTGACGCCCGCTTGCGCCAAGCCAGGCACGCCGGGCACCATGGATGAAGCTTGTGCAGTCGTGACGGCCAGCGCGCGCAATTTCCCTTGCTTGATATGCGGCAGCACCGCTACGTCGGCAATCATGAAATCAACTTGCGCGCCCAGCAATGCCACCAAGGCGGGGCCAACGCCCTTGTAGGGAACATGGGTAAAGCTGACACCCACCGCCTTGGCGATGATCTCTGCAGCCAGATGAGGGGCAGCCCCATTGCCGCTGGAAGCATAAGTCAGTTTGCCGGGCTCTTTGCGCGCCAAGGCCAACAGCTCGGGCAAAGTGTGGGCCGGAGAACTGGGATGCACCACGACGACGAATGGCGAAGAGGTCATCTGGCCCACTGGCGCGAAACTGGTTTGCGCGTCGTAGGACAATTTCTTGTATAAGGCCTGCGAACTCGCATGGGTGCTGGGCCCCGTTACGTACAAGGTATAGCCGTCGGCGGGCGCAGCAGCAACAAAGGCTGCGCCTATCGTTGTGCCTGCGCCCGGCTTGTTCTCCACATACACAGGCACCTTGAACTCTTCAGCCAGCTTCGCCGCCACCGACCTGGCGCCCACGTCAGTCGAGCCTCCCGGCGGAAACGGCACGATAAGCCTGACGGGTTTGGAAGGATAGTCTTGGGCGTTGGCGGCGGTAGCCAGCAGCAGGCCGCACAAACCCAGCAAGCCATTGCCACACAATTTTGAAATGTGCATGAAAGTCTCCTTTTTTGTCTTTATGTCAGGCTGCAGCGACTTCGCACACGACGGTAATGCCCGCCGCTTGCATCAACACGCTGATGGTTTTGATTTCTTCGGGTCTGGGCTTGGGCATAGGTGTGCGCATATAGGGCGATGCAATCAGGCCCCGCAGCCAGGTTGCAATCTTGTAGCGCACATGCAGGCGGCCGGGCTCCGAGTAAATGTACTCGTGCAATCTCGCCATGCCGCCATCCCAGATCCGGCGTGCTTCGACCAAGTCATTGCGCTCGAACGCCTCAATATGATCAAGCATAGGTTCCAGCGCGTAATTCCAAGAGCCGCTGATGGTGCCGTCAAAATTGCCCACCGCCAGATACTCATGAAAGAAATGCGCACTGGAGCAAAGCAATGCCACCTTAGGCGCCTTCTCGCGCATGGCCCGAGCCAGAATGCGATGGCCCGGATAGGCGTAAGTGGTTTTCCAACCGACGATGTTGGGCACTTCGCGGCAAAACTTGAGCGTCGGCTCAAGCGGCATGCCTATGCCCCAGGGCTGGGAAGCCGCAGTCACCGGATGCGTGAAGATAGGCAGGTTGACCGCCTCGTCCTGGGCCTTGATCTGATCCAGCCAGACCTCGGGGTAGCGCACCGAATCCCAGGCCAGTGATACATCCATCGACCCTGCCGGGGGCACTACGAAAATACCGCTGACCCCCATGGCCTTGGCATCGATCGCCGTCTGCACGGTTTCCTCGGTCGTCCAGGCGAAGGTGCCCGCCAGCACGGGCAGTTGGCCGTTCACTTCGTCTAGAACGATTTCCAGCACGCGCCGCTTTTCTTCACGGCTCAGGTAAAAAACTTCGCCCGCCTCGGGGTTGGCGATCAAGCCGCCCGCGGCGCGAAAGCGATCATTGTCCACGTAGTATCGAATAAGGGCGCGCAAGCCTTCCTCATCGATTTCCATATTGTCTTTCAACGGCAATACCAATGCCGAATACAAACGACGGGCGATGTCCTTGTCTTTCATAATCACAAACTCCATTTCAATTTTCAAAGCGATTAAGCCGCACCTGAGCATCCGCCGCTCCAGTAGCGGAAAAAGGCACATGGAACAATAATTTCGCCGGGGCAGCTATTGACCCGGGCAAACGGAGACGCCAGTCGTCTTAAGAGTCTGGCGTCGATTCATAGCCATTTTTTTGTGCAGCGCTTGCTGCAAGCCCGACGAACCTTCAAAGCGTGTGATCAGGAGTCTGCTGCCGAACGTCCGCTCAGGAGGCCGACGTTTTCTTCGAGCTTTGTTCCAAGGTGCCGGAATGCCCCCAAGTGTTTTCATAGTCCGGCTGTGCTTCCGGCGTCAGGAAGCGGCGCTCAAGTTCTTGCACCTGGGGCACCCCCGAAAGCGTCTTATAGTCTGCGGGGCCATCGGGACAAGTCTGAACGTAGGCCGCCCAATCTGTCATGGCAGCCGAGCCGCGGCGCTTGAAGTCATGCAAGACACGCCAGGCAGCCTGCATGCCAGACGATGCCGCAATCGTGGGATACAGAATCACCTTCAGGCCCATGGCGGCATATTCATCGAGCGTGGGTGCGGCGTCCTTGCCTCCCCAGATGGTAAGAACGGGGGCGGGGATCCGTTCACAAGCAATTTTCAGCTGCTCGCGCGACTGCACCGAATTGAGCCAGATCAGATCAACACCGCCTTGCTCGACGTAGGCAATGCACCGCTCAATCGCCGACTCGAAAGTTTCGCCGGAAGCACCGAGCGCATCGCAACGCGCGCAGATAACGAACTCGGGGTCGATTTCATCGCGGGCTGCAACCGCGGCGCGATATTTTCCAACGGCTTCGGCCACGGGTATACAGCGGCGCCCCGCGCTGGTCCCCGACTTCTTGGGGGACTCCTGATCCTCTATCTGCAAACCAGCCACGCCCGAGCGCACACACTCTTGCACCGAATACCAGACATTCACGGCGTTGCCGAAGCCGGTATCGAAATCCACGAAGATCGGGATGTCGGTCTGGGCGGCCACATGCCGAGCGTGATCGATGACATCGCGCAAGCCGAGGATGCCCGCGTCCGGATAGCCATAAAGAAAAGCCGAAAGTTGGGACCCCGCCACGAAATAGCTTTCGAATCCTGCCTGCTGCGCAATACGCGCCAGAAGCGGGCTGAAGCCGCCTGGCATAACAAGCATTTCATCGCGCGCCAATAGTTCGCGAAACCTGATTCGCTTTCTTGTCGCTTCATTCATTCCCATCTCCTTGCCATTTCTCTCGAACCCGAACTGTGGCGCAGTTGTGGCAAGAATTCTAGGGAGCGGCCTTTAATTTGTCTAATATATCTCCTGTATCAATTCATTTAAGCTACTTATGAATTTGTCGATTCGCCACTTCAAGGCATTTCTGACTGTCGTCAATACACGCAGTTTCACTCGCGCAGCGGAGCAGATGCACATCAGCCAGCCCGGCCTGAGCCTGATGATGCAGGATATGGAAAACCAGTTGTCTTGCCGCCTGCTGGAACGCACGACCCGGTCGGTAACGCTGACCGCGGCCGGACTTCAGCTGCTTCCTTCCGCTCAGCATATCGTTGACGAGTTCGAGGCAATTGCTCCGGTGCTAAGCCAGATTTCAGTCGAAAGGCGAAGAACCCTAAGAGTCGGCGCCACGCCGATCTTTTCCGCCAGCATCATGCCGCACGTATACATGAAGCTTCGCCATGCGCAGCCATCTCTGGACCTGCGAGTCGTCGATCTCCCCAAACCCGACGTTGAAAAACAAGTCCGCAATGGCGAGCTCGATTGCGGCCTGGGTATCTTCGCCCGGCGAGTGCCTGAAGTGTCGCGTCGCGCGCTCTTCGAATTCGATTTCTTGTATATAGAGTCCAGGCAGCAGCCGCTGGTACTGGGTTCTTCCAGGCGCAAACGCCGCATGCTCTGGTCAGAACTACCCGACCTGCCCTTCGTCGAGCTCCCCTCGTCCTCTGAACTTCAGCAGTTGATAGACAAGCAGAAAACTGCCGCGGGCATCGGCCGCCGCGCGGACAGCATCAGAATGAACAATCTGGAGTCATTGATAGGCATGGCGGCAGTCGGGGTCGGGCCGGCGATACTGCCCTCTTTCACAGCCCCGGATCAGCTCAACGCCCAAGTCAGCACTGCGCTGCTGACCGAACCGGTGCTGTCGATGGAATTTCACATGATTACAAAGCGGGGACGCGCTCAGCCCGCGATTCTGGAATTGTTTACGCAAGCCTTGCTGGAAGTCATTGCCGAGCGGGGTGAGCGCACGGCTTGAACATACTGCGGCCGCCCACTCCGGCGCTGGAAGCTCAGCACGCGAGGGAACCAATCGGCGTGGCTGATACCTAGCCGCGCTCGCCTTGGGAGGCGGCAGGCTGCCGCCATTGGGCTCCCGCCCCCCAAAACGCGATGCCCGCCACCAAACCGACTGCCAACCCAAGCGCCAGCTTCAAGGCGCTATCGAATAAAAGCGGCGCCACCAGGCCCGAAATCAATGCGAACGTCATCATCTGTATGAAACCTTGCATGGATGCCGCCATCCCTCTCATTTGGGGAAAAATGCTGAGGGTGGACACAGTCATGCTGGGCGAGGCGAGTGCCAAGCCGAAGGTATAAACACTGAACGGCAATACCGCAAAAGGCAGGGTCACCACAAAGAACGCGGCATAGATCACACTTATCAAAGCGGAGGCCACCATGATCACAAAACCGAGTCGGATCATTTTGTGGGGGGCGATACGGTGCGCATAGCGGCTAGCCACGGCAGACCCGATCATGATTCCGGAAACCAG
Source organism: Pigmentiphaga sp. (assembly GCA_040391825.1). Lineage (GTDB taxonomy): Bacteria > Pseudomonadota > Gammaproteobacteria > Burkholderiales > Burkholderiaceae_B > Pigmentiphaga. The sequence goes on from JBEBXA010000069.1 coordinate 14,738, forward strand.
TGGAATGAACAGCCACCCAAAGGCGGTTTCAGGCTGGTGCAAGATATCAATCACAAAAGCCGCCGCCGACCCTACATACAAGGGCATGATGCAGAACACCATGGAAATGCCGAGCGTCATCATCAGGAAGCCCGGATTGCCCAGCACCTGCCGATAATTTGCAGCGATGCTGCGCACCTTGAAAGGCGTACGGTGCTCAAGCGGCAAGGATTCGTCCAACACCTTGCGGCTGACATACCACATGGCCGCGCCAAACAGCGCCAGAAAGACAAAGATCGAACGCCAGCCCAACAGGGTCTGCAGCCAGCCGCCAACAATGGGAGCAAGCGCGGGCGCCACGCCAAACACCATCGTGATCATCGCCATCATCCGCTGCGCCTCGGCGCCGCGAAAACGGTCTTGCACAATGGCGCGCGCGATCACCATGCCGGCGCCCGCGCATAGGCCTTGCAGACACCGGATCAGTATCAGGGCGCCGATACTCGTCGCCAGCGCCGCGGCCACCGAAGTCAGTGCAAACAAAATCAGCGACGCCATCATGACCGGTCGCCGTCCGAAGGAGTCAGACAAGGTACCGTAGAACAGCATCATGACGCTCAAGCCGCCTACATAGAAGCTCAAGGTCTGTTGAACGATAAGCGGGCTGACGCCGAACTCGGCGGCAATCGCTGGGAAAGAAGGAAGATAGGCATCAATGCCAAGGGGGCCAACCATCGTCAGCAAAGCCAGCACGATCGTCAGGGCAAAATTGGGCATGGATTAGGAAACACATTGGAGGTAGACGATTCTACCCCGGCATCCGCGGGGCACTGGTAGAAACCCTAGATTTACGTCCAGATGCACGGCAATTTGTACAAAGCGCTTGAGCACTCATCCGCGTCACGGCAAGTTTGACAGGGTAAGGGGTGGGTGATAACGTAATCCCTTCATGAGGAACATCATTCCTCTATACGGAAAAATAAATTTCCAGTAAAAGAGGATTTCATGCACGCCCTGACCGAAAAAAAACAAATGCTGGTCGACGCCATCCTGATGATGGAACAAGCAGAGATCATTGATTTCAACGGACACTTCAGCGCACGTGTCGACGGCGACCGGATGCTTATCAATTCTGGCCGCTCAGTGCGCAGCGCACTGACTGTCGAGGACATCATTACCATCGACTTCGATGGCACAGTCATCGATGGCGATACCCCGCCCCCGATGGAGTTCCATATCCACGCCGAAACCTATCGGCGCAGACCCGATGTCCACGCGGTCGCCCACACCCACCCGGTCTGGTCGACACTGTTCAGCATGAGCGACAAACCGGTAGAGCCTGTCATCATGCAGGCTGCGGTATTGGGTGAAATTCAGACCTTTGCCAAGACCGCTTCTATTAACAACCGGGAATTGGCGCGGGAAATGGCCGATGCGCTGGGCGCACATCGCGTCCTCATGCTGAAGTCACATGGCGCTGTCGTGGCCTCTGAAGGGATAGTCGAAACCTTTGCGCTCAGCTATTACCTGGAAGAAACGGCGCGCCGCCAATATCTCGCATCGCAAATTGGAACGCCCACGGTATTGACGCCCAGCCAGATCGAAACGATAGGGCGCACTCTATGGAAGCCCAATCTCCTCAGGAAGGTTTGGGATTACCAGCACGCCAAACTTGCCAAGGTACGCTAAGCAGCTGCTAGTCCTGATAGCCGAGGCGGGTAGAAATGTCTCCCGCGGCTTTCGTCACTTGCGCGATAAAAATACGCATGGCTTTTTTAGTCATACGCTGAACCGGCACGCCCAGACCGACCGCAGCCACCACCGAGCCATTGGCTGCTCGTATGGGCGCCGCCAATCCGCACATTCCTTCCTCGCTCTCTTCGTTATCAACAGCGTAGCCATTACGGCGGACAGCCTGCAGCGTCTGCAAAAACGATTCAGGGTTGGTATCTGTTTTCGAAGTACGCGCCACCAGCCCCGCCTTAAGCAAGCCGCCCACCAGCGGTTCGCCGCTGAAGGCCAGAATTGCCCGCCCTTCGCTGGTGCAAAACGCGGGTTTTCGCTCTCCGATGTAAGAGCGCGCACGGATCGCCTGAGCGCTTTCCATGTTGTAAAGATAGACCACATCGGCTTGATTCAAAACCGCCAAGTACACCGTTTCATTCGCGCTTTCACGCAATATTTCCAGATAGGGTCGCCCTTGATTGGATACGTCCATCCGACGCCTGACCATGGTTCCCAATGAGAACAGCGACAAACCCAAGCGATAGCGGCCATTTTCAGGATTTTTTTCCAGAAAGCCTTCAGACACCAAGGTGCTGGCCAACCTGTGCACAGTGCTGTTGGCCAAGCTCAAACGCTTGGCCAGGGTCGTAATTCCCATCTCGGGCTCTTCCGGGGAAAAGGCCTTGAGCAGCAAAAGTGCGGTCGCAACCGACGATAAGCGGCCAGGGGTGGCTCGTTCTTCGGACATCTGTGGGTTCCCTCTCGTAGCAGTCGCGAGGATGCTAGCTCATATTTCCTTCAGGCGGAAAGCGGCATGCTGTGGGCGCACCATGGATTTCCGTATAAAGGAAATATTTTCCTTTATACGAAATTAAGATAGCATCCTGCCATCAAAGCGGGGGAGATTTCATCGCCTTGGTCATCAATCAAAAAAACACAACACAGTTTCTCGAGAGAGAACAGAGGAAACTCCATGGATGATTTTCACCGGTTGGACACAAGCCGATCTACGTTTACCGAAAGGCGCCAGGCTTGCCGTTTGAATCGACTGGCTATTGCAGCCTGTTTGGCCGTCGTGGCGTACTCCCCCTTGGCACATGCCCAAATCACCACCAAACCGGTGCGCTTGATCGTGCCCTTTCCTCCGGGCGGCACAGTTGATGGCTTGACTCGGGTGCTGGCCGAAAAACTGCGGCCGCAATTTCCGGGTGGAATACTGGTCGAGAACAAGGGCGGCGCCGGCGGCAATATCGGCGCCGATGCCGTGTACCGTTCCGATGCGGACGGCACCACTTTGCTCGTGGCGCCGCCGGGTCCTATCGCGATCAATCATTTGCTGTATCGCAAGATGTCCTACGACCCGACCAAGTTCGTGCCGATCACAGTGCTGGCCACCGTACCGAACATTGTCGTCGTCAACCCCAAGTTGCCGGTCAAGAACGTGGCCGAGCTGATCGCCTATCTCAAGGCAAACCCAGGCAAGGTCACCTATGCATCTCAAGGCAATGGCTCGACCTCGCATTTGACCGGCGCCATGTTCACCGGGCTATCGGGCACCAATATGGTTCACATCCCTTACAAAGGCACCGGCCCCGCCATCAACGACATGCTGGGCGGACAGGTCGACGTCTTCTTCGACAACCTCAGCTCCTCGCTCAAATACCACCAAGCGGGAAAGTTGCGCATGCTGGCCGTCGCGGATGAAACCCGTTCATCAGTGCTTCCCGACATGCCTACTTTCGCCGAGTCAGGCCTTCCTTCCATGAAGACGATGAACGCGGAAGTCTGGTACGCAGTCGTTGCGCCGCCGGGCACACCTGCCACAATCGCCAACGAGTTTCAGAAAGCCTTTGCCAGCGCGCTGGCTGCGCCCGACGTAAAGCAAAGACTGTCGGACTTAGGCGTCCAGCCACGCGGATGGGACACCAAACAAACCGGAGACTTCTTCAAGCAAGAAATCGACAAATGGGGCGCTGTGATCAAGCAGAACAAGGTCACCCTGGACTAATCGCACAGACCCGCTAGGGCGACAGACGACAAACATCGCCCAGCTCAGTTGGTGCAAACGCCCCAAAGCCAAGACACAGTTTCTGGTTTTGGGGTGTTTTCATGAGCAAGCGCGGCAAAGGTAAACTCACTCGAAGAACCCTGCCATCCACGACTCGGGGCCAGCGTAGTTGCCCCTTGCATCAAGGAAGTTTGCATGAACGAAATCGTCGACGCCGTCATCCACAATGGCCTCATTCACGGCATCCGCACCAAAGATGTCTGTCGCTTCAATGCCATCCCCTATGCACAAGCGCCGGTCGGCGCGCTGCGCTTCGAAGCCCCTCAAAAAACGGCTTGGTCCGGTGTACACGACGCCACGCAGCCCGGCCCGGTCGCACCCCAATTGCCTTCGCGCCTGCGCGACGTCATGGGTGACTTCAATGCTGAACAATCCGAAGACTGCCTGCACCTGACCGTCTGGACACCCGCTATTGATAAGAAACGCCGGCCGGTAGTGATCTGGCTGCATGGCGGCGCCTGGCAAAGCGGCGCCGGCGCCCTCGACTGGTACGACGGCGCGCAACTGGCCGCGCAAGGCGACATCGTCGTGGTGGCACCCAACTATCGGCTGGCGGCGCTGGGTTGGCTCAGCCTACCCGGCGCCAGCGCCAACTTGGGCTTGCTCGACCAGGAAATGGCCATAGCCTGGGTTGCCGACAACATCGAGGCATTCGGCGGCGACCCCACACAAATTACCGTCATGGGCCAATCAGCTGGCGGAGCTTGCATTGCCAGCCTACTCAGCCGCGAACCCCGCTTTCAGCGAGCCATACTGCAAAGCGCATCACTAGGACGAGGCTTTCGCAGCGCCAGTGAAGCACTCGCGCTGGGCGAAGCGTTCCTGGCAGCCGCCGGTGCAAAATCCCTGGAGCACGCTCGCGCTCTTCCCATTTCAGCACTGCTCCAAGCGCAACAAGCACCAGAAGTCGCGCAGGTACTCAAAGCCGAAGGCAGTACCCGTTCCTTGTTCTGCCTGGTCGCCGATGGCACCGTACTGCCTCACGACATCGGCGAACGCATGGCCGAGGCAGCGGTCAAAGTCGACTGCCTGGCAGGCTACACCTTGAACGAAATGGCAGCCTTCCCCGGCATGCAAATCAACGAAGACACTCAGGCCTTGGGTGATCAAGTATTCGGCTCGCCTGCGCTGCAATGGGCCAAGCTTGCTGCGGCAGCAGGCCGCAAAGCCTGGTCCTACCGCTTCGACTACGCGCCCACCCCTCGCTTTGGCGCCTGCCACTGCATTGAACTGCCCTTCGTCTTCGGTACGCTGGACGCCTTCGCCGACGCACCCATGCTGCACGGCTCCGATCCCGACCACGCACGCAAGCTATCGGCCGAACTGCAACGCAGCTGGCTAAGCTTCATACGCGGCGACACACCCGGGTGGGACATGGCCCCTGGCATGAAGGTATTTGCATGACAGCGGCCCGCCCATACGACGGGCTTGTGTTGGCGAAAATAGGTTGATGCATTAAGATGCCGCCTCTCAAGGAGGGGCCGATGAGCATCAAGCCATATCTAGCAATAGGCGCCATCCTCGGCGCTTTTTCTTTACCCGCGACCGCTGCGCGCCCGCTCATCACCGACGACGCCCGCATCGTAGACCCAGACTCCTGCCAACTCGAATCGTGGATGCAGTTCCAGTCGGGCGGCAACGAAACCTGGGCGCTGCCCGGCTGCAACCCAAGCGGCAACTTAGAAATTACTTTAGGCGGATCAACCCACCGCCTCGATGGCCGCAGCGAACTCAGCAATGTGCAGCTCCAGCTCAAAACCCTGCTCAAGCCGCTAGAAGCCAACGGCAGTGGCGTGGCCCTGACTCTGGGCGCACTGAACCACCCTCAAGCGCAAAACCGCAAACTATTCGGCAACCTTTACCTCAATGTACCGGTGTCCTTTTCCTTCGCCGACGACCGCTTCGTAACCCATATAAATATCGGCGCCAGCCGCGACACCGAACTCAAACAAAGCAGACTGACCTGGGGCTTGGGTACCGAAACCGAACTGCACCCTCGCGTCCACCTGATCGCCGAAACCTTCGGCCAAAACCGGGGCCGCCCCTCCTATCAGGCCGGCCTACGCTTCTGGATCGTCAAAGACCGAATCCAGTTGGACACCACCTACGGCAACGCCTTCGGCCGCGGCACCGAAGAACGCTTCTTCACCATCGGCATCCGACTCCTGTCACCCCCCTTCCTGCGCTAAACGCGGCGACAAACCGGCCCGCAAACCTCCCCCGCTTGCGCAAACTACAAGGGCAGCTCATCCAAGCTGCCTCTATTGCTAGGCGGCAAGCCACGCAACAACAATCTATCCTCATACTTGAATCAGCTTGCGAGCGGCAATCAGCTACCTCTTCACCACCAATACAAAGTCCGCATCACCCCATCAGCAAGCGCCCCCTGTCTCTGCCCCCCCATCTCTGCCCCCCCATCTCTGCCCCCATCCATCTCTGCCCCCATCCATCTCTGCCCCTGATCCCCGATCCCCGATCCCCGATCCCCGCCAGCAGATCCTGCCAGGTTTGCTCGGGGTGCGCAGGCGTGGGCGCCTCGAAGCCGCCGAATTTTCGCCAGACGGCGGGGAAGCAAGGGCGCGCCTGTTCGAGGGCGGCCTTCAGCAAAGTCCAGTGGACTTTGCTGGCCCGAGTTCGCGCCCGCCCCGCCGTCTGGCGAAAATTCGGGTAGTTCCGGCAAAGCCGGAACCGGCTCCGTGGCGCCCACGCCTGCGCACCCCGAGCAAACCACTTAAGAACCCCCATCGGCCAGACCCCGGTCTAGGTCTAGGTCTAGGTCTAGCTCAGAGTCAGCGCCAATCCCCCCACCTTCACAATTATCAACCCCACCCCATACACACATACCATATGCGTATATAGTATGCACATCAGCCCCCCACAGAACACAAGGAACCCAATGAAACTCTACGGCGTCCCCCCCTCCCCCTACACCGCCCGCGTCACACTCTT
>JBEBXA010000070.1:0-20668 GCA_040391825.1 Pigmentiphaga sp.
GGCTATATCGCGATTTCGCCCAACACCGACGCGCAGGCATTCGCATTTTTCGAGGTGATCGGAATGCCCGAGCTTAAAACGGATCCGCGCTTCTGCAGTGTGGCGGCGCGTACAGCCAACAGCGACGATTACTATTCATTGCGCGCCCGTTCACTGAAAGGCAAGACCACGGCGGAGTGGGCGGAAATTTTCGAACGCATTGACGTGCCGTCCATGCGCTACAACTCTCTGGAAAGCTTGTTGGATGACCCTCATCTTGAGGACGTCGGTTTTATTTCCCGCAGCGAACATCCGTCTGAAGGCGAGATCCGCGAGATTGGCCTTTCCAATCGTTTTTCCGGAGGCAATCGCAGCAGCACTAAACCCGCCCCCAGGTTGGGTGAAGATACTTTTGCCGTAATGCGCGATTGCGGCTTTGACGAGGACTCGATTCGTCAGGCAGCCGAGGCGCGTGTTGTATTCGATGCAGGACAGGAGCGAAATTGATGGATACGCAAACAGCAAATGAGCAAGAGCTGGTTGTCACCACCGAAGACCACGTGCGCCTGCTGCGCTTGAACCGGCCTGAGCGCCGCAATGCCCTGTCGCGTTCCTTGATGGCGGCGATTTCGGCTGCCATGCTGGATGCCGACGAAGATGACGATGTGCGCGTCATCGTTCTGACCGGCACCGGAGATGCGGCGTTTTGCGCCGGAGGTGACCTGAAGGAAATGCGTGGCAATGATGAGGCTGGTACGCGCTATCGTTCACCAATGAGCCGGGTCGACCGTACCGTGTTCGAAGTGGTGCTGGAAACGAAGAAACCGACCATTGCCGCCTTGAACGGAAGCGCGGTAGCAGGTGGATTCGAGTTATCGCTGGCTTGCGACCTGCGCATTTCCCACCCTGATGCGCAGTTTGGGTTGCCCGAAACCAAGATCGGCATGGGGGCAAACTTTGGATCGGTCATCTTGCCCCGCCGTATCGCGCCGGGTTTCGCGCTAGAAATGCTATACACAGGGGACTATATTGACGCAGCGGAGGCTTATCGCCTCGGCTTGCTTAACCGGGTGGTCGAGCGCGATCAGGTCTTGCCTCAAAGCCTGGAGCTGGCCCGCAAAATTGCCGCCAATGCACCGATCTCTGTGCGTCGCGTCAAGGCAGTCGCCTTACGTGGTATGGACATGCCTGTATCCGCAGCCTTGCGTCACGATCCAGGTATGAACCCTTATTTGAGCGAGGACCGCAAGGAAGGCATACGCGCTCGTTTAGAGAAGCGCAAACCGATCTGGCGCAATCGTTGATCAACCGAAGAGAACTCCTTATGACCAAGTCTTGGCCCACCGTACTTATCACTGACGAAACATTGCGCGACGGTCTGCAGATCGAACGGGTAGGCGTAAGTGTTGACGAAAAAATGGAGTTGCTGGGCATGATGGTCGATGCCGGCATCAAACGCATGGTGGTCGGCGCCTTCGTTAATCCGAAATGGAGCCCGCAGATGGCCGACACGCTTGAGGTGGTTGGCCGTCTCAAGCCGGTTGAAGGGGTGGATTTCTTTGCCTTGGCGCTCAACGAGCGGGGCCGCGAGGAACGTCAGCGCCATTCGCCGCCTTTGAGCGTAGAGCCCCTGCCAGCTACCCATTTACATTTGTGCGAAGTCTTCCTGCAACGCAACACCAATCGTTTGCTGGAAGATCAGGAGCGCAGCTGGCGGTTGCCGATAGAGAAAGCGCAAGCGGCGGGCGCCACACAGGCCGCGATCGGCTTGAGCGCGGGCTGGGGCTCAAACTGGAGCGGAGTTATATCGCACCAGGCACGGATGGACGCCCTGCAGCGCCAGTACGACGCCTGGAACGAAGCGGGAATCGAAGTCAAACGCATCGACCTGGCTGATCCCATGGCTTGGAATACACCTGCCGCGGTCGAGGAAGATTTGCGCGTCATCAAGCAGCGCTTTCCGACCATCGATGTGTTTCACCTGCATTTGCACAACGCTCGTGGTATGGCAATGTTGTCGATATACGAAGCGCTCAAGGTGTTGGATGCCACCGATACCCTGATCGCCGATACGGCTATCGGCGGTATCGGCGGCTGCCCCTACTGTGGCAATGGCCAGGCAACCGGCATGATCCCCACCGAAGATTTCGTGCAACTGCTCGAAACCCTGGGTATCGAGTCCGGGCTCAAGCTGAACAAGTTGATCGAGGCCTCGGTGCGCTTGTCCGAAATACTGCAGCGCCCTCTGCATTCGCAAGTGGCGCGAAATGGCGCCTTGCCCAAAGGCAGCAGTCTGTACGATCGCGATGTGCCGGTGGTCTACACTTTCGAGGAAGCCCAACATTTCCGCTTGGGCGCGTCGGTGTACGAAGGCAATGCACGTCCTTGGGTGAAGTCAGCACCCGCGACCGGAAAATAGCCTGTGTCATCCGATGCCAGTGCCTTAGAGGACACACTGCATCATGGAGGGGACGATAAAGTCGGCGCGACGGGTGCTGGAGATTTTCGAGTTTTTTGCCGAGACTCATGCTCCGGCAACCGTTAAAGAACTGTCTGAGCAACTGGGCTATCCGCAATCCAGCACCTCGCAGTTGCTCAAAAGCCTGCTTACGCTGGGCTATTTGCGCTATGAGGCTGATACCCGCAGCTACCGGCCCACTTTGCGCGTCATGCTCTTGGGTTCATGGGTTCACGACGAGATATTCGGCCATGGCAGTGTGATATCCCTGCTGGAAGGGCTGCGCCAAGAGTTTGGCCATTCGGTGCTGGTTGGCATGCAGCAGGGGATTCATGTCCGCTACGTTGTCACGCTCTGCTCCGACAACACAGGCTTGCCACCGTTTGCGACCGGTATCCTGCGGCCGATCTGCCGCGCGGCGGTCGGTAAAGTCCTGCTGGCGCACAAACGGAATTCTGAAATCGCTCTGATAGCGCGCCGCGCCAACGCGCAAGAGATCGACCCCGCACGCCGTGTGGCGGTGCCTGAACTGCTGGCCGACATTGAAGTGTGCCGACAGCAGGGATGGGCCGAGAGTCACGGCAGTGTCGTTAGCGGCCGCAACGTGGTCGCGATGGGTTTGCCGCAGATTCCCGGCCAGCCTGAGTTGGCAATTGGTTTGGGCGGTCCGCAAGAGGTGATGCGACAGCAGCGTGAAAGGATAGTCGCGCGCTTGCGGGAGATCGGGGAAGTCCTTGAAGGAAAGTCTTCAGGCTTCAATGCATGAGGCCGGTTCTTCTATGAATAATCTGAGCATTTTTTTCAGGGTTTGGCCGCTCTGATCTCGTCACTTGCAAGCGTTCTCTATCTTATGCCTAGCGTTCCATAATATAGAACTGTTGCTAAGAGTACGGCGCTGCTCTCAATATTCGCCCATGAAAAAACGCATGCGCTGTCAGCGCAATGGGCGAGGATGGAATGAGTCGTGTACTGATCCGGAATATTGGCGAGTTCTTCACGGGCGATATCGAAGCACCGATGAGGCCGGTGCGATCGCTCTCGATCGCAGACGGGTGTATTGAACAACTCGACCCACCTGAACATGAAGGTTTCGATCTTACGATCGATGCCGCGCAAAGCGCCATTGTTCCCGGCTTGATCGATGGCCATGTGCACCCGGTACTGGGTGAGTGGACGCCTACCCAGGATGCGTCCGGCTGGATAAAGAATTATCTGCACGGCGGGACAACAACCATGATGTCCGCGGGCGAGTTGCATGCCCCGGGTTTGGACTACGGCAAGCTGACTCCAGACTTGGTGACGTCCCTGGCTGTGGTGACTGCGTCTACCTATGGCAGCCAACGCTGGAGCGGCGTCAAAGTCTACGCGGGAACGGCCTTGCTGGTACCGGGAATGAGCGAAGCACATTTCGACCAACTCGCAGCGGTCGGTGCGAAGCTGGTCAAATTTCTCTTTTATCCGCTGGAAAGCAATCGGGAAGAGGCTTTGCGCTACGTGGGGTGGGCACGCGAGCGTGGTATTCGCAGCAAGGTGCACACAGGAGGCGTATCGCGCTCCGGCTTGAGTCAGATCTGCGGCTACCAAAGTCTGGCCTGGTTGAAGCCCGATATCGCTGCGCATATTTCCGGTGGCCCCATTCCCATGCCGGATGAGGATCTGGATCGTGTCATCGACGAACTCTCGATGTCTCTGGAAATCTGTTCTTCGGGTAACTACGGTTCGGGCTTACGAGCAGTACGGCGTCTGGCGGATAGCGGACAGCTAGCCCGCTTGTCATTGGGAAGCGACACGCCCGGGGGTACCGGAATTATTCCACGGGGCATGTGGCGCAACATTCTTTTCCTGTCTTCGGTCTGTGGTGTATCACCAGGCGAAGCCGTGGCTATCGCGACGGGCAATACCGCTCGGGCTCATGGCCTGGACGTCGGGATTCTTGCCCCGGGACGCCCCGCCGATCTGCTTATTTGCGGGCCTGTTGAAGGGTCCGCCGGCAGCACGCTTGCGGATGCCATCGAACATGGGGACCTTCCCGGTATCAGTTATGTCTTTACCGACGGTCAAATGGTTCTTGCGGGCCGTAGCCTGCAAACGCCGCCACCTCGTATCCGGCCCCTGATGCTTTGCTGTGGGACCGGATCGGTTGTTGGGGGGAGCTGATCATGCTTATCCTGAACGCGAAGGATCTTGAGCGTGCCTTGGGTATGAAAGAATGCATCGAAGCGATGCGTACTGCTTTCATTGAGGTACAACGAGACGGCTATTTCATGCCACTGCGCAGCCGGGTGCGCGCCGAACAGGGCAGCAACTGGATGACCCTGATGCCCTCCATGCGCACTAGTGCTCCAGCACGGTGGGCGCTCAAACAGATGGTAGTCGTGCCCGCTAACTCGCGCGTTGGCCTGGATCCCTTGCAAGGCGCTGTTTTGCTGCACGACGGCAACGATGGCCGCCTGCTGGCAATCGCGGATGTACCGACGCTTACCACCATACGGACCGCTGCCACGACGGCTTTGGCGACACTGACACTGGCCCCGCCGGATGTGCGGGATATAGCCATCATCGGTACTGGAGTGCAAGGACGTACCCATGTAAGAGCAATGCGCGCTATTTTCCCGCACGCGCGTATCCGGGTTTGGGGAAGGTCGGCCGAATCGGCGGCAACGTTCGCAGAGCAAGCGGGCTGCAAGCTCGCTTGCTCGATCGAGGAAGCGGTGCACGATGCGGATGTGGTTTGCACCGTTACGGCCTCGCACGAACCCATTCTCGATCATCGCTGGCTTAAGCGCGGCTGTCACCTGAATGCGATCGGCTCCAGCACTCCCGCCGCTCGCGAGCTGGACGGCGCAACTTTGGCCGCCGCGCGGCTTTTCGTCGATCGTCGCAATGCGGCGCTGACGGAGTCGGGTGATGTGCTGGGGGCACTGCGTGAAGGGGTGATTACACCAGACCACATTCAAGCCGAGCTGGGAGAGGTGTTGGAAGGCTTGCATCCGGGCAGGCGTTCATCGGATGAATTCACCTTATACAAATCCTTGGGTTTTGGCGCACAGGACTTGGCTGCCATCGAGCTTGCGCTGCAAGCTGCGAGCAAGCTCGGGCTGGGTACGGCAATCGATTGGTAGAGCATTTCCGATGGGAGCTCACATGGCTGAAACCCTGAAAGATGGAGCGAAGACGCCCAGCTTGGCGACGCGTCTGGTTGATATTTCCCGTAGCGCCGGCAAGGAAGTGGAGACCGTCAGCCTGCCTGTCTGGCGAGCTTCCAGCATGTTGTTCGATTGCCTGGCCGATGTCGAAGCCGAAGTTGGGCGCACGGCGGCTGGCGAACGCCATGCCGCTAACTACGCGACCAGTGGTACGCCGACTACATTCGCGCTGGCTGATGCAGTGGCCGAGCTTGAAGCCGGGCCGCATGCCGCGCGGGCAGCATTGATGCCCAGTGGTTTGTCGGCCATCAGCACGGCGCTGCAAACCTGGCTGTCACCCGGCGATCATCTACTGATGAGCGACTCGGTTTACGGCCCCGCACGTCTTTTCGCGCAAGGGATGTTGAGCCGCTTCGGGGTCACTACCAGTTTTTACGACGCGCGCGCGGGGGCCGACATTGAAGCACTGATTCGTCCCGAAACGCGGGTGATCTATATGGAAAGCCCGGGTAGTTACACATTCGAATTCCAGGATGTGCCGGCCATCTGTGCCGTAGCAAGGCGGCACGGTGTGTTGACCATGATCGATAACGCCTGGGCTTCTCCGGTCATGGCCAGACCATTCGATTGGGGCGTCGACGTGTCGGTTCTGCCGCTCACCAAATACTGGAGCGGCCATGCGGACGTATTGATGGGGGCGGTGGTAGTGCGCGATGAGCATTGGCCCGCGCTTCATCAGACGGTCCGTCAATTGGGGCTGTGCGTGGGCAGTGACGAGGCCTGGTTGATTCTGCGAGGCATGCGTACGCTCAAGGTTCGCATGCGCGAGCACGAACGCATCGCCATCGCTGTCGCGCAATGGCTGGAACAGCGGCCGGAAGTCGGTAGAGTGCTGCATCCGGCCTTGCCCGCTCACCCCCAGCACGCACTGTGGAAGCGTGATTTTCTAGGCTCTAGCGGCTTGTTCGGATTCGAGCTCCACGGTGGTTCCGCCGCGCAGATTGCCGCCCTGTGCGATAGGCGCGCGCATTTTCGGCTGGGCTATTCCTGGGGAGGGTTCGAGAGCCTGATCATGCCAGCGAAGATAGGCAATCTCAGGACAGCGCACCCCTGGGCCGGGGGGCCCTTGCTGCGTCTGCATACCGGTCTGGAAGACCCCGCCGACTTGATCGCTGATCTTGAAGAAGGCTTTGCAGCCTACGGCAAAGCATAGCTTGCCCCAAGCCTGGTTGCGTGGCCGGGGGCGGACGACTAATGCAGTGTTTTTTTGTTCGTTTACATCAATCTTCAGAGGCACATCATGTTTAAAAAACTGTTCTTTGCCCTTGCTCTGTTGACGAGCTCAGTGGCCGTCGCACAAAATTTTCCTTCCCGGCCCGTCACTATTGTTGTGCCGGTTTCTACCGGCGGTATCGTCGACCTGTCGGGAAGGTTGGCGGCTGAGTCGATGGCGCCGGCCCTGGGCCAATCGGTAATCGTGGAAAACCGGCCGGGGGCCAGCGCCAATATAGGCTATGCCCACGTGGCGCAGGCCAAGCCCGACGGCTATACCCTGCTGGCGTCCTACTCGCTTTATCACGTAGTGAATCCGCTGATATTTTCCAAATTGCAGTGGGGTTACGATTCTTTCATTCCCGTGGGTCGAGTTGCGGTTACCCCGTCTGTCGTGGTGGTTCATCCGTCCTTGCCGGTTCATACCTTGAAAGAGTTCATCGAATACGCGAAGAAGAATCCCGACGCCATCAGCTATGCGTCACAGGGAAGCGGTTCGGTGTCGCACTTGGGAAGTGAGTTGCTCAAGCAAACCGCCGGTATAAAAATGGTGCACGTTCCGTATAAAGGCTCCGCGCCGGCTATGCAGGACCTGATCGCCGGTCGAGTACAGTTTTTCGTGACGGCTCCCCCGGCGGTTTTGGGGCATGTGCAGCAGGGTAGGCTTAGAGCGCTGGCGATTGCCGGCCCTGCGCGCCATCCCATGCTGCCTGAGGTATCAACCTCGGTCGAGCAAGGTTTCCCTGAGTTTCAGCTTAACCCGTGGGTATCTCTGTTCGCGCCAGCTGGCACCCCCCAGGCCGAGATCCGCAAGCTTTCGAGCGCGCTCGAAACCGGCCTTTCCCGACCTGAAACCATTGAGAGAGCCAGAGGCGCAGGCGCCGAGGTGAGTTTTCAGTCGCCGGATGATTTGGCAAAAACCATAGAGGCCGAACGCAGCCATTGGTCTGCGGTGGTCAAAACGGCAGGCATAACCGCTAACTGACAGGGCCGGCCCGGGGCCAGCATTCGAAACAACAACGCTAGCGTGTACGTCTGCCCTGAATGTGATAAACCATAGATATTCCCAGTCCATCATTCAGGAGCATCAACCATGGCTTATACGCTAGAGCAATTTGCCGCCGACTGTCGCGCCGCCTTGGGTGCGGACCCCGGCCCCAAGGGGCGTGAGCTCGCCAAAGGGCTGGTTGAGAAAGCGTGCAAGGACCCTGAGTTTCTTGCCGCTAACGTCAAGCCTGATCAAAGCCAGGAGCGGCACCTTCTTTATGAGGATCCTGACCTGGGCTTCTGTATTTTGTCTCATGTGTACAAGGGCGCCAAGGAGAGCGGTCCGCATGACCATGGCCCGAGTTGGGCGATCTATGGGCAGACTTATGGGACAACTGAGATGTCGGAATGGCGGGTGCTTGAAAAACCCAAGGACGGCAAACCCGGAGTAGTCGAGAAAATCAGGGAATATCAACTGACTCCAGGCCTGGCATATGTTTATAACGAAGGTGATGTTCATTCACCGAAGCGGCACAGCGAAACGCGCTTGATCCGGATAGAAGGAGTCAACCTCTTGGGCGTCAAGCGGGACGCCTATCAGGTAGCTTGACGTTTCGGCGCTGGCGAAAGATTTGCCAGCGCCGACTTGATCAGTCGACCTTGATGCCGCGATCGCGCACCAGTTTCTCGTAGCGAACGCTATCAGTTTCGGCTTTCGCGCGCAGCTCTGCCGGGCTCATGGGCGAAGGCTGGCCGCCCAGGGTGGCCAGCCCTTCTTTTACTTTAGGCAGGGTGAGGATGCGGTTGATCTCTTTGTTCAGCCGTGTAACGATTTCGGCGGGTACGCCTGACGGTGCGTAAACACCATACCAAGAGTTTGCTTCGAAATTGTCTAGCCCCGATTCGGCCAAGGTCGGTACATCGGGAAACAATGGGGAGCGGTGTAGATCGGCGATCGCCAAGCGCTTCAGTTTGCCCGCCCGTACATGGGGAAGCGCGATTCCAGGATCAAACATATAGTTGACCTGTCCGCCCAACAGATCGGCCAAGGCAGGCGCCGCACCGCGATAGGGCACGTGCAGCGATTGAATGCCTGCGGCTTCGTTGAACATTTCGCCGGCAAGGTGAGGCATGCTGCCCGTTCCCGCCGAACCATACGACAGCTTGCCTGGATTGGCCCGTGCGTAGGCGATGAATTCCTTCACGTTGGTAGCTGGAACTTTGGGGTTAATGGTCAAGAAAACCGATACGCGCATCAACGCTGCTATGGGCTGTAGATCTTTGGCGGGGTTGAAAGTCATGTTGGGGTAAAGCGCCGCATTGACCGTGAAGACTCCCCCTGCGCTGGTGAGCAGGGTGTAGCCGTCGGCAGCGGCACGGGCGACGTTTTCGGCTCCGATGTTGCCGTTGGCGCCGCCGCGGTTTTCCACGATCACGGGCTGTTTGAGGGCCTTGCTCAACGGCTCTGCAATCAGGCGTGTTGCAACATCCACGGCACCGCCGGGAGGGTTGTTGACCACGATGTGAATTGGACTGCTGGGCCAGGTATCGGCGAAAGCTTGCGGGCTTGCGGCCAGGGCCAGTGCCGACAGGGCGAACCAGCTTGAGCTCAAGCTGAATGAACGGGCAAGTTTTTGACGCATTTTCATTCTCCAGAAGTTTTTATACTTAAGCGGGCCGTAAGGCTTCGTCATGCCAAAATGCAGCGCGACTTACGACAGAACCTGCTTGGTAACGCTGTCCAGCTTCACATTCACTACTGCCGATTTCCCCTTACGCACCGTTTCAAGCGCTTTGGCCAACGTGCTTTTCAGGTCTTCGCGTGTCTCAACGTGAAAGCCCACCGCTCCGCCGCTTGCTTCGGCAATGGCGGCCAGTTGCGCACCTGATCCCGCAGCCACCCAGTAGGTGTCGTTGCGTTCGGCGGGACCGTCGGGATGGACGTAGACGGTGGACAGCCTTGGCGACTTCCAGCCGCCGTTGTTGTAGATGATCGTAAGGTGGGGAATGTCGTAAGCACCCGAAACCCAATAGGCGCTGCTCGGTACGCTGAACATGAAGCAGCCGTCGCCCAGCAAGGTAATGACTTCTGCGTCGGGCTTGGCCAGTTTTGCTCCGAGCGCGGCGTTGCCGCCCCAGCCCAGCCCCGCGCCATGGTTGCCGTAATAACTGCCCGGTCGGTTCATGCGCAGTATCGAAGGAATCAGCAAAGAGACGGACGGCGCTTCGACCAAGACCACCGAGCGTTCATTGATCAGTTCGCGAACCGCCAAGGTCAACTCGACCGGGGTAATGGGGCCTTGCGTGGGCACTTGATCGATCTTTAGCGCAACGCGCTGCTTTGCATCGGCGATCCAGCCCAGGCGGGCGCTTCTGCCGTGATCGGCGTCGGCGGCAGGCATGGACAGCAACTGATCCAGCACCTGTTTGCTGTCGGCCTGATAGCTGCGCTGGACAGGAAAATGCCAGTAACCGAGATCTTGCTTCAAGGGGTCGATATCGACATGAAAGACCCGCGCATTCTTGGCTGGGCTGACCTTGGACTCGATCCAGGGGACGTCGATGTCGATCAAGAGAATCAGGTCGGCCTCGTCGATCAGCGAGTCGCGCTTGTAGCCTAGATGATTGGGGTGATCGCCGGGAAAGTTGAGATAGTGCGGGCCTAATTCGCAGACGCCGATGCCGAAGCGGTCTGACAGCGTTTTCAGTTTTTCGACCGATTCTTGCTGATAGCCCATATAGGTCGTGATCACCAGCGGCCGCTTGGACGCCGCCAGCGCCTGGTGCAGTTCGCTCAAATCGTCAGGCGCCAGCCCCGCGAATTTCGAGGGCGTCCAATTTTCCTTGTCATTTTTCGCGGCTGGCGAGTGAGCGTCCCAGACTTCGCGGCCCCCGGTCAGGTAAACCGGGCCTTGCGGCATAGAAGACGCCAATTGGTAGGCCCGGTTGACCACCGCTTCCGTCATTTCGGCGCTACGCAGTTCGTAAGACCACTTCATGTACTGATCGACGATGGCGGACTGGCGCGGTGCGTCTTGGGTGTAATGAATGTATTCGTTGCGGTGGCCGACGGTATCCGGATTGGTGGAAACCGGGGACAGACCCGCCACCACAATCGCGGGCACTCGTCCGCGCGCAGCGTTATGCACGCTTGCTCCCAGGTTTTGCGTACCGACATCAACGTGGACCAGTACCAATTGCGGTTGGCGCGTCACCATGGCGTAGCCGTGAGCGGCGCTGAGCGTGGTCATTTCATGCGGGCAGACAATGACTTGCGGAGCGTCCAGATTTTCTTCGGCCAATTTGGCGAATGCGCTGATGAATGCGGGATGATCGCTGCCCAGGTTGCTGAAGATGTACTTCACTCCCAGGCTTGCGCTTACGCGAAGAAGCTGTTCCGCAGATGTCGTCAGATGTTTGTTGGTCAGAGTCATACCATTCGCTTAAGCAAGAATCGGGAAGAGATGGGGGCACGCGCGCCGCGGTGCTTCATGAGAAGCTGCCTTGTGGGCCGGCTATCGTGTGGTAATCCTGGAAGGAGAGCAGACCTTCGTAGCCGAGGTTGCGGCCGATGCCGCTTTGTTTGAAGCCGCCGAATGGCCCCCGATCATCCTGACCCATGGGGCCGTGGGCATTGATGTAGGTGTAGCCTGCTTCCAGTTGACGCGCGACACGCTGTGCCCGATCCATATCCGCTGTCCAGACCGATGAGCACAAGCCGAAACGGGAGTCGTTCGCCATGCGTATCCCTTGTGCGTCATCGTCGATAGGGATGATGGGCAGCAGGGGGCCGAACTGTTCTTCGCATACCGCGTCCAGACCAGGGTCAGGATTGAACAGCAGGGCGGGTTTTTGAAAATAGCCGGTGCGGTAGAGGTCCTCGTCGGGGACTACGCCAAACTCTCGCACGTCCGCACCCGCCGCGCGGGCCTGCGCCAGCATGTCGGCGACGACCTTGAGTTGCTTCTTGTTGTTGACCGGGCCCATGGTGGTCTGCGGCAACAGCCCGTCGCCGATGACTTGCGCCGCCGCCATCGCCGACAGTCCGGCGACGACTTCATCGTATCGGGACCGGTGCACATATAGGCGCTTGAGCGCCATGCAGATCTGACCTGAGGTCATGAAGGCGCCCAGGTACATACGGGTGAATGCCGCTTGGTCGAGCACTGCGTCTTCAAGCACCAGGGCCGCGTCGTTGCCGCCTAGTTCAAGGGTGACGGGAATGAGGTTTTCGGCGGCAACCTTCATGACGTGTTTGCCGACGGGAATGCTGCCGGTGAAACTGATCTTGCGGACAACGGGATGGGTAAGCATCGCGTCGCCGATTTCCGAAGAAGATCCTGTGATCAGGTTGACGACTCCCGGCGGCAAGATTTCCGCAATCTTCGCCACGGTCATGGCCGGCGCCATGGCCGAGTTTTCGGGAAGTTTGACGACGACCGTATTGCCTGCCATCAGCGCTTGCGGCAGTTTTGCGCCAAGAATGGAAAGCGGCCAGTTCCAGGGAACGACCAGCGCTGCTACGCCGCGTGGTTGGCGGGTAATGATGGTGTCGAATGGAGGGCCTTTTATCTTGTCATCATTGCCCAGGCGTTCCGCATAAGACGCTACTTGCACGAAGCGCCCGCCCAGACGACCCATCTCTATCTGGGCTTCCTTCAGGATCTTGCCGTGCTCGCGGGTGAAAATATGGATGCGGGCGTCCAGGTCAGCCTGGTCGGCTGTCAGGTGTTCAGCTATTTTCCTGAGATATTCGGCACGCTTTTCGTAAGAAAGGCCACTCCACGCAGGGAAGGCTGCCTGTGCCGCCGCGAAAGCGTCATTGACGTCTTCAATGCTGGCACGTGCGGCGTGGCCGACCAGCTCGTCAGGGCGCGCCGGGTTGTGAATGGCATACTTTCGTTGGCCGGCAGCGGGGCGCCTGGCGCCATTGATGAATAAACTGGACTCAATGGGTGAATCGGTATTCTGCATTTGATGTCTCCCTCAGACGGTGGGTAGCTCGATTGCATTGCCCCTTTGGTTGATGCCTGAGAGCAAATCCTGAAACAGATCGTTTCTTGACCCAAATCAGTCTATCGTCGGGATCGATAATTGTTCTATACAATGAGTTCTACCAATCCGTCCGACCGTGCGAAGCTGAAGCCCTGACATGCTTCACGGCGTGGGTCATGGGGTTGCCGTCCGAAGCTGGGTCAGCTTACGAGAATCATCCGCACCGGATAAGGGCTGATCGCTTAAGCACCGTATAAGGCAAATGCATATCGGTCGCGGCGCAGCGATAGCCGAAACCAAATACCCTTGCTTCATATCTTTGATGCGTGCGCAGATTGGTATCACTCTGTTAGCGGCGAAACTGCTTACGTGATGCGTACTGCTAATGCGCTTACGATAGGCCTGCCGCCGGATCAGCCGGTTGATATCAACCAGGAAAACACATGAATAGTCCCGCTTCTCTTTCAGAGCAATTACTGGCTCAGTTGCAAGGCGCGCCTCTGCAGCAAATTTCGCAGCAGCTGGGCACTGATGTTGAGCAAACGCAGCAGGCGGTCAGCGCCGCTTTGCCCATGCTGCTGGGGGCGCTGGGCCAACAGGCGGCTCAGCCTCAGGGCGCTCAGGCTTTGCTTGGTGCGCTGCAGCGCGACCATACGGGCAATCAAGACCTTGGCGGTTTGCTGGCTTCCTTGATGGGTGGGGAAAACGGCGCGGATGCAGATGGCATCCTGGGCCATATCTTCGGCGGCAAGCAGTCGCAGGCGCAAACCGGGCTTGGACAAGCCACCGGTATAGGTAGTGGCGGGGCGGGCAATCTTCTGAAATTATTGGCGCCGTTGGTTATGGCGTTTCTGGCGCAACGCGCCAGCGCAGGCTCAATGAGCGCCGACAGTCTGGGCGATACATTAGGCCACGAGCGTGACACGATCCGCCAGCAAGGCGGCGTCGGAGGGGGCTTGCTTGGCTCATTGCTGGATCAGAACGGCGATGGCCAGCTCGACATGAGCGACCTGATCAAGATCGGCGGCACCTTGTTCGGCGGCCGCCGCTAGACCGACAAGCGCGAGGTGCGGCAGCCAGCTCGGCGCAGGGCCAGGTGCTCAGGCTCCGGAGGCTGGCCCATCTGAAAATGCAATGCGTTGTCGGACCAGGGCGGTCATGGCATCCAGAAATGGGGTCGCTACATTTGCCATGCGGCCCAGCTCTTGCACCGCGCCGAGCTGCGCATCGATTTCAAGCGAGCGGCCCGCCAGCAGGTCTTGCAGCATTGATGGCCGATGTGCCACGGGGGGAATGAGCTGTTCCCCCGTATACAGATCGGAATCGATATCCACGCCATGGGCGCGCGCAACAGCCAAGCCTTCCACGACCAAATGGCGGCAGAGGGCCGTGAGTTCTGAGCTGCGTGCAATATCCTGATTAGACGCGAGAGCCAGTACAGACACTGGCGAATAGCTCATATTCGAAAGCAGTTTCCGCCAAATCTCTTCACGGATGTGAGAGGTGGCAAAGACGCCGGGCAGACCGGGCTTGAGCGCTTTCTCTATCATGCCCAGACGTGAGGAGATGCTGCCGTCAGGTTCGCCCAGGGCGAAACTGTTATTGGCGGAGTTGCTGCGTACCAAGCCGGGAGCAAGGACTTCATTGGGAGAGCGGATGACGCAGCCGATGGCGCGATGCGCACCTATTGAACGCTGTAAGGCGCAGCCGGGATCGAGTTGAGTCAAGTGCTTATCGGCGTCCCCGCGCACGGTGTGGAAGTACCACCAAGGTATGCCGTTCAAGGCATAGATCACAGGCGTATCGACATTCAGCAGAGGTGGCAGCAAAGAGGCCATCTCCGGCAGGGAGTGTGCCTTGACCGCGGTGATGACGAGGTCTTGCGGACCGAGTTCCTCTGGACGCTCACTGGCCCGCACCTGCGCCACGATTTCCTTGTCATGCCCGATAAAGCGCAAACCCTGCGCCCGGATAGCGGCTAGATGCGCACCGCGTGCAATAACGGACACATCAAGCCCGGCGTCGGCAAGACGTGCTGCGAGGTGCCCGCCTACCGCGCCGGCTCCGAATATGCATACCTTCATGGATGGACTACCTGAATAGGGTTAAGGGTGCCGCGCCTGTTTGATAGGACGGCGCCATGGTTCGCAGGGCCTCGGGGCAAGCTTACACTGCCTTAGCCCAGGCGGGTGCGCGCCCATTCCTGGTTGCGTAACATGGTCGGCAGAAATTGCTTGACCATTTCTCCTGTGGTCATGCGCTCCGCGCGTGCGGAAATGCTCATTGCGGCAACGGTGGCGCCGCTGCTGTCATACAGGGGGATGGCAATCGAGCGGACTCCGAGTTCTATCTCTTCGTCACAGGGGAAGTAGCCCGTCTCCCGATATTCCTGAAGTAGTCGGTTCAAGCCGGTCAGGGTGGTTTCGGTGTTTTGCGTCAAAGCAATCATCGGCGTTGCGCGCACCAGCTTTTCCCACCTCTTGCGCGGCATGGATGCTACCAGGGCGCGGCCGCCGGCTGAACAGTACAGCGGTAGACGCGAGCCGACTCCCAGGCCGATACGCATTGTTCGTCCGGCGGAAGCGCGAGCGGCGATGATTACCATGTCGCCGTCCAATACGCATAGCGAGGCGGATTCGCGTGTGCGTTCGCTCAAGGCATCCAGCGAAGGCTGCAACATGCGTGGAAGGCGTGTCGAGGTTGCGTAGGCATAGGCGATCCGCAATGCTCCGTGCGCTAGCCAGAACCACTTCCCATCTGTTTGCGCATAGCCGGTTTCGCACAGTGTAAGCAGGCACCGCCGCGCCGCGGCCGGCGTGATTCCAACGCGCCGGGCCGCCTCGGTGATCGTCATGCGGGTATGAGCGGAATCAAAGGCCTCGATCAGGCGTAGTCCTTTGATAAGCCCTGCGATCTGGTCGCGATTGCGAGGGATGTCCTGCGCCATTTTCTGCGCTTCCTGACTAAGGCGTCGGGTTCAGCATAACGCGAATTATGCGCTATTCGCACAAATGGCTTCTGGATAAGAGACAGGATCGGCACACTTATTTCTGCCGCGAACGCATGTTTGCCAAGTCCTGCAACCAGACACTACATAGCGCCCCATGAGCTCATTTGATTCCGATATTCCTGTTCAGGCCCGACCGGCCGCAGAGCCGCGCGCGGGCGCTCCACATGCCCTGAGGCAATGGCCGAGCGAGGGCCACACTCGGGCACCTTACTGGGCATATACCGATCCCGATATCTATGCCTTGGAACAGAAAAAAATCTTTCGTGGAAAGTCGTGGCACTATCTGGGGCTGGAAGCGGAAGTGCCAATGCCCGGGTCTTACAAAACTACGTATGTTGGCGAGCTCTCCGTTTTGCTCACACGCGCCGACGATGGTTCCCTGCACGCCATGCTCAACCGTTGCGCGCACCGCGGCAACATGATCTGTCGCGAAGCTTTCGGCACCGCAAGAAAGCTGTACTGTGTCTACCATGCCTGGAGTTATAGCCTGGAAGGCGAGCTCACCAGAGTTGCTTTCCAGCAAGGCCTGCGCGGCGAAGGTGGCTTACCCAAGGATTTCGATAAGTCCGAGCATGGGCTGCAGAAACTGCGGGTGGCGACCCTGTGCGGACTGGTTTTCGCCACATTTTCAGACGAAGCCGAGCCTTTGGAAGACTGGCTGGGCGATGTCACCGATGGGATCCGCCGCGTCTTGCACAGGCCACTCAAAGTGCTGGGCTACGACACTCAGCGTATCCATGCGAACTGGAAGGCCTACCACGAGAATCCGCGCGATTCGTACCACGCCAATATATTGCATACCTTCTATGGCACCTTCGGACTGTCGCGCCAGTCGCAGGAGTCGGGCATGGTGCTGGACCGTTCGGGCCGCCATGTCTATTTCTATACCAAGGCCGGAACGGAAAAGAGCGAAGCCGACTACAAGGAGACCGCTTCCAGTCTGCGTTCCCACAACGATGGCCTGGCGCTAGAGGATCCCAGCATTCTTCAGTGGCATGACGAATTCGGCGACGGCGTCAGTGTGCAGATTCTTAGCACCTATCCCTCTTTCGTGTTGCACCAGATCGCCAATAGTCTGGCGACCCGGCAGCTTTTGCCCAAGGGCCCGGGGCAAGCCGACTTGGTGTGGACCTACTTCGGCTTTGAAGACGACGATGAGCAGACCCTGAGAAGACGGCTGGCACAGGCCAACCTGGCAGGTTCAGCGGGCATGATTTCGGTCGAAGACGCGGCGGTTTGCGAGATGATGCACCGCGCTATGGGTGATGGCGAGGAGGGCGCATCGTTCATCGAAATGGGCGGACGTGATTTGGATGGAGGTGGGGCAACCAAGCTTTCTGAACGCGCCATTCGAAATTTTTGGCATAACTACCGTTTGGACATGGACTTGTGATGACTCTTGCACTTCCCCATGAACAGTATTTCCGCGCGGTTGAAAACCTGGTTTATGAATGGGCTCGCCTCATCGATGAAAATCGCGTCGAAGAAGTCTGCGACCTGATGCTCGCAGATGGCCGTTATACCGTCACTTCGCGCTTCAACAGCGATCGCGGTCTGCCGCTGGCGGTGATCGATTGCCACAGCGCCGCGCAAATGCGCGACCGTATCAAGTCCATGCGCCTCGCCAATATCTATGAACCTCACCACTATCGCCACACCACTTCAGGCGTGCAGATCATCGGCGAAGAAAGCGGCTTGCTTGTCGTGCGGTCGAACTATCTGATCGTGCGCACCATGGACCTGGACGGCGACATGATGATTTATTCCACCGGCCAGTGCCGTGACTTGGTGGATGTCTCAGGCGATCAAGCGCGTTTCCGGAGCCGAAAAATCATTTATGACTCTCGTGTCATCGAAACCCTGATGGTGATACCGCTCTGAGGCCTTGACGCAAACCTTGAGCGAAATGAAAGAAAGTACGCAGGCGTCGCATAGATAAAAGGCAGTACGGATAAGCAAAGCAGGATCGCAGAGACGAGCCCAACAGGAGATAACTCATGGTAGTGAAGAAAGCAGTTGCCGCACTTTTACTTCTATTGCCTTTCGGCGTGGGAAACGCGCAGCAAGACATTTTTCCTTCCAAACCGTTCAAAATCGTCGTGCCCTATCCGGCTGGAGGCTACTTTGATCTGATCGCTCGTTCGATGGGCAACCGGATGGCGCAGTTGATGGGCCAACCGGCCGTGATAGAGAATCGAGCGGGGGCGAACGGAATGATAGGAGCGCAAGCTGTAGCGAGTTCGGCCCCTGATGGCTATACATTACTGCTGGGGGGCATCGGGCCTAACGGCACGAATCCGGCCATTTACGCCAAACTGCCTTATAGCCCGGAGCGGGACTTCGCCCCTATCGTGCACATTGTCAATTCCCCTTGTATCCTGGTGGTCAACCCGAAAGTGCCGGTGCACTCTGTGGCGGAGCTGCTCACGCTGCTCAAGAAACAGCCAGGTGAAATTGCCTACTCCTCCGCGAGCATGGGCAGCAGCCAGCATTTGTTTGCGGAGCTTTTTCTTGCCGAAACGGGTACCCGGATGACCCACGTTCCCTATAAGGGCAGCAACCCGGCCGTGCTTGCGATTCTGGCGGGGGAAGTCCCGGTTACGTTCGGTATCGCGGCAGATGTCATCGAGCACGTCAAGGCCGGCCGGCTGCGGGCTTTGGCGACTACGGGCGCACAGCGCATTCCGTCGCTTCCGGATGTTCCGACGATGGAAGAGGCGGGTGTGCATAAACTGGTGGCCAATGCATGGTTCGGCTTGTACGCGCCCAGCGGAACCCCTGCCGAAATTGTCAAATATCTGGAGGCAAAGGGGCGAGAGGCGCTACAGGACGCGGAGGTGCGTGGACGTATCGGTGCCCGGGGCGCCGCCGAGGTGATAGGGGGCAGCGCGCAAGACCTGCTGGCATTGCAGACCAGTGAAATATCGCGTTGGAAAACAGTAATCAAGCAAGCAGGCTTGGCTGCTCAATGATTCATAAACGCGGCTAAATCCCGATACCCGCGAGCTTGTCGGGGTTGCGCATGATGTAGACGTTGGTGAGCAGACCCGCCGCGTCGTACGCAAATGACAAGGAGGCGACCAGCTCGCCATGATCGCGCAAGATGATGCCCTGGCCTGCGTTGATATCGGCCACCGTCCACTGGTACTGCCGCCAGTATTGACCGACGCCGCGGGTAAGGAAGTCCAGGATCTCTGCTTTGCCGACCAAGTCGCGAGCAATGGACGACACCTTGCCTCCGCTGTCGGCGCTAAGCCGGATATCGTCCGAAAGAAGGGCAAGCAGCTTATCCGTCTTTGCGCCGTTGATGGCGCCCTGGAAGGCTGACAAAAGCTGTGCCTGGCGCTCGTTCGTTGTCGTATACCGGATATTGGGTTCTCCGATGGCTTTGCGCGCCCGGGAAACCAGCTTACGGCAGGTGCTTTCTTGCATTTGCAAGGTGCGTGCTAGCTCTGGGTAGGGGGTGTCGAAAATTTCGTGTAGCAGGTAGGCTGCCCGCTCTTTGGGGGTCAGGCGTTCAAGCAAGAGCAGAAAAGCAGTGGTAAGGGACGAGGCCAGCAGCAGTTCTTCTTCAGGGTTGCCGCTTTGGGTGGTGAGCAAGGGCTCGGGTAGCCAGGCGCCTACATAGTCGACGCGGGTTCTGTGAGCGGCCCGCAGCATGTCGACGCAATGATTGGTGCAAAGCGTGGTGAGCCAGGCGGCCGGGCTTTCAATCGCGGACTTGTCGGCTTGCTGCCATTTTATGAAAGTGTCTTGCACGGCATCCTGGGCATCGGCACGCGAGCCCAGCATGCGATATGCCAGCCCGAACAGGAAGGCCCGGCGGGTTTCGAAGAAGGCGGTGTTGCTCTGAGCAGGCATGTAGACGCTATTTTAGTGCTGCGATACCTGCATACGGTTCCACAGATTGATCATGGCGATAGTAGAGGTCAGGATACTGATCTCCTTGTCGCTGAAGTGTTCCCTCAGACGAGCCCTGAGGACGCCATAGTCGGTTTTCTTGTCCAGCACCGTCAGGGCTTCAGTCCAGGCGAAGGCCGCTTTTTCACGTTCGCTGAAATCGTTGACGTGTTCCCAGACGATGAGCCGATCCAGTCGTTCGCTGGTTTCCCCCTCTTCACGAGCTTCCCGTATATGCATTTTGACGCAGAAAGCGCATTGGTTGATTTGTGATGCGCGCAGTACCACCAAGTGATGAAGCTGCTTGTCCAGACCCTGCTCAAGAATGACGTTCTGGGCCTTGGTGAATGCTTCGTAGATGACGGGGGTCTGGCTTGGGTACTGGATGGCGCTGGTCTGGTTCATGGTGTTCTCCATTGGAAAAATGAAACCTGCAGACTATTGACGATCATCAAGGCTACTTTGTGACGCAGACATATGTAACGTTTGGTGCTGGTGCAAGCCCTGGCCTTGGGTGACGGGCTCTTGCCGAGCCGTGTGGCCGCTGACTCGAAAGCGCAGAATGCCTATCATCTGGCCGGTGTCGGTTAACACCTTCACTTGCCAGCGTCCGGTCGGGTCCGGCGGGAAGTTCTGCTTGTGTGTCCACGCACGATAGCCTTCCTTGCGTCCGCCCCGGATATCGATTGCGATGCGATCCACTTCTTTGCCGTTGTGTATCCAGACGTGATGGATGCGCTCCTTCAGTCCCAGGGGAGCGTTGATCGCGGTGTAGGCGTAGAGCCCATTGCTTTTCATTTGCTCGGGACTCAGTACTTCCAAACTTTGAGCCGTGGCAAGATCGCCTCCCTCGATCGAGGTTGAAATGGCGACCTGGGTCAACCACAGGGTTGCGGGCGGTACCCATAGCCGGGCGAACCA
>JBEBXA010000071.1:0-20627 GCA_040391825.1 Pigmentiphaga sp.
CGGGCAGTGCCCTGCTCCACGACTTTTCCCGCATAGAGCACGACAATGCGGTCGGCCACTTCCGCAACCACACCGATGCTATGCGTGATCAACACGATGCCCGCGCGATACTCCGTCTGGAGCTCTTTCAGCAGCATCAGTATCTGCAACTGAATCGTCACGTCCAGCGCCGTCGTGGGCTCGTCCGCGATCAGCAGTTTGGGCTGGCTGGACAGCGCCATGGCGATCATGATCCGCTGGCGCATCCCGCCGGACAGCGTATGTGGATACTCAGACAGCCGGTTGGCCGCCTCGGGAATGCGCACGCGCTCAAGCATCGCGAGTGCGATGTCGCGCGCTTGCCGCACACTAAGCTTTCGATGTACCCGTATGCCCTCGATCATCTGTTCGCCAATGGTCAGCACTGGGTTCAGCGAGGTCATGGGGTCCTGGAAAATCATCGAGACCACATTGCCGCGAAGCGCCCTCATCTGTGCGGCGGACTTGTCCAGCAGTTCCTCCCCTTGCAGGCGGATTGAGCCCGCCGCCACCCTGATGGCTGGCGGCAGGATGCGCATCAGGGACAGCGCGGTAGTCGACTTGCCACAGCCGGACTCTCCGACGATGGCAACGACTTCACCGCTCTGCACCGAGAAACCCACATCCTCGACAATGGGCACGCGTCGTCCGCCTGAATCGACGTCCAGCGTCAAACCCGTAACCTCCAGCAAGGGCGAAGCGGCGCGCCCGGCATCCATATGATTCACCTTCATGCAGAGCGCCCCTTCGGATTGAGCATCTGATTCATCCACTCTCCCACCGTGCTGATGGAAAGGACGGTCACCAGGATCGCCACCCCTGGGATGGCTGACAAATGCCAGGCGGTACGCAGATACTCGCGGCCCGAGCCAATCATGGTTCCCCAGGAGATCACGTTGGGGTCACCCAATCCCAGAAAGGCGAGCGCCGTCTCATTAAGGATCGAATTGGCGGTGACGATAGAACCCAGAACGATGACCGGCGGCAAAGCATTAGGCAATACTTCCCGGCAGATAATGCGTAGATCGCCCACGCCGAGCAAGATGCTGGCTTGCACGAACTCCCGCTCCCTTAAAACCAGAAACTCGGCGCGGGTAATGCGCGCCACCGGAGGCCAGGAAACGACTGCGATCGCCCAGGTAATCGTGGACAGCTTGGGACCGAAGATCGCCACCAGCACAATCAGGAAGATGAAGATCGGTATCGTCTGGTAGATCTCGGTGATGCGCATCAGCAGATCGTCGACCCATCCCCGAAAGTAGCCGGACAGGGAACCGATCGTAATACCTATCATCAAGGCAAAAGCCGCCCCAAAGAAGCCGATGATGAGAGAGGTGCGCGCGCCATGTATCAGGCCCGCAACCACATCGCGCCCCATGGCATCCGTACCCAGGAAATGGCGCCAGTCTTCGCCGGGCAGCAGCAAAGGGGTCGCATCCATATCCCAAGGATCGATCGGATACAGCATCGGGCCAAAGATGGCGCAAAGCACAATCATGCTCAGCACCGACACCCCTGCGACCAGCATCGCATCGGATCTACCAAGGTAGGAACTGAGTGAGCGCAGCATCAACATCCGGCTCATGCTCCGTGGATGCTGCTTGCTTACGGAAGTAGTCATTCGAGACGTATCCTAGGATCCACACGTGTATAGGCGATATCGACAAGGATGTTGACTATCGCAACGAAAATAGAGGAAAGGAACAAGATGCCAAGCAGCAGGTTCAAATCTCGATGGAAGAGCGCATCGAAGGCCAGTGTTCCCAAGCCCGGCCAGGCGAACACCATCTCCACCACCACCGCTCCACCCAGCGCAGTACCGAACTGTTGGCCGAAAATGGTGACCACAGGCAGCACCGCATTTCTCAGCACATGCCGGCTGGCGATACGTCCGGGGGCCAAGCCTTTCGCCACCGCAGTGCGCACAAAATCCATCTCGTAGATATCGAGCATCGACGTGCGCACCAAACGCATATAGACCGCCATGTAGAAAACCCCCAAGGTCAGGGCCGGCATGATCAGGTGCACAGCGACGTCAGCCACCATGCTCAGCGGGGTATGCGCCTTGCCCAAGGTGTAGAGTCCACTGCTAGGTAGCCAGCCCAATTTGACCGAAAAGATCATCGCCAGCATCAAGCCGAACCAGAACAAGGGTGTCGCGTAGAACACCAAGGCCATACCCGACAACAACCTGTCGGGCCAGCGCCGGTAGTTGCATGCGGCGATAGCCCCAGCTCCCACCCCCACAAGCACTGCGATGCACAAACTGGCAGCCAATAGCAATAAGGTCGCCGGCAACCTGTCCAGAATCATGTCGAGCACCGAAGACTGGTAGCGGAAGGAATAGCCGAGATCCAGACTCATCAGCGCCGTCACATAGCGAACCAGCCTTACCGGTACAGGTTGGTCCAGTCCGTAGTTCTGACGCAGCTCTTCCAAGTACTGGGCATCGGCCACTCCCGCCTGACCGGCGAGTACGTCAACCGCGTCGCCGGGCGCGCTTTGCATCAACATGAAATTGAGCACCGCAATCACCGCGACGGTGATCACGACACGCACCAGACGCCGCCCCAGGAATCCCAGGAACTTCGTGTTTCCAGACATTCTCACGCTCCCTGGTCAGGCCGCATCAGCGACCGGCCCGTTCCAGATACAGGTTGGAAAAATTGGCAACCGGACCGAAGCCATCTGTTTCCAAACCCTTCACCCGCACGTTCTTCACCGTGGTGTATTGCAGATTGGCCAGGGGAATATTCGGCAGTTCCGCGGCAATTATTTTCTGCGCGCGATGCCATGCGTCCACACGTGCCTCCTGCGTCGCGGCGGTCTGGGCCGAATCAAGCAGGCGGTCGACCTCTGGGTTCGAATAGCCCGATCCGTTTGAGAACGGCACGCCCTTGCGAATATTGGAGCTCGCTACGATGCGCTGAATGCCAACCGTGGGATCCGTCATGCCATAGATGTTGTAGGTTGCCGTCTCGAAATCATTCTCACCGTATACGCGCCGTATCCAGGTTGCCACGTCCTGATTGCGCAATTCGACAGTGACCCCGACCTGGGCCAGCGCCTGCTTCAAGTACTCGCCCACTCGCTGAAAATGCAGATCGAAGGGAAAAACATCATGGGTGATACGCATCCGCACACCATCCGAACCCCGCTTGAAACCCGCTTCGTCCAGCAGCTTTTCCGCCTTCTTGCGGTCGTACTTGTACTGTGGAACATCGGAAGTGTGGAAAGGCAGCGCCGACACGGGCACCACGCTGGTCGCCGGCTTTGCCATCCCATACCAGATGTTCCTGGAGATGAAATTGAGATTCAAAGCATGAGCGAATGCCTGGCGCACCCGTACATCCTGGAACTTCGGATTCCGCAGGTTGAACTCGAAATAGCTGGCGCCGGCCAATGCATCGGAACCCGTGGTCACCACTTCAAGCGTCGGTATTTTCTTGAACCTGTCCACATCGCTCAGGGGAATCGGATTCTGTCCGGCAATGTCGATTTCGCCGCTTTCGAAAGCCACGGCCCTCGACGATGCATCACGGATGAAGCGCACAAGAATCTGGTCGAGATAAGGCTTACCTTTATCCCAGTACTGCTCGTTCTTGCCTAAGGTGATGTGACTACCCTTGTTCCACTCCACAAACTTGAAGGGCCCCGTGCCTACGGGCTTTTGCGTTGACTGCACTGCCCTCAAATCCTTGCCTTGATAGACCTTTTTACTAAGCATAGGCATGGTCGGGCCCACGAGCGTGCTCAACACATAAAGCGAAGGCACCGAAAACTTGAGCACGGCCACATCGGGGGAAGGCGTCTCGACACGATCAAGGTTACCGAGCACGGTTCGGCCAATAGGCGAACTTTTCTTGATGACGTCCTCTAGCGTGAACTTCACATCATCTGAAGTGAAGTCAGAACCGTCGTGCCATTTGACGCCCTTGCGCAATTGCAGCTTGATCTCTTTGCCATCCGGGCTGATCTCGCTGGACAGCGCCAACAGTGGCAAAGTCTCGCCCTTCTCGCCGCGCCGGAACAATCCCTCGAAGATCTTGGTCCCTACCAGTTGTACATTCGATGCCGTGTCGATATGGGGCAACAGATGCGCCGGCTCCGGCTGCACCACGAATCGCAGGCTTCCGCCCGAGACAGGATCTGCATAAGCGCCGCCCGCCGCGGTCGCCAGCAAAACAGCACAGACTAGTGTCAATGCAGTGCGCACCCTCATGGTTCCTACCATTGTTAACCCCTTGTGTTGAACGACCCGCATCGGGCCGGATGGCGATCATGGACATCTGGATCAAACACAACTCTCACCAGATTATTTATTGTTTATTTTGTACACAATAAACAATACTGACATCAGCTGCACAAACAAAAATTGCATACAATAAACAGTCTATAGGCCCATTTAAAACATTGTCAACGGTGGTTTTACCCGTATCCAAATTAGCTCGTAAGCACTGCCGACAAGCTCAATTAGGATATGCTCAGCACTGAAGTATTCTTCCGCACCGCGCTGAATTCCCGACGCTTGGTAAGCCTGCTAAAGAAACGCCGCTCCTACTCTACTATGACCACTCATCCTGAAAAACCATTGCGGGAAAGTTCTCGCTCCCATACTCCTGCCCTGATCGCTCGGCGTCCGCTACCACAGGAAATCGTGGTTCGACTGCGGGCCGACATCATCGCGGGCCAATGGGCACCTGGCGAACGCATTACCGAGCAAATACTGTCTCAACGCTTTGGCGTTTCGCGCACCCCTTTACGCGAAGCCCTTAAAGTAGTTGCCGCAGAGGGGCTTCTTCAACTGATTCCCAACCGCGGCGCAGTCATCACAGAGCCTACCATCCAGGATGTCCGCGACAAGATGCTGGTGCGCCGATCCCTGGAGACGCTAGCGGTAGAACTGGTATGCGCCAATGCTAGCGACGACGAGATACGCTCCTTGCACGTCCGACACACCCGGCTGACATCGGCTCAAGATGGGAAACAGCTACAACGTTACTTCACCGCAAACGACGATTTTCATCGCCACCTGGTCTCACTCTCGAAGAACCCCACGCTGGTCGGCGTCTACGATGCCATTTCGACGCATCTACAACTAGCGCGACTGATGACCCAGTTCCGTCAAAACCTGAGAGCAGTGTCTGACGATGACCACCAAGCCATCATTGACGCCATTACTAAGCGTGATCCTAACGCTGCCCGGCTCGCCATCGAAAGCCACATCAACGCCGTCATCGATAAGATCGACAAAAGCAAGGAAGTGCCGGCGCAGCCCTGATTCTTATCTCATGCCGCGCCGGCTGGCGCAGGCCCCAAGGTCCGCTGACTGGCAGTCAAAGGATCGAAGGCACTGCGTTGGATCGCATCCAGATTCACGCCGGTCACACGGATAAATCGCGTCTCGGCGGGATAGTCAATCGAGTGAATGACCCCTGGCGGGAACAAGCCTGCATCACCCGGCAACAGTCGATACTTCGTGGTCGCCACCATGCGGGCCAAAGGCGGCTCGACGCAGTCCACCACTCTTTCCCATTCCGTCATGTCGGTGTGACCAACACCCTGCCCGTAAATAGCCCAAGAATCACCGTGGTTATGCGGGGGCGAGACTCTGCCCTTGTCGTTGACATGAGCAAGAACCTGGAACCCCAAGGATGAGTCTTCGTAGAGCAAATGCAAACCAGGCTTAGCATCAGCACTGCAATAGCGATCCAGGAAGCTCGCATCCCGCAGCAGAACCTGCAGACCTTCCTTCACCTGCACTAGTTGCGCCGGCGTACTGCCACCTTCAAGCGTCTCACGCACATCACGGCAGAACTTCTCCAGCGCGGGGTGTAGCGCCTCTTTCGGATCATTGACAGCGTCCGCCACGTCACGCAAGCCTTCCATTGCCATCTCCTGATACAGGTCAAGTGGACGCTGCGCGATGCGCTGATCCACAGAAAAACTGCGCGGGTGCGAGTGGGCCGCTGCAAGAGCAACCTCAACCATCTCCCGACCATCTTCAAGGATTGTAAGAAGCTGCGTTGCCAAGAGGTTTATCCAGGCGTCCAGTCATTTACCGAATCGTCCTATTATTTCCGCAGCTAACCTAAATGTCAGCCACAACCGGAGCGGCACCGTCGAAGCCTACGGCTTCCAGCAATCGCAGCAATGCGCAAAGACTCATGTCGCCTTTGGCAAGCGTTTCCATGCTGGCAACGACCGTGCCTTAGATTTGAGGCCTAAGCGACACAATACGCGCCATTGGCACCGTGCATCTAGATCCAGGCCAGAATCGGGGCTTAACCAGCACCGAACTCGCCGGGCTACGCCAAGGCCCGCTACGGCGCAGCAGCTTAAGCGAATTCAATATAGGCTGGTGTTTTCCGGAACTTGACCCGGCTTGAAACTGGGATCGAACATCGGTTCATCAACACAGACCGCTTCAAGGAATCAGCACCAGCCAGCCCACCTGGCGGCGCCCGGCAATGTCGGCGTGTACGTCGGCTGCATCCTTGAGGCGTAGAAGGCTATACACACCTAAAGCAAAGGAGTCATCACTCATGAAAGCCATCGTTGTACGCACCCCCGCAGGATTGGACAATCTCGAGGTGAAAAACCTGCCTGATCCCGGTCAACCTGGACCAGGCCAGATCCGGGTCGCGCTGCACGCCACCTCCCTTAACTTCCATGACCTGCTCGTCGCCAATGGCAGGATCCCCACGCAGGATGGTCGGATACTGATGAGCGATGGTGCGGGCGTTGTTGAATCCATTGGTGAGGGAGTCACCGAGTTCAAGATTGGCGACCACGTAGTTTCCTGCTTCTTTCCCCAGTGGTCCGACGGTTTGCCTTTCGACGCTGTCACTAACTTCCATGGCACACCGGGTGATGGTATCGATGGCTATGCAGCCGAGTATGCAGTACGTTCGGCCACTGCGTTCACTCATGCTCCTCGAGGCTGGAGCCATGCAGAAGCGGCGACCATCACCACGGCGGGCTTAACTGCCTGGCGTGCGCTAGTGGCCAATGGACAGCTAAAAGCCGGCGATAGCGTGTTGGTGCTGGGTACTGGAGGTGTTTCGATTGCAGCATTGCAGATCGCCAAAGCCATGGGCGCGCGCGTCATTGCCACAACCGGCTCCGACGACAAGTTCGAGCGCTTACGCGAACTTGGGGCTGATCACATCATCAACTACCGGAAGACTCCAGACTGGGGCCAGCAAGTGCTGGCACTGACCGGTGGGCACGGCGTGGATCACGTCGTTGAGGTTGGGGGGGCTGGCACGCTCGCACAGTCGATCGGGGCCGTAAAAACCGGTGGTCATATCGCTCTGATCGGTGTGCTGACCGGGTTCAATGGTGAGATTCCGACGATGGCACTAATGAGCAAACAAGCGCGTCTGCAAGGTCTGATTGTCGGCAACCGCCGCCAACAACAGGAGTATGTCGCAGCACTTGAACAGACCGGCATTCGCCCGATCATCCACGACAGCTTGCCTCTAGAGCAATTGGCTGACGCTTTCCGACGACAGGAACGCGGAGAGCACTTCGGCAAACTTGTCGTTGAGTGGTGAAGCTTTCGAAAAAATAGAGCGCAAGCTCGCGAGCCCGACGATGAAACGTCGGGACAACATTTTTAGCTACGCGCCGCTTCCCTTTGCAATTAATTCAATGATTGATGTATTATTGAATCATGAATGAAGATCAAGCCGTTTCCGCCCTCAATGCATTAGCTCACACTCAACGCCTGCGCGTGTTTCGCGCTCTGGTCATTGCGGGTCTGGAAGGCTTGACGCCCAGCGTTCTGGCCGAACAGCTCAGCGTGGCCCGCAACGCCCTCTCCTTCCACTTGAAAGAATTGGCCCACGCAGGCCTGGTCAACGTTGAGCAGCAGGGCCGCAACCTGATCTATCGCGCCGAATACAGCCATATGAACGGCTTGATCACCTACCTGACCGAGCACTGCTGCCAGGGCGGCGTGTGCGAAATCTCCGAGCCTTCCCACTGCACCGCCTGCTGACCCAGGACCATGTTCATGACCGACGCGACGTACAACGCCCTGTTCATCTGCACGGGCAACTCCGCCCGTTCCATTCTTGCCGAAGGCATTCTCAACGAGCTGGGCAAAGGCCGCTTTCGCGCTTGGTCGGCAGGTAGTCACCCCAAGGGCGAGGTCCATCCGCAGGCGCTTGCCACGCTGGAGCGTCTGCGCCTTCCCAACACCGGCTACCGCAGCAAGAGTTGGGACGAGTTCGTCGTTCCAGGTGCGCCGGTGTTCGACTTCATCTTCACCGTCTGCGACAGCGCTGCCGGCGAGGCTTGCCCCCTGTGGCCGAGCAAACCAGTGTCGGCCCACTGGGGCGTACCTGACCCAGCCGCGGTCGAAGGCACCGAGGAGCAGCAACGCAAGGCATTCCAAGATGCCGCCATCGCGCTGCACCGACGCATAGAGTTGTTCCTCTCATTACCGATCAAGAGCCTGGATGCCATATCTTTGCAGCGCGAGCTGCGCGACATTGGTCACCAATGAGATCCACGCCATGACCGTAGGAAACGAATCGGCCAGCCGCGTGCAGGTCGCCTCCCCCATGAGCATCTTCGAGCGCTACCTGAGCGTGTGGGTGCTGCTGTGCATCGTCACCGGCATTGCACTCGGCCAATTCTCGCCAACCGTGTTCCAGGCCATCGGCCGCATGGAGGTTGCCCAAGTCAACCTGCCTGTGGGAGTGCTGATTTGGGTCATGGTGATCCCCATGCTGCTCAAGGTGGACTTTGGCGCACTGGGTCAAGTACGCCGGCACTGGCGCGGCATCGGCATCACCTTATTCATTAACTGGGCGATCAAGCCGTTTTCGATGGCGATGCTGGGCTGGTTGTTCATCCGCCATGTTTTCGCCCACTGGCTGCCGGCCGATCAGCTTGACAGCTACATCGCCGGCTTGATCCTGTTGGCCACTGCGCCCTGCACGGCAATGGTCTTCGTCTGGAGCCGGCTAAGCAGCGGCGATCCGGTGTTCACGCTGTCCCAAGTCGCGCTCAACAACCTCATCATGGTGTTTGCCTTCGCGCCCCTTGTCGGTCTGCTGTTGAGTCTCTCGTCGATCATCGTGCCATGGGCCACGCTGCTGATCTCGGTAGGCTTATACATTGTGATCCCTGTCATTGCCGCCCAGCTCTGGCGCCGTGCCTTGCTGCGCAAGGGCCAAACCGCTCTCGACCGCGCAATGAAAAGTATCGGCCCCTTGTCGATCGCCGCGCTGTTGTTGACTCTGGTGCTGTTGTTCGCCTTCCAGGGCCAGGTGATCCTGCAACAGCCCTTGGTGATCGCCATGCTGGCGGTACCAATTCTGATCCAGGTGCTGTTCAATTCTGGATTGGCCTACTGGCTCAACCGCCAAGTCGGCGAGAAGCACAGCATTGCCGGCCCGTCGGCGCTGATCGGCGCCTCCAACTTCTTCGAGCTGGCCGTAGCCGCCGCCATCAGCCTGTTCGGTTTCCACTCGGGTGCGGCGCTGGCCACCGTCGTCGGCGTGCTGATCGAGGTGCCGGTGATGCTACTGGTCGTACGCGTGGTCAACCGCTCGCGCGGCTGGTACGAACGCCGCCCATCCCCACGGCTTGATCCATCCAAAGAATCCGCATGAGTCAGATCACGATCCATCGCTCCCCCACCTGCAGCCAGCCTCGCAAGCTGATGGGCGCACGACATTGCCGGCCATCTGAAAAATTGATCGATCTGTTGCCGCAAGATGCGTTCAACAAGGAAAACGGAGACCGCCTCGTGAGCAAGGACAGTCGGCATGTCTGAGCAAGACCTTGATCTACCGAACATTGATACCGCGCTGTTCGAATTGCCAGACCACTCCCGTTTGTTCTCATTCGCTGAGCGCCCCACGCACGCGCCGCGCTTCCTTCTGCTGTATGGCTCGCTGCGCGAACGCTCTTACAGCCGACTGGTCACGGAGGAAGTGGCCCGCTTGCTGCGGGCGCTGGGCGGCGACGCACGCATCTTCGATCCTGCAGGCCTGCCCCTGGTTGACGACGCACCGGACGATCACCCCAAGGTGCAGGAGCTGCGCGATCTCGCACACTGGGCCGAGGGCATGGTGTGGTGTTCGCCGGAACGCCACGGCGCGATGACCGGCATTATGAAAACCCAAATCGACTGGATTCCCTTGGCAATCGGTGCAGTGCGCCCGACCCAGGGCAAGACTCTTGCGGTGATGCAGGTCTCGGGCGGCTCGCAGTCGTTCAATGCGGTGAACCAATTGCGTTTGCTCGGCCGCTGGATGCGCATGCTGACCATTCCCAACCAGTCCTCGGTCGCCAAGGCATACCAGGAGTTCGACGACGCCGGACGCATGAAGCCATCGCCGTACTACGACCGCATCGTCGACGTGATAGAAGAACTGATGAAATTCACACTGCTGACGCGCGACGCTGCGCCATACTTGGTGGATCGTTACAGCGAACGCAAAGAGAGCGCTGAAGCATTGACCCAACGCATGAACCAAGCTGCCATCTGACCCCCGGAACACCGCCTATGAGCACCACCTCATCTAAAGCCGAGCGCGGCAGCGCATGGCATGTGTTCTTGGCTTTCCTCAAGCTCGGCCTGACGTCCTTCGGCGGCCCGGTCGCACATCTCGGCTACTTCCGCACCGAGTTCGTGGAACGCCGCCGCTGGCTGGATGACCGCAGCTATTCGGATCTGGTGGCCCTGTGCCAATTTTTGCCTGGTCCAGGCAGCAGCCAAGTTGGCATGGCCCTGGGACTGAGCCGTGCGGGGTGGCCAGGTGCCCTAGCCGCCTGGGCAGGCTTCACGTTGCCGTCAGCGCTCGCATTGATGCTCTTCGCCTACGGTGTGGCCGAGTACCGTGGCATGGCCGACTCCGGCTGGGTGCATGGCCTCAAGGTCGTCGCGGTGGCGGTGGTGGCACAGGCGGTGTGGGGCATGGCCAAGTCGCTTTGCCCCGACCGGCCCCGTGCGGGACTCGCCATCCTGGCTGCGCTGCTGACTCTGGCCTTACCTTCGGCTAGCGGACAAGTTGTCGCCATTGTGGTTTCGGGCCTGATGGGCCGCTGGCTGGTGAAGCTCCCGCAACAAGTTGCAGGCGAGCATCACGACTACCACGTCTCGCGCAAAGTGGGCATCGCAGCGCTGTTGCTGTTCGTGCTGCTCTTGACCGGCTTACCCCTTTGGGCTGCAGCCAGCGGTTCGTCCACGGTTGCACTGCTAGAGGGCTTCTATCGCTCGGGCGCACTGGTCTTCGGTGGCGGGCATGTCGTGCTGCCGCTGTTGCAGACCACAGTTGTACCCAGTGGCGTCGTCAGCAATGCCGACTTCCTGGCCGGTTATGGCGCGGCGCAGGCTGTGCCCGGGCCGCTGTTCACCTTTGCCGCCTACCTAGGCACCATCGCCACTGGCCCCTTGCATGGCTGGATCGGCGGTTTAGTCTTGCTAGTTGCGGTCTTCGTACCAGCCTTCTTGCTGCTCGTTGGGGTACTGCCGTTCTGGGAGGAGCTGCGCAGACGCCAAAGCATCCAGACCACGATGGCAGGGATCAACGCAGGCGTGGTGGGCATCTTATTATCGGCGCTCTACGATCCGGTCTGGACCAGCGCGATCCACAGCAAAACGGATTTCGGGCTGGCGCTGGCGGCCTTCGGCTTGCTGGTCTACGCGAAGGCCTCGCCAGTCTGCGTCGTCCTGCTCGCAGCATTGGCCGGTTGGGCGTTGGCGGCATAGCGTCGAAGTTCTAGTACGAATGGCAATTCGTAGTTGCGCCTCGAGGCGTCCCGCCCGATGAGAGGGACGCTTCGACTGGACTCAATACGCCGTCGAGATCGGCACGTGGCGGTACACCGTCTTGCCGCGTGCATCGATGGCCACTGTCACCGGCATGTCCACCACATCAAACTCATAGATGGCTTCCATACCCAGATCCTCAAACGCCACCACACACGATGCGACGATACTTTTCGACGCCAGGTAGGCCGCCCCCCCGACCGCAATAAGGTAGGCGCCCCCCAGCTCACTAATCGTATCCAAGGCGGCCCTTGTGCGCTCCGCCTTGCCGATGGTGGCCAGCACTCCCTGTTCCATCGTACAGCGCAGGAACTTGTCCATGCGAGCAGAGGTGGTGGGACCGGCTGGTCCGATAACCTCATCCCCGACAGGATCGACCGGCCCGACATAAAAGAGGACGCGATTACGCAAATCAACTGGCAATTCCTGCCCTTGTGCAAGCATTGCTTCCAGGCGTTTGTGGGCGGCATCCCGACCAGTCAGGATTTTTCCCGACAATAGCAGAAGCTCACCCGTTTCCCAGCGTCCGACCTCTTCGCGGGTAAGCGTTTCGAGATTAACTTTAACGCCCTCATCAACGGACAAGAGATCCGGAATGTCGCGCCAAACCTCCAACGGAACCACCGGCAAAGATGCTGGGCCGCTGCCGTCCAGTTCGAAACGAACGAAACGGTTTGCAGCGCAGTTAGGGATGATGGCCACAGGCTGCATGGCGGCATGGCACGGTGCGGTATGAACCTTCACATCCAGTACTGTGGTGCATCCTCCCAGTCCTTGAGCGCCGATATTCAGCCCGTTTATCCGCTCGAACAATTCCAGCCTGAGGCGCTCCTCCTCATTGCTTGGCCCGCTCTGCTTCAGTGTCTGGATATCGATGGGCGAAAACAGCGACTCTTTGGCCATCCTCATTGTGTCTTCGGGCCCCGCCCCACCGACGCCGATGCCCAAGACCCCAGGAGGGCACCATCCAGCGCCTAGTTTGGGAATTTCACTGACGATCCAGTCGGCAACAGAGTCACTGGCAGTCAGCATCTTGAAGCGTGCCTTGACATCGCCACCGCCGCCCTTGGCCGCGACGACAACCTCGAATCGGTCACCTTCAACGAGCTGGACATTGACGACTCCCGGCGCGTTGTTGCGGGTATTGCGGCGCGCGCCCAGAGGATCTGCGATAACAGTGGCGCGTAAAGGGTTGCGAGCATCCGTATAGGCGCGGGCAATGGCTTCGTTGACCAAATCGTCGAGACCAGGCAGTCGGCCCCCCCGCGGATCGTGGAAACGAACATCCATACCCATTTTGACGTAGACATTTGCCACGCCGGTGTCTTGGCAAACCGGCCGGCGTGCCAAGGCGCTCATCTTGCTGTTAACCAAAAGCTGCAACAACGCATTTTTCGCAGCTGGGCTGGTCTCTCGCTCGTGAGCGTGCTGCAGCGCCCCTACGAAATCCGGCGGATGCGTATAACTGACGTACTGCAGCGCTGCGGCGACGCTATCGACAAAATCCGCGATATCGATGTACTTCACGATGCTTGCTTCCATCCTGCGTTACTGAGGCTGGATGCCGGCAGCCTTGATCAGAGCTGCCCAACGGTCCACTTCAGTGGCGGTCAGGCGTTGCAGACTGTCAGACGTGTACTTGTCGGCAGCCAGTGGCTG
Organism: Pigmentiphaga sp.; assembly: GCA_040391825.1. Taxonomy (GTDB): domain Bacteria; phylum Pseudomonadota; class Gammaproteobacteria; order Burkholderiales; family Burkholderiaceae_B; genus Pigmentiphaga. The sequence goes on from JBEBXA010000071.1 coordinate 13,472, forward strand.
TACGCCCTGAGCCACGAGTTTCTCGGCGAAGGCCGGATCGGCCATGATCGTCAGGTATGCATCCTGGATCACTTTCACAGCGGCGTCTGACGTACCTGCCGGCGCATACAAACCGTACCAGGTGGTCGCTTCAAAGCCCGGGATGACCGAAGCAATAGTCGGCACGCCGGGAAGTTGCTTCATAGGTTCGAGCGACCCTACCCCAAGAGCCTTGACGCGCCCACTGGCGACATTTGAGAGCGAGGTATTGCTTTGATCGAACACAGCATGCAGCCGCCCAGCCATCAGATCAGCCAAGGCAGGTGCATTCCCGCGATACGGAACCGTTTCAACAGTGATGCCGGCGCTCGCGGCGAATAGCTCAGCCATCAAGTGCGAAACGGAGCCGACACCTGCTGTGCCGAAATTCACCTTGCCCGGGTTCGCCTTGGCATGAGCGATCAATTCCCGAATATTTTTGAACGCCGACGTCTCAGGAACCAAGAGCACTGCGGGGGTATCAGGGAAGCGGACAACCGCCTTGAAGTCCTTGACCGGGTCGTAGCGCAGGGTTTTGTACAAAGATGGCGCGGCCCCCATGAAGCCCATGTGCCCCATCAAGAAATGGTAACCGTCCGCAGAACTGCGCGCGGCCCTGGCGGCGCCGACAGTACCACCGGCCCCTGACACGTTCTCGATAACAATCGTCGCGCTCAATTGCTTTGACAACTGGCTAGCGATGTTGCGCGTCAAGGTGTCAGCCGGCCCGCCCGCCGCCAAAGGCACAACCCAAGACATCGGCTGAGCTGGGTAGCTGTCGGCGCTATAGCCTGCTACAGGCATACAGAACGCAAGGACTGAGGCCAAGGACAAAAACTGTTTCTTCATGGAAGTTCTCTCTTGTACGGTCTATTCGCTATAAAAGCGCGGCCAAGTGTAAGAACAAGCCAGATGAGGGTCTAATATATAATTGCACCTTCTGTAATACAAAAAATCGATCAATTGATTTCCCACCGCCTGCTGCGCCAATTCATAGCTCTGGCCGAGGAACTACATTTCGGACGCGCCGCGGCACGCATGCATATTGCGCAGCCTGCTCTTAGTCACGCCATCAAGAAGCTAGAGGAGTATGTTGGCGTCGAGCTCTTTGCTCGAGATCGACGCGGTGTAGCCTTGACGCAAGCAGGTCAAGTATTTCTTGAGCAAACCTACCAGACTCTGGCGCAAGGCGAACTAGCGGTCGAGCGGGCGCAGAATGCCGCCAATGGCTCAGCGGGACATCTCTCGATAGGATTCATCGGCAGTTCCGGCTACGGCTTCATGCCTTCCATCATTGCGCGCTTTCGGGACAACTATCCGGGCATAGATATCCGCATTGCCGAAATGCCGACGCTGGAACAACTGGAACAGTTGGAGAACAGGCAGATCGATGTCGGCATCCTGCGCACCCCACTGACGAAGAAAAAAGATTTCCTGAATCTGCGCTTATTCGCCCGTGACCGCTTGATGGTTGCGGTTCATCAAGACCACCACCTTGCACAGCGCAGTGAGCTTGCACTGGCTGAACTCGCGGACGAACCGCTGGTTACGTTTAATCGCGACAAAGTTCCCGCTTCCTATGCACAACTTATGTCTGCCTGCCTGGCAGCCGGGTTTCATCCTCGGATCGCACAGGAATGCAGTCAGGTGGCAGGAGTGATCTGTGTCGTCGCCGCGGGTCTGGGCTTGGCAATCATTCCTTCCGACCTGAAATCGTTGATGCATCCCAAAGTTCGCTACATTGCTCTTCGAGGTGATGACAAACACGTGAACATCGAGTTATCGCTCGCTTGGCGCAAGGATGACAGAAATCCTGTGCTGAATTCTTTCCTGGCAAGCGCAGGCGCCCTTTCAACTAAGAACTGATGATGCATATGAGAAAAGCCATCATGTTTGCTCTGGCGCCCATACTGTTACTGGCCGGAGCCCTTCCGGCGCAGGCCCAAGACTATGATCATTATGGGCACGCGCTAATCATGGACGACGAAGGCTGGGTATATATAGACCGGGACAAACGCCAACTTTTGCGGCCCTACATTTTCGATAACGGCCCGGACTATTTTGAAGAAGGCCTTGCGCGATTCGTACAGAACGGCAAAATCGGCTTTCACGACGCCGCGTTGAATATCGTCATTCCCGCACAATATGACTTTGCCTATCCCTTCCAAGGCGGCATAGCCAAAACCGGAACGAATTGCAGTAGTCGCCGACAAGGGGAACACTCATCCATGTACTGCGAGAAGTGGGGAACAACGGAAAGGCCCAAGCGCATATACCCTTTGGCACCGGTTCAAAAGAGATAACACGCGACCAAGACCGCGCTCCCACAAGCGCTATTGGTTTCTGCGCCACGTTCACGCCACCTTCAGGTCTTTCTGCATTAACGCGTTCTGAAGCATCACACCACGGCGAACGGGAAACCTCCGTTCCAGAACTTGAAACCCGTGGAGTACGAAAAAGGGTTCGGCGGTCTTGCTTACCTCCGACCTAAGTTCACCCACGCCAAGCAGCTTGGCCTCTTCATGAATACGACTCATCAACAGGGTGCCGACACCTCGTCGCGGGTAGCTACCCGATACAAAGAAGTGCTCAATGCGACCGCTGGGTTGAATGTCAGCATACCCAACGGCTTCACCGTCGGTTTCAACAACAAACGGTCGCAAAGTGCTCATGTGCTGAGCCCATAGTTCCGGCGCAATATCAGCCGGAGCCCACGCATCGATTTGCTCTCGTGTGTAATCGCGTGACGCGATTCCATGTACCGCCGAGAAAAAAACGCGGAATAAGGCAGCTTCATCTCCCGCTTTAAACCTTCGAATCTCCATGAATTCCTCGCAGCGGCACGAATGAAGAATTATCGACCCGTCTCGACATAGCGAGCGAAGTTGTCCAGAATGGCTTGCCACCCTTCGCGTTGTTCATCAACAGATTCAGTCGGCTCGACTTCGAAGTTTACCCGCACCTTGACGCCTTTCGGGCTGTCGGTGAACTCGACCTGCGCCACGCGATCCCCAAAGGAATACTCGATGAGCTTATGCTCAACGATATTCGTATAGGTGCCGGCAAAGTCGAAGCCCATACTGCCATCCTTTGCTTCCATTCGAGAGGAGAAAATGCCATTGACGCGTAAATCGACTGTGGCAGCAGTCGTGTGCCAATCATCAGATGCGGCATTCCACTGTTTGATGTCGTCGGGCGTCGTATAAGCACGCCAGACTTCCTCAATGGGTGCAGCCACGGTAGTTTCAACGGTAATTCTCATGGTGTGCTCCTTATGGATTACAAATCCTATTCATTTTTTATTGCGTGATTTCATTCGGAAAATTGCAGAGGCGACATTTCCTCTTTGGCAGCCATTCCCGCGGCAACCGCCAACCCAGCACATTGCTCGTCAACCTCGCCGGGCCGCTTCAATCGCAGCGATATCGATCTTTCTCATCTCCATCATGGCGTCGAACGCGCGCTTGGCCACCGCTGGATCAGGATCGGTGATTGCGGTAATCAGGACGCGCGGCGTTATTTGCCAAGACAGCCCCCACTTGTCCTTGCACCAGCCGCATTCGCTTTCCTGGCCGCCGTTTCCAACAATTGCGTTCCACAAGCGATCCGTCTCGGCCTGATCATCAGTGGCGACCTGAAACGAAAATGCCTCGTTGTGCGTAATCCCCGGCCCCCCGTTCAGGCCCAGGCAAGGGATGCCCATCACGGTGAATTCAACCGTCAAGACATCACCCTGCTTGCCCGCCGGATAATCGCCAGGCGCGCGAAGAACCGCCGTCACCGCACTGTCTGGAAAGGTCTGCGCATAAAAATTCGCAGCATCCAAGGCAGCGCCGTCGTACCAGAGACAAATCGTGTTCTTGCTGACCATTGTCTTCTCCAAAATTGACACAGATAAGTGTCCGAAGGCTATAGAGTCGCGTCCGCATCAAGCATCTTGCTTAGCCGACGCCGATAAGACTTGCAGGAAACATTCATCCAGGATCGCAAGGCTTCCCACAGCACAACATACCTTCATTCAAGACAGCTTCAGAAACAACAAAATCTCACCAAGCTGTGCCGCTTCAGTTCAATCCGGAATTTCAGGGTCGACAAGTTTTACCAATTGCGCCAGGGACTCTTGCCAGCCGAGATAACACATCTCCACGGGAATCAGCTCGGATATTCCCTCCTGGACGATGCTGAGTTCGGTTCCGCAGGCGACCTGCCGCAAGGAGACGGTTACCTGCATTTCGCCCGGCAGATTCGGGTCGTCGAAGCGATCCGTATAGCGGATCTTCTCAAACGGAAGCAGCTCCAGGTATTCCCCGCCAAACGAATGGCTATGGCCAGTGCTGAAGTTGCGAAAAGACATCTTGTGGCCACCACCGACTTTGGCATCCATGTGGTGGACCTGGCAGGTGAAGCCGTAAGGAGGGAGCCACTTCGCCAGCGCATCTGGCTCAAGGAAAGCTCGATAGACACGCTCAGGCGTAGCGCGCAAAACGCGGTGAAGTCGGACGGTTCCAGTAGTCATGATGCATGCTCCTTTTATATGAATTGCATGTTCTCCTACGACGGCTAGGCACCACCAATATCGACATGGTTTCGACTAGTAAAAACCCGTAGATTCGGATGCTGTGTCTCGCCCCACATAGGCCAAGCGCCCGCGCTTGCTTTCTTTATCCGCAAAATAACGGCCAGGCGGCTTACCCAGGCTCGCTTTGAACATCGTGATAAAGGCACTGACCGACTCATAGCCAAGCTCTTCCGCCACCGCTTGCACCGACGCACCCAAGGAAAGTCTTTGCAAAGCCACGATCAACAGCAATTGCTGGCGCCAGCGCCCAAAGGTCAGCCCGGTCTCTTTCAGAACACACCTAGCCAAGGTACGTTCACTCATAGCCATCCGCGCGCCCCATTCGGCTACCGTGCTCCGGTCGGAAGGATCCGCCATCAAAGCCTTGGCAATCCGCCGCATGCGCGCGTCGCCGGAAATCGGCAAATACAGCTGTTCGGTAGGCATCTTCCCCAACTCTTCCAGCAGGACCATAGCCAAGCGACCCGTAGGGCCATCTGGCGCATAGTCCTGCGGCAACGCCGCCAGGTGAAGAATCATTTCTCGAACCATGGGCGAAATGGCCAATGTGCAGCACTCCGCAGGCATGGCAACGACGCCGGGCGCCACAAACAGAAAGTAGATACTGGCATTGGCTGACATTCTGTTGCTATGCGGCACACCAGCTGGAATCCAGACCGCGCACTGTGGCGGCACCATCCAATATCCGTCAGGCACTTCACTGGTGACCGCCCCCCGCAGAGCCAGGACCAGTTGCCCTTTCGCGTGCTGGTGCATCGGCAACTCACCAACACTTTCCTCCACTTCCACCCGTAAGGCGAGAGCCGGAAGTTCAAGTTGGTCTGGATCGAAATCAAAAAAGTGCGGTCTTGGCATGACTGACCCAAATTGACTGCATTCAGAAGATAAAAGTCATTTTATCTAAATTCAGGCAGACAAATAACGCTTAAAGTGCAAGCTTGTGTGCCAACTGCACTATCAAGATACCCATGCCCCAGCCTCCTCCTCTAGCCGCCAAATCCTTATTGCTAATCTTAGGTATTTTGCTGATAGCCACCAATCTGCGCCTACCGATTACCGGCGTGGCGCCTCTGCTGGGCATGATTCAGGATAGTTTCGGCCTGAGCGCCGCCGCCGCTGGCGTGCTTACCACCGCGCCTTTGCTGGTATTCGCCGCCGTGTCACCCCTCTCCCCCTTATTAGCTCGCAACATAGGCCTTGAACGCGCACTGTTCGCCGCGCTTGTGCTGATCATCCTGGGGATTGCCGCCCGTTCATCGGGATTTGTTTGGCCCCTGTATCTGGGCACCAGCCTGATCGGCGTCGGTATCGCCATCTGCAATGTCCTGCTTCCCAGCTTGCTGAAACGGGACTTTCCAGATCACCTTGCGCTGCTGACATCCAGCTACGCCTTGACCATGGGCGCCGCCGCCGCACTCGGCTCCGCCGCAGCCGTGCCGCTGGCGCAGCTATCTGGCCTGGGGTGGCCATTGGCACTGGGCGCCTCTGGTTTGTTTGCTCTTGCCAGTGCCCTGGCATGGCTGCCGCAACTACGCCGCCGGCCTGTCATCACAACCGCAGCAAGAAACGCCGCGCCTAAAGGCATGCCCATCTGGCGCTATGCCTTGGCATGGTACGTAACCCTGTTTCTAGGCATCAATTCGTTCGTGTATTACATCGTGATCAGTTGGCTGCCGACGATCTTGAGCGATGCCGACTACTCTTCGGCACGCGCAGGCACCCTACATGGCCTGCTTCAATTTGCATCCGCTGTTGCCGGGCTGATCATGATCCCTATCATGCGACGCATAAAAGACCAGCGGGTAATTGCTTTAGGTACGTCGCTGGCGTCCATAGTCGGAATCTTGGGTTTGCTGCTGGTGCCGCAATGGGCTGGCGCCTGGAGCCTCTTGTTTGGTTTTGGCTGCGGCGCCGCTTTCATTCTGGCGCTTACCTTCATTGGGCTGCGCGTCGCCACTCCCGGCCAAGCCGCCGCTTTGTCGGGCATGGCGCAATGCTTAGGCTATCTATTAGCTGCAGGCGGTCCTACCCTGGTGGGAAAACTGTATGACCTGACCGGCAATTGGACACTTGGTCTGATGTCATGCGTGCTTGCTTTGATAATTATGTCCGTTCTGGGTGTACTGGCCGGTGGTTCGCGCCAGATAGGCCAAGAGACGGCGCCTTGAAAAACACAGCACCTACTACCTAGGGGAAAAGCGAAAATGGCTGACCAGCAATTGAGAAACCATGCCTGTCTAGCCTGCCCTGGCCCTTTCCTCTAGGTCCGGTTGCGTCCAGTGTTTAGAAACATTAGAATGTAAGGCTTGCTTTACTTAAGGCGCGATAGCAAAGCGGTTATGCACCGGATTGCAAATCCGTTTAGCCCGGTTCGACTCCGGGTCGCGCCTCCAATGAATTAAATTGATCTACCGCCGCTATCGAAAGATAGGGCGGTTTTTCATTTTTAGCCCCCGCCCCTGCCAGCTCTTGCGGTTCGTTCCCATTAACGGGGACCAGTCCCTTCATCACGCTCGGTCAATCACACCGGTAGTCGCACTGAGGCACTGAGGCACTGAG
>JBEBXA010000072.1:0-20229 GCA_040391825.1 Pigmentiphaga sp.
GCAACGTCACCCAATACCGAGGCGATCCGACTACGCACCCGAATCACCTCAATGGCCACCTGGGGATTATTCAGGTATCCCTGTTCGCGCAAGCCATCGGCAATACGCCTGGCAATGGCCGAAGGCGCATTGCCCCCCACCTGCAGTTCCCCCAAGAAGGGCACGACGATACGCCCACTGGCGTCGATCGTGACCTGGGCGGCAAGTTCAGGTTGACCGTAAACCGTAAGATAAAGGGTGTCGCCAGGCCCCACTGATGCAATCGCACCACCTTCGATTTCAGAAGGAATGATCGAGGCTGGTGCAAGCCGGCCCGGATGTGGCAAATCGGCCGCAGCCGCGGCCCCATGGAATAGCAGCGCAAGCATCAGCGCGCCCAGCACTTTCCACACGGCACCCAGTTTTACCAACACGCTCTCGGATCCGATCAATAAATAAGGCATTCTGATTATAAATAACGCCGGGCAAGCCCCCCGACCGGTAAGCCATTATCCACGACTTTCCAGGGAAGACGGCAAACAACTCCAAGCAGCTTCGGCAGCCCCGCCAGTAATCATTGCGCCTCGCGCGGCGGGCCTGGATCGATTTCGCGGCCATACCGATCACTGAAACGCACGATATCATCCTCGCCCAGGTAAGCCCCAGACTGGACCTCGATCAATTCCAGCGGGATCTTGCCGGGGTTTTCCAGCGCATGGATGACGCCCAGCGGAATGTAGGTGGACTGGTTTTCGGTCAGCAGGATTTCCTTTTCGCCTATGGAGACCTTGGCGGTACCCGATACGACTATCCAGTGCTCGGCGCGGTGATGATGCATCTGCACCGATAAGCTGTGGCCTGGTTTCACGGTAATGCACTTGACCTGATAGCGCGCACCCTGGGCGATGGAATCGTAGTCCCCCCATGGCCGGTAGACCTTGCGGTGCAGATCGGTTTCCGCCCGCCGGTCTGCTTTCAGTTGATCCACCACGGCCTTGACATCTTGCGCGCGTGATTTATCGGCAACCAGGACGGCGTCAGGCGTCTCGACAATGACGGCATCGTCTATGCCCAAGGCAACCACCAGCCGGTGATCAGCGTGTATATGAGTGTTGACGCAGTCGCGCAGCACTACATCACCGTAGCTGGCATTACCGTGGCCATCCTTGCTGGCGTTCTGCCAGACCGCGTCCCAGGCCCCCACGTCGCTCCATCCTGCCTGCAGCGGGACCACGCTGACCTTGTCCGACGCTTCCATGACGGCGTAATCGATGGAGTCGGCAGGCGAAGCCGAGAATTCGCTCCGACCCAGCCTGAAAAAATCGTGATCGGCCTTGCCGGCTTCCATCGATGCGCGCACGGCCGCCGCGATAGCGGGCTCGAGCCGGTCGAGTTCCGCCAAGAATACCGATGCCCGGAATAAGAACATCCCGCTATTCCAAAGATAGCAGCCCTCGTCCAGGTAGCGCTGCGCCGTCGCCAGATCCGGCTTTTCGACGAAGGCGGCAACTGCTTGCGCCTGGGCCGCCACAGCGGGTCCGGCAAGTTTGATATAGCCGTACCCGGTTTCGGGCACGTTCGGCACAACGCCGAATGTAAGCAGACGCCCCGCCTGCGCCGACGCCACACCCGCGCGCACTGCTTCGGAAAATGCATCCACGTCCTGGATGACATGATCGGCCGGCAGGATCAGCAATAGTGGATCAAGCCCTTGGGCGGAAGCGGCAATCGCCGCGGCGGCGACGGCCGGTGCAGTATTGCGCGCGACCGGTTCCAACAAGATGCCGCTCGGTTCCACCCCCAGGCTGTGCGCCTGTTCGGCCATGATGAAGCGATGGGCTTCGTTGCCTACCAAGAGCGGCGGCAACACCTCGACATCCGTGGTGTCCAACGCCTGCAAACGGGACAGCGTAAGCTGAAACAAAGTCTTGTCGCCGGTCAAAGACAGGAATTGCTTCGGGTACGCCTTGCGCGACAGCGGCCACAGACGAGTACCGCTCCCGCCCGACAGGATGACGGGCATCAGTTGGCACGTTTTCACAAGATTGCTTTAATTTTGAAGAGAGATAAGAGAGGCGGCCATCCGGCCTTCGCTGAGCGAGCCTATCAGCAAAACTACAGCCTGTCATGCGCAATCACGCCTGGCTTCCGCCTTGATGCGCAAAAAGCAAACAACCCCAAGCAAGTGCACAGAACAGGGAAAAATCCAGGCAGCGTCAGGTAAACTCTGTTTCCAATTGTGGGCTTCATACGACAACAACCCATCCGCCCTTCATATCGGCAGGATGAACATGGGGCGGCTGGCGCCTTTAAGCGTCCACGAGGTCATTGGCCGGCGCGCCGCAACACGCGGTATATCTCGGTCCGACTCACCTGTCACCATGCCCATGCAAACTTCGCATCACCGAACCGACACACCCTGTTCAAGACTATTCGGCCTCGATATTCTTGCCGTTACATTTCCGGAAGCGGTCCAGTTGCTGAGCGACGCGGTGGACCGCAGGCAAGCGCCGGCAGGCATCATCTCCACGCCTAATGTCGACCACCTCGTGCGTTTAGATACGCGGCCGGAACTGCTTGCCACCTATATCCAGGCCGACTACCTGTTTGCCGATGGCATGCCTATCGTCTGGGCAAGCCGTTGGCTAGGCCGCATTCCGCTGCCTGCGCGCGTCACGGGGTCGGACTTGTTCGTGGCGATGTGCCGCCGCGCAGTCGAGAAAAAGTGGAAAGTCGCCATCCTGGGCGGCATGCCAGGCGAAAGCACGATGCTCGAGCAGCGCTTTGCAACCGTTTATCCAGGGCTGGACGTCTCCGTCATCAGTCCCACGATGCAATTCGACCCCCTCGGCGAAGAAGGTCGCGAATGTGCCGATGCGATACGCAAGCTTGCACCTGATCTGGTCTTCGTCTGCCTGGGGATGCCCAAGCAGGAAATCTGGGCGGCCCGTTACGCCAGCACATTGCCCCATGGTCTGGTCTTCTGCGTAGGCGCCGCAATGGAGTTCGCTCTCGGTTTGCAAAAGCGTGCGCCACAGGTCGTTCAAAATCTTGGCTTTGAATGGCTGTGGCGCCTGCTGAAGAACCCACGCCGGCTCTGGCGCCGCTATCTGGTTGACGATACCCGTTTTTTGGCATTGTGCTGGCGCGAATGGCGCCATGGCTCTATGTAATGACAAGCGCTGCAGTCTTACTTCTATTTTCCGCCGCCCCACGAGATACGCAACATGGCCACTAACCGGCTTCCCTCGCATCAGCGCATGTTCTTCAGCCTTGCAGGCCTGGGCGCCGCCGTTATCTCCTTTGCCTCTTTTGCCGCTTCCAGCATGCATGCCGGGCAGGCTCTCAAGCAGGTTGACCCCCTCATCCTGGCCGCAGCGCTGATTGCGAGCGGCCTGGCCTATTATCGTTTCGAGCAGTTGCTAAGCACCCGCACCATCCACTTCATGCTGTGGCGCGCGCTACTTACCTGGTCCCAAGTCGCAATGGTGACCTTGCTGGTGTTCGTGCTATTTGGCACAAGCCAAGCCCCCATGCGTGAAACGATACAAACATGGGCCTTATACACTCCCCTGGTCCTCTTGCCTGCGCTTGTAGCCATGCGTTTGAGCGCCCAGTATTTATACGGCAGCAATCATTACCTGCGGCGCGCCATTTTCATCATGCCCGGCTACCAGGGCCGTACCTTGGCGATGCGCTTGCGCCGATCACCCTCTCTGGGCATTCAGACCTTGGGATATTTTGGCGATGCCAACCCGGAAGAGGATGGCAAACCGCAGGGGCTTAAGTACCTCGGCAGTTTGGACGACGTGCAGCCCTATCTAAACACTCATACCTCGAATGTGGCCTTCATCAGCATGACGCTAATGAAAACGCCCTATGCGCAATCCATACTGGACCAGTTGGGCAATTCCACCCACGCGATCTACCTGATTCCAGAATCACCCATTCTCGAGGACTTCCAAGTCAACTTCAGCAGCATGGCTGGCGTTCCCCTGCTCGGGCTGCACGATACGCAGATCCTGGGCGTCGCCCGCAGCATCAAAAAATGCATGGACCTGACGATTGGCTCGCTCATGCTGGCAATGCTGTCCATCCCCATGGTGCTGATTGCACTGGCGATACGTTACGGCTCGCCCGGCCCGGTCGTGTTCAGGCAAATCCGCTACGGCCTCGACGGCAAGCCGATCCAAGTAATGAAGTTTCGGTCCATGTATGTCCACCAGCCAGCCACCGGCACTATCGAGCAAGCCACGCGTGACGACCCCCGGATCACGCCGCTGGGGCGCTTCCTTCGCCGTACCTCGCTGGACGAACTTCCGCAATTGTTCAACGTTTTGAACGGGACGATGAGTCTGGTCGGGCCGCGCCCCCATGCGGCCGAGCACAACGAATTCTATCGGCTGCAAATCAAGGGCTATATGCTCCGCCATATCGTCAAGCCCGGCATCACCGGTTGGGCCCAGGTCAACGGTATGCGCGGCGAAACCGATACCTTGGACAAGATGATGCGCCGTGTCGAATACGATCGCTATTACATACAGAACTGGTCACCTTGGCTGGATATCCGGATTCTCTTCAAAACGTTGATGCTGGTGATACGCGACGATAAGGCATTCTGACCCCAGCCTCCAGTGCGGCCTGGCTGGTTGATTAAGGCCTCGACCCCAAGCACATCGAGATCAGTTGCCGAGGAACAAAATCGCGATATTGATCGCCAGGGCTACTGCCCACACCAAGGATCGCAAGGTTGCGCGGTCGCGAACATAAAACCAGATGTAGGCTAGCCGCGCAAGCAACCATGCGATCATGAGTTGTTGCAGGCGTTCAAGGGGCGCATCCGCGTACAGGGCAAATAGCACAGCGCAAAAAAAGAAGGGCAGCCCTTCGAGCGTGTTCTGCTGAGCCGCCTGGGCCCGGGCGCGATAGCCATCCAGGGTCTGGGCCCATTCGCGCGGCTTGCTGTTGTCGAAAGTTTTGCTGCCAAGCTTGGCAATGCCGGCGCAAAGAACATGCAACAAAGCGGCGATCAGGACACACCAAAGAATCAGATGCATGAAGCAGACCTCAAGCGGCATTGCCGCAGTTCAAAACCGTTGTGTCCGCGGCGCTGAAATGACTGCCATTCATCGACCGCCATCCGCGCGAACTAGGGAGCCCGACGATCCATCAAAGCCCAGGCTATCGTGCCCGCGTCCACATATTCCAACTCGCTGCCGGCAGGCACCCCGCGCGCCAGGCGCGTGACGCTCAGGCCGCGCGCGCGCAAAAGCTCGGCCAAATAATGCGCCGTCGTTTCGCCCTCGGTCGTAAAGTTGGTGGCCAGTATGATCTCCGCCACCACGCCATCAGTCGCACGCTCAAGCAATTGATCGAAACCGATTTCGTGCGGCCCAATCCCATCCAGGGGCGACAGACGTCCCATCAACACGAAATATAGCCCGTTGTAACTATGGCTGGCCTCGATCATATTCTGATCAGCCGGTGTCTCGACGATGCACAACAGAGACGGATCGCGCCGCGGGCTCAGGCAGGTCTCGCAGATTTGCGCTTCGGTAAACGTATTGCAGCGCGCGCAGTGGCGCAGACGCGCCACTGCATCACCCAAGGCCTGACCAAGCATGCGGGCCCCATGAGGGTCATGCTGCAGAAGATGGTAAGCCATGCGCTGGGCCGATTTCGCCCCAACGCCAGGCAAACGCTTGAGCGCATCGACCAGCACAGATAAAGGGGCTGGACCCACAAACTTGTCACCGGCCATGGGGTTTGCTCAGAACGGCAGCTTCATGCCCGGAGGCAGCGGCAATCCAGCGGTAAGGGACGACATTTTCTCTTGGCTGGTAGCTTCGGCTTTGCGCAGGGCATCGTTGAAAGCAGCAGCGATCAGATCTTCCAGCATATCTTTATCATCAGCCAATAGGCTGGGATCGATAGCGACCCTTTTGACATCGTTGCGGCAGGTGATGGTGACCTTGACCAGGCCGCCGCCCGAGGCGCCTTCGACCAGGATGTCAGCCAAGGCTTCCTGCGCCTTCTTCATGTTTTCCTGCATTTGCTGCGCCTGGCGCATCAAGCCGGCTAGCTGTCCTTTCATCATGATTGATTTCCTTGTTTAGGTTCGGCATTTACCGGACGAATCGAGTCAGGCACGACTTGTCCACCACAGTTATCCAGCAGATCCCGCACGAAGGGATCCGCCATGATGGCTTGCTCAGCCGCCCGCTGGCGCGCCTGCCGCTCGGACTGGGCTAGAGCATGCGCAGTATTGTCGCCCGTCTTGCCGATCTCGAAGCGCAAGCGCAGCACGACGCCGAAATGCTGTTCAAGCACCAAGCGCAGGCGCTCAACCGAAGGCCCTTCAGATAAACCACGCGTGGCAACGCGCAGTACGATCGTATTGCCGTCGACACCCACCCATTCGCTTTGCTGGGCAAGCTGGGCCGCAATGCCACGGATAGGCAGACGCGCCGCCAGAGTGGCCCAGGGCTCGCTCAAGGTGATATCGCCAACGGGAAGCGAAGCAGACGCCGGTTCGCCCAAGGCCGAAGCCGCCTCGCGACCCGACACCTGAGCGGAGGCTTGCACGCTGGCCTGAACCAAGGAACCGGAGTCAGGCTCAAGCTCAGGTTGAGGTACATCCAAGCGCGGCTCGGTTCGAGTATCTTGCGGCGCAACAACGGCGGCCGGCGCCGGGTTGGCGACGGGGGAAGACACAGACTGCGTAGATGTTGGCGACGGCGCGGCAGCTACCGTAAGGGGTGGAGCCAGATTCTGCTCCGCCGGTTTCGCTATGGATTCATCAGCTCTCGACACGCGCTCTGGTACAGCAACGGCCTCGATCACACCCGTAGGCGGCGTCGCTACGGGCGAAGCAGCGGCCGCTGCCGGAGCTGACGAACCACCACGTTGCGCGAGAGCGGACAAAGCGGCAGCCGCCGCCCTTCCGGGCGTCGGCGCATCGTGTGAACCGCCGCGATCGACGGAACGCGGCGCGGCAACCGGCGAGCGCGCCTGAACCATGGCTGCGGGCGCTCGCAAAGGCGCGGAGCGAGGCGCAGGCGGACGCACCGGCGGTGCCGCACCATCCGTTGCAGCCTCAGCCGTAAAAGCCAGCATGCGCAGGCAGGCCATAACAAAGCCCGCGTATTCATCCGGAGCCAGCGGCAATTCAGCGCGGCTGTGCACTGCTATGGAATAAAACAGCTGGACTTCATCAGCACTGAACAGGTCCGCCAAGCGGGCAATATCCGCAAGCAGGGGATCGTCTTCGGAAACCGCGCCAGCGATACGTTGCGCCAAGGCTATACGCGACAACAGAACAGCCAAGTCGGCCAAGGCGCCCGCATACGACAGGCTGCGCGCGGATAACTCATCAGCTACCGCCACGACCCCAGGACCGTCGGCAGCCTGAATTGCGTCGAGCAAGCGCACCAAATGGCGCTGATCGATGGTGCCCAGCATGCCGCGCACCGCTTCTTCTGACAAATTGCCCGCGCTGTAGGCAATCGCCTGGTCGGTCAAGGACAGAGCATCGCGCATCGAGCCCCGCGCGGCCTGGCTGATCAGGCGCAAGGCGCCCGTTTCAAACGGCAGATGCTCTTGCTGCAAAACCTGATCGAGATGGCCCACGATGGATTCGGGCGGCATCTGCTTGAGGTTGAATTGCAAACAGCGGCTCAATACCGTCACCGGAATTTTCTGGGGGTCGGTCGTCGCCAGAATGAATTTCACATGCGGCGGCGGTTCTTCCAACGTTTTCAGCATGGCGTTGAAAGCGTGGCCGGTAAGCATGTGCACTTCGTCGATCATGTAGACCTTGAAGCGGCCCGAAGTGGGCGAATAGACCGCCTGCTCAAGCAGTTGGGTCATTTCGTCGACTCCGCGATTGGATGCGGCATCCAACTCCAGGTAGTCGACAAAACGGCCCGCATCGATCTCGGTACATGCCTGGCATTTGCCGCACGGTGTGGGCGTAATGCCGGTTTCGCAATTAAGCGACTTGGCCAGGATGCGTGACAGGGTCGTTTTGCCGACCCCGCGCGTTCCGGTAAACAGCCAGGCATGATGCAGGCGTTGAGTACTGAGGGCGTGCGTCAACGCACGCACTACGTGTTCTTGTCCGACCAGCGTATCAAACGAACGCGGCCGCCATTTGCGAGCCAGCACCAAATAAGTCATGGGCAAATTGTAGCTGCGCCGGAGAAGGCCGGATAGCGATGAGGGGAAGGAGCCAGGAAACCGCAATACGGCTGGCAATACGAAGGTGGCGAGCCTGACTTCGGCACTGACGGGATACAGCTGTGGCTGCTTCGTTCCCGACCTGACCAGGTTCACCGCTCCGCCATGCGAAGGGGCCCGCCACGTAGAAGTGTAGCAGGTGCGGCCGAGCCCTGCCTGCGCCCCCTTGCGTCGCAAAATCCCAACGCAGGCCGAGTGCGGCCCGGCCCTGTAGGTAGCTGATATTGCTAAAGTTTTTACAAATTCACGATCTAGTTGTGATTGAACTTGGAAAAATCACTTTTTTGCGGTTACCATTAATACATCTCGGGCCATACGCCGCGACCGTTTCCGGCGCCCACCTGCCCTCCCCCAGTCTTGCACTTGCGGATTTCCACGAGCTGCCCCGGGGGTACTCCGTCAGGACCCGCGCACAGAACACCCGCAGTTACCGGGAACCGAGTACAAACACTACAAATTACCGCGCACTTGCACCCACATCTCAGCGCATTTGCGCACACTCCCTGAAGGAAAACCATGAGCGACGCGATCAAGCACGTGAGCGACTCCAGCTTCGATGCCGACGTACTTCAAGCCAGCGGCCCGGTCCTTGTCGACTATTGGGCCGAGTGGTGTGGTCCTTGCAAGATGATCGCTCCGATCCTGGAAGAAGCCGCTACCCAGTATGGCGATAAGCTTACCGTTGCCAAACTGAACGTCGATGACAACAATGCCACAGCCAGCAAGTACGGCATACGCGGCATCCCGACCCTGATGTTGTTCAAGGACGGCGAGGTCGTCGCCACCAAGGTCGGCGCGCTGTCCAAGTCGCAGCTCACTGCCTTCCTTGATAGCGCTCTATAAGAAAACACCTATCCGCCCGACGAGGGGCCGAACCTCAGGCTCGCCCCTCTCCGACCAACCCACCACGACCTCTCTGCGCATTAGCGGCCACCCGCCACAAGCTGATGTTGGTTTCGAGCGGACCCGCCCGAGCACCAGACTCTGCGCAAAGTCCTCGACTGAGGACGTGCCACAACACCAAGAACTCCCCCCGGAGCTGTACCCGAGATGCATCTCAACGAATTGAAGACGCAGCACGTATCGCAACTGCTGGAACTGGCTGCGACCCTTGAAATCGAGAACGCCAGCCGCCTGCGCAAACAGGAACTGATGTTCGCCATCATGAAGCGACGCGCCAAGCAAGGCGAGGCGATTTTTGGCGATGGCGTGCTGGAAGTACTTCCCGACGGCTTCGGCTTTCTGCGCTCTCCCGAAACTTCGTACCTGGCCAGTACCGACGATATCTATATTTCGCCCTCACAGATCCGCCGCTTCAATCTGCACACTGGCGACTCGATCGAAGGTGAAGTACGCACTCCCAAGGATGGCGAGCGCTATTTCGCACTGGTCAAGGTCGACAAGGTCAACGGCCAAGCCCCCGAGACCATGAAGCATCGCATCATGTTCGAGAACCTGACGCCGCTGCACCCCAACAAGCCGCTGCGCCTGGAACGCGACATCAAGAGCGAAGAAAACCTGACCGGCCGGATCATGGACATCTTCGCTCCTATCGGCAAAGGCCAGCGCGGCCTGCTGGTAGCCAGCCCAAAATCGGGCAAGACGGTGATGATGCAGCACATCGCGCACGCCATCACCAATAACCACCCCGACGTTACGATGATCGTCCTGATGATCGACGAACGGCCGGAAGAAGTAACCGAAATGCAGCGCTCGGTGCGCGGCGAGGTCGTGGCGTCCACCTTCGATGAGCCTGCCACCCGCCACGTGCAGGTTGCTGAAATGGTCATCGAAAAAGCCAAACGCCTGGTCGAACTCAAGAAAGACGTTGTCATCTTGCTTGACTCGATCACCCGGCTGGCGCGCGCCTACAACACGGTCGTGCCCGCTTCCGGCAAAGTCCTCACCGGCGGCGTCGACGCCAATGCCCTGCAACGCCCCAAACGCTTTTTTGGCGCGGCTCGCAACATAGAGGAAGGCGGCTCGCTCACCATCATCGGCACCGCGCTGATCGAGACCGGCAGCCGCATGGACGACGTGATCTATGAAGAATTCAAGGGTACCGGCAACTCGGAAGTCCACCTTGAACGCCGCTTGGCAGAGAAGCGCGTTTATCCGGCCATCAACCTAAACAAGTCAGGTACCCGTCGCGAAGAATTGCTGATCAAGCCGGAAATCCTGCAGAAAGTATGGGTGCTGCGTAAATTCATCTTCGATATGGATGAAATCCAATCCATGGAATTCATCCTGGACAAGATGCGCGCCACCAAGAACAATTCCGAGTTTTTCGACATGATGAAGCGCGGCGGTTAAACCTGCCGTGGTGATATCAACACGCCGAATAAGCGGGAAATTTGCTCAAAATTGAATTTCCCGCGATAATAGAGGGCTTAGCTCTTAAGATTGGGCACGTTGTTGAAAATGCGCTGGCCGCGCGGCAGCTTTCGAGCGCCTATATTCAGGGCTTACCAAAGCCCATCGGCCTGTTGCTGGACTCGGCTGGCGACCCGTACAAACCAAGGATTCATGCCATGAAAGAAGGCGTACACCCCGAATACCGCGAAGTCGTGTTCCAGGACTTGCAAACTGGCAGCAAGTTCGTGACGCGCTCGACTCTGCACAGCCGCGAAACCATCGAACTCGACGGCAAGACCTATCCGCTGTTCAAATGCGATGTAACGTCCGAATCGCATCCGTTCTACACTGGCGCACAAACGCGCATCGTCGAAACCGGCCGCGTCGAGAAGTTCCGCGCCCGTTTTGCACGCGCTACCGGCAAGACCACCGCCTAAGCAAACGTAACACGCTAGGTAAAAAGGCAGCCTTCAGGCTGCCTTTTTTTTCTCTGCATCTGCAACAATCCGGTTGTCCGTCTGTATGACACCGTCTCCATAGGTCCGATGGCCAATCGCTTCCCTTCTTCGCTGTACTCGTCCCTGTTGCAGCCCAATCCGGCACGACTGACCGCGCTCGCCGCCGCCAAGCTTCCACGCTGGGGTTTACTGGGCCTGTGCCTGGTCTACATCGTGACCGGACTCATCATGCGCGAGCCCTGGAAAAGCGAAGACGTGGTGGGGTTGGCGCAAATGTGGACCGCCTACACCGGTGGCTGGCAGCAGTGGCTCACACCCGAGGCAGCCGGCGTTGCCGTGTCTCAGGAAGGCCCGCTGGCGACTTGGCTGGGCGCCGTGTGCATGTGGTTGTTTTCACCTCTGATCGGCCACATTCTGGCGGGACGTATTCCCAACCTTATCTGGTTCGGCATCGGCACTGCCAGCCTCTGGTACGGCGCCTACCTACTGGGTCGGCGGGCCGAAGCCCAACCCTTGGCCTTGCCGTTTGGCGGCCAGCCCAATGCCCGCGATTACGGGCGCATGCTGGCTGATGCCACTTTGCTACTGTTCCTGGCAACCCTGGGGGTACTGTGGCGCAGCCACGAAACCTCGGCTGAGCCTGCCGCGCTGGCAATGCATGGCCTGGCCTTCTACTCCCTCGTGCGCATGCTGGACAACCCACGGGCGGGCGCAGTTTCCCTTGGGCTGGCTCTTGCGGGTGCATTTCTTGCACGAGGCCTACCCGCCGTCGCCCCTCAGCTAATAGCAATTGCCTTATTAAGCTGGAGTTGCCAAGCGCTGCGGCCTGCGGTGCGCTGGCTGGCCCTGATCAGTCTGCCTCTGGGCTTGGCGCTCTCGCTAGCTTGGTGGATCCCCGCCTCCTCTTTGAATCCCTACTGGATTCATGGCTGGGAAGCTTGGCACGCCAGCGTTTTTGGCCTCCTCACAACCCGCGGCCTATCCGACTCACTGCGTAATCTGCTCTGGTTCTTGTGGCCGACAGGGCCCCTGGCCGTGCTTGCCTTGTGGCGCTGGCGCGGCTACCTGAATTTTCCCCACCTTCAGATACCACTGGCTCTGGCGGCAGGCGGAGTCCTCATGCTGGGCTTCACCGAGCAACCCATTGACGCCGAGTTCCTGGCGCTGGTCATTCCCTGCGCGATGCTCGGAGCGCTGTCCCTGCCCACCCTGCGGCGCGGCCTGGTCAACGCGCTGGACTGGTTTGCCGTCATGGCTTTTTCCTTTGCCTTGAGCGTGGTGTGGCTGGGATGGATCGCGATCATGACCGGCGTGCCACCCAAGATCGCGCGCAACATCGCTCGCCAAACACCTGGTTACGATGCCGACTTCTCCCTCCTGAGCTTCACGATAGCGCTGGTCAGCACTCTGCTCTGGATCGCACTGGTTATCTGGCGCTTCCGTTCCCGCCCCACCGGGCTATGGCGTGGCAGCGTGTTGTCCGCGAGTGGTGTCGTGGTTACCTGGCTACTGTTCATGACCTTGTGGCTGCCCTCCATCAACTACAACAAAAGCTATCGCGACGTGTCTCACGGCCTGGCCCAGGCACTGCACCATGAGCAAGCATTACCGGATCAAGCCCGCTGCGTACGCAGCGCCGGCCTGGGGCTACCTCAACGCGCCTCTTTCGCTGTATTCGATGGATTGCGCTTCGAGCTATCGGCCGACTGTCCTCTGCTACTCATGCAAGGCAATGCCAGCACACTCTGGAACAGCGTACGCAAAGGCGAGTACGCCAAGGCCCAAGTGCTCTGGGAAGGCGGCCGCGCCTCAGAATCACGACGCTCGTCTGAATCACGCGAGTATTTCATTTTGTTGCGCCTGCCTGGCGCGGGAGCGCCGGCTTCGTGAGTTCGCCGCCCACCCCGTTTAACCGCGGTGGTTTATGGCCCACCGTCAAGAGCATCTTGCAACAAGGCTGGCCCGTTCTTATCGGTCAATGGGCCAGCATGGCTTTCGGGGTGCTGGATACGGTCATGACCGGACATGCCTCGCCCGTGGCGCTTGCGGCAATGTCTCTGGCGGTGTCCATCTACGTCACGGTTTTCATCGGATTGACGGGCGTACTGCATGCACTGATCCCCATCATCGCCCAGCACTTCGGCGCCCAACGCCTGACACAAATCGGCCATGCCTGGGGCCAGGGCGTCTGGCTGGCTCTTGCCCTATCGGTGTTTGGGGCATTATTCATGATGTTTCCGGACGCTTGGCTGGCGATGTCTGGCGAAGTCGACCCCGCCGTCCGCAAGCAAGTGGCGGGCTATCTATACATGCTGATTCTGGCCCTGCCTGCCGCCTTGATATTTCGTACCGTCTACTCGCTCAACACGGCGATTTCACGGCCGAAAGTCATCATGGCCATCAACATCCTGGGCATCGGGCTGAAAGTCATCTTCAACTGGCTGTTCATCTACGGCAAGCTTGGCATGCCCCAGATGGGTGCGGTCGGCGCCGGGCTCTCCACCGCCCTCGTGTTCTGGAGCAGCGTAGGCGTCAGCATCTGGATACTGCGGCGCGATAAATTCTATGCGCCGTTTTCGCTCAAACTAGGACGCCCCGACTGGAAATCGCTAAAGGAACTGCTGCGACTGGGGGTGCCCATGGGCGGGTCATATCTGATCGAGGTCACATCCTTCACCTTTATGGCCTTGTTGGTAGCGCGCGAAGGCATTTACGCCACAGGCGGCCATCAGATCATGGCCAACATGATGGCGCTGTGCTTCATGATGCCCCTGGCTTTCGGCATTTCCAGCGCAGCCCTCACCGCCCAGGCCATTGGCGCCGGCGACCGGGCCCGGGCCCGTCTGACCGGCACCGCAGGCCTGGTGATCGCCGCCACCGGAGCCGTCACCACCATCGCGCTGGCAATGCTGGGCCGCAACTGGATAGTCAGCGCCTACACCAGCGATCCCGCGGTCGCCACGGTAGCGCTTGGCCTATTCGGCATTTTGGCCGCTTTTCATATGTCGGATGCACTGCAGTGCATGACCAGCTACCTGTTGCGCGCCCACAAAATTGCCGTCGCGCCCATGTTGATACAGGCCGGCGCGCTATGGGGCATAGGGCTGCTGGGTGGCTGGTGGCTGGGTTTCGGCCCCGGTGCGGGCGCCCTGCGCGGCGTGGTGGAAACACTCATGCCGGGCGCCCCCATCGGCGCCGCCACCATGTGGTTGATGGCGGCCAGCAGCATGGCCCTTTCCGCTACGCTGCTTCAGTACTGGTACTGGAGAGTGGCCGTCAAACCTTCAGAAAGTGCTCGCGGTAGTACTTGAGCTCATCGATGGACTCATAGATATCGGCAAGCGCTTCATGCTTGCTTTTTTTCTGGAAACCCTTGTAGACATCCGGCTTCCAGCGGCGGCACAGTTCCTTGAGGGTACTCACGTCCAAGTTGCGATAATGGAAAAACGCTTCCAGTCGCGGCATATAGCGAAACATGAATCGGCGATCCTGGCTGATCGTGTTGCCGCACAAGGGGGTTTTACCTGCCGGAACGTATTGCGACAAGAAGGCCAGTAATTGCTCTTCAGCCTGCTCTTCGCTCAGGGTCGACGCTTTGACCTTGTCGATCAAGCCGCTTCTGCCATGGGTCCCCTTGTTCCACGCATCCATGCCATCAAGCAGCTCATCGGACTGATGAACCACCAGCACGGGCCCCTCGGCCACCACTTCCAGCTGAGCATCGGTTACCACCACAGCCACCTCGATGATGCGCTCTTTTTCCGGGTCCAGACCGGTCATTTCCATATCTAGCCAAACCAGGTAACTTTCATTCAACGCCATATAATCGGTACTCCGGGCTTATGCCTTATCGTTGCCGCGCCTAAGCAAATCGCGCAATAAACAGTGATTTTCTCACAGGCGGCGGCAGCGGCGCCTTTAGGCACTTGATCGTGCCCTTCATTCTCTAAACGAGCCACCATCGTGTTCACCCTGCTGTTCGTGTTCCTATTGCTGCTTGGCTTGGCCGTACGCCTCTGGCTAGCCTCTCGGCAAACCGCCCATGTCGCCCGGCACCGTGACCACTTGCCCGCCGAGTTCGCCGAACGCATCGGCCTGCATAGCCATCAGCGCGCCGCCGACTACACTGTGGCGCGCATCCGCCTGGACCTGTTTGCCTTGGTTTTCGATAGCGCCGTGCTGATCAGCTTGACCTTGCTTGGCGGTTTGCAAGCGCTAGATCAACTAACCCAAAGTCTGGTCAATCATGAACTTGGCCGCCAATTGTTATTGATCGGCCTCGTTGCCGGCCTGCTTGGCGTTCTAAGCCTGCCTTTCACCTTATGGCGCCAGTTCGGCCTGGAAGCACGCTTCGGTTTTAACCGCATGACCTGGCGCCTGTTCGCTGCTGACACGGCCAAAGGCTTGATCCTGACGGTATTGCTGGGCCTGCCACTTCTGGCCGCGCTTCTGTGGCTCATGAGCAGCGCTGGCCCGCTCTGGTGGCTTTGGGGCTGGGGACTATGGGTCGTCTTCAATGTTTCGGTGCTATTTCTGTTTCCCACCGTTATCGCCCCGCTGTTCAACACCTTTACACCGCTGGCCGACCCTGCACTGGCCGATCGCATCCAGAACCTCGCCCGCCGCTGCGGTTTTGCTCTCAATGGCCTGTTCGTCATGGATGGCTCACGGCGCTCGGCGCATGGCAACGCCTACTTCACGGGCTTCGGAAAAAGCAAGCGCATTGTTTTTTTCGATACGCTTCTGTCCAAACTCCAACCCGATGAAATCGAAGCTGTCCTGGCGCACGAGCTTGGCCACTTCCAGCATCGCCATATCCTCAAGCGGCTGGCGTTCAGCTTTACCGTCTCACTACTATTTTTCGCCCTGCTAGGCTGGCTATCCCAGCAAGCCTGGTTCTATACCGGTCTGGGCGTGACTCCCAACCTCAGCAAAGACAACGACGCGCTGGCATTGATTCTGTTCTTCTTGGTGGCGCCGATTTTCACCTTTGCTTTCATTCCCCTCGCCAGTTGGTATTCGCGCAGGCAGGAGTTCGAAGCCGACCGCTATGCCACTCGTCAAACCGATCCCACGCATCTGGTTTCGGCTCTGGTCAAGCTGTATGACGACAATGCCGCCACCTTGACACCTGACCGCGTCCATTCGGCGTTCTATGACTCTCATCCCCCAGCCAGTGTACGCATTGGCCGCATAATGTCGACGGAGTCTTCCCTTCCATGACTCAGCCCTTGGGCCCATCGGCCTGCCATCTTATCTATTACCGGGAAAAAATATGCCAGCGGTATTGAGTCTGGAACAGCTGCGTACAGGACACTGCGCCTCCACCTGTAGCCACACGTCCCTGGACAACTCGCAAATAGAAGCGCAACGTCACGAACTACCTGCGTGGACCATTGAAGCAGAGGCTTTGCAACGCGATTACCAATTTTCGGATTACCATCAGACCATCGCTTTCGTAAATACCATCGCCGGTGTTGCCCACGAACAGGATCACCATCCGGAATTGACGGTGTCATATCAACGCATACGCGTCCGCTATAACACGCACACTCCTGCAGGCATTTCCATCAACGACTTTATCTGTGCGGCAAAAATCGACGCGCTTTATTCCACGTGAGCAAAAGGCAGCCTAGCGCGCCCATTGCCTCCGACCAGACCCTGAAGGGGCTGGTCGTCGCAGCCTATGGACGCCACTTTACGGTCGAGTTCCCCGACGGGTCGACCCGCCAATGCTACCCACGCGGCAAAAAGGGGGCCGCGGCGGTTGGCGATCAGGTCCTGATTGCGCTTCAGGGACAAGCCGAAGGCGCCATCGAAAGCATAGTCCCGCGTCGCAACTTGCTCTATCGCTCGGATGAGTTGCGCACCAAACAATTCGCAGCCAACGTCGATCAGTTGCTGATTGTGGTCGCCACCGACCCTGACTTTTCCGATGATCTGGTTGGTCGCGCCCTGGCCGGCGCCTGGAGCGTGGGCATCGCCCCTTGCATTTTGCTTAACAAGATAGACAAAACCGACAAGCTGGCCTCTGCGCGCATGCGCCTGGCGCGGGTAGAGGCCTTGGGCGTACCCGTGCTGGCTCTGAGCGCACACGACACTGCTGCAACCCGCCACACCCTGGCCCCCCTGCTTGCCCATCGCACCAGCCTGCTGCTGGGCCAAAGCGCCATGGGCAAATCAACGCTGCTCAATGCTTTGGTGCCTGATGCGGCCGCGGCCACCCAGGAGCATTCCCAGGCCTTGAGCGCAGGGAAGCACACGACGACCAGCACCCGGCTTTACCACGTGCCCAACGACCTCGCCCCCGATGCGCGCCTGATTGATTCCCCGGGCTTTCAAGCCTTTGGCTTGCAGCACTTGAGCGGCGAGGAAATCATCAACGGCTTTCCCGAATTCCGCCCCTACTCGGAAAACTGCCGCTTCTATAACTGCAGCCACCGCCACGAACCAGGCTGTGCCGTCCTGGAAGCGTTGGCCAACGGGAAAATCGACAAGCAGCGACACAATCTGTATCAGCGCATACTTGAAGATACGGAAAGCGCCACCCGCTACTAAACCCATTTCACAGGCGGCAATAAGCAATTCGCCAAACAAGTGTTTGCCGATGCTTCTATTCCAGGTACGCTAAACGCTGCCATAAACGTGAAATGCGGGGCCCGTCGTGACATACCAAGCCATCCAGCAACTGATCGCCAAACTGTCAGCCCAACCCGATCTGCATACGTCCCTGCGGGTCGCCGATAGCCACACCGTAGTTGGCAAATTCTACGAATTCCAGTTGGCCAGCGGTTTCCAGAGCATCATCCGCTTGGCTACGCGCGAAGTCGTGGGTTACGACGCGTATGCCCGCTCCTATGCTGCCGATGGCGATGTCATCAGCCCCTGGGGCTTGTTCGCTCGCGCCGCGGATGACGAGACCGTAGTACAGCTGGACCGCCTATGCCGACTGGTTCATACCATCAATTATTTTTCGCAGGAAGGTGCTACCGCGCCCCTGTATTTGCGCGTGCATGGGCGTCTTCTGGCGGCCATCACCCAGGATCACGGACTGGCTTTCCGGCGCATGATCGACACTTTGGGCATAGCACCCTCGCAGATCGTGCTGCAGTTGCCGGGCGAGGCAAGCCAAGACGTGCTGCTGATTGGCATCATTATCGACAACTACAAAAAAGCGGGCTTTAAAGTAGGGGTCAATGCCAACACCGTTGACGACGCGCTGTCCATGGTGCATCTGCACTCGCCCGACGTGCTCAAGCTCGATATCCGCACGAGCGGCGATCCCAGACAACAGCTTCCACAACTACTGGCTGCAGCCAGGCAAGTACCGACGCAAATCATATTCAAGCGAGTCGAGAACGAGGCATTTGCCACGCAATTGATCCAACTGGGCGCTGAATACGCCCAGGGATACTTCTTCGGCCTACCCTGCGCAAGCATCGCACGAGCCCAAAAACTTCAGGCTTGAAAAATTTCACCAGTGCAATACCCGCGCCCGGCGGTCCGGTGCTCAGCCACGCTCCAACAAATCGGCCATGTCATCGGCATGCTCTTCCTCAACCGCAAGGATGTCCTCCAACATCCGGCGCGTGGTTGGATCCCTATCGCCCAGATACTGCACCATGGCCCGATAGCTATCGATTGCGATACGCTCGGCCACCAAATTTTCCTTGATCATGCTTTGCAGCGTAGTGCCTTCCACATATTGCGCATGACTGCGCTTGAGCAAGTCTGCCGGTGAAAAATCCGGCTCGCCGCCCAGTTGCACAATGCGATGCGCCAAGAGGTCGGCATGCCCCAGTTCTTCGGCGGCATGTGCAGCGAACTCGGCAGCGACCGGGTCCGCATTAATGCCTTTGGCCATAAAGTGGTGGCGCTTATAGCGCAGCACACAGACCAGTTCAGTCGCCAGTGAGTCATTCAGCATCTTCAATACCGTCTGGCGATCCGCATCGTAGCTTTCGGTTACCGCTCCATCGTCCAGATGCTTGCGGGCCTTTGCCCGAATGGCAGACACATCCAGCGAGAAAGTCGATGAGCCACCCGAAGCAGAACGTTTTACAGCCTGATCCATGTCAAACCCCTTTTGAGAAGTTGATAAGTGCCAAGCCAGCTTAGCCCTCGGCTAACACCGAGACTGTAACAATCAGAACGACAGGCGCACACCCACTACGACATTGCGGCCGATCAGCGGTGCTGAGTTTTTGATGAATGAGGTATGGCTGTAGGCCAGCTTATTGCCCAAATTGTTGGCCCGCAAATAGAGTTGGTAGCGGCTATCAGCGAGACGACCGTTGTAGCCTATACCCACGTTCAACATGCTATAGCCGGCTGTTTCCGTTTCGAAAGCTGCAACTTTGTTCTGGCGCGCGGTGCGAGACCACTCCACCTCGCCATTCCATGAATTCCAATTGCCATCAAACCGTATACCTGCCCTGCTTGCAGGAATACGAGGCAAATTACCGCCGCCATCGTCAAGCTTGGCCCGAACAAGATCGCCGAACAGGGTCACTCCGAAAATCTTGTCGATCTGGTGGCGCAGCTTTCCTTCCATTCCAGTAAAAGTGGCATCGCTTTGTGAATAGTCGATCAGTTGCAGATTTTGGTAGGTATCGAGCGTGCGGCCGTAGATGAAATTGTTGACCCTATTGCGAAACACACTAAGCGAAAAAGTCGTCGGGCCTGAATACTTTCGAAACGTCAGATCAATATTATTCGAGGTTTCTTTCTTGAGATCGGCATTGCCTCGCTCAAAGGTGCTGGTTGCCAGATGCAATCCGTTGGCATAGAGCTCTTCGGCCGTAGGCAAACGCTGCGAGCGCGACAAGGACATCCCCAACGAATACTGCGGCGCGAACTTCCATACGCTTCCCACAGACATCGACGTTCCGCTGTGTTGCGTATCAGGCAAGCCGCCTTCGGCGCTGATTTTCTGCCATTCATGCCTCAGGCCGGCCTCGAAACGCCAAGCGCCCAAGGTATATTCTTCAAGCATGAACAAGCCATGGTTGTTGGTTACCGTAGGCATGACATAGGCCTCTTCGCCAACGGCGCTGAAATCGCGCCGCGTCGTTTGCGCGCCAACGATGCCGCGCAACCCCGCCACAGGATAATGCTCAAGCTCCACTCGGCCATCGTAGGCTTTGTTCCTGAAGGTCGTCGCTATCGTTTCGCCTTCGATTTCATCGTGCCGGTAATT
>JBEBXA010000073.1:0-20221 GCA_040391825.1 Pigmentiphaga sp.
GCCGCCGGCAACGGGGCCACACAACGGCCTGACTTAAGAACTCCAACCACCATAAAAAAGTAAGCAAACTGAGCGCAAAGACGGACCCAGATATGCCGCTAACTACGGAGCAACAGAACAACTCCGCGCAGCGAACCGCCCCAGGGCGAACCTGAGCCAACCCGCCGATGCCGCACAAGCTTGCCATTTTCGTCTCAACATATGAGAAATTGCGTTGACGCCAACTCTCTTAGCCCCGATAGTTCATCCCACTGAGATCTCTTCGTTGGAACGATCATGGAATTAGGCGCTTCGCTACATCACTTGCACTTGACCTCGCCAGACCCGCAAAAACTGGCCGACTTTTACGCTCGCACCCATGACCTGCAAGCGCAGCGCCTGGGGCAAACCTGGTTGTGCGCAGCGCCCGGCCGCATGTTGGTTTTGTCGGAAGGGCCGGCCAACCAATTGGCCTACGCCATGTTCGCGTTCACCGACGCCGAGCCTTGGGCGGCTTTTCTGGCCCAACTGCCGGCGGCTGCAAAAGTTGATGTTCCCGCTTTGCCTGTGGCATGTGTCGATGTGGTAGCGGTACGCGATCCGGATGGCAACACGGTCGTACTCGCCCTGCAACCGGCTGCGCTGGAAAACATCGCACCCACTGCGGATCTCCCACCCGCTCACCTGCAGCACTTCGCAATCCGGACCCAGGATCCCGCGCCGATGCTGGCTTTCTATCAAGACACTTTGGGTTTTACGCTGTCGGACAGGGTCGAGGATGAAGAAGGCACGCTGCGCGCCTGCTTCTTGCGCACGGAATCCTTGCACCACGCATTGGCTCTGTTTCGCGCGCCTGTGCAGTGCTTCGATCATCTTTCGTTTGAGACCGGCTCCTGGGCCGATATGCGGGTATGGGGCGATCACATGGCTTCTATTCGTGAAGTTATTGTGTGGGGTATAGGCCGCCACGGCCCCGGTAACGACGTCTTCTTCATGGTGCGAGATCCCGACGGCAATCTTGCGGAAATTTCCGCTGAAATCGAAGTGTGTGAGGCTGATCGCCCCGCAGGGATATGGGTGCACGAAGAACGTACGCTCAATCTGTGGGGCAAAGCGATCATGCGCGATTAAGGCCTGGCGTGTCCGTTGACCACAGGGTGCTGCGTATTCTTGCTTCCTTTGACTTGGAGCATCCGGTACGCAAGCCGGCCGAGTTGATGAAGGAACTGGGCGTTTCGCGCGCAAGTATCTATCGCGATCTGGCGGCGTTGGAAGGCGCAGGGATGCTGGAGCGGGTTGCTGGGCGTGGCTATGTCTTAGGTCCGCTTATTGTTGAGTTGGATCGTCAGATCCGCCTGGCCGACCCGCTTTTGCTTGCTTCCGGGACGCTGCTGCGCCGGCTGTCGCAAGACAGTGGCGGGGTGGTGTTGCTGTGTCGCGTTCATGCCAGCAAGGTGCTGTGCATACACCAGGAAGTACCGCCGGGCGACGAAACTCCCGTGAGCTATGAGCGGGGGCGGGCAATGCCTTTATATCGCGGGGCGACTTCGCGGGTCATTCTGGCCCAGTTGTCCGACGCTGAATTACAGCGCTTGTGGGATCGCGATAGCGAGGTGATGGCGGCGGCGGGCTTGCCCGACACCTTGGATGGCCTGTTGCAAGCCCTGGCGCCGATGAAGAAAGAGCGCTTTTGCGTTACGCACAGCGAAGTCGATGCCGGTATCGGAGGCTTGGCCGTGCCGCTGATGGACGGTAGCCGCGTGCTGGGCAGCCTGAGCGTAGTAATGCCGGTTAGCGAGTTATCGGCGGCGCGTCGCCAACAAATTTTGTCTCGCCTTTTCATGACGGCCGGAACCATTGAGTCGAGACTTGAAGAAGAACGCCTGCGGGCGCGTAATAAAAAATAGAGGCAGCATGAATTCCACGCAGCACTTTCCTGTGATTATTGTCGGCACTGGCCCTACCGGCTTGGCCTTGGCCAATTTGTTGGGGGGCTACGGCGTGTCCACCCTGGTGCTGGAGCGCAACGCCAGCACCGTCGACGAACCTCGCGCGGTTTCCATCGACGACGAGAGCCTGCGTACGCTGCAGATGGTGGGTTTGATCGATCAAGCTCTGCCCCAGATAGTGCAGGGTTATGGGGTGCATTATTTTTCCTGGTCAGGCAAAGAGTTCGCGCGGGTAGAGCCCACGTCCACCGAGTACGGCTATCCCAAGCGCAATGCCTTCAGGCAGGCCGTGCTGGTGAAGCAACTGAACGAGGGTTTGCGACGCTTTGGACAGGTGGAAGTGCGCTTCGATCACGATCTCAAGCGCTTTACGCAGGACGACAAGCAAGTCACGCTGGAAGTTGATTGCAAGGGTGAGCCGCTGGTTTTTTCTTGTGACTGGCTGGTGGCGTGCGATGGAGGACGAAGCGGGGTGCGCGAGCAGCTGGGTATTACTTTGTCCGGTAATACTTTCGCTGAAAAGTGGTTGATCGTGGATATGCTCAATCGCAAAGAACCGTTTCGGCACACACGTACTTATTGCGACCCTGCGCGCCCGGCTATTCGCTTGCCGGGGCCAGAGGGCACGGTACGTTACGAATTCATGTTGAAAGAAGGCGAAACGGCAGAGTATGTGTTGGACGATGCCCGTTTGCGCCAGTGGATACGCGAGCGAGAGCCCTCCGATGCTGAGCTGGAGCTGGCGCGTAAGGTGGTTTACACCTTCCATGCGCGTATTGCCGAGCGTTGGCAGGATGGGCGTGTATTTCTGGCCGGCGACGCCGCGCATCTGACCCCGCCCTTTGCCGGACAGGGGATGAACAGCGGGGTACGCGACGCTGCTAATCTTGCTTGGAAGCTGGCGGCGGTGACGCGTGGCGAAAGTGGGGTGCAACTGCTGGATACCTACGAAGTCGAACGTAAGCCGCATGCGTGGGCACTGATCAAGATGGCGATCCTGATCGGTCGTTACATGCAGCCGAAATCGAAGCTGGGTGCGATGGCCGCGCAGTGGGCCTTGGCCCTGTGCAGCTTGTACCGACCCGCGCGAGATTACGTACTGCAGCTCAAGTTCAAGCCTAAGCCGCGCTTCAATCAGGGATTTTTTCTGCCTGATCAGACCCCTGGGGCGCAAGTACGGGCTGGGCAACTGTTGCCGCAACCTCGGATGGAGTGGCCCGGGGGTACACGTCAATTACTCGATGTGGCGCTGGGCTCCGGGTTCGCCTTCTTGTCATGGGCCGGAGCACCTGTCTGCGAAGCCGTCGAGCGGAGTTGCCGCTTGTTGGGAGTCAGGCATATACAGCTTATTGCCCGCGAAGATGATTTCCTTCAATGTGCCGACCTTGATACTGACAATAATGACGTGATACGGGATTGCGACGGCATACTGGAAGCGATGTTGGCGCAAGCCGGGGCCGATGCGGTGCTGGTTCGGCCCGATCGCTATGTGTTTGCCTTTCTCAAGGGCGACGGGGCGGCACAGGGCGCCGAGCTGGAACGTTTATGCGCTGGCTATCGGGGTGCGGCACGGTAGGATGCATTTGCGCTTGTGGCGAGGCTATGCGCTGTAGAATGACGCCCGTTATGCCCTAAAGGCGCTTTTGGTCTCTATGGACTCACTTCTATCGTTCTGGTCTAAATTCCAGGGCTGGTTCACGGCTTCTGATACGCCTGGTCAATTGGTTGTTTCAGTCCTGGTGCTGATCACGGCCATGTTGGTTAGCCGGGCGGCCACCCGTTACTACCGGGGAAAGGGGTCGGGCTCCAACGAAGAGCGTCGCACCGCGTACCTGGCTGTGCGCAACGTTGCCGCCGGGGTGACGATGCTGCTGCTCCTGTTCATCTGGGGCGGTCAGTTGCGGCACTTCGCACTGTCGGTAGCGGCTCTGGCTGCGGCAGTCGCCATTGCCAGCAAAGAGTTCGTGATGAGTGCGCTTGGCTCGCTGATGCGGGCGACCCAGAAGCCCTATGCGGTCGGCGATATCATCGAAATCAATGGCATGAAGGGTGAGGTGCTGGTGATCGACCTGCTGACCACGACCTTGCTTGAGCATTCCGCCTCGGGTTATGTCACAGGTCGGACCTACGAATTTCCGAATATGTTGCTGCTGCTCAACCCGGTGCGTAAATCGTCGGCCATGGGTAGTTTCGTGCTGGAGTCGGTGCATGTGCCACTGGATCCGGGCGATGATATCGCGGCTGCGCAAGCGCGCCTGTTGCAGGCTGGCATGACGATTTGCACCCCATGGATCGAACAGGCCGATGCCCATTTCCGTCATATCGAAGGCGCGTACTTGATTGCCCTGCCGGCCAGCCAGCCACTGGCATTGATCGAGCCGGTCGATGCCAAGCGTGTCGACGTCGTCTTGCGCTTTCCCTGCCCGAGCAACCAGCGCGTGACAGTCGGGCAGAAGATACTCAAGCTCTACTACACGCTGCTCAAGTCCCCGCCGCCCGAGGCTTGAACCCCCGGGCGGTACACTGGCAATGTCTTGCCGGGTGTATCTATGAATCATTCTTCTTCGTCTGAAATTCTTATTGTCGGGGCTGGCATCGTTGGCCTCGCCGCTGCGTTGGCGCTTGCGCGTCAGGGGCTGCGGGTGTCGCTGCTGGGTCCGCGTGAACCCTTGGCGCCGCTGCAGGCGGATGTATTCGATCCCCGGGTCTACGCCATTTCCCCGGCCAGCCGGGATTTCTTGGTGCAACTGGGGATCTGGGACAGTTTGCCCGCTGAGCGTGTTTGTGGTGTCAGAACCATGGATATCGTGGGTGACACCGCGGCAAAGGGCCGCCGGTCAGCCGGGCCAGCGCAATTGCAGTTATCGGCGTGGCAGGGGGGCACAGATCATTTGGCGTGGATAGTCGAATCCCGTGAGTTGGAGCGTGTGTTGCGCCAGGCGGTGCAATGGGCGGGTGTGCCGTGGACGACCGAAGGTTTCACATCCTTGGACCACAACGCCGACGGTTCTGGCATGACTTTACATACGACGGCAGGCAAGGCACTGCGGGCTTCCTTGGCGATTGCCGCCGATGGTGCGGATTCGGCCTTGCGTTCGGCGGCCCGGCTGGCGGTGACCCGATCCGACTACCATGCGATGGGTTTGGTCGTGCATCTGAACGCAAGTCTGCCGCATCAGGGCTGTGCCTGCCAGTGGTTCACACCAGACGGCATACTGGCTCTCTTGCCTATGCCGGACACGGTCGATGGCCCCCAGGTGTCGATGGTGTGGTCAATGCCGGTGGCGCAGGCCCGGGCACTGCTGGCACTGGGCGAAAGTGAGCAGGCCGCCGCCTTGGACGCGCGGCTGCTGCAAGCTACGGATGGGCGCTTGGGTAGCTTGAGCGTGCGCAGTCGCCTTTTTGGTTTTCCCTTGATTTTGCAGAATAGCGAGCACTTGTTTGGCGCCGGTGTAGTTCTGGTGGGCGATGCGGCCCACGTCATTCATCCCCTGGCGGGGCAGGGGCTCAATCTTGGCTTGAGCGATGTGAGCGTGCTTGCGCAAACGTTGGCAGAGCGGGAGTCCTTTCGCGACGTGACTGATGCGCGGGTATTGCGGCGCTATCAACGCAGGCGCGCCGAGCCATTGCTGGCTATGCGTCTGGTTACCGACGGACTTTATCGTTTGTTCGATACGCAGGCGGCGCCTGTGGCATGGTTGCGCAACACCGGCCTGAATGCGGTGGACCGCCTGCCTTTCCTGAAGCGCGCCTTGGTTGACGCGGCTTCGGGTTCTTGAGGCGGGTTTAGCTGCCTAGCCTTTTAGTCGGCGCCAAAGCGGTAGCCGATGCTGGTGAGGAACAGCGTGTCTGTCTTCTTGATTCCAGGCAAGGGGTTGCTCTGGTATCGGTTCGAGAGTGTCAATTTCAGATCGATTTTCTTGCTGATGGCAGTCGTGAAGCCTGCATCGAATTGGGCCCGGAATTCACCGCTTTCGCTAAGGTTGGGGTAGATGGCTAGCCGCTGGTTGAACGAGGTGGTGTCAGTCAGCTTGTGTGCCGACTCTTCGCCTATCAGCAGTTCGACTGAGTTTCGGGTTTCCCCCGTGAACCTTTCATGGTTGTAAGCCAGGCCGGAAAAAACGTCGAAGGTAGTGTTCTCGCTCTTACGCACGTGGTAGCCCAGGCCTCCGGCTGCAACGCCCCGCAAATCCAGTTCTTGCAACTTGTCGTGTTCGAAATCCAGCGAGCCGAAACTGAACACCTGCGAGTTGAGGTTGCGATCGTATTTGCCGCCGGCGCGCCAAAGATTGGCTGTTTCGTTGCGTTCGCCATCGGACTTCTTGATGCCGTACAGGGTGGTCAGGTAGAAGTCGAGTTTGTCGTT
Organism: Pigmentiphaga sp.; assembly: GCA_040391825.1. GTDB lineage: Bacteria > Pseudomonadota > Gammaproteobacteria > Burkholderiales > Burkholderiaceae_B > Pigmentiphaga. The sequence continues at coordinate 6,295 of JBEBXA010000073.1, forward strand.
GTCGGTGGCACGGCCGCCTTTGGCGCTGACGTTGACGGAAGTGGAGTCGGTGTTGCCCGAGGCGAAGCTGGCGCCTGCGTCGACGGACCCTCGCCATTGACCATCGGTTTTCATCGGTGCCTGCGCCCAGACCGCCTGGGTGGCGAGCAAAGCGGCAAGGGCGGCGAGACGTCTGGTCTGAAACATCAATTTTTCTCCTGGAGTGTGAGCGAAGGCCTGCGCAATTGCGTAAGTGACGCCACCGCAGCGGCACGGGCGCGATGCGATGGCCGCAGGCAGTTCGAGTTGCGATGAATCGAAGCGGCATTCGCGGTGTTGCTTGGCGAATGATGTTGCCGTCCGAGGCAAGGGCGCCGGGAGGCGCGCAGCAGCGCTGCAAGAACGCGTTTTCCACTCGTACGGGAAGCGGAGGGTTCTTGCGAAATCGTGCACCTTGTGGTGCCTGCGCCGCTGTGCCTGGCAGTGTACCCCGCTGACGTGGGACAATAAACGCTGAATCTTACGAGTCGTTACGACGTCTGATATAGATCGGTCAGATGTGTGCGCAGCATGTACAAGGAGTAAAAATGAAGGGTGGCATGGTGGTTTCTGTGGCTTTGGCCGCGCTGCTGAGTGTGTTGCCGGCAGCCGGTGTCTGGGCGCAAGCGCCAGCCAAGCAGAGCGCAACGTCGGCGGGCGAAGAAGGTGTTCGCAAGCTTTTTATCGAGCGTTTTGGCGCGGTGGCCATAGAAGGTATTAGCCGTACGCCTTACGGTTTGTATGAAGTTCGCGTCGGTTCGGAATTGGTCTATACCGATGAAAAAGTCACTTTTTTGCTTGATGGCAACCTGATCGACGCGAAGACCCGCAAGAACGTTACGCGCGAACGCATTGAGAAGCTGCAGGCGGTGAAGTTCGAAGAGCTACCGCTGGCTCACGCGATCAAGCAGGTGCGTGGCAACGGTGCGCGCAAGGTGGCCTTGTTCGAGGATCCGAACTGCGGTTATTGCAAGCAACTGCGGCGCTCTATGGAAGGTATCGACAACGTCACCATCTATACTTTCTTGTATCCGATTCTGTCGCCTGATTCCACGGTGAAGTCCAAAGCCGTGTGGTGTGCTTCGGATCAAGGAAAGGCGTGGGATGATTGGATGTTGCGCGGCAAAACCCCCAAAGCGGGCAATTGCGATGCGCCCATCCAGCAAGTGCTGGAGTTGGGCAAGAAGCTGAGAGTAACCGGCACGCCAACGATTATTTTCGGCGATGACACCCGGGTAGGTGGCGCCATCCCGGTCGAGCAGCTCAAGCAACGGCTTGATGCGATGGGCAAGGGCTGATTCAGCTCACGCTGCATGCCAGGCTGCCAAACCCGCGTGCAGCGTGGCCGCATCGCTTAACGCGCCGCAGGGGCGGGTGCGCCTTCACCTTTGGGCCAAAGTACCCACATGCGGCTGGCTTGCTTCATCCTGCCTGCGCGCTCTCCGGCCTCATCCCCATAGCCCCAGAACACATCGGCCCGTGCCGGCCCTTTGATAGCCGAGCCGGTGTCTTGCGCCAACATCAAGTGGTTCATGGGCAGTTTCGAGTTCGGCTGAGTCGTGGCCAGGAATACCGGGCTGCCCAAGGGGACGATGGCTGGGTCGACGGCAATCGAGCGCTGGGCGGTCAGTGCTACCCCGAAAGCGCCGCGAGGACCTTCTTCGGCGTTGGTGACAACTTCTTCGCGGAAAAACACCACGGCTGGGTTGGCGTTGAGCATTTCCTTGACCCGGTTCGGGTTGCGGCGAGCCCAGTTGCGAATTCCCTGCATGGACGCCTGGGCAATCGTCATTTCTCCTTTGTCGATCAACCACTTGCCGATTGAAACATAAGGGTGTCCGTTATGGTCGGCATAAGCTAGGCGAACGGTGCCACCGGCGCCTGCTCCGGCGTCCAGATTGGCACGGCCCGTACCCTGGACCTGCAGGAAAAAGGCATCGACCGGGTCGTTAACCCAGACGATGGCGGGAGGCTGCCGCTCGGGAAGATCGATTTCCGAGCGGGTGTCGTAGGGAACCACCCGTTTGCCGTCCAGTTTGCCCCGTACCCGTTTACCTGTGAGCTCTGGATAAAGCGAACCCAGGTCTATGGTCAGCAAGTCAGCGGGGACTGCATAAAGAGGCCACTGAAAATCGCCTCCTCTTTCGCGCGAAGCATGAACCAGCGGCTCGTAGTAGCCAGTCGCCACGCTGGTGGCCGCTTCTCCGTTGGCGCCGCGTACCACCCAGGGTTGCAGCCATTTTTCGAGAAAGGTCCTCACTTGTCCGGCTTCGGGCGCGGCGGGCAATTCGCGTGCCGCCACGCAGGTTTTTTGCCATGCATAAGCATCGACGGTAGCCGGGGCGGTCAAGGCTGCCGTTTTACCCGTGCGCAACATGACTGAACGGCAGTTTTCCAGGAAAGCGGCCCAGGCGTTGTTGAGTTGATCGGTCTGCCAGCCGGGCAACTGGTTCCACGCGACGCGGCTGAAGTTCTTGTTGTGTTCAAGCGGTGGACGATTCGCCGGGCGTGAGACGGGCGCGGGCAGGGGCTTGGCCGTTGGGCTGGTGGGTAGCGGTGCAGGGGGCGGGGGCGCGGCGCCGGGAATATGCGATGGCGGGGGCGTGCCCGGCATCGAACCAGGGGCAGTCGGGCCACCGGGCTCAGGTCCAGCCGGAGAGGGAGCCGGAGCATGTGAACACGCGGCCACCAGCAAAGCAGCCAAGCTGCCCAGCACGAGCGAACGTGATGAAGAAAAAGAGTGCTTTTTTTTCGCAATGACTTCGCGAACGGACATTATGTTATTGCTCCTGCTGGCAACGCCTTTGGCGCTTGCCCGACGGATGTTCATCTGAGTATCTGAACGGATGGCCCGGGGCTGCCGGGGTTTAGTGCAAGGTGCGCGGCATGGCCAGTACGAATTCGGGAATATCGACCTCGAAGGGCAAGCCGTTGTCGCCTACGCAGTGGTAGGTGCCGCGCATGGTGCCGACCGGCGTGGTCAGCGGGCAGCCGCTGGTGTATTCGAAGCTTTCACCGGGTTGCAACAAGGGCTGCTGACCTACTACACCCAAACCCCGGACTTCTTGCTGCTGCTGGTTGCCATCGGTGATGACCCAGTGGCGGCTGATCAACTGGGCCGGTTCGCTGCCGATATTCGTAATGCGGATGGTGTACGCAAAAACATATTGCTGGTCGGCCGGGTCAGACTGATCGGCCATGTAGCGGGGCTGGACGGTAACCGTCAATTCGTGAGATTTCATGCGTGTGCCATGTGGATGCGACAAACTTCATACAATGCGATGCATCATGACCGAATCGGGGCCGTTTGCCTTTTGTCTGAACGACACCCATCCGGCGCGCCGTCCTTGTAGGAAAACCTTATGCCAACCGATAAGTCTTCCGGGCAGACTTCTGCCCGCATCGCTCCCAGCATTCTATCCGCCGATTTCGCCCGACTGGGCGAAGAGGTCCGCAACGTTGTTGCCGCCGGTGCGGATTGGATACACTTTGACGTGATGGACAACCATTACGTTCCAAATTTGACCATAGGCCCTATGGTATGCGAAGCGATCCGCCCGCATGTACAAGTGCCGATCGACGTGCACCTGATGGTTGAGCCGGTGGATGCCTTGATTCCGATGTTCGCCAAGGCGGGCGCCAATGTCATTACCTTCCATCCGGATGCTTCCCGCCACGTCGACCGCACTTTGGCGCTCATCCACGAACATGGCTGTCAGGCCGGGCTGGTGTTCAATCCCGCTACGCCGCTGGACTGGATGGACCATGTCATGGACAAGCTGGACGTGGTGCTGCTGATGTCGGTCAACCCCGGTTTTGGGGGACAGAGCTTTTTGCCGTCAACGCTAGGCAAGCTGCGCCAGGCTCGCGCCCGCATCGAACAACATCGTGCTGAGACTGGCCGTAATATCCTGCTGGAAGTCGATGGCGGGGTGAAAGTCGATAATATTGCCGAGATCCGAGCGGCTGGGGCGGATACGTTTGTGGCCGGTTCGGCCATTTTCGGCAAGCCCGACTATGCTGCCGTCATCAAAGACCTGCGCATGCAAATCGCCAAGGGCGACGCGAGCTACGCCTGAGGGCGCCGCAAGGAGTGTGGAATGGCTTTTCGAGCAGCTCTTATCGACCTGGACGGCACCCTGATCGACTCGGTGCCCGATCTGGCGCATGCAGCCAACGTGATGCGCGTGGAAATGGGTTTGTCGCCCTTGCGGGAAAACGTCATTGCCACTTTTGTGGGCAAAGGCATTGAGAATCTGGTGCACCGGGCTCTGTCGGGAAACCTGGACGGACAAGTCGAGCCAGAGAAGTTCGACCTTGCGCTGGCCGTGTTCAAACAAGCCTATCACTTGGTCAACGGTGAAAAAGCCCGGATATTCGATGGCGTACTCGACGGGCTGCGTGCCATGCGCGAGCAAGGCCTGCTGGTAGCCGTGGTCACCAATAAGTCCGAGGAGTTCGTGACGCCTTTGCTGGAAAGGATAGGTTTGCGTGCGTTTTTCGATGCGGTGGTCAGTGGCGACAGCGTAGCGCGGAAAAAGCCGGACCCCATGCCCATGCTGCATGCTTGCCAGTTGTTGGGAGTGTCCCCGGCTGAAGCGGTGGTGATCGGCGATTCCATGAACGACGCTTCTTCGGGCAAGGCTGCCGGCTGCCGTGTGCTGCTGGTGCCGTATGGCTATAACGAAGGGCGGGACGTGCATTCGATAGAAGCCGATGGTATAGTTGGCACGCTGGTCGAGGCCGCGCGGTGGATAGCGCAGTCTCAGCTACTGTCGAAGACGGTGTCGCCTTCGGCATTTTCATAAGTTTTCAGGTTTATCTTTCCCAAGATGCTTGCCATCACCCAGTCCTTCGCTCAACCCTTCGCCTGCTGGCGTTGGTGGCGTTCGTCTGCCGGGTGGTGGTGATTCTCCCCGGCCGAACAGCTTCGCGCTAGTCTCGGCCACTTAAGACCCCCAGTTTCGAATCTCCCCGCCCGTGTCCTGTCTGGACAGGAGGGGTGCGGTTTGTTTGCCTCTGAATGTTCCGGACATGTTTCCCTGGTGGAAATACAGCGCTCCCGACCATTCCTCGATGAGGTAAGCATGACTGAAGTTGAATTCCAGGCATTGGCCGCCCAAGGTTACAACCGTATTCCACTGGTCTCCGAAACCTATGCGGATCTGGATACGCCCCTGGCTTTGTACTTGAAGTTGGCGCAAAGCGGCCCGCAGAACGGTGCCATGAGCTGCCTGATGGAGTCGGTAGTAGGAGGCGAGCGCTTCGGCCGCTATTCCTTTATCGGCTTGCCCGCACGCAGCTTTATCCGCACCCATGGCAACGTGACCGAAGTCGTGACCGATGATCAGGTCGTGGAAACCCATGTGGGCGATCCTCTGACTTTCATCAGTGAATACCAGAAGCGTTTCAAAGTGGCGTTGCGGCCGGGCATGCCCCGATTCGTAGGCGGGCTGGCGGGTTATTTCGGCTACGACATGGTGCGCCACATCGAGCCGCGCCTCGGGCCTTGCACCAAGCCCGATCCAGCAGGAATGGGCAGCCCAGTGCCGGATATGCTGCTGCTGTTGATCGACGAATTGGCCATCATCGACAACTTGAGTGGACGTCTGTATCTGGTGGTTTATGCCGACCCCAGCCAGCGCGAGGCCTATTCCCGCGCCCGCACCCGCCTGCTGGCGCTGCGTACGCAGTTGCGCAAACCTGTCGACATTCCCTATAGCCAGGCCAGCATGGCGACCGAGTCCCGCCGTGACTTCAAGAAGGATGACTATCTGGCTGCCGTGGCGCGGGCCAAGGAATACATCGCCGCCGGAGACCTGATGCAGGTCCAGGTGGGGCAGGTGATCGCCAAGCCCTTTCGCGATTCGCCGCTTTCCTTGTACCGCGCTTTGCGCTCGCTTAATCCCTCGCCTTATATGTACTTCTGGAATTTCGGGGATTTTCACGTTGTGGGTTCGTCGCCCGAAATCCTGGTCAGACAAGAGTCGGTGGTCGAGCAGGGCGAACCACGCAGCAAGGTAACGATACGTCCCTTGGCAGGTACGCGCCCCCGTGGCTCCACGCCAGAAGAAGACCTGGCCTTGGCCGAGGAACTGCGGGCCGACCCCAAGGAAATCGCCGAGCACGTCATGTTGATCGATCTGGCTCGCAACGATGTCGGCCGTATCGCCGAGATCGGCTCTGTCGTTGTGACCGATCAACTGGCTATCGAGCGGTACTCGCACGTGATGCATCTGGTGTCCAACGTCACTGGCACCTTGCGTCCGGGTATGACATCGATGGATGTACTGCGGGCGACCTTCCCGGCGGGGACTTTGTCGGGCGCCCCCAAAGTGCGGGCCCTTGAACTGATAGATGAGCTCGAACCTGTGCGCCGCTGCGTCTACGCCGGGGCGGCAGGCTATCTCAGCTATGGCGGTGAAATGGATCTGGCCATTGCGATTCGTACGGGTGTGATTAAGAACGGCATTCTGTATGTGCAGGCTGCTGCAGGCGTGGTGGCGGATTCCGACCCGAACAAGGAATGGTTGGAAACCGAGGCCAAGGCGCGCGCTGTACTGCGTGCGGCCGAGCAAGTGCAGATGGGGCTGGACGATCCGGTCTGAATGTTTTTCGCCGCCAGGCCGCCCTTTCGGAGGGCGGCGCAGGCGGCCTCTGAATCCACACGACACCCTTACATCAAAGGTAGAGCAAATGCTCCTGATGATCGATAACTACGATTCCTTTACCTACAACATCGTCCAGTACTTCGGCGAGTTGGGTGCGGACGTGCGCGTTATGCGCAATGACCAGATCACGCTCGATCAGGTCGCAGCGCTGGCGCCCGACCACATCTGCATATCCCCCGGGCCGCGCTCGCCAGCGGAGGCGGGCATTTCGGTGCCCTTGATCCAGGCGTGGGCGGGGCGCGTGCCGATTTTGGGCGTTTGTCTGGGGCATCAAGCCATCGGCGCCGCATTCGGTGGCAAAATCGTCCGGGCGCGGCAGATAATGCACGGGAAGACGTCGGCGATTACTCATTCAGGCAGTGATGTGTTCGAAGGTTTGCCGTCGCCGTATACGGTTACCCGCTATCACTCCTTGGCGATAGAGCGCGCCAGCCTGCCCGATTGCCTGGAAGTTACGGCTGAAACAGATGACGGCGAAATCATGGGAGTGCGCCACCGCAGCTTGCCTGTGTGCGGGGTTCAGTTTCATCCGGAGTCTGTGCTGAGCGAGCATGGCCACGATTTATTACGTAACTTTCTGCGTATGCAAGCATGAATCAGCTACTCAAATTTCCCCAGGAGATACTGGTGCCCATTACCCCTACTGAAGCGCTGGTGCGTTGCATCGAACACCGCGAAATCTTCCATGACGAGATGCTGTCCTTGATGCGTATGTTGATGCGGGGTGAGATGGCGCCCGCTACGGCTGCGGCCCTGATCATGGGTTTGCGCGTTAAAAAGGAAACCATAGGCGAAATTACTGCTGCGGCTGAGGTCATGCGTGAATTCGCCGATACCGTGAAGGTAAAAAATACCGATAGCCTGGTCGATTTGGCCGGGACTGGCGGCGACGGTTCCCACACATTCAACATTTCCACTGCGGCGATGTTCGTGGCGGCAGGTGCAGGCGCGCGTATCGCCAAGCATGGCAACCGGGGTGTTTCGTCCTCGTCGGGCAGCGCCGATGTGCTGGAGTCGCTGGGAGCGAATATCACGCTGCCGTCAGCGGCCGTGGCCGATTGCATCGACGCCACCGGCATCGGCTTTATGTTTGCCCCTACTCATCACAGCGCCATGAAGAATATCGCCGCCATCCGCAAGGAACTGGCTGTGCGCACCATCTTCAACCTGCTGGGGCCGCTCACGAACCCGGCCAATGCCGCCAACCAGTTGATGGGCGTGTTCCATCCTGATTTGGTGGGTATTCAGGTACGGGTACTGGAACGCTTGGGTTCCAAGCACGTGTTGGTCGTCTACGGTAAAGACGGGATGGACGAGGCTTCACTGGGCGCGGCTACCCTGGTGGGTGAGTTGCATGAAGGCGTGGTGAGTGAGTATGAAATTCACCCGGAAGATTTTGGCCTGCAAATGGTATCGAATCGCAGCATCAAGGTTGGCAATCGGGATGAGTCCCGGGACCTGATCCTTGAAGCCCTGGGCAATATACCGGGGGCGGCTCGCGATATCGTTGCATTCAATGCGGGCTTGGCTATTTACGCGGGGAATGCCGCGACCTCGGTGGCGGATGGTATCCGCAAGGCTTTCGAATCGATTGCCAGCGGCGCGGCTCGCGCCAAGCTCGACCAGTTCGTCACCTTCACCCGCCAAGCGGCGTCATCTTGAACTCTTCATATGTAAGGGTTGCTGAATTCATTAGGTACCACTCATGAGCGACATCCTCAAGCGCATTCTGGACGTAAAAGTAGAAGAAGTAGCAACCGCGCGTTTGCTGCGTAGCGAGGCAGAACTGCGGCGCGAAGCCGCAGCGCGCCAAGACGTGCGAGGCTTTGCCCAGGCGATCGAAGCCAAGGTGGCTGCAGGGCAATCCGGCGTAATCGCCGAGATCAAGAAGGCTTCTCCGTCCAAAGGCCTGTTGCGCGATGACTTCCAGCCCGAAGAAATCGCCAGGTCTTATGCCGCACACGGCGCGGCCTGCTTGTCGGTATTGACCGACGTGCAGTTTTTCCAGGGCGCGCTCGACTATATGCGGCGCGCCCGGGCTGCTTGCGCGCTGCCGGTGCTGCGTAAGGATTTCATCGTTGATTCCTATCAGGTAGTCGAAGCCAGGGCCATGGGGGCCGACTGCATTTTGTTGATTGTTGCCGCTTTGGCGCCATCGCAACTGCGAGATCTGGAAAGCCTGGCCATGGAACTGGGCATGGATGTACTGGTCGAGGTGCATGATGCGGCGGAGCTCGATATTGCACTGGAGCTGCGTACGCCATTGCTGGGCATTAATAACCGCAATCTGCGGACTTTCGAGGTGTCGCTGAATGCCACCTTAGACCTCTTGCCCAGAATCCCCGCTGGACGACGTGTCATTACTGAAAGCGGCATTCTCGGCGTGGACGAAGTACGGCGCATGCGGGAACATGGGGTCCATGCGTTTCTGGTCGGAGAAGCGTTCATGCGTGCGCCAGACCCGGGTGTGGAGTTGGCAAGGCTGTTCGCATGAGGGATCTTTTTTCGACCGAGACAGCAAACGCGATGAACGAGCCTTTGCAAGCTCATGTCGATCAGTTACCCAAGGCATGGCGGCAGTTGCTAAGCGACACGCTGGCCGCTGCAAGCTATGCGCAACTGGAGTCCTTCATCGAGAGCCGTCTTGCCGCAGGCGCGAGCATCTATCCGGTGCGGCCGCTGCGGGCGCTCGACCTGAGTACTCCGGCCACGACGCGCGTGGTGATCCTGGGGCAGGATCCTTATCATGGCCCGGGCCAGGCGCAAGGTTTGGCGTTCTCGGTACCCACCGGCTTCAAACGGCCTCCTAGTTTGCGCAACATCTTCAAGGAAATCGCCGCCGAGTTCGGGGGGGACCCCTTGTCATTTGATAACGACCTCACGCGTTGGGCAAAGCAAGGGGTGTTGCTGCTCAATACCGTGCTGACGGTAGAGGATGGCGCACCGGCTTCGCATGCTCGTCGAGGTTGGGAAGCCTTTACAGACAGTGTTATTGCCGCGGTGGCGCAGGAGCCGTCGCCCAAGGTGTTCATGCTGTGGGGTGCTCATGCGCAGGCCAAGCAGACATTGCTGCCCGACACGGGTAGGCATTTGATCCTGACGGCCAATCATCCTTCGCCTTTATCAGCAATGCGTCCGCCCGTTCCTTTCATGGGCTGCGGACACTTTGCCCGCGCCAATAAGTGGCTGATCGAACAAGGTTTGCCTGCGATTGATTGGGTGGAGTGAACCAGGATAATGTCTGCTGATTGCATCAGCGTCCGGGGGCCTGGCTCGCAATGCTTGGGGAGCGCGTCAGAGGGATGCCGCTGGCCCCGCCGCCACCGGTATGTGGTCAGGTCGCAGGCCTCGTAGTCCCCACTGCTGGCTTGATCAAGCTGCTCGGACTATGCTGCATTCCGTGCGGGCGGGCGCATCCAGCTTGAGCTTGAAGCTGCGCAATTCATCGCGCCGGAACGCATGAATGACTACCGTATCCCCCGGGCGATAGCGCGCCAGCAGTTTGTCCAGGTTGGTCGCTTGGACACGGATGCCGTCGATTGCAATCAATATGTCGTGAGCCGATAAGCCTGCCTTGTGGGCAGGGCCTTTCTCGTAGACCGTGCTCAGGCGCAGCTCTTCGCCTTGCTTGCTGGTCTTTACCCCCATGGAGGGTAGGGCTGACTGCGCGGTCCATATCAAGCGGTATTCCTGCTTGGCGAATAACTCATCCAGCGGCACGTCGGCGCGACCGTATGCATATCGCTTGAGGAAGCCGCCCACATCGACACCTGTGGCTTCCAGTATCAAGGCAGCCATAGCGTCCTCGGCGACGCCGTTGGGTGCGCCGCGATAGAAGTTGCGGCCATAGCGGGTCCAAAGCAAACGCATGACATCATCAAGGCTACGTCGGCCCTGGCTGGCATTGCGTATCGTAAGATCCAGCCCCAGCGCTACCAGAGAGCCCTTGGTGTAATAGCTGACCAAAGCGTTGGGCGAGTTTTCGTCTTGCCGGTAATAGCGTGTCCAGGCATCGAACGAGCTGTCTGCGACGGATTGCTTCAGCCTACCCGGGGCGCTATGCACTGCTGCAATGGTCTTGCCCAAGGTGCGCAGGTAATCGTTCTGGCTGATGAGTCCGGAACGAAGCAGGAATAGGTCATCGTAGTAAGAGGTGAAGCCCTCAAACAGCCACAGCAGCTTGGTGTGGTTCTCTTTCGAGAGGTCGTAAGGAGCGAACGCGGCTGGTTTGATCCGCTTGACGTTCCAGGTATGAAAGTATTCGTGACTGACCAAGCCCAGAAAGCTTCGGTAGCCATCGGTTTGTTCGGGTTTGCCGCGTACTGGAAGATTGGCGCGTGCGGCCATCAAGGCGGTTGAAGCCCGATGTTCAAGGCCGCCATAACCATCTCCAGTGACCATGGTCATGAATACATAGCGGTCGGCGCTATCGAGAAACGGAGCGCGGCGGCTGCGGGGCTCGAAGAATGCAATCTGCTTTTCGCAGATAGTCTTGACGTCCTCGACGATGCGTTCCAGGTCCAGTTGGGGGATGTCGCCGGTAAATACCAGTTCATGCGCTGCGCCGTGCGCCACGAAGTGCGCGACTTGCGGCGTGCCCATTTCAATGGGGTGATCGATCAGGGCGTCATAGTCCGGCGCCCTATACATGCCGAAGCCGTGGCGCGGCGCGGATTGCGGGTGGCCTTGGGCTTCGGGCAAGCTGGTGTAGACCTTCCACGACTTATCACTTGGGGCAACAAGCTCCAGCAGGCAGGGTTCATGTTCCTTGCCATGGGCCCTCAGGAACACGCTGGTGCCGTTGAAAAACCCGTGGGTGTCGTCCAGATGGGCGGCGCGCACCGAGAGATCCCAGGCGTAGATGACGCAGGTAATCAACAGTGGGCCGCGGCATGGCGCCGCCTGCCAGGTGTCCTTGTCCAGCTTGTTCAGCTCTACCCGGCGTCCCCAGGCCCGCGCCTCTATGCTCTCTATTTGGCGCGCAAAGTCGCGGATCATATAGCTGCCTGGAATCCAGGCCGGCAAGCTGACGCATTGGCCGTTCGGATCGGGTTCGGCGATGGTCAGGGTGACGGTGCAGCGATGGCCCGACAGATCGTTAGGGGCGAGGCGGTAGGAAATGGGTTCGGTCATGGCATTGGGAGCAAGTAGCTAGGCCCTTATGTTAGGGCACTGGGGCGGGAGGGGCGTAGCAAGTCGGATGGCGTGTCTACGTCCAGGAGGCAGCCGGGGTCGTCCACCTCTATTAATGAAAGGTGGCCGCGAATAATTGCGCGAGCGCCTTGGTCGCCCTGCAAGGCGGATAGTTCCGAAGTCCAGTCAGGACCGAACAGGACGGGATGGCCCCGCTGTCCTTGGTAACTGGGCGCCAGCACGGCTCGCCGACGTTGGGCAAGAGGTAGTGCCAGCCAGGCTTGCGCCAATCGGGTCACCGTTTGGGCTTGCAGCCAGGGCATGTCAGCCGGCATGACGCACCAGGCGGGCATCGCATTGCCTGCGGCCTCCTCTCTAATTGCCGCTTGCGAGATGGCCTGGCTCAGGGTGTTACCCATACCGGAGTCGGCTTGATCGCATATAAGCACCTCGCAACCCGCCTGGTTCAGCACTTCGGCAATAGCCGGCGCGCGTGGCGCGGTGGCCGCAATAACGCGAGGTAAAGCCGCTTGCAGCGCCCTCGCGCTTGATACGCATACTGGGTCGCCATTCACGGTGGCCAACAACTTATTGCTGCTGCCGTCGGGTGAAAACCTCGATCCCCGGCCCGCGGCCAGCAGTAAGCCCACGATGATTCGCCCGCTTGTCGCGTCGTTCATCCGTACTCCATCATCCATTCGGTAAAGCGGCGATGGTGCGCCAGTAGAACGCAAAACACAATCTTCCCGCTGGTAGAGAGGCATCAGGGCCAGGCATCAATCAAGGGCAGGGGCACGCGACCCTTCTGGAGCGCGGGACGGATGGTCTGCCGCCAAAACGGAGGGCCATGGAAAGAACTTCTATCTGTATCTCTATATAGAGTGCCTCTAATATAGAGAGGAATGCGAGTCCCGCCGCGCGGTGCCGAAGCAATACACAAGATGCTGCGTGACAGAGCAAGATCTGCGCTTGAGCGCCGCCAGACAATGAAACAGCCTCCGCTAACAAGCGAGGGGTCATGATCCAAAGGAGTATGCAGTGAGCGAAACCCTGGTACTGATAGAACAACGCGGCCGCGTTGGCCTCCTGACGCTGAACCGGCCCCAAGCCCTAAATGCGCTCAACGATGCCTTAATGGACGAGTTGGGCGCGGCCCTGCTGGCATTTGACGGCGACGAGGGCATTGGCGCGGTGGTGATTACCGGTAGCGAAAAGGCGTTTGCCGCGGGTGCGGATATCGGCGCGATGAAGGATTGGTCCTATATGGACGTATTCAAGTCCGACTACATCAGCCGCAATTGGGAAACCATGAGGCGCATCCGCAAACCAGTCATCGCCGCGGTTGCGGGCTATGCCTTGGGCGGGGGCTGCGAGCTGGCGATGATGTGCGATATCTTGATCGCCGCCGATACCGCCAAGTTTGGCCAGCCCGAAATCAAGTTGGGCATCATCCCTGGTGCTGGCGGTAGCCAAAGGCTGCCCCGCGCGGTAGGCAAGGCGAAGGCGATGGACATGATTCTTAGCGGACGCATGATGGACGCTGCTGAGGCCGAGCGAGTGGGGATGGTGTCGCGAGTGGTTGCCGCCGACAAATTGCTGGAAGAGGCGATCAATGCTGCGACGGTCATCGCCTCTATGTCGCTACCGTCGGTGATGATGGCGAAGGAAGCGGTCAATCGCGCTTACGAAACTCCTTTAAGTGAAGGCCTGCTGTTCGAGCGCCGCCTATTTCACTCTCTTTTCGGCACGCAAGACCAAAAGGAAGGAATGGATGCTTTCGTGGCGAAGCGCAAAGCGGTCTTCAGTCATAAATAATCTTTCAGGGTCGGGCTTTTTTCCACGCTTTCCACTCTCTATATATAGAGGGGTGCCAGAAAGGCCCCACCCGTCCGGTGTAAGCCTAGTGTTATCAAGGGATTCGGTCGATGGCGGGGCGTTGGCGACGTGGGGCGGGCGGCCCCTAGGCCCGGGGTCTGGGGCCGTGGGCGGGCCAAAGCGGAATTATTTTGCGAATATCTAAGGGAAAAGCGGGGGCTGACTTGCACGGGCGAATCGAACCATGCTATAGTTTCTTTCTCGACGCAAACAACGCAACGCAAGCCGAA
>JBEBXA010000074.1:0-19572 GCA_040391825.1 Pigmentiphaga sp.
CGCCGGGCCGCCCCAAGGCAAAGGCGCCCCCTTGGGGGGCAGCGCCGGCACGCAGTGCCAAGCGTGGGATTTTTTCGGGTTGATGGCAAGCGTGAGCAGATGCGCGCGGCGTTTCTTCAACCCATGATTACGACTGGAGATTGGTATGACCGAACCCCTGGTTCTTTCCTTGAGAAGCGTGGAAATCGGCTTGCAGGATGTGGCAGCGGCGGAAGCGTTCTACACCCAAGTATGGAATCTAGATGTGGCGGCGCGCGTAGGCGAGGCAGTTTATCTGCACGGGACCGGCGCGGATTGCCACCTCTTGTCCTTGCACCCGGCACAACAATCCGAACTGCGATCTGTGACGTTTCGGGCCGCGTCGCACGATGCTTTGTCTGTCATTGCGCGCAATGTGGTGGCGCAGGGCGGCAGCATCCTGGCGGCTCCGGCTGCGTTAAATGAACCCGGCGGCGGCACCGTGCTGATAGTGCGCGACCCGCAAGGCCGTATTTTGCGCTTTGTGGTGGACGACGATCGCCGCAGCCTAGCCACGGGCCAGGCCGACAAGCCTATCCGCTTGGCGCACGCAGTCTTGAACAGCCACGACGTGGCGGCAGCCTTGCCGTTTTATGAAAACGCCCTGGGTTTCAGGCTGTCGGACCGGACCGGGATCATGGCCTTCGTGCGCATTCCCACGCGGCCCAAGGGCGATCACCACAGCATCGCCCTGGCCGATGCCGATAACGATTGCCTGAACCATATTGCTTTTGTCATGCCGGATCTGGAATCCGTCATGCGCGGCGGCGGCAGGATGATCGCCGCGGGCTATCCGATCGAATGGGGTCCGGGCCGACATGGGCCTGGCGACAACTCTTTTAATTACTTCGTCGGTCCGGGCGGCTTTGTCATCGAATACACGGCAGATGTGGAACAGGTCGACGACAGTTATGTGGTGGGACGCCCTGAAGACTGGAAGTGGCCGCCGGGGCGTGTGGATCACTGGGGGATTTCCGCGCCACCTTCGGCGCGTTTGAAGCAAGCGCAGAAACTGATTCATTTTGCCGAGGGACTGCGTTGATTATGAAGCAGCTTGTTGAGGATTTTATTTACGATGTGGCAGTGGTCGGCTTCGGGCCTTCAGGCGCTGTGGCAGCCGGACTGCTGGGTGGTATGGGTTTGAGCGTATTTGTGTGCGATCGCCAGCGCGATGTTTATGAGAAGCCGCGTGCGGTTGCCGTCGACCACGAGATACTTCGAGTATTCCAGCAACTGGGAATCGTCGACAAGATCGACGCTTTTGTCGAACCCTTCACACCCTCGGTTTATTACGGGGTAGACGGGCAACTGATCAAGCGCTTGACGATGGTTGAGCCCCCATATCCTCTGGGCTATACACCGTCGAACGTTTTTACCCAACCGCCGGTAGAGGCAGCGCTGCGCGCACGGGTACAGAGCCTGGAGACGACCACGGTGTCTCTGGGCACGGAACTGACAGGCCTGGAACAGCACGCAGGTTTTGTCACCTTGCATCTAAAAAGCGACGACTCCAGTCCGATGCAGGTGCGTGCCCGCTACGTGGTCGCCTGCGATGGTGCGTCCAGCACAGTTCGCGATCTGGTGGATATCAAGCTTGAAGACTTGGCGTTCGACGAACCCTGGCTGGTGGTGGACGTGCTGGTCAATGAGAGCGGGCTCGCAAAACTGCCCACTACCAGCGTGCAGTATTGCGAACCCGAGCGGCCGTCAACCATGGTGATCGGTCCGGGCAATCATAGGCGCTGGGAAATCTCTCTCAAGCCTGATGAGGATCCGCAACAAGTCATCAAGGACGAGGAAACCTGGAAACTGTTGTCACGCTGGTTGACACCAGAGGACGGCACGCTATGGCGCCAGGCGAGTTATCGCTTTCATGCTCTGGTGGCCGAACGCTGGCGGCGCGACCGGGTATTCATCGCAGGGGACGCAGCCCATCAGCAGCCGCCTTTCCTTGGGCAGGGCATGTGCCAGGGCATACGCGACGTAGCCAATTTGAGCTGGAAGCTTGCCTCGGTGTTGACCGGGGCAGTGCGGGGCGATGCCGCGGAAAAACTTTTGGACAGCTATGGCTTGGAGCGCAAGCGACACGTGCAGGAGTTGACGGAGCGCATCAAGGCCATAGGCGCGGTGATCTGCGAGCGTGACGAGGTCCGCGCGCGTGAACGTGATGCGCAGTTGCTGGCCGAATGCGGCGGCGTGGTTCGTGATACCCCGCGCCAGGACGTATTGCCACGGCTCGAACAGGGTTTGCTCTCAGCGCAGGACCACCGTGCGCGGGGAACCATTTTTCCTCAACCCTGGCTGAGGCAAGGTGATAAGCGCAGGCGTCTGGACGACGTGGCGGGTAATGGATGGTGGCTGGTGCTGGATGCAACGCTTGCCGAAGACCCTGCTTGCTCCCGGCAGGCGGTGGCCGGCCTGACCCGCATCAGCCTGGGGGACGAGTTGAACGAAACAGAGGGTGTGCTTGCGGCTTGGTTCCGTCGCAATGAATGTTCCGCCGCCATAGTAAGACCCGATCGCTACGTTTACGGGACCGCGGCATCTGCTTCAGAACTGACCGGGCTCTTGGCTGAGCTAGAGGCCGAGCTCACTTGAAACACCTTAAAGAAATACCCCCCACGCTGGGACTGTGTGCCGGCGCTGCCCCCAAGGGGGAACCCTTTTGCCTTGGGACGCCTCAACGGCAAAAAACTCATTAGGAGACAAAAATGCAAAGAAGACATTTTGGAAAATTAGTCGTTACGACTGCCTTGCTGTCTTTGGGCTCCACTTATGGGCTGGCCTACGCCCAAGGGCAAGCCTGGCCTGACAAGCCTGTCAGGTTCGTGTTGTCCCAACCCCCCGGATCGGGGCCGGACAATATTGCCCGTTTGTTGTCCGACCACTTGGCTCGCAGTTGGGGGCAGCCCGTCGTTATAGAGAACAAGCCTGGCGGACAAAACACGGTGGGCGCGCAAGCTGCCGCACGTGCGCCGGCCGATGGCCACAATTTCTATTTTGCGACGACCGCCGCCTTGGTCACCAATAGTTTCCTGTTCAAACAGCTTCCCTATGATCCGCAAAAAGATTTCACGCCGGTCGCCTTTGTTGCACGCAGTCCCTTTGCCATCTTGGTGAAGGATGATTCGCCTCTACGCACCATTCAAGATCTGGTCGCCAAATCGAAAGCTACGCCGGGGACCCTGTCGTTGGGCAATGAAGGGCCTCGCACTTTCGGCGGCATGATCGCGCGGCTTTTCAATGCGCGAGCCAAGGCTGAGACCAATTTGGTGCCTTACGTGTCGGTAGGCGTATCCGCACAAAATCTGATGGGCGGCCATGTCGACGCTATCGTGGCCGACGTGGCGTCGACAGCGGCTTTGGTCAAGCAAGGGCGGCTGCGTTATCTGGCGACGACATCCGACAAGCGCTTGCCTGAATGGCCCCAAGTGCCGGCTTTGTCCGAACTGCTGCCGGGCTTCGATATGGTGGGCTGGTTCGCCATCGTGGCGCCCACGGGTACACCGGAAAGCGTGGTGAAGCGCGCCAATAAGGATCTCAACGCGGTTTTGTCAGACCCCAAGGTCGCGGAAAAAATAGCCAGTATCGGGCCCATCGTCGCCTCAGGCTATGACGTGGAAAAGGTGGGGGCCTTTCTGAATGAAGAGCACGCCAAATGGGCGCAAATCGTGAAGGAAATCAACATTCTTCCCGAATGAAGTGAGACCGGATGCGCGGCTCGTCAGGTCGATGGGCGCGCGATCTCAATGACTGATTGATATGGGAAGCGGCCAGCAACGGCTCAAGAGGCTTCCAGACGCTTGGAGAGGAAAATGTTCCTGGTTCGTTTTTTTTCAAGTGCGGTATTCGTCGCGAGCGCTTTGCTGCCTACTTTGTCGATGGCGCAGAGTTTTCCAGATAAACCTATACGTTTGATCCTGGGGCAAGGCGCAGGAGGTGGCATGGACACCCTGGCCCGTTTGTTGTCCGAGCAACTGGGAGCAAGCCTGGGTAAACCTGTCATTGTGGAAAACAAGAGTGGCGCCGGCGGGATCATCGCCACGGATTTCGTTGCGAAGGCACCGGCGGATGGCTACACCTTGCTGCTGGCCCCTATCGGGAACATGGTATTCACGCCGATTCTTACTCCCAAGGTGAAGTATTCGGCCGAAAAGGATTTCGCCCCGGTATCGATGGTGGCAACCTTTCCCCTGGTTCTGCTGGTGAACGCGAACTTGCCCGTCAACTCGTTGCCGGAGCTCATCAAGTACCTGCGCCAGAACCCGGACAAAGCCAATTCCGGCGGATCGGGCCCGGCATTCCAGTTTGCTTCCGAGTTGTTCAAAGCACAAACCAAGACTCCCGGAGAGTTCATCCAGTATCGCAGCATGAGCGAAACAATCACCGCGATTGCAAGCGGTGATCTGCCTATGTCCCTGGTTGACACGGGTCCGGCCACAACGGGCTTGGCCGGTGGCCGGGTGAAGGCGCTCGCGGTTACCTCGCCGCAACGGCTGTCGTCGCTACCCGAGGTGCCTACCGTTGCGGAAGTTGGGTTGCCGGAATTGGAAGTGCAGTATTGGGCGGGAATCTTTGCACCGGCAGGCACGCCGGCAAGCGTGCTTAAGCGCTTGGAGCAGGAGGTGAATCAGGCGCTGCGCAATCCGCAGGTTATCGAACGGATGAAAGGCGTGCATGTAACGCCTGCCGGAGGCACCGGCGCAGAGTTGGCCAAGGTGCTGAGCGCCGATATGAAGAAGTGGTCGGATGTGGCACGCACGGCAAATATTCAGATCAATAAATAACCCTAACTGAAAGGAAGCTCGATGGCGTCCTCATCTGCTGTGTCTCCGGTGGTCGACTTTCACTGCCATATGCTGGAAACAACGGTTTTCAAAGCATCTACCAACAAGACCGTATTTACAGGATTTGGTGCGAATCCGGTCAGTGCGCCTCGCCCCGGAGCACAGCAGGTCATGGCGCGTATGTACGATCCTGCGGCCATTATCGAAGACATGAATGCGCGCGGTATCGATATCAGCGTGGTCAGCTCCAGCACGGTGCTGCAGGGAACGTCATGGGCGTCGCCCCGGCAAGACCTGGAGCTGTGCCGAATCTGTAATGACCAGGCGGCGCAGTGGGCGGCTGATTATCCAGGTCGATTTGTGGGTTCTTTCGTCTTACCTCTGCAAAGCGTAGAACTGGCCCTGGAGGAGTTGAACCGTTGCGTGAACCAGCTGGGTTTGAAGGTGGCGAATGTGTCCGCCAGTTATAACGGCGTCTATATGGGGGACCCGATTTATCAGACTTTCTGGGAACGAGTCCACGGCGCGGGAGTGACTGTCTGGATCCATCCCGAAGGTGCGCGTGACCCTTGGTTGCAGCAGTACGCCTTATGGAATTCTCTGGGGCAATCGATTGAAGAAACGAAGTGCATGACTTCCTTGATCTATGAAGGCGTCATGCACAAGTTTCCGGATCTGAAAGTGGTCATGGCCCATGGCGGTGGATATTTTGCGCATTACATGGGCCGGATGGATCGCAATACCTTGAACCGGCCCGATACGGTGCGTCATACCGGCGGGCGTACGCCTAGCGACTTTCTTCGGTCCTTCTATTACGACACTTGTGTGTACGACCCCGAAGTCCTGAAAGTTTTGATCGCCAGGGTCGGGCTCGACCGCCTGGTCATGGGTAGCGATTATCCGGTTGGGGAGTCGGATCCTCTTGCTTGGCTTAGAAGCGCAGGTTTGGCGGGAGAGGGCTTGCGCGCGGTGGCCGGTGGTAATGCCGCCGCATTGTTGGGCTTGTAGAAGCGCGCCTGCAGGCGGCATGTCTTCGCTCGCCCGATAAGGGCGAGCGTGCTGCTATGCCTGTTCCGGTTCGTCGGGCTGGCCGGCAGCGGGTCCGCCGGTGGGCCGTTGCAGGTTCTGCCATGCTTCGTATCCGCCGGACAAAGCCCAGATTCCCGTGTAACCGGCGGCTCGTAAACGCAGGGCCAGTAGAGCGGCCGAGACTTCGTTCGGGCACGAGCAATAGATGACGATGGGCTCTGCGGGATTTTCCGCTGGCAGTCCATCCAGCGGAGCATGGATGTCGACCTGGATCGCGCCTGGAATGGGATCAAGAGCCATGGTTCTGACATCCAGCAGCAGGGCCTTTTTTCCTTGCCTGTGCCAGGCCATCAACTCTTCGGCGGGCAGACGTGGAATCCCGGTCAGGCGCTTGAGCAGAAGCCGACGCTGCAAGATGCGAAACAGCACATAAACACCCAGTATCACCGCAAGAAAGAGCAGCCCGGTTTGAGTGTAGCGGTCGATGGCTGTGAGTATTTCGGACACCAGGCGGTGGAAAATCGCGCCGATGAGCACTGCGGATCCGCTCCAGATAAGGCTGCCCGCCACGTCGTAGCCAAGGAAGCGGGAGTAGGGTGTGCCCATGAATCCCGCCATGACCGTGGAGAGCGCTCCGGCGCCGGGGAGGAATTTGGCGATCAACAGCAAGCGCGGACCGACTTGCAGGTAGCGTTTTTGCGTCTGGCGTATACAAGAGTCGGGCGAAATCGAGATACGGCAGACCGTATTCAGCAGGCCTGCGCCGTAACGTTGCCCGGCAGCGTACCAGCCCGTGTCGGCAATCAGGCAGGCAAGAACGGTGCTGACCAGGACCCAAGCCCAGGAAAGCTCACCTTGTGCGGCTAGAGCACCGGAAACGACCAGCAGCGGATACGCCGGAATAGGTAGTCCGGCTTGTTCCAGCAGAACATTGAAAAAGACCAGCCACGCGCCGTACAGCACGAGCAAGGTCTGCAAATCGTCCAAAATGGCCTCGATGGGAAAGGGAAGCAATCCTGAATTATGAGGCCAAGTCGAACAGATTCAATGAGTAGGGCATGGGACGGCCTTCGCCTGACACGAAGCGAAGGCCGGGGAATCAATCCGCCTTGATGTTGTTGTCGCGGGCGACCTTGGTCCACAGAGGAACTTCAGCCTGGATGATCTTTGCGAATTCCGCCGAAGTGTTGGCCTTGGGCACGGTGCCGGTAGCCTGAATACGTTTCTGCACATCGGGCAGGGCGATGACCCGGGCAACTTCGTCTTGCAATATCTTGACGATGGATGGGGGTGTGTCGGCAGGGGCCAGCAGCCCGGCCCACAGTTCAATGTCCAGGTCGATACCGAGTTCTTTCAGCGTCGGGATATCGGGCAGGGATGCCGTGCGGCGTGCCGACGTTACCGCCAAAGCCTTGACACGATTGCCCTGCAAAGCGGTGGTTGCGGGACCTGGATCCACGATAGTCATTGTGACGTCGCCGGCCATGACGGCCTTGACCGATTCGTTGCTGCCTTTATAAGGAATGTGCGTGAACTTCGCCCCTGTCTGGCTATTGAAGAGCTCGGTCACCAGTTGGAAGGATGCGGCGCTGGCGCCGTAGTTGGCCTTGTCCGGATTTTTTTTCGAGTAGGCAACCAGTTCAGGCACGGTGTTGATAGGCACTGAAGTGGTGGTCAGCAGCACCAGGGGGAAAGTCCCAACCAAGGAAATCGGCACGAAATCGCTGACTTTGTACGGGAGCTTTGAATACAGCGCGGGATTGAACGAAATCGGGCCGCTGGCCCCCCAGAAGAGGGTGTAGCCGTCGGGTTTGGCTTTGGCGACATAGCTCGCGCCCAATATGGATGCAACGCCAGCGCGGTTTTCTACGATGACGGTCTGCCCCAGCCCTTCAGACATTTTTTCGCTGACGATACGCGCCAACACATCATTGCCGCCGCCCGCCGCGTAGCCGACGATGATGGTTATAGGCTTGCTTGGATATTTTGCGGAGGCTGCCTGGACGGTGAACGGTGCGCACAAGCATGCCAGGGTAAGGCTGATCTTTGTCAATGCGGGATGCACTTGCATGGTGTCTTCCTCCTCGGGAGAACTCGCGGGTTCTCCATCGTCGTGATTGAATTACTGCCCTGTTGGGGTTCTTTCCAGCCCTTTTTCCAATCGAGAATCCGCTTGGCAGACAGACCTTGAATCAGATCCATCTGCTTCCCGGACGACAAAACCATTCATACCTTTGATGTCTGTGGGTACGCCACCGGCGAGTTCTTTGATTGAACCTGGTGTGTGCAGCTTACGCTCAGAACGCGTCGACATAGACGTGCAGTACCGCCGCACGTCCTTCATCTACCGCTTTGATGCAGCGTGCCAGGGCGGCGGGAACATCGGCCGGATCCGAGACGCTTTCACCGTAGCCGCCAAAGGCTTCCGCGACCAATTCGAACTTCCGCGATTCACCTTTCAGGCGAGCGTAGAACTCTCCGCTGTTGGCGGCGACGCCATCCGGGTGTACGCGCAGCACGGCCTCCTTGACGGCTTGCCAGCCGCCATTGTCGAGAACAATGGTCAGGATGGGCAGTTGATAGCGTTGGGCGACTTCGTAGACCGCAGTGGGGGCGGAGAAGTGAAAGCCGCCGTCACCCACGACCTGTATGGCGCGTATATCTGGCCGGGCAAGTTTGACGCCGAGGGCGGTAGCACCGCTGTAGCCCAGACCACCGCCGGCGCTGCACAGAAGCGTCAAGGGCTCGGTGCGTTCCAACTGATTCAGCACCGCGCCGGAGTTGCGGATGGCTTCGTTGATGACGACGTCTTGCGGGGCAATGAGTTTGTTCAGTTCAGAACACACGTAGGCGGCTGCGATCGCGCCAGGCTTGCCGGTCTGGGCAGCCGTACGCGCAGCGGCATCCCGGCGAGCCTGCTGTTGCGGTTTCCATTGATCGACGCGTTGAGCGACGCGCTGATGGAAAGCATCGTCGGCCTGCGCGCGAACGATGTCGATCACCTGGCGCAATACGGTGGCGCAATCGGCCTGTATGCGCAAATCGGTGGCAAAGCCCCACATGGGAAAGTCTTTCTTGATCGGGTCGACGTCGATGTGCATCCAGCGTGTATCGGCGCGTTCTTGCACATACTTCGGCAGCCAGGGCACGTCGACATCCAGCAGCAGACCGACATCGGCGTCGGCTTGCGCCTTGCCGGGGTCGAAGCCACCGAAGCAGGGCGAACTGTGTGAGACGTTCAGAAAGCTTGGTGCGAATTCATAGACCCGGATGCCGCACAGCATGGCCAGCTCTTCCAGGGCGTGGACGGCTTCGGCCTTGCGGCCCATATAGGCGGCCACCGCAATAGGATGCTTGGCTTGCATCAAGTTGCGTGCGATTTCCTGTGCCCGGGTGTCGTCGATACCGCCGGCCATGACCGGGCCGTAGCGCTTCGCATCGAAGCTTAGAACCTGGGATTCTTCCCATTGTTCGGCCAGGGTTTCGCGCGGCAAGGTGAGGTAGACCGGGCCCGGAGGGTCGCTTTGCATGACCGAGTGGCCGCGTCGCAGGACTTCCTTCGTATTGACTCCGGTGGCCAGGGAGTAGTCCCATTTCACATAGGGACGAATCAGGCTGTTGATGTCGAAAGGGTCTTGGACGAAATGCACATAGTTATCGCGCGAGCCCGGCAGTTCTCCCCGCACGGTGTGCGGCGAGCGGCCAGCCATCAGCATGACGGGAATGCGGGTGCGGAACAGGTTGTGCATGCCCATGGCGCAGTTGGCCGTGCCGGCATCGACGTGCACCATCACTGCCTGGCCTTGACCTGTCATGATGGCGTAGCCGGCGGCCATGTGGATGGCAACGTTTTCATGCGGGCAGAGCAGGAATTCGGGATGCGCCTGACCTTCCTGATCAAAGCGTGCCAACTCTTCGATTAGAGAGGCGTGATCGGTTCCCAGATTGGAAAAAACATAGTCGATACCAAGCTCGGTCAGGCCTTGAAGAAAGTAGTGAGCACTGCTGCGCATGTAAAAGTCTCCGTAATATTTCTGCCTGGATCATCCTGTGCGCACGGCGCTATCGGGTGTCCAGGATAGGTCTGGCCACTCTCCGGAAAAGTCGCGTGTGCTGTTGCGCTTTGGTGGAGAGGGCCTGCCGGTTTGCATGGCCGGGTGAGCGGCTTCGATTCTTGCCTGGGTACGAGGGCAGGCAGGTGCTGACCTGCTTGCCTAAAGCTGCGAGTGTGTTCAGTCCGCCGTAATGCCGGCAGCTTTGACCACCTCTGACCAGCGCTTGGTGTCTTTGGCGATAAGCGCGCCGAATTCGGCGGGCGTGGAAGTGGCGGGAACCATGCCCTGAGCCTCGAAGGCGGAAGCGACGGTGGGTGATTTCAATACCTGCGAGATCTCGCGGTTCATGCGGTTGATGATGTCGCGCGGTGTGCCTTTAGGGGCGAGCACGCCGTACCACATGTCTACATTGCCTCCTTTCAGACCGGCTTCAGCCAGCGTGGGGACATTGGGCAACTGCGACAGGCGTTTGTCGCTGCCGGTCGCCAGAGCCTTCAGTTTGCCGCCCTTGATCTGGGGCAGGGCTACGTGCACCGGCAGGAACATGGCGTCGATGCGGCCGCCCAGAATGTCGGTGACAGCGCCTGCCGTGCCCTTGTAGGGGACGTGCAGCATTTCGGTACCGGTTTGCTGGGTGAACAAGGCCATCGACAGATGGTGGGGCGTGCCTACCCCTGGGGTAGCGTAGGTCAGTTTGCCGGGAGCGGCTTTGGCGGCGGCAACCAGTTCCGAAGCGGTGTTGGGCTTGCGGTCGGACGGCGAGACCAGCAGTAGCGTGCCCCACGAGGTAAGAGAGACCGGATCGAAGTCGTTGACCGGGTCGTAGGGCAAGGACTTGTACAGGCTCCGGTTCATGACCAAGGTGTTGACCTGGACCATAAAGGTATAGCCATCGGGGGCGGCGCGTGCAGCGCGTTCACTGCCGATATTGCCGCTGGCGCCCGCTATGTTTTCCACCACCACCGCTTGACCCAGTTGTTTCGGGAGTTGTGCGGAGAGCTGGCGAGCGATCAGGTCGATGCCGGTGCCGGGCGTGTAGGGAACGATGAGGGTAATGGGGCGATCAGGCCAAGCCCAGGCGCTGGTGCTGGAAAGAGCCAGAACAAGGGCGGCGAGTGTGCGTACAGGACCTTGCATACAGTGTCTCCTGGGTCGAGGCTCCTGAGAGCCGGAGCTTGGTGGCCAAATCGGCGAGGGTGAACCCCCTTTTCCCCTAGTATGAATAAAGGGATATGCTCAGGGAAATGAAATTTTCTTCCTAGCTATATGGTTTTCCATATAGCTACTTGCATGGAACTGGATATGGATTGGACTCACCGGCTGCGATTGCGCAATTTGCAAATGCTGCTCAGCCTCGCGCAAACCCGCAATATCAGTCACTCTGCGGCCATTCTCAACACCACACAGCCGGGCTTGTCCAAATGGTTGAAAGAGTTGGAAGACGATATCGGCCTACCTCTGTTCGAGCGTCACGCAAGGGGCTTGAGGCCGACTCCTTACGGGGAAACCCTGATCGCCCATGCTCAGCGTATCGAGATCCAACTGGATCGGGCGCAGAGTGAAATGGAGGTCATGCGCGAGGGCGGTAGCGGGCAGGTATTGATCGGAACATCAGGTGCGTCGGCGCCCGATACGGTGCCTTTGGCCGTGCTGCACTTGCTTAAGCAAATGCCTCAGGCTCGGGTACGCTTGGTGGAAAGCACGATGGACCGCTTGATCGAACAATTGGCGCGCGGCGATCTGGATATCGTGGTGGGCCGCTCGGCCCCCGAGTTGCACGACCCGGCCATCCGCACTGAAGCTTTGTATCTTGAGCCCGTTCATTTTGTGGCGCGACCGCATCACCCCATATTCGATCAGAGCGAGCCATCGTGGAGCAATCTGTTGGCCTACCGCTGGATCTTGTGGCCGAAAGGAACTCCCATACGCAATGCACTCGACGCCGCCTTGGCGGCGGCGGGGCAGTCAGCCGGCACCGACTACCTGGAATCGAATTCGGCTACCTTGAACGTCACTTTGCTGACTCATAGCGATATGGTCGGCGTGGCGTCCCATCGCGCCGCGATGCGGCTGGTCAATATGAACGCGGTGCGTATCGTGCCGATACGTTTGTCGGGTTTCGGGTCGGTGGCCATGTATTGGCGCAATGACGCTTTTCGTCCCAGTGCGGTTGAGGTAGCGCTGGATTGCCTGAGGAAGGTTGTCAAAGAGCAGGCGGGTGAGCCCAGCCAGTAAGTGTTCGCGATGACAGAGACGAAAAGCAAATTGGCTACGAACAAGGTTTGAGCCGTCGAGCGAGTCAGTAAATGTTTGTGATAACAGAAACGAAAAGGGCACCATGCGCCCGTGGCGATGGTGCCCTTGGTTCATGCGCTGGAGCAAAGCGCTCCGAGCGGGTTCAGGCCTTTTTTTCTTCCTTGGCGGCCTTCTTGTCTTCTTTCTTGTCGTCCTTGACGCGGTAGACCAGAACGGCGACATGAGCGAGCGACAGTACCTTGGCCGTCACGCTGCCCAGCAATAGGCGCGACAGGCCGCTACGACCGTGGCTGCCGATGAAAATCAGGTCGCAGCCGGTTTCGATGCCCGCTTGCACAATGCCATCGGCGACATTGAAGTTCGACACCGATAAGGCAGAGCCCTTCACGCCGGCGGTTTCGGCGCGGCTGATAACCGCATCGAGATACTTCGCCGCTTGTTCGGCCGATGCTTTTTCATAAGCGTCGTCGGTAATGGCGTAGGCGGCCGCCATGCCATCGAAGCCTATCGTGGCTGCGAAAGGTTGGGTGACGTGCAACGCCACGATTTCAGCGTTGACCGATCGCGCGAAGCTGACCCCTGCGTTGGCTGCCTGGGCCGACAGAGGGGAACCATCGGTAGGAATCAAGATCTTCTTGAACATTGCGTATCTCCTTGGAAACAGTGGCCATAGGACCGCTTCAGCCGCACGAAAGCTAATCTGGTGTGGGTCTGCTTGTCTTTAAGTACACCATAAGTTCAGCACTGCTGTCTTGATCCATATCAAGCAAGCGTCTTCTGCAGAAAGCGGGAAATATCTTTTACTTCTTGTGCGCAGACCGAGTGCGGCATCGGGTAAGTGTGCCATTCGACCGCATAACCCAGCTCCTGCAACTGGTCGCGTGAGGCTTCAGCGCGGCTGATTTGCACCACCGGGTCGGCCGTGCCATGGCCCATGAAAACAGGTGTAGCAATGTTGCTTGCATGGCGTTCGGTCGCAAGCATCTCGCTAAGTGGCAGATAGCCCGATAAGGCGAGTAGACCGGCCAAACGTTCGGTGTGGCGCAGGCCTGCGTGCAAAGTCATGGCGCAACCTTGCGAAAAACCGGCCAATACGATGTGCTCGCTGGCAATGCCGCGCTGGTTCTCACGGGCGATCAATTTTTCGATGTGCTGCTGCGATTGCCGTATGCCGGCTTCGTCTTCGCGCCGGACCAGATCCGCCACGAGAATGTCGTACCAGGAGCGCATGGCCATGCCGCCATTGATGGTGACGGGTTGCACCATGGCGTGGGGGAACACGAAGCGGATCGGCGGCAAGCCGGCCAAGTCGAGTTCGGGCACGATAGGTGCGAAGTCATGGCCGTCTGCGCCCAGGCCGTGTAGCCAGATGACGGAGCGAGTGGGTTGCGGGCCGGTTTCGGTCTCGACGCATTCGAGCAAGGAAGAAATATCAGTCATGGCTTGTGCAGGATCAGGGGCTGGGCCGGATGGCGGTTTTCGGTCGGAAGGCTTTGCAAACAGAGTCGTGGGTTTCCAGGTACGGACCGCCGATCAATTGGATGCAATAGGGAACAGCCGCAAAAATGCCGGCTGCAACCAAGGAGCCATCCGCATTGCGCAGACCTTCCAGGGTTTCACGTATGGCCTTGGGCTGGCCGGGCAGGTTGACGATAAGCGCCGCGCCGTCTGCCGCACTATTGCCGCGTTCACGAATAACCGCCACTTGGCGCGACAAAATGGCCGTGGGCACGAAGCGCAGGGAAATCTGCCGCATCTGTTCGCCAAAACCGGGCATCTCTTTGGTGCCAACTGCCAGAGTGGCTTCCGGGGTGACGTCGCGTCGCGCCGGACCGGTCCCGCCGGTGGTCAGGATCAAGTCGCAGCCGATTTCGTCGCAGAGTTCGCTCAAGCTGGCTGAAATGGTGGCGGCATCGTCGGCGATCAGGCGTTCAACATAGCGAACCGGGGTTTGCAAGGCGCTGTCCAGCCACTGTTTCAGTGCCGGAATACCTTCGTCAGCATAGACGCCGGCTGAAGCGCGGTCACTGATGGAAACCAGGCCGCAAATCAACTCGTCGGGATGGCTGCGGGTAAGGCGTGAAGATGTCGTAGTCATCGCATCGGGCAAAGTAAAAGGATAAAGGGGGGAAATGCAGCCAGCAGGCTTCAGTCCTCGACGTCGTCCTCGGGCTCTTCCGGGACGGCGTTGGCGGCTGCCTGCAAGCGTTTGATCTCCTGGAACAGGGCGCGAAAGTGCTTGCGCTGCGGTTCGTGTCCAGGTAGCAGCGCTGCATTGCCGGCGACTTCTTTACGGGCTGCGCGGATGAGTGCGCGCAGGTGTTGCGCGTCGGCTTCAGGGTAAAGGTTCTTGAAAGCGGTGAAGTGGTCGTCGCTGTTAAGCAGCTTGTCGCGCCACAGCTCAAGTTGATGGAAAGCGGCGATTTGGTCCAGAGACTCGCCCTCCCAGGCCGCGAGCATGGCCTGAATGGGTTCGATATGGGCGTCGCGCATGAGCTTGCCCACATACTGAATCTGGCGGCGCTTGCCTTCGTGCGCGGTAATGCGCTGGGCTTCCAGAATGGCTTCGTGTAGCTTTTCTGAGACGGGCAACTGCCTGACACGGTCGCGGGGAAGCGCGACCAGGTGTTCGCCCAGCTCCTGGCGCGCGATCATTTCGCGCTTGATCTGGGATTTGCTTGGCGGCCGAGGGTCGTCGCCATCAGGATCGGTGACTTGTTCGGCAGGTATCGGTGTGAAACGTTTACGGGACATGAAAGGCAGATAAACATGGGGTTAGCTTATGATAAAGCCTCGCCCGCATGCCGGGCCGCCTTATTTCGAAAAGATAACGATGGTTAAAGCCTCTCCACGCAAGAAATCGCCTTCCGCAGCCCCTGTTCGCCCGCCGATTATCGGTAATCATGCCCATTTCCGGGGTCTTATCGAGCGTGTGCTTGAAGAATCCAGGAAGGTAGGCGCCACTGACGCCGCCGCTGAAGTCTCGGAAAGCCAGGGGCTCGCGGTAACCGTGCGCCAGGGCGACCTGGAAACGGTTGAGCAGACTCGTGACCGCTCGCTCGATATTACGGTCTATGTGGGGCAGCGCCGAGGGTCGGCGTCGACCTCGGATTTTTCCGATGAAGCCCTGCGCGATACGGTCAAGGCTGCCTACTACATTGCGCGCCACACGGCGGAAGACCCGGCGGCAGGCTTGCCGGACGCCGACATGCTGGCCACCGGCCCGGCCTTGGATATGGACCTGCACCATCCTTGGAACATATCGGCCGAGCAAGCGACCGAGCTGGCCTTGATCGCAGAGCACGCGGCTATGTCCACCGACAAGCGTATAAGTAATTCGGACGGTGCCTCGGTTTCGACCTATGAAGGGCATTTCGTCATGGGCAATACGCGTGGCTTTCTCAACGGCTATCCGTATTCTCGCCACAGCCTGTCGGTGTCGCCGATTGCCGGGCGCGGCAACAATATGCAGCGCGATGATTGGTACACCAGCGCTCGCGACCCTTTGCAGTTGGCCGATCCGGCCCAGGTCGGGCGCTACGCCGCTGAGCGGGCTTTGTCGCGGTTGTCGGCCCGGCGCCTGCGCACCGGTAAGTTCCCGGTCTTGTTCGAGGCGCCGCTGGCGTGCGGCTTGCTGGGTTCGCTTACGCAGGCACTGAGCGGTGGATCGCTCTACCGCAAAGCCAGTTTCCTGGCCGATAGCTTGGGTCGACAAGTATTTCCCGAACACATCAATGTGTTCGAAGACCCGCATGTGCGGGGCGCCCAGGGCAGTTCCCCCTATGATGACGAAGGGGTGCGTACTCAGGCGCGCAAGGTGGTCAGCGGCGGCGCCATCGAAGGTTATTTCCTGTCCAGCTATACCGCGCGCAAGCTGGGCATGGTCACCACAGGCAATGCTGGTGGCTCGCACAACCTGACGCTGTCGTCCTCACAGACTCGCGCCAAGGACGATTTCCGCGCCATGTTGAAAAAATTGGGCACGGGGCTTTTGGTCACTGAATTGATCGGTCAGGGGATCAACTACGTCAGCGGCGATTATTCACGCGGCGCCTTCGGCTATTGGGTAGAGAACGGTGAAATTCAGTATGCCGTGCAAGAGATCACTATTGCCGGCAACCTGAACGATATGTTCCGCGACGTGGTGGCAATCGGCAGCGACACCATCACACGGGGTACCAAAACCACCGGTTCCATCTTGATCGGCAGCATGTCGATCGCGGGTCAGCAAGAGTAAGGGGCTGTGCGGTAGCTAGGTAAATTTCAGTGGACAAAAGAACAAGGTAGGAATGAAAGGTAAAAGTAGTCGGCATACGGAAGAAGGGGCGCTGTACACCACGCTGATTAGGGAAACGTTTCGCCTATACGGTTGTTTTATCCATTCGGGAGATCATCTGGCGGGCCGCTTCGGTTTGAACAGCTCGCGCTGGCAAGTTTTAGGAACTTTGGCCGATACGACTTATCCGCTGACCGTCGCCAGTCTGGCGCGCAATCTAGGCTTGCAACGGCAAAGTGTGCAGCGCCTTGTCGATGCAATGAGCGAAACGGGGTTGGTGGCGTTTGAAGACAATCCGCATCACCGCCGCGCGAAAATAGTGGTCCTGACCGAAGCGGGTCGGCAAACGTTCAATGAGCTCGCCGTGTTTCAGGCGGCCTGGGCTAATGAAGTCTCTGAAAGTCTGTCGAAGGAACAGTTGCGCGGCACGATAGAACTGATGAGAACGCTCCAGCAGCGTTTGCAAAAGGATATTGATCCGGAGATATGAAAAGGAGCCCCCACGCTCCCCCGCTGCGTGGAGTCGCTGCCCCCGAGGGGGCGTTTTTCATCTTGGCCCGGCGATGAAAAAAAGGTGCTTGCAGCACCTTTCTCGACTGTGTTTGAGATTTTTTAGATCGCCGCTTGCTTCTCAAGAAACTGAAGGCTGCGCTGATTGGCCAGTGCAGCGGCCTGTGTCTGGAAAGCTGGCGAATTTTCACGGGCGAAGGCGTGCATCGCATCGGGATAAATGTGCGTTTCAACCGTTGCGGTTTGCTGCGTCCAGGACATGATTTTTTGCTGAGCCTCAGTTGAACACAGGCTGTCTTTTTCTGGAATGTGAATCAGACGTGGCGTGACGTCCGCTTTTCCTGGCGGATCCAGGTGGCGATCGATATTGACACCGTAATAAGACACGGCGGCATCAACCCTTTTTTCTTTGGCCAGCAAAAAGCTCAGTCGGCCGCCCAGACAATAACCCACCGAGAAAACCTTGCATCCCTTGTCCAGTTTTTTGCGCAAATAGTTCGCGCAAGCGCTCAGGTCGGCAATGCCTTGCTCATCGTCGAAACTGTAGTTGAGCTTCATTGCGCGGGCTTTGTCGGCGTCGTTTTCCGGGTCGAGTTCGAGGTGTTTTTCCGTTCGCCAGAACAGGTCCGGCGCGATGACGTGATAGCCCTGAGAGGCGAACTGCCGGGCCAATTGCTGAATATTGGAATTGACCCCAAAAATTTCCTGGATAAGGATGAGTCCGGCTCGGGGTGAACTATCGGGCTTGACTTCCAACGCCTCAAAGTTCTGCGCAATAGGCGTATAGGTCAACATCGACACGCTCCTGACGAGGTTTCATATTCAGTGTTTCTCACTGGAAGAATAAGACTTCAACAGTCAATTGTTAGCATGTTGTCATATTGACAGTTTGCTGTCAATGTGGGGTTTTCATGGCTGGTGGTGCGATCTGAAAAGTCTCATTCTGTCTGCTTACCCTATGTTTGAAGCCGGAAATTTTATGAAAGTCGTCAACGAGTTCATCGATGCTTTTCCGTTCGAGTGTGCTCCCAGAAAAATTTCCAGACGAGAGGACTTGCTGTTTGCTGCGCCGTTGCCGCTGAAAATCAGGCCTATCCGGGAGTTTCCGCCGATTGAGGTCGTCCACTATCCGACCCAATACGAAGATAAACCGTTTTCACCACCTGTCGGTGTATATGAAAGTGCTGACTTCCGGGTTGAATGGCAGGACATGGAAGGCCGTCAGCCTTTCTATCATCGCAATTGCGGCGTCGATGAAATTTCCTTCCAGGTCAGTGGTGAACGTACGCTGATCACTGAGTTGGGCACGGTCGAGCTGCGGCCAGGCGATTTTTCCCGTATTCCTGATGGCGTGGCGCATGACAACTACGGCAGGCAGGATATCCACCTTCTCTTCTATATGCCGGGCCCGGTTCAGGAACTGACGGACAGTACACGAACGTCCAGTTATCTCGCGGTTCCCTTCGAGGGGTGGTCGCCGGCGGTGATCAATGAACTGGTGACAGAGAAAGTCGGCGGCCTTGGCAACGATTTGTTGATAGCGCCGGTTGATGAAGCTTTGTTGATCCAAAGCGCTCAAAAAACAGAGGACCGGATACAGATTCCTGCGTTGCCGGAAAATGGTCTGCGTTGGATCTACCGAGGGGCGGAGGTCGTGTTTGGATATTGTTCCCTGGCATCCAGCCGCGGAGAGCAATACACCCGCCATCGTGACGCAGTTGAAATCCAGTATCAGATTCGCGGCGATCGGACGCTGGTAACGCAGCGAGGTACCGTCAGATTGGGGCCGGGTGATTTTGTGCAGATTCCAAAAGGCGTCGCTTTTACGAGTATCCACGCCGATTGCTGCGAGTACTTGTGCCTGGCCACTCGTCAAACCATTCCGCTGGCTGCAAAGCCTATTCGTCAGGGGGAGTTCCTCGACTACCAGGACATCGACGCGCTACGCCAGTTCTGATCTGCAAGGAAGACAATCATGACAACAATGCTTGCTGCCCTTGCGCAAAAGGGTGCCTGTTCCATGCAACTGGAACAGGTGCCAATTCCCACGCTGCAAGAAGATGAAGTGCTTATTAAAGTCGCCGCGGCGGGGATCGCGCCGGGAATGATCAATCTGATGAAGCAAGGGCGCTTCAAATATTTCCCCACCATTCCCGGGCACGAAATAGCCGGCATCGTGACGCAAGCCGGCGGTTCGGAGAATACCGGCTGGATAGGAAAAAGAGTGCGCGTGCATCCGATGCTGTCCTGTGGTCATTGCGATCTCTGCCGGTCCGAGCGTCAGCATATGTGCGGCGAGGCGGCGATCATCGGACACGGCGCGTTTGGTCGCGGAACCTTGGAACGTTATCGCCGCTACCACGATGGCGGTTTGGCGGAATATGTTTGCGTCCCAGTGGATTTGCTGGATCCGCTTCCTGCTCATGTCAGCTTTGATGTGGGTGCCAAGGTCCACGATCTGGCCAATGCCGTGCGCATCCTGACATGCGCGGCGTTGGCGCCGACCGGGAGATTGATCATTACCGCCGCGACCGGAACGATGGGAACGTCCTGCCTGATCCTGGCAAAACATTACGGCGCCCGGGAAGTGATTCTGGTCGGTCGGTCGCGACAGCGGTTGGAGCAGGTACGTACGCTGGAA
>JBEBXA010000075.1:0-19242 GCA_040391825.1 Pigmentiphaga sp.
CACGGCTAGCGTCTGCGCGTCCCGCTCATGAGCGTCACAGCAGGAAGGTCATATTACCCAGCCAGCCATCGTGATTCAGCAGCAAGACCTTTTTGCGTTCGATCAGAAAGTCTTGACCGGATGCACGGTAGCTATGTTCCACCGTGGCAATGATGGGCCGGATGTCGCCTATGCCGACCTGCTTGTAATCGCCCGAACGCATTTCGTAGATGACTTGGTTGGACACAACCAGGAAACCATTTTCCTGCGGCTTGACACGGACGTTGCTGATGACGTGCATCGTGCGCGAGCGTGGCGATTGCGCGGGAAATTCGTTGTGCAGCAAATGATGCACACGCTCCTCCCGGCGCAAAGTCGTGTCGTACATGATGGCCGCATTCACCCCCATGGCTTCGGTGTCGTCCAGCGGCATCCAATACACGCCGTCCGGCGTAAACAACTTCAGCCAATCATCCAACTGCAACGAGTCGAGCAGCTCGGCCTCGTGGATAAGCAGGTCTTCGGCTTGCGCGCGGGTCAACGATGCGGCCTGCAGGCTCTGTTCGGCTTGCGCGGTATGTGACACGTTTCCTCTCCTCAATGATCCGTCATCAGTTTTTTCCACTCGCGCCACAGCGCACGCTGTGGCGCTTCGCTCGCGGGCATGCCTTTGTACTCGCCCTCATCCGAACGCTCGTCCGTATCCAGGCCGCGCTCTACCACCAGCCACTCGACTGCGCTGCCGGCCAGGCCTTGCTGATTACGCGCAAAAATATCGACGTCGTCGACCATGCCGTGGCCAGCCGGGCCATAAAAACGTTCCTGACTGCGCATCATCCCCTCATTGATTTCATCCGGGGCGCCTACCAGGTCATAAAGATAGATAGTCACTTCGGTCAGGTCCGGCGCAATCGGGCGCCAGGTGCGTATTTGCTGATGGATCAAGCCAAGGTTGGGGAATACCGTCCCTGTCATCTTGCCCACGACCGACGCAAACTCTTCTTCTCCATCACGCTCTTGCAGCGCCTGGTAATAGCTGGCGAACTCTCCAGTAAGCAGACTATCCGGGTCGGCGGCAGCGTTCTCGATCTGAGCATGTCCATTGGGCAAGCTCCAGGTGGCTCCCTTGAAGCGCAACTTGCGCATGGCCTTGACCGAGCCGCCTTTATGCACGCCGAAGTCGCCCGTGGTGTCGCCAAACTTGGCTTGCAGCGCAACGAAGCCTTTGTGCGTATGCAGGAAATGATAGGCATCGACAATGTTCTCGGCCTGAAACTTCCAGTTGCCTTGATAGCGCATGACAAATGGCTTTCCCCTCACCACGACCTGGCTGCTGGGCGAACGTCCGAACTTGCGGTCTATCAGCTTTTTGGCTCTACCCAGATACGCGTCCAGGCTTTGAACCTGCGGATTAAAGCTGGCGAAGATCAGCCCGCGGTAGGATTCGACGCGCGGCACGCGATACAAGCCCTCCGGCGCATCGAAGTTGGGGGAATAGCCACCGGCCTCGTTGCGCTCGGACACAGCCAGCAGTTTCCCGTCGATCGCGAACACCCAGCCATGGTATGGGCAGTTGAATTCCGAAACATTGCCGCTCGCCTCGCGCGCAATAACCGCGCCTCGGTGCACGCACCGGTTGACCAGAACGTTTATCGCCTGATCCGCCGAACGCGAAACAATCACCGGTTGCAAGCCGATATAGCTGGTCTTGAAATCGCCTGCATTGGGGATTTCGCTTTCATGCCCTACGAACACCCATACCTTGGAAAACAAACGTTCCATCTCGGCATCGAATACGCCGGGATCGGTGTATGCGCGGGTGTGCACGCGAAAGTGATTCTCGTCCTCCACCACCAGGCTTTCCGGCACACCGGCCTCGGGCTGCGCACTAAAGCCCCGTCTGGCCCAATCAATATTTGCTGACATCACAATTCCTCATATCGTCAATCAAGCGGCTCAATCCAGGAAGCGCCTACAGGACAGGTTCAAGGGCTCACCTGTCACGCAGGCTCCAAGCGGCAACGCCAGATAGAGAACAGCGTCGGCCGCATCTCACCAAACCGCCGGCAAGGACGACTGCGCTTAATTCGAAATCATTTCCCGCCGCAGCTCGCCGTGCGGGAAATGTCTCCACCGTTGCCGTAGCTCTCTTCATGGTTCGAACCCCTACGCGGGGCTCTCCCGCTCTCGCTCAGTTAGGCTTGATGTTGTTCTTGCGAATCAAGCCGACATATATCTCGTGCTGCTTCTTCATGATGGCCACGAGCTCCTCCGGTTGCGAGGGGCCGACATCCAGACCGGTTTTTTCCAGCGCGCCCTTGACATCTGGCAGCATCAGGATGCGGCCGATCTCCTTGTTCAACTTGGCGATGATTTCCGGGGGCGTACCCTTGGGCGCCAGGAATCCGTACCAACCGGGAATCGCTGTGGGAATGCCCAGTTCCGCAAACGCCGGGACGCCGGGCGCCGTGCGATGCCGCTGGACGCCGTTCACACCCAGGTTCTTCAACTGCCCGGAAAGCGTGTACGGCTGCAGGGTATGCGTTGCGATGAACATGGCATCTACGTGACCGGCCACCAGGTCGTTGACGCCCGGTGCCGTGCCTTTATAGGGGACATGCAGGAACTGCGTGCCAGTGGCTTCTTCGAACTCGGCCAGCAACATATGAGAGGGCGAACCTATGCCTGCCGAAGCAAAGTTAACCTTGCCAGGGCGCGCCTTCGCATCGGCAATCAGCTCGCCGATGTTCTTGTATCCCTTGCCTGGATTGACGGCGAGCGAATTGGTACCGCGGGCGGCGATCATGACCGGCACCAGATCCTTCATGCCATCGAAAGTGGGCGACGGATACAGAATGGAAGTGATGACCAGATTGCTTGCCGACACGACCAGGGTATGGCCGTCGGGCGCCGCGCGCGCAACTTGCTCCGCACCAAGGTGACCGGCGAGCCCCGGCTTGTTTTCGACAATAACGGGCTGCTTCCAGCTGACGAACAGTTTTTCTCCAACCAATCTGGCAATGTTGTCCATCCCCGTTCCCGGGGTGAACGGCACGACGAAACGGATGGGCTTGGTGGGGAAATCGGTGGCCACCGCAGGAGTAACGAGAGCGGCCAGAATCAAAGACAACACAGATGAAAGGGTACGCATATTACTCTCCGGACAAAGAAGAAATGACTTGCTTAGGGATACTCGATTGTTTGGAAATGCGTAAGTACTCTGCAGGTCTCGCATTTACCGCGAGGCCTGGAACTGCTCGATATGGGCAAACAGCTGTTGCTTTAGCTGCACCAAGGACTGGCTGCTCATCCATGCCACGTGTGGAGTGACAATAAGATTGGGAAGATCTGTCGCAAGCAAAGGATGGTCTGGCGGCGGAGGCTCTACGTCCAACACATCAAGACCTGCGCCCGCGATAGTTTGTGTGGCTAAAGCGCGCAACAAGGCCTGGTCATCCAGCAAGCCGCCGCGTGAAGTATTGATAAGCAAAGCACCTGGTTTCATCCGCGCCAATTCCGGCGCGCCGATCAAATGCCTGGTTTCAGCCGTCAGCGGGCAGTGCAAGCTCAGTACGTCACTGGTGGCCAGCACCTCGTCGAACGCTCGATAGGCCGCGCGGCCTGTGCTCGCGCCTTTTCGATCGGCCAATTGAACCTTCATGCCCATGCTCTGGGCCAACTGGGCCGTGGCCTTGCCCAAACGACCATTGCCGACGATGCCTAGCGTCTGCCCGCGTATATCGATCACACTGCGAGTAAAAAGGCTAAAGCTGGACGACTTCGACCACAGACCCTGATTCAGGTCTTTGCGAAAACCGACGAGGTTGCGGCGCAACGCCAATATCAATGCCATGACATGTTCGGCGATACCCGTATCCGCATAACCCTCGCAATTGCGGACCTCTATCCCCAATTCCTGGCATACATCTAGGTCCAGGTGGTTCAGTCCCGTTGCCGGCACAGCAATAAGCTGCAAACCCTTCAACTGCTTCAGTACCGCGGCTCGCACCGCAACTTTGTTGCTAATCAAGATAGTCGCGCCGCGCGCGCGCTCCAATACCTCGTCTTCCCGGGTGTTGTCCCATAGAGTCACTTCCCCATAGCGGGAAAGGTCGAGGTCATCGATGGGCAGGCTCGCACGGTCCAGGAAAACGACATGGTGTGCGGTCTTGTCAGAGCTGGTCATGTTGATCGCCGATACGGTCAGAGTTCAGGCAGAAGAAGACATGTCGAGGAGGATTTTGTCGTCCTCGATCTTGGTCGGATAGATCCGGATTGCAACGCTGACCGGACCCGATATTGGCTTTCCCGTAGGAATATGAAAAACACCCTCGTGCAAGGGACACTCGACACAGTCACCGCTGATAAAGCCGTCTGCAAGGCTGGCCTTGGCATGAGTACAAGTGTCGTGCGTGGCGTAATACGCCCCGCCTAGGTTATAGAGGGCAACCGGTTCGCCATTCAGCATTACCGAGATGACCTCTCCTTCTGGGATATCCGCCACTTTCGCAGCCTCGCACCAAACCATCAGAATTCCTCCATTACGTACTCAAATTCATGTCGACGGCACGTCGGCATGCATGTCTTTCGCCGCAGCCAAGACCTGCGCCAACGGTATCGAACTATTTCCCAAGGCGTCTTCGTCAATGCTTCGCCCAAGCGCTATCAACTGCTTCACCCAGCGACGCTCGCGGCCGCAGTTGAACAGTTCCGCACCCAGCAAACCCTGGTCGCCAAAATGAAAGCAGATGCCCTTGGTGGGCACATCGCCCCTGGTCACGGTTCGCGTGGTACCGGCAAGCAAGCCCAAGATCTGCAAGTTCAAGGTGTATTGGTCAGTCCAGAACCATGGGATCCAGCGCTCCGTGTCATCCTTGCCAAACCCATCCGGGCTGCAAGCTTCATCGGCCAGGATTGCCGCCGCGGCCCGAGCCGCCTGGCTTTCCGCGTTTTCCCATGACTCCAATCTAACGTGACGGCCATACACAGGATTGAACTGTGTTGAGATATCGCCGATGGCATATACATTGGCTGCAGTGGCGCGGCACTGCGCATCAACGAGAACACCTCCACCGGTTTCATCGGATTGCGCCAACCCAGCCTGCGTTGCCAACTCGACATTGGGCAAGGCCCCTACGCCGGCGATAATCAAGTCCGCTTCACCTATCGTGCCGTCACTCATCGTGTAGCGCACACCGCTTTCGGTCTTTGCAGCCCGGCTCACCGCGCTGGAGGTCTTGAACTCCACCCCTTGCGCTTCGTGCAACGCTTGCACATACGATGCGGCAGTACTGCTCAACGCTCGCTCCAACAGTCGCGGACGCGCCTCTACAACGCTTACCCGGCATCCCAAGCGAATTGCCGCAGCAGCGATTTCAAGGCCGATGAAACCACCGCCAATCAACAGTATCCTCAGACCCGGCCCAAGCAATCGCCTGATCCGTCGCGCATCGGCAGTGTTGCGCAAGGTGAGGACGTCTGTGGCAGCCAGGCCCGGCAGGGCAAATGTTCGGGCGCGCGCTCCGGTCGCCAATACCAAGTGCTTGTAGTGCAGCATCGCGCCTGCTGCCATTCGTACGCAATTGGCTTCTACATCCAGGGCGAGAACTTGGGTCGACGTGCGCAACTCGATATTCTGCTCGGCATAGTAGGCAGCATCGAAGATGGGCGCACCGACCGAGGCGCTTTCGTCTTCCCCGGCCCATAAGACATCTTTGGACAAGGGAGGGCGCTCGTAGGGAAGCTCCGGCTCATCCCCCACAAGCGTGATAGCCCCAGGGTAGCCGCCCTTGCGCAATGCGCTTGCACAGCGTGCGCCCGCCTGCCCGGCGCCAACGATGACGACCCCCGGTTCGGCAGACATTATCTTGCGGCTCCGGCAACTTGATCGTCGATAGCCCCACCTTGTTCAAGAGTCAGCAATGCGCACAAACCATCAAGATCGGCTTGATTTTGCAAGGACCAGACCGCTTGAATGATCTCCTCGGCCCGCTTTTCTCCAAAATGCGGCACCACGTTGTCGCGCAGCTTTTCCTCAAAATCGGCATCGCGAAAGGGATTCAGGATATGGCCAGGAGGCGCTTTTGCTTCGCCGACGGCAACTTTGCCGGACTTGTCGGTAATCTCGACACGGGTCAGAAACCCTCTGGACATTCCACCACTCAAGTCCGAGGAAGCCTCAACGGTCAAACGTTCGTTAAGCAGGGTGCGGCGCGCCGGATCCAATACACGCTCAGAGTCGAAAGTCTCGACGCCGACCTCGCCATCCAGAATCGCCGTAGCAACGATGCATGGCAAAGAGTGATCGGCCGTTTCGCGCGAGATGGGGTTCCAGGGATCACTACGCTGAGTCACCAGATGGTCGTAGACATCATCATCGGTAAGCACATGAATACTCTGGATATTCGAGACGTCGCCTATACCGGCACGCGCCTGCAATGCCGCCTGGATTGCACTTTGCCCGCGCGAGCCAACTGGCCAGCGCTTGAAAGTAATGCGCGACACGCCCTCAAAAGGCCGCGACGGATCCAGTTGCTTGCATAGGCTTTCCAGATCGGCAGCCGAAACGTTCAGATTGGCGAGGAAGCCATGGACGCCCTCGAACGGACGAACGACCCCTTCTGCGCCGGCCTCCGCCAACAAACATGCATAAACCGACTGGCGCACTGCATCGCTGCCGTTGAAGCGCTTCCACATCGTCAAATCGCCACGGCTATTCAAATCATTGGACTCGACTTCATAGCTCGCGAAATGCGAGATGACCGTCATCGACAGGGCTTCTCGCGTCTGCTCCAGCGACAAACCCAATAGCCGGGCGGCCGCACAAGTGCAGGCAATCGCAATGATGTTGGGATAGTCCAAGCCCCCGTTCCGCAGGCGAAGGAAATCGAACAATTGCACCGAGGCCTCGTACCCCAGGGCAATGGCGCCCAGCAGGTCCCGGCCACTTGCTTTACGCCATTGCGCAAGAGCGAGCAGCCCCGGCACCATGTCGCTGGGGTGGCCACCACCCTTGCCGATATACAAGTCGTTGTAGTCATAGGCGCGCAAAGGAACGCCATTAACCAAAGCAGCTGTTTCGGCGGTAACGCGCATGCCCGTGCCCCAGATCGTCGCGCCTTCGCTCACGCGGGAATGTTTGGCATAACGACGGGCGGCGCGTGCCGCGGGATGGGACAGTGCCCCCAGTGCAACCGCGAGGGTGTCCATGACGGCCACCTTGGCAGAGCGCTCAGCGGTGGTGTCGAGCCGAGTCGAAGCCTTGTGGGAAAAAGCAGCCAGTGCATCCAGCAAACGGTCGTTCTTCATTGAATTGCGTATCCTGTCTTAAACAAAACTTTGATCGAAGCCTCATCTTGCCTACTGGAGTTCAGGTATAGCCCTGGCCCCCGGCGGTGGCGTTGGCCTCACCCATCGCGGCCAAAATTTCCTTACGTGCGCCCCCTTGAATCAGGGCCGAATCCTTGATCACGGTAATCAGGCGGAAACCCTGATCTGCGTGTTTGCGCCCCGATGCCCCTGAGCCGCACTGAATACCCGGCACGATTCCATGGCGCTGACAAGCCTCCAGGATTTCTTGCACCGCCGCCACATGCTCGGGCTCAGTCTTGTCCAGATCGGGAGGAAGCCCCAAGCCGAGAGCGAGATCTGCCGGACCGACGTAAATGCCGTCCAGCCCGGGTGTTGAAGCGATCTGTTCGATATTGGCCAGAGCTTCGCGCGTTTCCACCATGACAAAGCACAGCACCGAGCCCCCCAAGGAAGCGGTATCACGCGACGCACCGACAAGTGCCGCCCGAATCGGGCCATAGGAGCGCACCCCATCAGGGGGATAGCGGCAGGCGGCAACGGCAGCTGCGGCTTCCTCTCTGCTATTGACCAGCGGTACGACGATGCCTTGCGCACCGGCATCCAATGCTTTAGCAATCATCCAGGATTCGTTGGCGGGCACCCGCGTAAACGGCACAAGCCCCCTCCCTTCGGCGGCGCGATACATATCCAGCGTGTGTGAATAGTCGATCAGGCCGTGCTGCTGATCGGCACAGACATAGTCAAGCCCAGGATGCGCCATCAACTCCACGGAAAATGCACTGGGCAGTGCCGCCCAAGCCCCAAAAACCGTCTTCCCCTGTTGCCACTTCTGACGCAACGACGCTGCTGTACTCATGCCGCCTCCTTGTTAAACGCTCTAGCTCCAGATCGAGATCATAGGGCAATCTTTCAAAAAAAGGATACATTTTTTATTTGAAAACTCCCTAAAATAGCCAAAACTAGTAGAAATACCTATTAAATGTATTCATTATTTTCATAAAAAGTGGAATTCGATCAAGAACACGGATGACACGCTGAAAACATGCCGGCACCGCACACCCTGGTACGAACAGATTCGCGCTGCCTTGCGTGTGATGAACACCGGCTCTCCAAGCCAGCCAGGATGCTGCTGGAGACGGATCCGGATGTCGTCGTCGAAAGCGGAACAAACTGAAGTGGTCGAAGCTATAA
This sequence comes from Pigmentiphaga sp., assembly GCA_040391825.1. GTDB lineage: Bacteria > Pseudomonadota > Gammaproteobacteria > Burkholderiales > Burkholderiaceae_B > Pigmentiphaga. The sequence continues at coordinate 8,482 of JBEBXA010000075.1, forward strand.
GCAAGGGTCGGTAGATCGTGCGATCTATAAAATTTCGCGTATCGGGCGACGGTCATGGACAGCATCGAACCGATTACGAACCTATCGCCATCCGGCAGACATTGAACCGCTTGATCGTTTAGACGCCGCACCCTGCGGCTTGAACACCAAGATCCCTGAAAAATGAATACATATTATTCAAAAATATGGTATTTCCCTTTAGATGAACAGAAATCACATACAAAGAAAACCCCTTTTCTCTGGAAAATTTCTCGGTAAGTCTTAATATTCCAGGTGCCAACGCCGCAACACGACGCAAAAACCATCATTGACTAACTCAAAAAAAATGAATACATTGTTTTGGTCAATATACAATCGATTTCTTCGCGAATCATTGCTTTTCTATTGTTCGATGCCTTGGACGATCCGCACTTCTCTCCTGCTGCCAGGGATTTCATAAGGACGAAGCCGGCGGCATCGCTCGCCTCCGCGTTTCAGCCCTCGCAACACAGGCCTATTAGCTTTGGACCACTTTGAGGAGTTCCATGAATTTCCCTCTAGGCCTACGTTTGCCGATCTTCGCAGCACCCATGTTTCTCGTCTCAGGTCCAGATTTGGTGATCGCCGCATCCATGGCCGGGATTGTGGGCGCGTTTCCGAACAACAATGTGCGAACGACCGATGAGTACGCGCAGTGGCTGGGCCGCATCAGTGACGCATTGGGCTCACATGGTCAGCCCGGTGCTCGGCCCTGGGCGGCCAACCTCATCACTCATTCCACCAATACACGGCTCTCTGGAGACCTCGAGCAAATAAGCCGATTTCGTCCTCCTATCGTCATTACATCGCTGGGCAGTCCTCGCCCTGCCATCGACATCGTCCACGGCTACGGGGGACTCGTGTTCGCCGACGTCGTCAACCTTCGCCTGGCAAGAAAGGCAGCCGAAGCCGGCGCTGATGGATTAACCTGTATTTGCTCCGGTGCGGGCGGGCACACGGGCCACCTCTCGGTATTCGCATTCGTTTCCGCTGTGCGCAAGTTCTTTTCCGGGTACATCGTCGCGGGCGGCGGCATCGCCGATGGATGGGGCATCGCGGGTGCTTTGGCCGCTGGCGCGGACTTCGCCTATTTGGGCACGCGCTTTATCGCTACCAACGAAAGCACGGCGGCCATTGGTCATAAGAAGTTGGTCGTCCAATGTGACGCAGACGATCTCATCGTCAGTGATGCCGTCACCGGCACCCCGGCGTCCTGGCTCATGCCGTCGCTGGAACAATGCGGGCTGGATCCGCACAATCTTCCCACGGCAAGAGAGCGTGTCTACGACAGCGCCCGGAGCAAGGAAACACGGCGCTGGAAGGACGTCTGGTCCGCAGGGCAAGGACTGGGGGCCGTCACGGAGATCGAACCCGTGGCAACCGTCGTTGCCCGCCTCAAGGACGAATTCATCCTTGCCCGCGCGCGCTTTCTTTCTTCGAGTGCCCACCTTTCACCCGACACCACGCAGCCCGCATCCGCCTCGGAGACCCTCTCATGGCAAAAGAAGAAATAGCGCCACAGGCCTCGGCAAATGGACCATTGGCCGGCGTCAAGGTCCTGGACCTCACATGGGTAATCCTGGGCCCATTCTGCACGCAGCTTCTTGCAGACCATGGCGCGGATGTGATCAAGCTGGAGTCTCCCGATGGAGACACCATGCGCCCCCTCGGGCCACGGCGCTCGCACGATATGGGCCCCTCTTTCCTGCAGCTCAACCGAAACAAACGCAGCGTATCGCTCGATCTGAAAAGAGAAGAGTGCCGCAAGATCCTCCATCGGCTCATTGCCTGGTGCGATGTCTTCGTCAGCAATATGCGGCCACAAGCTCTTACCCGTCTGGGACTCGACTACGAAAGCGTCAAACGCATCAATCCCAAGGTCGTGTACGTCGGTTGCTCGGGCTTTCGAGAAGATGGGCCCTATGCCGGCAGGCCAGCGTTTGACGAGGTCATCCAAGCGATGACGGGAATCGCCACGGCCCGAGCGCGCGAAAGCGACGGCAGGCCGCAGTCATGCCCTGTTCCTCTCGCAGACCGTTATGCCGGGCTGTACGCGGCTTTCTGCATTAGCACCGCTCTGGTCGCTGCATCACACCACGGCATCGGGCAAAAAATTGAAATTCCGATGTTCGAAGTGCTGGCTCAGTTGGTTCTTGCCGATCACATGATCGGCAGCTTATATGAGCCTCCAGAATCGCCCCCTGGTTATGAACGCTATCTAAACGGCGGACGAACCTATTTCAAGGCCGCTGACGGCTATTTGTGCGCCGCCATCAACACGGATCGCCAGTGGAAAAGGTTCCTGACATCAGCGGGTAGAACGGAACTCCTGTCCCAAGCCGAATACGCTTCCCGCACCGCCCGTATCCAAAATGCGGCGGCAGTTGATCGCGAGTTGCGAGCAATCTTCGTGCAAAACGACGTCGCACACTGGCTGGCATTGCTGGAAGATGCTGAGGTACCCGCTGCACCGGTGCGTTCTATGCAGGAGCTTCTGGATGACCCCCACTTGGCTGCCACGGGGTTCTTTGTGACCACGCACCACCCGACAGAAGGCGATCTGAAAATGCCCGGTTTTCCTGCCCGCTGGAGCGAAACCCCGCCTGGCTACCGCCTTGCCGCGCCAAATATCGGCCAGGATTCATCCGCCGTGCTCAGAGAGCTGGGGTTCAGCGAGGAGGACATTCGGGCACTTGGAGAGCAGGATGCGATTCGTGACTTTCCTATGCGGCGGTGACTCGCAGGCGGTCGCTCCATACACTTGCTTGCTCCTGACAGCAGCTTGCCAAGTTCAGGCCATACTGGCAGTGCAACCCTTTAAAATGGCACAAAACCCTGGGCCAACCGCCGCGGCAACACCCGACACAATAGAGGCACAAACCGCAACAGTGCCCAAGGGCGGTAGACTTCGGGGCAGGTAAGTTTTAGATGCGTCACCGCCTTCCGACTATTTGTAGGTGTTCTCTGTGCCCAAAATTCCAGACAAGAGCGCTATTCACGACAGCGCCGAACCAAGTACGAAATCGCTCGGTGAACCGCTGCCTACCGAGGCGCGAAGCTCACGGGGCGACCTTCATGAAGTCTACGAACGCCTCCGTCAAGACATCCTGGACGGCACCATACAGCCCGGCGAAATACTGAACCAAGTGCACATTGCAAAGCTGTTCAACGTTAGCCGCACCCCTGTGCGGGAAGCCCTTCGATTGCTTCAAGCCGAAGGGCTGGTAGAGACCCATTTCCAGCATCGGATACGAGTCACCTCAATCACCCCACAGGAAATCGATTCAGTCTATGCGATGTGGATACTGCTGGATGGGCTAGCTGTTGCCTTGACCGTGCCACGGCTCAAGCCCGCGGAACTGGAACAGATCAAGGCTGCCCTGCACGCCATGAACAGCTGTTCCCCATCCACCCCGGAAAACCGGGACAATTGGGCAAGCCGGCACATCGTCTTCCACCAGTTGCTAATCATGCACGCCGGCCTCAATCTTGCCAACGCCATCGCAAACTGCCGAACCAGTTCGGAACGCGCTCGCCGCACTTTCATGGGTACCGAGCCCTACTCCTGGCTGGCGTCCGAAGCAGAACACAACGCACTGGTGCAAGCCTATGAAGCCGGATCGGTAGAACAAGCGATTTACATATACAGCCGCCAATTGTCGCGTATCGCGCTAACCGTCATGGGCAACATTGACCCCAGTTACGAGCCGGTAGCCATTCGGCAGGCCTTGAAACTGGTCGACCGTCCAGGCGGGGCGAATATTGAACTGCTAGGGCAGATCGCCACCCCGCAGGCCAAGCTTGCAAAGCCACGCCGGAAAAAATCCGCGTAAAAATCCGTCCAGCCAATCTCTGCCTGGCCTAACTTGCGGGGCAATGACTGCCTGACCGGTCGGTCCGCCCTCTATGGGGGCGTCGCCGTCACCCTTGAAAGCATTCATCACGCCCCGGGCCGATCCAGCCCCAGATGCCCCCGCAGAGTTCGGCTGCCGTACTCTTTACGAAACAGCCCGCGCCTTTGCAATAGTGGCACCACCTGCTCCACGAAATCCACAATGCTGCCCGGCAAAGATGGCGGCATTAGATTGAAGCCATCCGCGCCCTCATTGTTCAACCACAACTCGATTTGGTCGGCGATAAGATCCGGCGTACCTATCATCGTGCAGTGTCCGCCCCCCGCCGCCAAGCGCCCCAATAGTTGGCGCACCGTTGGCTGCTCGGTTTGAATGATGCGCAAAATCGTGCCGTAACGCCCCTTGGGCCCGGTGAAGTCGTCCAGGGGCGGCAACGTCGGCACAGGCTCATCCAGTTTCCAGTCCATGCAGTCCTGGCCGACGAAACTGCCAAGTTGGCGCAGAGAGGCATCGGAAGGCAAAAGCTCGTCCAGTTCGCGCTGCTTGGCCCGTGCTTCCGCCTCGGTCGACGCGACATAGGTCACCAAGCCCGGCATGATGGGAACGAAAGCACTCCGGCCAGCCTCCTTGACGCGGCGCTTGATGTCCCGGTAGTACGCCTGGGCCGCAGGTAAATCGTAGGCCACCGCGTAAATAGCTTCCGCTCGGCGCGCCGCCAAATCGCGCCCGTCGTCAGACGCCCCGGCTTGGAATAAAACCGGATTGCCCTGGGGGGACCTGGGAACGGTCAATGGGCCGTCCACCCGAAAATGCGTGCCGCCATGATTGATGGCTTTGATCTGGGCGGCATCGGCATACACGCCTTGGCGATCCCGGACCAAGGCCGTATCACCCCAGGAATCCCAGAGTTTGATTGACGCATCGATGAACTCTTCTGCCCGTGCGTAACGCCATGCATGAGGCGGCATCGCGTCGTAGCCGTGATTGCGGGCCTCGGCATCGAACATTGACGTCACCACATTCCAGCCCATGCGCCCCCCTGAAATATGGTCGAGCGAAGCCAGCATGCGCGCGGCATGAAACGGCGTGAAAAAAGTGCTGGACACGGTGCTGATCAAACCAATCTGATCAGTCGCCCGAGCAATCGCTGCCATCGCCGTCAAAGGTTCAAAAAACCAACGCGGGCCATCGGCAACATTATCGGCGGAAGCCCCGTCGGCAAAGAAAATGGCATCGAATTTTCCAGCTTCGGCAATGCGCGCCAAATCCTCGAGATAGGAAATATCACCTATGCGTTCGACACTGGAATCCGGATGGCGCCAAGCGGCCCGGTGGTGGCCACAGCCGAAAATAAACAGATTGAGGTGTAGCATTTTGGGCAACCTATTCAGTTGTCGCCGCAGCCATCGGCCTGGACAAAAACGGGCGATTCAACTGAAGAAGGAGGCGGGAAAGCGGCTGGCATGGCGTCTCGGTAAAAACTGCGGAGGGGCCAGCGCGAACAGGTTTCACGAGCAGGACATCCCTTCGCCAATGTGATTGGAGCAGGTTCGACGGGTGTGATCTCAGCCCCCGGTCCGTGGGACACCCCGTGTCGCAAGAACAGAACTTAGCATGGAAACCAGATATCGGCGTCATGGCAAAAAAACAGCAGCAACACGCATAGCCATTGACAAGCGTGCGCGCTTCTCCTAGCCTTGCGCTCGTTCCTGGGGGAGCCACGTCCGGCTGAGACTCCGCATACGCTGCGGTAACCCTTTGAACCTGATCCGGGTCATACCGGCGAAGGGAAGGTAATCACCATGCTTAGTAGTACAGCCACATTATTCTGGCTGCTTGCCTTTGCGGCAGGCTTCGCCTTGGCCGGCATCATCTATGCCCGGCGCAATAACGGCACGCTTGAAGAATACATAGTCGCGCGCAACAGCCAAGGCTCTCTTGCAACAGTCATGACCTTGATGGCTTCGTCGCTGGGCGCGTGGATACTGTTTTCGCCAGCCCAAGCCGCCACCTGGGGCGGCATCTCGGCGGTGATCGGTTATGCCCTTGGTGCCATGTCGCCACGACTGATCATGATCCCGCTGGGCAAACGGATGCGCGAGCTAATGCCGCGCGGCCACTCCCTGACTGAATTCCTGATCGCCCGCTACGGCCGCTTCATGTACGGCCTGACGCTGCTGATCATGATGTTCTATCTATTCATCGCCTTGACTGCGGAAATCACGGCCATCGCCAAACTGGTGACCATGCTGGCCCCCATCCCCATGTGGGCCACCGCCGCGATCGTGATGGGCAGCACCCTGCTGTACACCGCCTACGGCGGCCTGCGGGCATCGATATTTACCGACAAAGTGCAGATGGTAATCATCGTGCCGCTGCTATTCGTATTGGTGGTGCTTGGCTGGTATGCCGCCGGCGGCATTCAGCCCACGGTCGAAGCGTTAAAACTCAAGGCGCCGCAACTCCTGGACCTGGGCGACCCGGCCGGCATCAAAGCCGGTCTGACCTTCTTCGTCGCCATTCTGCTGACCGGCATCTTCCATCAAGGCAACTGGCAACGCATATACGCAGCGCGAGACATCCGCACCATGCGCAACGGCTTCCTGCTGGGCGGCATCCTTGTGGTTCCCTTCATTTTCCTGATGGGCATCTTCGGCCTCGTATTCGTCGCCCAGACCCCGCAAGGTGATAGCTCGATCGCCCTGTTCTCAGTCGTCATGCCCCATGCCCCGCTTTGGTTCGCCATCGCTTTGATTCCGCTGGGATTGTCCTTGGTCATGAGCAGCGCCGACACGGTAATCAGTGCGGTCTCCAGCATCATCGCGGTGGACGTGCGGCGCCTGAAACCCGATGTCAGCACCGCAACGCTGATGCGGCTGTCAAGGTGGTTGATCGTGCTGATGGCAATACCAGTGATGGTGGTGGCGGCCCAAGGCTACAGCGTGCTCTACCTGTTCCTGCTGGCTGATCTGCTTTGCTGCGCCGCAGCCTTCCCCGTGTTTTTCGGCTTGTTCAGCACGCGGCACGACGGTCGTACCGCCAGCATATCCACCATCTGCGGCCTGATCGCCGGGCTGGCACTTTTTCCCGCCCCCGGGGACAAGCCCGAGTATCTGCTGGAGTCCTTCCTGGTCGCAGTATTGGTGCCGGTGGTGGTGACGGGTGTGATGCGCTGGCTGCCTTTGCAGCGTCGCGAATATGACTTGGGGAGTTTGGCGGCGTCAGTGCGCAATGTGGATCAGCAAGTGGTGAAGCCGGTGCGCTAGGCGAGTGGCCCGCAGGCACGCTTGTGGGCACCCTCGGGCAGACGCACGCCACGGGTCGCCAGGCATACCGACCGCTTGCACCGATGCGAGATGGGCGAACGGAACGCCCATGAGTTCGACACCAGGCCAAAGTCAAATTCGGCGCCATGGAATAGATCGGTAAAGGGGTAATCGAGGATTGCCATGCAGCACCAAAAGAAAAACCCGCCGAAGCGGGTTGGAGGAATAGCCAAGCAAGACTTGCCATAGTCCCAAATTGGGACTATGGCAAGTCTTGCGGGTCATAGCCATCAGCACTCTGTGCCGGTTCTGGGAACAATACCCAGCCGCCGAGCAACCGATCAAAGCCTGGGTCGACGAAGGCGTGCAGGCGAGTTGGACCCAGCCGTCAGAAATCAAGGCTCAGTATCGCAATGCAAACGTTCTCAAAAACCGCCGCGTGGTGTTCAACGTCAAAGGCAATGATTACCGGCTGATTGTGGCCATCGCCTACCGCCTCGGGATCGCGTATGTGAAGTTCATCGGCACACATGCCGACTACGACAAGATCGATGCCGAAACCGTGGAAATCGAGTGAATTATGGAAATCCGTCCCATCCGTACCGAAGCCGACTACAAGGCAACCCTGAAAGAAGTCTCCATTTTGATGGAAAGCGATCCGGATCTGGGCACGCCTGAGGGCGACCGTCTAGACGTTCTCGCCACCCTTGTGCAAGCCTACGAGGCCAAGCACTACCCGATCGACTTGCCTGATCCGATCGAGGCAATTAAGTTTCGCATGGATCAGGCCGGCCTGACCACCAAGGATCTGGAGCCGATGATCGGCCGAAGCAATCGGGTCTACGAAGTACTGAACCGCAAGCGCGGCCTCACGGTCAAGATGATCTGGAATCTTCATCGCGGCCTGGGCATTCCGGCCGAAAGTTTGATTAAGCCAACGGTTAGCACCTGACGCTCAACGGGTTAGCATCACTTCAACTGTCTTGCTGTCTCTGCCTAGACTACGCAAAAAAAGCCACCCTCAGGTGGCTTCATCGTATTTGGGCACACGTCTGCCCTAGCGTAAGAATTGTAGCTGGAGACGGATGGGTGCGCCAGAAGAAGACCAAAGGCATGGTCCTTAGCCGCTTGGTACGAGTTAAACGGCAGTGCATCGTGCGGAGCGCGCACGTATCTTCAGTTGAAGCCGCTTTAAGCGGGGGAAAAGAATTAGAATCCGGCTCTGTATTTGAGATAGGATTGAGTAAATATGCGCCGGACTGACGCATCTAAATAATCCATCGAATTCTAAATGATTGGGAAGCTAGGAATGCTGAGAGATACTAAGCGGTGTGCGTTAATTTTAAAAAACAGTTTTGTCGTGGCATTAACTGTATTTTCATCACTTGCTTTATCCCAAAACACTACCGCTCCTCACGGTGACGCCATTTACTTTGGTGGAAGTATTCTAACAATGACGGGCGACACTCCTCGCTACGCAGAAGCAGTTGCCGTTCGAAATGGAAAAATAATAAACGTTGGTTCCAAGACTGAAGTTTTTCGGTTGCGGAATGACCGTACCCGCATGGTCGATCTTGCAGGTAAAACTTTATTGCCGGGGTTTATCGATGCGCATGGGCATGCATGGATGACTGGGTTCCAAAAGTTGTCCGCAAACCTCCTTCCCCCTCCGGACGGGAGAGGAAGCGACATCCCGACTTTGCTGTCCCTACTGAAGGAATGGCAAAGTAAAAACGCCGTTGCAATAGACAAAGTGGGATGGATTATCGGATTTGGCTACGATGATTCTCAACTAGCAGAGAAAAGACACCCTACTGCTACCGATCTTGATCAGGTATCTACGGAAATCCCCATCGTCATCATTCACCAATCCAGTCATCTGGCCTCCATGAATCACAAGGCCCTGGAGTTGGCCGGCATCAATGCTGCGTCACCGAATCCACCCGGTGGCGTTATCCGACGCCTCGCTGACGGACGCACTCCAGATGGCGTTTTAGAAGAAATGGCGTTTTTTGCTCCGATGTTTAAAGTGCTAGGTTCATTCGACCAAAACGTCAGCGAAAAAATTGCTCTTGCGGGAGCGGAGTATTACGCACAATTTGGTTTCACGACGGCTCAGGAAGGACGTGCCAGTAAACAAATTACGCAAACTTGGCATAAGCTGGCCGAAGAAAAAAAGTTGAAGATAGATATCGCTGCTTATCCCGACCTGCAGGCCGAACAGTCTTTTATGAGTGACATCGGAGCGAAAGGAAACTATAGCAATCACTTTCGAGTTGCTGGTGTCAAACTAAGCTTAGATGGTTCGCCCCAGGGCAAGACGGCATGGCTCACCGAGCCGTATGTTCACGCCCCTGCGGGACAACCTACCGATTATCGGGGCTATCCTGCCATCCCAAAAAATGACGACTTGCAGTCATTGGTGAATCAGGCTTTTAAACACAATTGGCAGGTGTTGGCTCACACGAACGGCGATGCTGCTTCTGACGCGTTAATTAATGCCGTCGCGAAAGCCGAAGAGCGATACGGCAAAGGCGACCGCCGCACAGTCATGATTCATGCGCAGACCGTAAGAGAAGATCAACTTGATCGCATGAAACAACTCGGCATAGTCCCATCCTTCTTCTCCATGCATACCTTTTATTGGGGCGATTGGCACAGAGATGAAACACTGGGAAAGGATAGAGCTTTTCGTATTTCTCCGACGCAGTCCGCACTTAAGCGCGGCATGTGGTTCACCGAGCACCACGATGCTCCTGTGGCATTACCAAGCAGCATGATGATACTTCACACCACGGTGAATAGAACAACCCGTAGCGGCGCCGTCCTCGGAGCAGATCAACGAGTCAATCCATACATCGCCTTGAAAAGCATTACCGACTGGGCATCAAGGCAATATTTTGAGGAAAAAAGCAAGGGTACGATCAGTGTTGGCAAGCTGGCGGATTTGGTTATTCTGGATAAAGATCCGCTTAAAGTCGATCCTACAAAAATCCGTGAAATAAAAGTGCTTGAGACGATCAAGGAAGGTCAGACCGTCTTCTCTCAAAATTAAATATCAAACCGAGCAGCAGCGACAAGATCGCGTCAATGATGCTAGTCGCGTCGAGCGCTTGAAACGATTGCTGAAAGGCTGAGTTCGCTGCTTTTTAATTTGTCGGTTGTGTCTATCTCTTTAGCACATTCGACAACAGTCGGCTAAGTGAAGTGCCACTTACATGTCCGTCTTAAAACAGCGCCCTCGCGATTCCCCTCACCCGGTGCTAAGGGAAGCGCTGCCGTCCCCTACCACCCAGAAACAAAGCCGCCCCGTAGGCCGGCTTGTCTTTTGGCAACAAACACTCAAGGCTTGCCTGTTCCCTCATCCAGGAACGCTTGAAAGTCAAACGAGGGCGGCGAAAATTTATATGTGCCTTGGTTCGCAATGATGGATTACATGCAGAGGCAACCATTAGCCCTAGCTTGGCTCACCAGGTTGCAAGTGGGGCCAGTATTTCTGGAGTCTAATAAACCGTCTAATTACGCCCCAAAGAAAAAGCCCCCACTATCAGTGAGGGCCTGGTAATACTGGTGGGCCTCCTGTGAGTCGAACACAGCACCAACGGATTATGAGTCCGCTGCTC
>JBEBXA010000076.1:0-18695 GCA_040391825.1 Pigmentiphaga sp.
CTGTGATCTGCTTGCCGAGACATATATCCGCCTGATCTGTTGCCTGCTGCTGGTCGAGACGGCAATGCCACGTTGGACGCGCTTCGCCGTGGTGTGCTGAAGCTGCCGTGCAGCGCCTCGCATTTCATGCGAGGATCGCGGCTCAACCAGGAGCCTTGCATGAAAGAAGTCATCGACGTGGGCCTGCCCGATATTGGGCAACCTTTTTCTTGGGCCGTTCGCAGTGGCGGCATGTTGTTCACATCCTGCGGTCCGGTCCGCAAGGACGGCAGCATTGACACGGGGTCTATCGAAGCGCAGACGCGCCTGACTTTGCAGAATCTGCAAGCGGCGGCGCATGCCGCTGGCGGAACCCTGGCCGATATCGCGCAGGTCTTGATCTACATGATCGATGCGGCCGATATGAAAGTGATAGACAAGGTCTACCGGGAGTTTTTTACCGCGCCCTACCCTAGCCGTTCAAGCGCCGTTGTACAGGCCCTGGTCGTTCCGGGAATGCGCGTTGAAATGGTTTGCTCGGGTGTCATAGCCCAAGCCGTCTGAGCGCCGTTTAGCGCTCATCCAGGATGTCGAGCGCGGAGGCTTCGCGCTTGATATACCCAAGCACGATGTTCGATTGGATGTCGCGCACACCCGGTGCGCGGTACAAGCGGTTGACGATGAAATCGGAGTAATGGCTGACGTCGCGCGTGCGCACGACCAGCATGTAATTGGCGCCGCCGGTAACGATGCGAGCCGATAAAACCTCGGGCCAGTCTTGCAAGGCGGCCACGAAGGCTTCATGCCAGCCTTCGACTTCGTGGCGCATGGACACGTGCACTACCGCTTCGACTTCCAGCCCCAGCTTGGTGTAGTCCAGCGCGCAGGTATAGCCCTGGATGATGCCCGCCTCTTCCAACAGCTTGACTCGCCGCAAACAGGCCGAGGGCGATAAGGCCACCAATGCCGCCAGGTCTTGGTTGCTGACGCGCCCGTCGCGCTGCAGGGCCTCCAGTATCCGGAAATCGAGTCTGTCGAGCTTTATTCGCATATATATCCAATAATTTCAAAATATATAGAATTTTCTTCTAATTATTATGCCTGCCACCGCCAAGAATGCCAGCACATTCGAAGGCGGCTTGGATAATATGGACGCCATCAGCCGCTTGAGCAGCACCAGTGCATGCCTCCGTATTTTCGACCGCGATGAATTTAATAGATATCAGCCCCCCGCTTTCGCCGGCCACCCCTAGTTGGCCTGGCGATACCGTTTTTGAGCAGTCTGAACAGTGGCGCATTGACGGCAATTGCCCAGTCAATGTCGGCAGAATCACGCTATCGCCTCACACTGGCGCACATGCCGACGCTCCTTTGCATTACTCAAGCACGGGCGCGCCTATCGGCAGCGTGCCTCTGGACGCCTACTTGGGACCGGCCCGCGTCATTCACTGTATCGGCGCATCTCCGCTGGTTGAGCCTCATCACATACGGCATGCGCTGGCTGATTTGCCCGCACGGGTATTACTGAGAACTTATGCGCGCAATCCCATTGAAAGTTGGGATCACGATTTCTGCGCCATTTCACCGGCCACTATCGCACTGCTGGCCGGCCAAGGCGTCAAACTGGTCGGAATCGACACCCCTTCGGTTGACCCGGAAGCATCCAAGACCATGGATGCCCACCATGCCATCGCGCGCGCCAATATGGCCATTCTTGAGGGCTTGCTGCTGGACGATGCGCCCGAAGGCGATTTCGAGCTGATCGCCCTGCCCTTGCGCTTTGCCACGCTGGACGCCAGCCCGGTAAGAGCCGTCTTGCGGCCTCTGCGCTAAACCCATCCCTGTCTCACGCATTTCAGGATATTCGCCATGAGTTGCCCTATGCACGGCTCGCCCGCAAGCACCCCCGCCTGGCACGACGCCCAGATGGATTTCGCCAAAACCATGAGCTATGGCGATTACCTTGCGCTGGACTCCTTACTGAACGCGCAGCATCCGCTGTCGCCCGATCACAATGAAATGCTGTTTATCGTGCAGCACCAGACCAGCGAACTCTGGATGAAGCTGGCCTTGCACGAACTGGGCGCGGCCCATGACGCGATCAAGCAGGACCAGGTTGAGCCCGCCCTGAAAATGCTTGCCCGCGTCTCGCGCATCATGGAACAACTGGTTCAGGCCTGGACGGTGTTGGCTACCATGACACCTTCCGAGTATTCGAAATTCCGCCCCTACCTGGGCATGTCTTCGGGCTTCCAGTCTTATCAATACCGTCAGATAGAATTCGTACTGGGTAATAAGAATGAAGCGCTGCTTGCCCCCCACGCCCATCACGCCGAGCGCTACGCCGCCGTTCTGGGTGCGCTGCAAGCGCCTTCGCTTTATGATGAAGCGATAATGTTGATGGCGCGGCGCGGCATCAACATCGAGCCTTCCCGTTTGCAACGCGACTGGACCCTCGCGACCACGTACGATGAGTCAGTCGAGAATGCCTGGCTGGCGGTCTACGCCAAGCCGGATTCCAACTGGGATCTTTACGCTTTGGCTGAAAAGCTGGTCGACCTGGAGGACGCGTTTCGGCAGTGGCGATTCCGGCATGTCACCACCGTGGAGCGCATTATCGGTTTCAAGCGCGGAACGGGTGGCACTGAAGGCGTAAGCTATCTGCGAAAAATGCTGGACGTCGTACTGTTTCCCGAACTTTGGCAAATGCGCACCAAACTCTGAATTCAATCAGTGGCGGCCTTGCAAAAAGGCCGCCGCATGCAAACCACGATCCAAGGACATCGATTTAATGTTCACACATGTTCCCCGCTACGCCGGCGACCCCATACTCTCGCTGATGCAGACCTACCTGACCGATACGCGGGCCCGCAAGGCCAATCTCAGCATTGGTCTGTATTACGACGGCGAGGGCAGGATCCCGGTGCTGGATAGCGTGCGCCAGGCGCGCGAGCGCCTGGACGCAACGGTGCCTGCGCTTTACCTGCCCATGGAAGGCGATGCCCAGTACCGCAAGCTGATCCAGCAAACCGTATTCGGCGTCGATCACCCTGCGCTGCGTGAAGACCGCGTCGCCACCATCCACACCTTGGGCGGTTCGGGCGCACTCAAAATAGGCGGCGACTTCCTGAAAGCGCACTTCCCGAACAGCGAGCTTTGGATCAGCGATCCAACCTGGGAGAATCACTACAACATCCTGGGCGGTGCGGGTTTTGCCATGCACACCTTCCCGTATTACGACGCGGCCACCAACGGCATCCGCTTCGATGAAATGATGGCAACCTTCGAAAGCCTGCCTCCACTCAGCATCGTGCTGTTGCAGCCTTGCTGCCACAACCCGACCGGCATCGACCCCACGCGTGAGCAATGGCTGCAGATCATGGACGTGCTTGCCCGCCGCAACGCCATTCCCTTCTTCGATATGGCCTACCAGGGCTTTGGCGATGGCTTGGACGAAGACGCCTGGGTGGTTCGCACCATGGCGCAACGCGGTGGCGCCATGCTGGTGGGTAATTCGTTCTCGAAGAATATGTCGCTCTATGGCGAGCGGGTCGGTGGCTTGTCGATCGTCTGCCCTAGCGCCAATGAGGCGTCCCTGGTGCTGGGCCAATTGCAGGCCACGGTCAGGAAGAACTACTCCAGCCCGGCGCTGTTCGGCAGCAAGCTGGTCAGCACCCTGCTTGCCGATACCGAGCTGCGTGCCACCTGGGAAGCAGAAGTGGCGCAAATGCGCACGCGCATCCGCGCTATGCGCGAGGGTTTGCACGCCCGCCTGAATGCGCGCCGCCCGGAATTGAATGTCGACTACTTCACAACCCAGCGCGGCATGTTCAGCTACACGGGCTTATCGCCCGCTCAAGTGGACCGGCTGCGCGATGAGTTCGGGGTGTATCTGATTCAATCCGGCCGCATGTGCGTGGCGGGGCTCAGCGCCGAAAACCTGGACTACGTTGCCGACTCAATGGCCGCAGTGCTGGCCTGATAGCGGCAAGGCCCGCCCCGCCTTGCCGGGTGGGCCTTTATCAAGCCGTTTCGCAGCACTGCCATGGCATGCTGCCAAGCGATGCAGCCCTACATTCTTAGCAGCTCACGTTGGTCCAACTGGTGCAGAACCAACCCAACCACAAAGCCTACCGCAACGTTCCACATACAGATTGCCGCCGTCAACAAAACGACGATACGCGCACCCCTGCTTGCGGGCAGCACACTGCTGCCCACCGCCAACTGAGCGCCGGCCAGAAACAGGATCACCCCCAGTACCGCCATGGGAAAGAGCTTGAACAAGAGCTCGACCCCGCTGCTGAAAAAAACAGCCAGCACGACCAGAACCGCCCCGAGGATCACGACCGAACCACCGGTCTTGGCCCCGAACGCAATATGGCCCGCCATCCCTCCCGCGCCATGGCACATGGGAACGCCACCGACCCAGGCACTGAATAAATTCATCAGGCCTGTCGATACCGACACTTTTTTGATGGATACCGGGTGGGCCGGGAAAAGACGGTTGTTTTCTTCACGGATCGCAATCACCGCGTTGCCCAGAGTCAGGGGCAGTTGGGGCAAGGCCAACAATACCGCCCCCACGAAGAAATCATTCCAGTTCAGTTGCCCCAGCTCGAACGCGGGAAGACGCAAGCCGGGCGAAAGCTGACCAAGGCTGTCGAGCAGTTCAGGATGATGCACACAGCCCACCAACACCCCGAAAGCCAGCAATACGAACATGGCGGGAATCTTGCGATTGCCCATCAACAGCAAAGTTCCGGCGCCCCCGATGACGGCGATCGGCCAATTGGTCTGCATCATCTTCACGCCTTCCAGCATGAAGCCGAAACCCAGGCCCAGCATGATCCCCATGACGACCGTTGGCGGCACCAGCTTCGCCACACGGGCGGCAAGGCCGCTCAATCCCATGAAGAGCCATATCGACCCGGTTACCAGGGCCGCGCTGTACACCGCGGCCGGCGTAACCACGGCGGTTTGCACCGCTTGAGTCGCTGCCATGGCGCCTATGGCTTTCATCGGCTGTACGGGAAACGGCGTTTTATAGACTAGCCCACAGACCAGCATGGCCATGCCAAAGGCGAACAGCACGCCAAAGGGATCCATCCTGACGACACCCACGTAGGCCACCACGAAAGGAATCAGCGTACCCAGGTCGCCGAAAGCGCCAGCCCATTCCATGCGATCGTAACGGTTGCCTACCGGGACGCCGGTCGAACCAATGGAAGGTTCGCTCACGCATAACCCCCGGGTGGAAAAACTCGCCTGCCTGCGGGAGGCGTAGCTGCTTTAAATCGTGTCATTGCCGCCAGAAAGTCCAGATACATAGCTCGCTTGTACCCTTGCACAGCGAGAACGGCAAGCGCCCTACTTCCAAAACGGCTTAATGGCCGACAACTCGGCGAACTCGGCTGCGGCGCACACATCCAGCTCGTCCAGGCGCGCGGCTATCCACCCCAAGGCAAACCAAGCTTGCGGATAGCTTGTCGTCAATGCGGCATAGTGCTCGCGCGCGACCAACAAGTCGTTGATTTCACCCAAAACGTCCTGCAGCTTGGAAAGACGCTTGCGGTAGGGCCTGACATAGCCGCTCGCGTACAAGGACTCGGTGAAGGACAGGGCGTAACGCAGCCGCTTGCCCAGCTTGCGCAAAGAGTGGCGAGCGTCGGCGTCCAGTCCGGCGAACTGCTTACCCTGCTTGGCCAGACGGCGGTGCCATTTCTGTAAACGCGGCGTAAGGGCCGCAAGCAGCTTGTCTGAACGCGCAGTCTTGTTTGACAGCACCGGGACCGTCTCAGACTCTGACGCATGACTCGCCTCGGCTGGCAGCACAGCAGGGGAAGGCGTCTCCGGGCGAACGCCCACGCTCCAGGCCAGCAAAGACAGCAGGCAAACTTGAAACTCGGGGGATTTGGCTAGTTCACTGGCATCGAGTGCATCAAGCGGCGGCATCTCGGCCATTGCCGGCATACCCGCTTTCAGCAGCGCAGGCACCAGGTCCGCGCCGAGCACGCCCGAGTCACGTGCACGGCCAAAATCAGCGAAATGCTGCTTGACGGCTTGTTGCAATATCGAATCGGGCAGCGGGGCCCACGCATCAAACAAGCGCCAGGCGGAACGCAAGCGCCTCATACCCACTCGTAACTGGTGCACATGCTCCGTCCCCGCCGGTGTAAGCCCCCCCTGGACATCGACAGCGGCCAAGGCGGCAGCGTTACGCACGATGTGGTCGAAACACTCTGCCGTTATCGCAGCCAGTGCCTGTTCAGGGGTCGCTCGGGGCTTCAAGCGCACAGATTTAGCGGATCGCGCGGCCCAGAAACGGGAAATTTCGGCTTCGCGGATCGCTTGAGCAGTCTCAGGACTAGCGGCCTGAATACGACCCGCCGCCCGCGCCAGGGCATCGCCCCGCTCCGCCTTGCTACGCACGTCCAGCACCAGTCGATGCTGCTTAAGCCAGCGCCTGGCCAGCGTAAACAAGGCCTCTGTCTTGCCCGACACCAGTTCGAACTCAAGCTCGCACAAGGGCAGCTCCAGCTCCAAGGCCTTTATCGTACCGATGTCATAGGCGATTTCAACCGTGCCACCGCGCGTACGGACATGGCTGGCAGTGCGCCGAACATCGGTCTCATACGCCAAGACCAATTCGCTCGTCAGGCCCGCCAACACCGACTCAGCCGGAGTGCCGACATAGTGCGACAGATCAAGTTGTTTTCCCGGACAGGGATGATTCAGCTCGATCCGCGATAGGGCGTTTTCGCCCGCCATCTTGAAGGTCTGGACCCATTTCCGGCCTTCCTGGCGTATGCGGATGGCCGCCCGCTGGCGCGCTAATTGACGATCTGCCGTATCAAAATACATGGCCCGCAAGCGCAGCCGCTGCGAAGAAGACAAAGAAACAAACTGGGCCGCAATGGCTTTCCGGGCGGCGTAAGGAACGGACAGCTTGATTTCTTGTTCGAGCATGGAGGCGAAAAGCGGCAGGCCGCAACGAAAGGGATCGCCATATTAGCGCTGCGGCCTGCAAAAAATGATGACACGTCATCTTTCATTCACGGCGCTTGCTTCCGTACCGTGACGCCAGACCTGAGTTCCGGAACGCGGAAGAAAATTTGTAGCGGCGGGGGCTGCCGGCCCCCTAGCCGCCTGACACCCTAGTCAGAAGCGCGTATTGCGCTTGACCGACCAGCGCGCCGAGAATGCGCCCAGCACTGCAACGCCCAACACGAATGCCACCAACCATTCCCATTGAGGCAGACGCAGCGCGAACTCCGTCCCGTAACTGCGAGCCAGATCGGCCAAAGCGGCATTAAGTGGATCAAGGACCAGAAAGACCAGGCCGATAGCGGCCAAGGCCGCGACCCCGCAACTGACGGCTCCCAAATACAGAAAGGGACGGCGCACGAAGGATTCGGTCGCGCCCACCAAGCGGGCGACGCCGATTTCCTCTCGCTGAGAGAGGGCCTGCATGCGCACCGTATTGAATACCGCAGCCAGCACCGACACCGCCACCACCAAAGACAGGAAAATCAAGGCCGTGCGCGCAAAACGCAAGATCGCCTCCAGACGCTGTACCCAGGCGCTGTCCACCTGGACCATATCGACCTTGCTCCAGGTTTTCCAGATGCCCGCCAGGCGGGTGGAGCGTTTGGTCAGGTCTTCCCCCTCCAGCGTCACCACCACTGCGTCAGGCAAGGGGTTCTCGGGCAGGACGGACAAGGCTTCGGCATAAGCAGGGTTAGCCTTGAGATCGGCCAATGCTCGATCCCGGCTGATCACGCGTAGCCGAAGGATGTCCGAAGCATGGTCGCGGCGAATACGGTCGGCCACCGCCGCCGTTTCCTCGGAGGTGGCGTCCACCTTCATGAACACCGTCATTTCAGGGTCGGACGCCAGATGATTGGCAACCGGCTGCAAGGAAATCAAGGCGGCCGCACCCAGCAATGGAATGGCCAGTGCGAGCGTGATCACCAGCACATTGGTCAGGGACGAGAAAGGCTGGGACAACAGACGCCGCAGGGTGACGCCCAGAGCGTAGCGGTGATGCCGTAACAAGGGGCTCATCCCTGCACCTCCATGGCCTTGCCCGGCGTGCGTACACCGCCATCCACCACCCGGCCCTGGTCAACGAACAGGACCCGGCTGGCGTACTCGGCAATCAAGAACTCGTCGTGGGTGGCCAACACGGTGGTGACGCCCGCCTGATTGAAGTCGCGAAACACCTCTGCAATACGATGTGCGCTCTCGCGGTCGAGATTCGCCGTGGGCTCATCGGCAATCAGCAGCGCCGGCCGGTTGACGATG
This sequence comes from Pigmentiphaga sp., assembly GCA_040391825.1. GTDB lineage: Bacteria > Pseudomonadota > Gammaproteobacteria > Burkholderiales > Burkholderiaceae_B > Pigmentiphaga. Next base: position 8,284 of record JBEBXA010000076.1, read on the forward strand.
GCGCGGGCAATCGCCAAACGCTGCTGGTCCCCCCCAGAGAGCTCTTCGGGCCTGAGGTTTTCCTTGCCTGCCAAGCCAACTCGTTCGATGGCGGCGCGGGCGCGCTGCAACACCGTGGAATGCGAGTGCCCGGTAACCACCAGGGGTAGCAGCACATTCTGGAAAGCGCTGCGGTCATTCAGCAAATGGACGTCTTGCAAAATGGTGCCGATGGCTCGACGCAGATAGGGACGGGATCGGCCGGGCAGTTGCCCGACGTTTTGGCCATTGACCAGCACCGTGCCGCGCGTGGGGCGATCAAGCCCGGCGATGAGCTTGAGCAAGGTCGACTTGCCGGCGCCCGAGGGACCCGACACGAAGACGAACTCGCCCGCGGCAATGCTGAAGGTGACGTCGGCCAGGGTGTCGATGCCGCGGCCATAGGATTTGGATACGTGCTGGAATTCGATCATGAGGCGGAAATAGTAACTCGCGCGCAGGGGATAAGGACAGGCCCAAGGTTTTCATCGTGGCCCACACATGCTACGGTACGTTTCGTAATCGGGGGCGGCTTTTGATGCCGCAACCTGTTCCCGGCATCGTGTGGTTTATAGTCCACGGCCGCTCCCAAAAGGAAATTTATATGCAGGTTTTGAAATCCGCCCTCGCCGCTGTGCTGCTTCTTGGCGTGTCGCAGCTGGCTCACGCCGGCGCCACACTGGATGCAGTCAAGAAAAAAGGCTACGTCCAATGCGGCGTCTCTACCGGCGTGGCGGGCTTCAGCAACCCGGACAGCAAGGGTGTCTGGACCGGCATCGACATTGATCTTTGCAAGGCTATTGCCGCGACGCTCTTTGGCGACGCCACCAAGTTCAAGATCACCCCGCTCAATACCCAGCAGCGCTTTACCGCCCTGCAGTCAGGCGAAGTGGATGTGCTTCCCCGCAACACCACCATTACCTTGCAGCGCGATACCGCGCTCGGGCTCAATGGCGCAGGCATCAACTTCTACGATGGCCAAGGCATCATGGTTGCCCGCAAACTGGGCGTCAAAAGCGCGAAGGAACTCAACGGCGCAGCCATCTGCCTGCAACCCGGCACCACGACAGAACTCAATCTTGCGGACTGGTTCCGCGCCAACAAGATCAGTTTCAAGCCGGTCGTCATCGATAACTTCGATCAATTGGTGCGCACCTTCGCCGAGGGCCGCTGCGACGCCTATACCACCGACACCTCCGCGCTGGCCATCATGCGTGCCACCATGCTGCCCAATCCCGACGACTACATTGTGCTGCCTGACTTGATCTCGAAAGAGCCTCTCGGCCCCATGGTGCGCCAGGGCGACGAACAATGGTTCGACATCGTCAAATGGACGCTCAACGCCATGATCGAAACCGAGGAATACGGCATCACGTCCAAAAACGTGGACGAAATGCTCAAAAGCCCGAATCCCAATGTGCAACGCATCCTGGGCGTGACGGCCGGCGCCGGAAAAAATCTGGGCGTCAGCGAAAAATGGGCTTACAACATAGTCAAACAGGTGGGCAACTACGGCGAAAGCTTCGAGCGCAACCTGGGGCAAGGCAGCCCGATGAAAATGCAACGCGGGGCCAACGCGCTGTGGACTAAAGGCGGCCTGATGTACGCGCTGCCTATTCGCTAAACACGGGCCATGCAGCGATGGAGCTGGAATAACCCGTCCTTTCGGGCGGTGGCTTATCAAACCGCCGCATTGGCCGCGGTGGCCCTGGCGGTCTGGTTCCTGGTGTCCAACACCATGACCAATCTGGCTGCCCGCAATATTGCCTCGGGGTTCGACTTCCTCGGTCGAGAAGCTGGCTTCGCTATCGGCGAGTCGGCAATCGCCTACGATCCGCAGGACAGCTATGGCCGGGCCATCCTGGTAGGCCTGCTCAATACCTTAAGGATAGCGGCCGCCGGCATTGTGCTGTCTACGCTATTGGGCTGTGTCATCGGCGTGGCGCGGCTGTCGCGCAACTGGCTGGTCAGCAAACTTGCCGCCAGCTATGTGGAAATAGTGCGCAACACCCCATTGCTGCTGCAACTGTTTCTTTGGTACGCGCTGATTACCGAATCCTTGCCCGGTCCTCGGCAAGCGCTAACGCCCTTGCCCGGCGTATTTCTTTCCAATCGCGGCCTGAAGCTGCCCCTGCCGGCCGACCACCTGGCATTCGATCTCGCCTTGGCTGGGTTTGCCCTGGCAGTGTTGGCCAGCCTGCTCCTGGCGCATCTGGCGCGCCGGCAACGGCGCCTTACGGGCCAGCCCATGCGCGTGGGCCGCTGGTCGCTGACGCTGCTTGTGGGTCTGCCTTTAGCCGGTTGGTTGGCGGGTGGTGCGCCATTGGCCTGGGACGTACCGCAACTGCAAGGCTTCAATTTTGTGGGCGGCGCCACCATCACCCCAGAATTCGCCGCGCTGCTGTTGGGCTTGGTCGTTTATACCGCGGCCTTCATTGCGGAGGTCGTACGGGCCGGCATCCTGTCGGTTGATCGCGGGCAATGGGAAGCTGCCGAAGCGATCGGCCTGCGGCGCAGCGCCATCCTGCGCCTGGTAGTGCTGCCGCAGGCCTTGCGCGTCATCGTGCCGCCTCTCACCAGCCAATACCTTAATGTCACCAAGAACAGCTCGCTGGCAGTGGCCATCGGCTACCCCGACATCGTCTCCGTGGCCAACACCACGCTGAACCAGACCGGTCAAGCCATTGAAGGAGTGCTGATCATCATGGCGGCCTACCTGGTGGTGAGCCTGTCGATTTCAGTATTGATGAATATCTACAACCGGCGCATCGCGCTGGTGGAGCGCTGACATGGCCACATTGGCTGGCGCTTCTTTAGGCCGCACCCCGTGGCTGGCAACCCTGCGCGAGCGTCTGTTCTCGACGCCCCTCAACACCATCTTGACGCTGCTGGTCGCCTGGTTGTTGCTGATGATCATCCCGGCGATCATCGAATGGGGCTTGATCAAAGCCAGCTTCACTGCCTCGACGGCCCAGGAATGTCGCCAATCCGGCGGGGCCTGCTGGGCGTTCATCGCGCAAAAGCACCGCCTCATCCTGTTCGGACTCTACCCCTATGACGAACAGTGGCGTCCGCTCATCGCTACCTTCCTGCTGATCGGCACCATCGTCGCCACCTGCATGCGCAGGTTCTGGAATCGCTGGCTCGCCCTCATCTGGGCGACCAGCCTGACGCTGGTAGGCATCCTGATGTGGGGCGGCATCCTAGGCCTGAGCTATGTCGAAAATACCCGCTGGGGCGGGCTGCCTCTCACCTTGATTCTGGCCACCTTCGGGGTCGGGTTGGCCTTCCCGCTGGGCGTGCTGCTGGCGTTGGGACGGCGCTCGAAGCTGCCCGCCATCAAGGCCCTGTGCGTGGTGTATATCGAACTGGTACGTGGGGTTCCGCTGATCAGCCTGTTGTTCATGTCGTCGGTCATGCTGCCGCTGTTTTTGCCAGAAGGCTTCGGTATCGACAAACTGCTGCGCGCGCAGATCGCCATCGTGCTGTTCGCCGCGGCCTATCTGGCGGAACTGGTGCGCGGCGGGCTCCAGGCGATACCCAAGGGCCAATATGAAGGCGCTGAATCCATAGGCCTGAGCTACTGGCAGCAGGTTCGGCTGATCATATTGCCGCAGGCCTTACGCGTTGTCATCGCCCCGTTGGTCAGCCTGTTCATCCTCGTCTTCAAAGACACTTCGCTGGTCGTGATCATCGGTATTTTCGATCTGACCCAATCGGCCAAAGCGGCGCTGACCGACGCCGCATGGCCAGGGTTTTCGATGGAAGCCTATCTATTCATTGCAGCCATCTACTTCGTGTTCTGCTTTTCAATGTCTCGCTACAGTCAGTTGCTGGAAAAGCAGCTGGCCCGACGTCCTGACTGATCCATGCTGACATCTGTTGCCGGCCGCAACGCGGCCCAAGGACCTTCCCCCATGTCTTCAGACACCATCGTCGAGCTGCAAGGCGTCAACAAGTGGTTTGGCAAGTACCATGTACTACGCGACATCGACCTGAACATAGCCCGGGGCGAACGCATCGTCATCTGCGGCCCCTCCGGCTCGGGAAAATCCACGCTGATCCGTTGCATCAACCGCCTGGAAGAACACCAGCAGGGGCGCATCGTGGTCGACGGTATCGAACTGACCGACAACCTGAAGAATATCGACGCCATCCGCCGTGAAGTCGGCATGGTCTTTCAGCATTTCAATCTTTTCCCGCACCTGACTGTGCTGGAAAACCTTACCCTCGGGCCGATCTGGGTGCTCAAACAATCCCAAGCCGAGGCCGAAGCCGCCGCCATGCAGTTTCTCGAGCGCGTACGGATTCCCGAGCAGGCCCACAAATACCCCGGACAGCTATCGGGCGGCCAACAACAACGGGTGGCCATTGCGCGCGCGCTGTGCATGTCGCCCAAGATTCTGCTGTTTGACGAACCCACCTCGGCCCTGGACCCGGAAATGGTCAAGGAAGTGTTGGACGTCATGACCTCGCTTGCCGAAACCGGAATCACCATGCTCTGCGTCACTCACGAAATGGGCTTTGCTCGACAGGTTGCCGATAGAGTGCTATTCATGGACCAAGGGCAGATCGTAGAGCAGAACAGCCCCGAAGCCTTTTTCAATCACCCGCAGCATGAACGGACGCGACTGTTCCTGAGCCAGATCCTGCATTGACCTTAGGTTTGACCTCATGGACCTGAAGCTTTTCGAAGATCTCATCGCCCTGGCGCGCACCCAGAGTTTCGTGCGCGCAGCGGAACTGCGCCACGTCACCCACCCCGCTTTTGGACGGCGGATACGGGCCTTGGAAGTTTGGGCAGGCGCTCCTCTGGTCGAGCGCAACCGCACCCCGGTGCAGTTAACGCCGGAAGGTGAAATCATGTTGCGCACGGCCGAACGCACCGTTGAGGGTGTCGCCAACGCGCGTTCACAGGTTCAGCGCAACGGTATTATTCCCGGTCGCACATTGCGCATAGGAACCGGCCGCACTTTGGCCGGAACGCTGGTGGCCGATTGGGTATCGCGCCTCACCCACATGCCGCGTAGCCCCTTGCGCGACCGGGCCCAGATCGACGTGGTGACAGGTTCCACCACCGACCTCGCGAACATGCTCGAACAAAGCAAGGTCGACATGCTGTGTTGCTACGAGCACCGGGCCTTGGCCGTACCTTTGAATGGTCACCGCTACCGCCACCTGACTCTGGCCACCGAAAAGCTGGTGCCGGTTTGCGTATCCGATCCTCAGGGGCGGCCACGCTACAGTCTCGTCACCGGCGATCAAACCGTTCCCATGATCGCCTACGGCACCGGATTGTCCATGGAGCGGCTTCTGAGCGAGCACTTCGAGCGCAATGTCGTACCCGCTTCGCTTAGCGTATTCCTGCGCTGCGACTCCGCCGACGCCGTCTATGAGTTCGTCAAGAAAGGCCTGGGCGTCGCCTGGCTGCCCTGGTCACTGGTGGCGGCTGACTGCCAACGCCGCAATATGACGGTCCTGGGTGGCCGCAGCGACGAGGTTCCTTTCGAGGTCCGTCTTTACCGGCCCCGGGCGCGCCAGTCCGACCTGGTTGAAGCGATCTGGGCGGCCACCGAATACGGGCCTTAATCTCCGCCCGAAAAATCGAATCGGCCGCCGCGCTCATCACCTCACGGTGCGCAGCGGCCGACGCACAGCTGATGAAGCTCAACTGATCGAGTGCTTCAATTCACCGATCTGATCTATCCACAAGCGCACCTCCTCCCCAGCTTGCAGGAAGCGCTGGCGTCCATTGCCCACGCCTGCCGGTGTGCCGGTCAGAATCAGGTCGCCCGGCTGCAAAGTCACACGTGCCGACAAGGCTTCGATTTGCTCGCCGATATCGAATATCTGCTCGCGCGAATTGGAATCCTGCATCAATTCATCGCCCACCCACAGCTTCATGTCCAACTGATTGGGGTCGGCAATCTGGTCCGCGGGCACTATCCACGGGCCGGTGGGGCATGAACCGTCGAAAGACTTGTGGCCGATCCAGTCGTAATACATCAGCGCGCCTGGCTCAAGCTTCGTGCGCCGGCTGTGGTCGCGTGCGGAAAGATCATTCGCAATGGTGTAGCCCGCCACGTACTTCAGGGCGTCGGCGGCACGCACATCCTTGGCCGGCTTACCTATGACGACCGCCAATTCGATCTCCCAATCCAGGCGATGGGTATCCTTGGGTGTTTTGACCGCCGCGCCGTGCCCAACGGTCGAGCTACGCGGCGACTTGCAAAAATGCCACGCCGAGTCTCCTAGCTCCTTCATCGTCGGCGGCATGGGCGCGCCTCGGGCGCGCGCCATTTCTTCCACATGATCGCGATAGTTTGAGCCCGCGCAGTAGATCGCCCCGGGGTACAGGATAGGCGCAAGCAGCTCCGCATCCTGTAGCGCGATGCCTTGCTCGATACCCTGTTTGCCTAGGCGTTGCGCAATGCCTGAGAGCGTATCGTGCGCTTGCGGCCACTCTTGCAACAGGCCGAAAACGCTCGCCCACTCGGGACGTTTGGTCAGATGCTCGACATCATGGATACGGTCCGCGAGCAGCAGGCCTGCACGGCCTAGGCCACGATGGTTGTAACTAAGCAGTCGATAGCTCATGAGAAATGATCCGCGAAAAGTAATGTTGCCACAGCATGCCCGCACCGCTTATCGGTCGGCATCAGTCAGGTCGGCCTCGGTGAAACGATCGCCGAAATCGTACATATCTTCGTGCTGCATACCGTCGTAGTACTGGATCTCCCACCAATTGTGGTCGAGATCTTCAAGATAGAAAGAGTAAGCGCCGTGTTGTTCCACCGGTTCGGTAATCTGGCGCAATTGATAAGTGTCCTTCAGCTCGATAGCCGCTTTCCAGATGCGGGTGACTTCTTCGGGGCTGGAAACGTCGAGACCCCAATGATTGTCTACGGTGCACGGGCGCAAACGGCTCCCTACTTGCAAACACACGACATGGAATTTCATCCCGCAGCGGATAGCCATCGAACGCCGTCCATGGCGCACGCAGTCCAAGCCAAGAAACTCTTCGTAGAATCGCCGCGACGCTTTCAAGCTGTAGCATTCGAGCGTGCCATGCGAAAAATACTCTGGTTTGACGACAGAGGTAGCGGCGTTAACGGGAGCCGCCAATGCATTATTGAGCCTCATCGAGGGCACCCCAGGAAGGTGAGTGGTGATCGAAGGCGAAGCGGAGGTCTCCGTCGAGACCGCCTCTGCCGCAGTAAAAAAAGAGTCGGCAAAAAAATCAGCCTCATCCAGTCCGCGCTCGGTAAAAAATTCGGCCCGGGCGGCCTCTACCATCACCGGCGCGCCGCACGCATACACTTGGTAGCCTGAAAGATCAGGGTGGTCATCCATCACCGCTCGGTGGACAAATCCCCTGCGACCGCCCCAACCATCCGCTGCCGTGCCCTCCGACACCACGGGCACGTAGCGAAACCCAGGAATGTCGCGTTCCCACTGCCTGGCGATCTCATCCATATATAGATCAGACGCGGCGCGGCCGCCCCAGTACAAAGTCATGGGGCGGGTACTGCCGCTGGCTTGCGCAAACTCCACCATGGCCTTGATCGGCGCAAACCCTGTTCCACTGGCCAACAACACGATGGGCTTATCTGAGTCGCCGCGCAGATAGAAGCTGCCCAGCGGGGCGCGAAACTGCAATATTTCGCCCTCCATGTCAGTGCCGAACATACGGTCGGTAAATAGACCGCCGGGCGAGTGCCTCATATGCAACTCGATTTCCGCCACCCCTCGCTTTCGGGGCGAGGTGGCGATCGAATAACTTCGTGTTTGCCCGTCGGCAAGGAGCAGGTCGATGAACTGGCCGGCGGCGAACATCAGGTTTTCGTTCATGGCAAGGCGTAGCGTAACGATGGCGACATCGGCGGTCGGTTTATGGACCCGCTTAACCCGGCAGGGAATGATCCGGGGCGCCATCACCTGCGAGGACAGCTCTTGCACCTGGACGGTCAGATCGCTAAGCGGCTTGGCTCTGCAGAGCAGGGCATACCCTTCGGCGCGCTGCGCCTCGCTCAGCGCTAATGGGTCAGCCTCGCCATGATCAACAGCGCCGACAATAACCTTGCCCCGGCAAGTGCGACAGTGCCCCGCTCGACAGCTATAGGGCAGGTTCAACCCGGCGTCCAGGCCGGAGCCCAGCAAAGTCCTGTCGGAAGCGCCCTGGTAGCTGTGGCCGCTCGGCTCCAGTGTGATGGTAAAAGCCATGGTCGATCGATTCCTTACGATGCTATTTCTTTGCTGCGCCGGCCATCACATCCTTCGTGTACGGGCCCCAGTATTTGGCTTCGGCCTGAACGAAGCGCTGGAACTCGGCCGCATCAAAGTCGAAAGTTTCCAGATTCTGTTTCGCCAGTTCCGACTTGACCTCGGGTGACTTCAGCGCGCGGCGCACTTCGCGGTTAAGAATTTCAATGATGTCCGGCGGCGTGCCCGGAGGCCCGGACAGCGCAAACCACGGCGCCCCCGTCAACTCGGGAAACCCCAGTTCCTTGAAGGTAGGAATGTCGGGAAACTCGGGCACGCGCTGCGATGCCGTAACAGCCAGGCCGCGCAGTTTGCCCGCAGTCATCTGGGGCACTGCCGTACCCAGCGTGACGAAGGCCGCGGGCAAATGATTGGCGGCAACATCCACCACGGCGGGGCCGGCGCCCCGATAACCGATGTGGACCATATTGAGTTTGGTCTGCCGCCGAAAAACATCGCCAATCAGCGAGCCATGACTGCCCGGCCCAGGCGAGCCCCAACTGAGCCCCTCGGGCATTTTCTGCACAGAGTCAATGAACTGCGCAAGACTCTTGACGGGCGAAGAGCTATTGATCACCAACACGGTGGGCGGCCCGCCGATCAATGCAATGGCGGCCACATCCTTCTTTGGATCGTAGTCTTGCCCGGCGCTGAGCGGCACGGTCAAGGAAAGACTGGTTCCGGCAACCACCAGCGTATAGCCATCGGGCGGCGCATGCAGGACGGATTGCCAGCCCACCACCCCACCCGCGCCAACGCGGTTTTCCACAACAAAGGCTTGATTGAAGTGTTCTGAAAGATGACGAGCGACCACCCGCCCCAAAGTATCCGCACTGCCGCCCGGAGCGAAAGGAATAACGACGCGTACGGGCTTGCCGGGCCAATTATCTTGCGCAGCGACGCCAGGGGCGATTGCGGCTAGCGCCAACAAGGATCCCACCAGATGCCATGCAAAAAGCGAAGAACGGAGTGCCATGAGATTGTCTCCTCTCTGTTTTTTCTTGCGTTTTCGATCAGCAGCCCTGCTGGCCCCTTCGCGGCAGGCCAGACCTGCTCCGCAGGCTGGCCCGGTCTATGCCGCGCAGACGAGGCTCATTCATTTAATATTGATCAGACGTCTGATCATATTTTGGATACTAAGGCCGAGAAAATTCCTTGTCAATGTGCAATATCAGCCGGGCACACCCCGGCTGAATCATAGAAAACGAAGGAGGCGGAGCTAAGGAGCCTTAAAGGCCCAGCAAGGCAGCTGCAAACTCCGCAGCGACGAAAGGCTGCAGATCATCGATGCCTTCGCCCACGCCTATCCAGTAGACCGGTACCGGCCGCACGCCCTGGGCTCCTGCCGCCACGGCCGCCAATATGCCTCCCTTGGCGGTGCCGTCCAGCTTGGTCACGATCAGACCTGTCAGCCCCAGAGCTTCGTCAAAAGCCTTGATTTGGGCCAACGCGTTCTGACCCGTATTGCCATCCACCACCAGCAAGACTTCGTGCGGCGCGGTCGGGTCGGCCTTCGCTATAACCCGCCGAATCTTCTTGATTTCTTCCATCAGGTTTAATTGCGTAGGCAAGCGGCCTGCCGTATCCACCATGACCACGCCCATGGCGCGGGCGCGTCCGGATTGCACCGCGTCGAAAGCCACCGCAGCGGGGTCCCCGCCATCCTGCGCAATAACCGTTACATTATTGCGCCGGCCCCACTCCACCAATTGTTCTCTTGCGGCCGCCCGGAAGGTATCACCTGCCGCCAATATCACTTTCTTGCCTTGCAACTGGAAAGTCCGGGCCAGTTTGCCGATGGAAGTGGTCTTGCCCGCTCCATTGACGCCGGCAATCATCACCACCACCGGCGCCTGTCGATCCAGATCGAATCGACGTTCCAACGGTAGGAGGTGAGCGGCCAGCACATCGCGCAGAGCATGCTTGACCTGCTCTGCGTCTTCGATGCGGTCTTGTTTGACGCGGGCACGCAAGCCCTTGATCAAGGACGTCGCCGCATCCACGCCGGTATCGGCCATGATCAGCGCCGTTTCCAACTCTTCGAACAGGTTTTCGTCGACCTTTACGCCAACAAACAGGGAAGTCAGGTTCTGCCCAGTGCGCGACAAACCCGTCTTGAGACGGTTTAGCCA
>JBEBXA010000077.1:0-18506 GCA_040391825.1 Pigmentiphaga sp.
GATCCAACTTATCCAATTCCCAGATCATGGATAGCATGGCCGCAACTGTCGCTTCAGGATAGAACTTCCCAACATTCTCCATGAACTTTTTATCGTGATCCGTATCTTCGAAGCGGTTCTTGGCGTGCCCTGGCGGAGCCGATGCTTTTCCAAGATAAGCTTGGCCATCCTTGCCAGTGATCAATACCTGGGCAAGAAAGCCACCTGCAGCCCCCAAGCTGAGCTCCGGTGCCATCGCGACACTGATTTTCTCTTGCACGAATGCCAAACGATCCGCCTGCGTCACGGTCTGGGCATCGAAAGAATCGGTACCAACATACCCGTCCAGGACGGCGGCCGCCACGATGTAAGGTAGCGAGTGATCCGCCGTTTCCCGCGAGACGGGATTGAATGGATCAGATCGGATCGCGAATAAGTGATGATGCACCTGTTCGTCGCACAACACTGACACTGACTCTATATTGTCAGGGCCACCCGCTTGCCGCCGCGCATCTAGTGCCGCCTGAATCGCACTTTGCCCACGTGAACCAACCGGCCAACGCTTATAGGTAACCCTCGTAATGCAAGACAACGAAGGTTTAGCTGACAGCACCTCGATAATTTTCTGAAGATCATCGGGTCGTGCCTCTACCTTGGCGAAGAATCCATCCTTGCCTTCAAAAGGGCGCACCACTCCTTCCACACCGACTTCAGCCAGCAAACACGCATAAATGGCTTGCCGCATGCTGTCGCTGCCATTAAAGCGCTTCCACATCGTCAGCCCTAGCTTGGCATCAAGTTCCGAGGACTCCACTTCATTGGTCGCCATATGAGGGGTAACGCAAATCGCCAACGCTTCTTGCACCTGGAGTTCACTCAAGCCAAGCAGATGGGAGGCAGCACATGCGGCGCCGATTGCAATGACGTTTGGATAGTCCCAACCGCTACTCTCGAGGTCTATCGCATCGCACAGCAGCATCGCCACTTCATATCCCAGCGCAACAGCTTCCAGTAGCTTCTGTCCAGACAGGTTCTTCCACTCCGCCAGCGCTATCAGCGCAGGAATCATGTCGCTGGGATGTCCTCCTCCCTTGGTCCCTATGTACAAATCGTTGAAATCATAGGCGCGCAGCGGCACACCATTCACAAGTGTCGCTGCTTCCACATTAACCATTTCACCACTGCCCCAGACACGGGCACCCGCAGACACAGAAAAATTCCGGGCATACTTGCGACCGGCAATAGCCGCTGGGTGGCTCAGAGCCCCCAGCGAAACGGCAAGCGCATCCAAAATGGCGACCTTGGTTGCACGCGTCACACTAGCATCGGCAAGCTCGGTAGACACGCTCTTAACATAGCGCGCCAACGCTACCTGGAAGTGATCGATACTGGGGGTATTGCTAGGCGTCATTCCTGCCTCATTAAGTATGTTTCGGCGTGAAGCCGGGGGGTTGGCGGCGGATCCTGCCTGGGTAGATGAAGAGAGGGGACAGCGATGTCATCGCGGGTCACGCACAATTCTTTGCCTTTGATTACCCAGTTTCTCGATGCCAAGCGTCACAACGTCGCCTTCGACCAGAAAGCGGGGCGGCGTTTTTCCAAGACCGACTCCTGCTGGCGTACCCGTCGTTATCACGTCCCCTGGATACAGAGTCATCACGTCACTCACGTAGCTGACCAGCTCTGCGCTCTTGATCACCATATTGCGGGTATTGCCATCCTGCATGCGCTCACCATTGACTTCCAGCCACATATCCAGCTCATGCGCATCGCCCACTTCGTCAGCGGTCACCATATACGGTCCCAACGGGCAGAAATTGTCGAAGCTCTTCCCCTTATCCCATTGGGTACCGCACTCCAACTGGAAGTAGCGTTCGGACACATCGTTGACCACGCAGTAGCCAGCGATATGCGACAGAGCATCCTCCTTGCTGACGCCGGCCGCCACGCTGCCGATAACGATGCCCAGCTCTACTTCCCAGTCCATTTTGATAGCACGGCGAGGCTTCGGTACATCGTCGTACGCACCGCAAACACAAGAAGTCGCCTTAAAAAACAGCACAGGCTCTTTTGGCAAAGGTAACCCTGCTTCTTCGGCGTGGTCGCTGAAGTTCAAACCGACCGCTACCACTTTCCCGATCTTCGCCACCGGAGCACCAATACGGACCCCCTCCTGAACCAAGGGAAGCGAGGCCACATCAAGCATTTTCAGGCGCGCAAGGGATTCTGGAGCCAGGACTGCACTGGCGATGTCGTCGACATGCGCCGACAAATCGCGGATCCGGCCCTCCCCATCCAGCAATCCGGGGCGTTCTTCACCGAGGGCGCCATATCTAAGTAGTTTCATTTTCGTATCGAATCAAATGATGAAAGTAAGGTTGGTTTGCCAACTGTCGCGGTCGATCAGGAGGATGGTCTTGCTGGCGATCTTAAAGTGCCCGTCAACTGGCCTTAGCGTATGCTCAACCGATGCCACCAACGGCCTCAAGTCCCCCAATCCGATCTGTGCAGCATCGCCCGCCCGCATTTCGTAAATCACCTGATTGGAAAGAACAAGCACCTCGTCTTGCCGAGATTCGACCAGTACGTTTGAGATCACGTGTACCGTTCTTGAACGCGGCTGTTGGGCCGGGAATCGGTTGTTCAACAGATGGAAGACACGTTCCTCCCTACGCAAGCGATCGTCATTGACCAGGGCGGCCTGGCCGGAAACCGAGGCATTCTCATCGATGGGGATGCGGTATAGGCCATCTTCAGTAAAAAGCGTCAGCCACGTGTCCAACTGGAGCGTATCCAGTAAGCGGGCCTCGCGAAACAAAATCTCTTCAGCGTCAGCGCGCGTCATTGAGTTGATCATTTTCGTAGTCACAGACAAATTTTTTCCCCTTGGCTACTTCATTAACTTTGCCCACTCGCGCCACAATGCGCGCTGCGGTGCTTCGCTAGACGGTAACCCTTTAATATCACCATTTGCCAAGGGCTCATCGGTGTCAATGCCGCGTTCGATGATGAGCCACTCAAGCACATCGCCTTGCAAGCCTTGCTGATTACGACCGAAGATATCGATATCGTCGGCCATGCCATGTCCTGCAGGGCCATAGAAACGCTCCTGACTGCGCAACATTCCTTCATTGAATGCAGCAGGCGCACCTTCAAGTTCATAGGGATAAATCGTGACCTCGGTCATATTCGCCGCGATGGGCCGCCAAATGCGGATCTGCTGGTGAATCAAGCCCATGCTCGGGAATACGGTACCTGTGGCCTTGCCTGTGATCCAAGCAAACTGTTCCTCGCCTCGAAGTCGCAGCAAATCTTGGTAGAAAGCACTGAAATCCCCACTCAACGTCGCCTCGACATCAGAGGAAGGATAGGACGCCAAACCATGGCCGCCCGCGCAATTCCAGGTTGACCCGCGGAATCGCTCCTGTCTCATGGCCCTTCCGCCCCCTCCTTTATGAACGCCGAAATCCCCCGTCGAATCGCCAAACTTTGCCTGCAGTTTGACGAATGCGCCGTGCGTATGCATAAAGTGATAGGCATCAACAATGTTCTCAGCCTGGAATTTCCAGTTGGCGGGGAAACGGACGATATAGGGCAGAGAGCTGATCTTGATGCGCCCGGTAGGAGACAGATCGAACTTGTTGTCGATCAACGTTTTCATCTCGCCCAGGTAACTCTCGATATCTTCGACTTCCAGATTGAAGCTGGCGAAAATCAGGCCGCGATAGTTGGCGATCCTGGGAACCCGGTAGAGTCCAGCCGGCGCATTGAAGTTCTCAGCATAGCCACCAGAGTCACGGCGATCGGCGATCGACACTAGCGATCCGTCCCCCCCATACACCCATCCGTGGTATGGACAACGAAACTCTGGCAGATTTCCTCGTACCTCACGCACGATCGCCGCGCCACGATGCACGCATCGATTCACCAGGACATGAATTCCCGCATCCTTCGCGCGGCTGACAATGACAGGCTGCAAGCCGATGTAACTGGTCTTGTAGTCGCCAGCCTGGGGGATCTCGGACTCATGCCCCACATACACCCATGTCTTCTTGAAGATGCGGGACATTTCCGCTTCGAAGACGGCTTGATCGGTATAGGCGCTGCCGTGAACCCGAAACTCGGTTTCACTCTGCATGACCAATTGATCGTAGGACACTCCGTTATGCGCATTCATCGCTGGCGCGGCACTGCTGACGGAAAGCATGGAACAACTCCTGAAATAGGGGCGAAAAATACGTCGCCATACTGGCTCAGACTCGGATCAACCGAGTCAATCCATGAAACGGCCGCCAGAGAGATTCAAGGTTTCGCCGGTGACATACCCAGCATTCCTGGACGTGAGATACAACACGGCGCTAACGATGTCTTGCGCCTGACCCAAACGGCGAACCGGAATGCCGTCAAAGAACTTCGCTTGATCCGCGGGATCAGGCACTTGCACCTCAAACAAGGAGACGGCAATCGCGTTCACCGTGACGCCATCAGCGGCCACCTCGGACGCAATCGCGCGTGAGAACGTAACGAGTCCTCCTTTCGCTGCTGCATACGGGGATACGTTTTTATGCACACCGGTTTTTCCCGACATCGAAACAAGGGACACGATCCGTCCGTAATTGCGGCTAGTCATTCTTCGTGCCGCGTCGCGGATACAGAGAATCGGAGTCAGCAACTCTTGATCGATCACCGACCGGTACGTTTCTTCAGAAATAGATAGCGCCGCGCCAAGCGCAATCGGCGGCGCCACCAGAACAAGTATCTCGATAGCGCCTAGATGTTTTTCACAGTTATCGAAAAAATCGCGGATGTCCCTCTCTGACCTCCCTCCTATCGGCAGGTGAATGGCATTGCCCTTGGGTGCCGTAGACGCCTCCCCGGCGAACTCCCCCACAACAACCTTGGCCTGCATATCGACAAAACCCTGCACGACATCGGGGCCAGATCCGACAGCGCCACCTAACACGACGACGCCCATTCCGGCGAACTCAGAATTGAAACCTTGCACTAGCACCCTCCCTTAGTCTTCCAAGCCCACCGGGCGACGGAAATCTAATTAACCTTGATATTCAGAGCCTTGATGATCGCCCCGTACTCCGCGTTTTCACGTTGAATGACGGCCTTCATTTCATCGGGGCTTGAACTCTTGACTTCGACGCCGGTTTTTTCCAGCGCGGCCTTGACATCAGGCATCGCCAAAATCGCCGCGAACTCTTTATTCAGTTTGTCGATAATGTGGCGTGGTGTCCCTTTTGGAACCAGGAATCCGCACCAAGCGTCGGTACTAAATCCCGAAACCCCTAGCTCTTTGAAAGAAGGAACCTCTGGCAAGACCCTATGCCGGTGCTCCGAGGCAACGCCCAGCGCCCGCATGCGCCCGGAATCAAGATGCGCGCGCAAGGCATGGCTAGCGGCGAACATCGCATCAACCCGTCCTGCGATCAAATCGGACATTGCGGGTGCCATGCCGTTGTAGGGAACATGCAAAAACTGCGCGCCGGTCAGCTGTTGAAGTTGCTCCAGGGCAATATGTTGAGGCGAGCCTATGCCGGGAGTACCAAACGTAAGACGGCCCGGTGTACTTTTCGCACTCGCGAGCAGTTCAGCAAGTGTTTTGTAGGGACTAGCCGTCGGGACAACCAGAGTTGCATTTGCCCAATTGGCAATGCCTACGGGCTCAAGATCCCTCATTGCGTCGAATGTCGGACTGGGAAACAAGCTGGCGGTGATGGAAATATTGCTAGTCGTGACTAGTACCGTGTAGCCATCTGCCAACCCATTTCCCACCAACTGCGCCCCCAGGTGCCCCGAGACACCGGTCCGGTTCTCAACCACGACAGGCTGATGGTTTCGTTCGAAGAACTTTGCCCCAATCAATCGCGCCGTCAGGTCAACCCCAGTGCCGGGGGAAAACGGCACGATCATCTTGACTGGCTTGTTCGGATAATTTGGCTCAGCCGCCAGTGCGCTTCCGCCAAAAAAAACCCCCGCCAGCCCTACCGCCCCTATCAGAAACGCCCGCATTCGACTCACCTCGTAATTGAATGACTACAGTTTGAACTTGTCTTAAAAGTGGATACACTAATTAGTGTGACGATCGTCGTTAGTCATGTCAAGAAAAAAAGTGGATCCACTTATGCCTATACAATCCACCGAACTTATAAGGGGTCACCCACGAGACAGCGTTTCGCGGCATCAAGCATTGCTTGCTTAGCGAGAATCTTTCAAACACCGGTGAATCAGAAATGGATCGAACATGACAACAGCTTTAAAACTGCGCCAGGCTTGGCAAGACAAGAACGCGGTTTTCGGTGCATGGGCATCGCTACCCTGCCCCTTCTCCGCCGAATTGATGGCTGCCGAAGGCGTGGGGTATATCTGCGTTGATCAACAACACGGATTGATTGATTACCCAGACTCCATCAACATGTATCGGGCGATAGAGGGACGCGGCGTCGTGCCGTTAACACGGGTCCCCGCCAATGAATCGTGGATGATCGCCAAGGCCCTGGACGCGGGCGCTCAGGGCGTCATTGTCCCCCTGGTCAACACTCGGGAAGAAGCTATCGCCGCAGTCACCGCGTGCCGATACCCTCCAGATGGCATTCGTTCGTATGGACCAATCCGGGCAGCCTTGATCAACAAGGCACGCGATACCGACACCTTGGGCAAAAGCGTCTTATGCTTCGTGATGATTGAAACCCGCGAAGGGCTAAGAAACCTGGAGGAAATCGCATCCACGCCAGGTTTGGACGGCATCTACGTCGGGCCAGCCGACCTCGCTCTCGGTTTAGGTTTGCCGCCGGACCTGGACAAGACCGAGCCCGAGCACGTAGCGGCGGTCGATGCCATTTTCGATGCCTGCCAACGACATGGAATCGTCGCAGGCATTCAATGCGCCTCGGGAAAATCAGGACGGAACTATGCAGAGAAAGGTTTTGGCTTGATTACCATCATCAAGGATTCAGCCATTATTCAAGCTGGCGCCAGGCAAGAGATTCTGGCAGCGCTGGGTAATCCTGGAGGCGCAACCGAGAGGCAAGGCTACACCTGAAATACGCCTGCGCTTTTAGGGCAGGCCCGCCCACAGGTGTACCCCCATGCCGAGAAGCCAGGGGTGACCGATCTGACGCGCGAGGCAGCAAGCTGGCTGACCTCGCGGACGCAAACGCTTAGTTAGACAGAATGATACTGGCGATGACTCCGGTGGCAACCGCAACCAATAGGTATTCAGGCCCGACCCTTACCCACTGATAGCCGGGATTGGGCCGGTGCAAGCGATGCGAGTGCCAATCGTTGACCACATAGTAGCCACCTCGGCTGTAGTGCGGCAACCTGTCCCCACGAGCCCAGGCCCGGGGCGGCGGCGTCCAATTGCGATAGACCACGCGCGGGCCGTCACGATAACCGTCCCGGTATCCATTGCGATAGTGCGCGTTGGGGCCTCGGTGCTTGTCACCCCCCTTCCAGTTGCGCTCGTGCTTATCGTAGTGGCCATGGCGTGCATGCTTGCCATGGTTATGGTCATCCCTTCCGGCTTCAGCCAAACCGCCGAAGGCGATGCCGGCACAAGCCAGCGCAACAACCAGTGCTTTCTTGATCATGATGCAGTCCTGTAAAACCGCTGCCGGTGGCTTGGCGCATCTTTCGACCCGCACACCGTTAGCTTTCAGTCAGTTGAATGTACACGACCGTGCCGGGCGTTGTCTGATACACAAGTAATCAAACGTAGCCCTGATTCGAGCCGCTTGCGATTGCGCCAGAACGCCGCTGATACATCTGATTTGGTGTGATCCGCTGAGGGCGCAAGTCGTCGGGAAGGTTCTTTCACACACATGAAATCTCTTTCACGTACATGAAAGATCGTGCTGCAGCCTTGTATGGCGCAGGGCTCCTTCACATACTCGCAGTTGAAGGACAACACGCCGGAAATTTACGAGCGCCACAGTCTGCATGCGGGCCGTTGAAGGTCCAAGCGCCGACGCTTTTGGGCATCGCCTCGTAAACCATGGAACCGTTCGACAACACCTACACCCCCGTTTCAAGGACGCAGCCCAGCCATGTTCAAAACCATAAGAATCGACAAGGCAGGAGGCGTCTGGCGCGTCGTCCTGAATCGCCCCGAAGTACGTAACGCCCACGACCTGGATACCTTCAAGGAACTGGTACAGGCATTCGACGAAGTAGAGAACGATCCGGACTGCCGCTGCGCCGTGCTGACCGGAGCCGGCGACATATTCTGCGCCGGACAGGATCTGCGCTTTACTCGCGGGGCGGACGCCCGCGCCATCGACGCCTACGGGCGCTGGAATGTTGCTGCGCGCCAACGTATCCAACGCAACTTCAAGCCGGTAGTGGCTGCGGTGAATGGCCCGGCCATTGGCGGCGGCGTCTATCTGGCGACGGCTTGCGACCTTGTCGTGGCCGTTGACAGCGCCTACTTCCAGATGCGCGAAATCCACGCCGGCAACCACAGCGGCGGCGCTTATATCTTCACGGTGGGCCGGGCACGCTCATTGGAAATGTCTTTGCTCGGCCGACGGGTTCCGGCCGCTCAGGCCGAGTCATGGGGCCTGATCAACCGCTGTGTTCCCGCTGCCGAATTCGATGCAGCGGTAGATGACTACGTGCAAGCGCTAATCGAGTTGCCGCCGCTCGCCATCCGCTACACCAAGAACGCAAGCAACCTTTTGCTGGATATGGCGGGCTTCTCGAACCACATGGAAGCTGGCGCCCCGATGCAGCGCTACCTCGGCCTGAGCCCCGATGGCCGCGAAGCAAAGATTGCTTTCAACGAGCGCCGCAAGCCGCGCTTTACCGGCGACTACCCGCAAGCGGCGGACGAACAGTAAACGTCTCGCCATACGCAACAGGAGCAGCTTTTGCCTCAAGTACTGGACGGCTATCGGATTCTGGACTTCACGCACGTGTTGTCAGGCCCCATTGCCACGAACTATCTACGCTTGCACGGCGCGGATGTCATCAAGGTCGAATCGGCCCTCGGCGACACCATGCGCAATTACGGAAGCCAGCCATCAAGCGATGGGCTCGGTGCCTCTTTCGTTTCGGTGAACTCAGGCAAAAGATCCATCGTGCTTGACCTGAAAAAACAGGCGGACCTTGAGGTAGCACGCAAGCTCGTCGCCCAAGCCGATGTGCTGGTCGAAAACTTCCGGCCCGGCGTCATCGAGCGCTTAGGCCTGGGCTATGAGGCGTGCAAGGCGATCAAACCCAATATCGTGTTCTGCTCGATATCGGGTTTTGGCCAGTCCGGGCCGCTCAAGGCCAATCCGGCCATAGACCAGATCGTCCAAAGCATGTCCGGCCTGATGAATCTTTCAGGCGAGCCGAACAGTCCTCCTATGCGGGTCGGCTTTCCAGTCGTCGATACTTTTAGCGGGCTACTCGCCGCCTTCGCCATGATGTCAGCGCTACTGCAGCGCGAACGCACAGGCGAGGGTCAATACATCGACGTCGCCATGTTCGACGCCGCTATGGTGATGATGATTTCCGTCGTCGGGCCCTACCTCGTAGCCGGCCTGAAACCGGAGAAACAAGGGAACCGGGGCTATAGCATGTCCCCCACTGCGGATAATTTTCCGACCGCAGATGGCGAGCTGACTCTTGGCGTAATTCGCCAGGAACAATTCGAGGGCTTGTGCCAAGAGCTTGGACGGCCCGATCTTATCGCCGACCCACGCTTCGCCACCCGGCCGCTGCGGTTCAAGCACGGTGCAGCCCTTCAGGCCGAAGTCGCCAAAGCCTTGAGCACGCGCAGCGCCCAAGAGTGGGAAGGCTTGCTGAACGATGCAGGCGTGGCCGCCGGTGCCGTACGTGACCTGGCCGATGCGATAGACCTGGCCCATTTCGAACATCGCCAACTGAAGATTCCGCTAAAGGTAGAGGGACTTGCATGCGAACAAGTAGAAATCCTCAATACCGGCTTCATCTTTGCCCACGACCAAGCAGGCGTGGATCGCCCCCCCCCTCGCCTAGGCGAACACACCAAGGAGATTCTTGCCGAATTGGGTTACTCAAGCGAACAGGTTGATGCCCTGATAAACCATGCACGTCCTGCGCAGACGCCGGCCCGCTGACACGCCGGTCAGAAAAAAATGAAAGGAGACAAAACATGAAAAAACTATTATTCATTGGGCTGATGTCTATCGTCCCTCTCGCCTTCGGGCAAGCCAAGAATTATCCCGATCGACCGATCAGGCTGATCGTACCGTTTGCCGCAGGCAGCACCAGCGACACCTCGGGCCGGCTGATCGCCCAACAACTCTCGACTCGTTTGGGGCAGCCCGTTACGGTCGACAACCAACCGGGCGCCGATGGCCGGATCGGCATGATGAGCGCGAAAAATGCGCAGGCCGACGGCTATACCCTGGTTCTCGGTAGCTGGACGAATCTGTCGGTCAATCCCATCGTCATCAAAAGCCTCCCCTACGATCCGCTCAAGGACTTCAAACCGATTTCAGGCATGACCCGCAGCATGCTCGGCATCGCTGTCCCCGCCAATTCAAAAATCAAAACGCTGGCCGACTTGATCAATACGGCGAAAGCGAACCCCAAGGGCCTGAACTTTGGTAACTTCGCGGCCGGCTATCAATTGGCTACCGCGTGGTTTGCCAACCTGGCGGGCATATCCTTCACCTACGTACCTTATAAATCGACCAGCCAGATGAACACCGACCTGATCGGCGGCCAGATCGACGTCGACATCGACGGCGTGGCTTCGCTGACGCAGGCTGCCAAAGCCGGCCAACTTCACTTGCTGGCGGTAACCGGCGAGCGCCGCCACCATGAATTCCCCAAAGTACCCACCATCAAGGAAAGCGGATTTCCCGAATACTCTATTTACGGATGGTCAGCCCTGATGGTGCGCGCGGAAACGCCGGACGACATCACCAACAAGCTGGCGGAGACGATGCAACAGGTGCTCGCGTCTCCCGTCACCAAAGACTTCGCCGCCAAGCTAGGCTCGGAGCTAATGGGTGGCAACCCCGTGGAAATGAGGAAGTTCCAAGCGGCCGAAATCGAAACCCTGCGCAAGGTCGCAAGCGAAGCGGGGATCAAGGCGCGGTGAATTTCTGGGGGAAGGCTTCCATATGCTCGCGATGAAGCGTCACGACACTGCGCAGCGATTGCAGGAAATGCTCTTTTTCCCTGCGCAGCTTGGCAATATTGGAAGCCAAAGCCAGCACCATGGGCGGCTGATGGCGCGGCGCCGCCAACAGCATGGTGATGGTGCCGGAACCCGGGGTTGCCAGGCCTTCGCTATATGCGTACCCCTGCTCCCGGCACTCGGTCAGCTTGGCATTCAACTCGCTAAGCCTCACTTTGTTGGCGGGAGCCTCTTGCGAGTTGATGCGGTTGACCAACGCCCACAGTTCGGAGCGCGACTTGAGCGACAAAATCACATACCCCATTGCCGAGCGCAGCAGGGGGCGCAAGGCACCAGTTCCGACGTCGGTACGACCGCCATCGTCAACGCCTTTCACCACATGGATGTACTGAACGTGAACGCCGCTTTGCATGCCAAGCACCACTGTTCCATTGGTCTCGTCGCGCAGCTTGTACATCAAGCGCACGATTGTGCCGTCGCTAAGCAAAGCGTCATTGACCCATATCCCCAACAGCGCCGCGCGGACGGTAGGCACAAAAGTCCGATCATCCTGCTCGTAATCCAGATAGCCCAGATCGCGCAAAGTGTTAAGCAGAGCGAAGGTGCTGGATACCGGATAAGCCAAAGCTGTAGAAACCTGCGTCAGCGTCGCCGGTGCCCTGCGTCGCGCAAAATACTCGAACACTTCAACGACGCGCTGCGCCGACTTGACGAGATTGGACATGGCTGGCTGCCTTGCTATTCGATGCGGCCATCGTAACTCGCTTTATATACGTGAATCTCATTTCCCATATGTGAAATCGTGAAAAATTTCCATGGCAAACCAGTGTGCGGCCCAACTAGAGCCACCCCCATCCCAACAGGAGAAAACCAGAATGAAACTAGCAACGATTGATCGGAACGGAAGACAGGTTCCGGTCCTATTCACGGATGATGGCTCGGTCTACAACTTGCAACTTGCCCTGGCCGCTCAAGCCGAAGGGACGAGCTTTGGCTTTAACACGGCCCGAACCGACACCCTATCCCTGCTTGATCTGATTGCAGCCGGCGACCAAGGTCTCGCCTTGTGCCGATTCGTGGAACAACATGCCTCAACATTAGGCGTCGCGCGTCTCGACCCCGCAGGCATCAAGCTACTTGCGCCGATTCCCCGCCCGCCCAAAAATGTTTTCTGCCTGGGGCGCAACTACGCCGACCACATCCAGGAAGACAATGCATCGAGGGATCAGCAAACGCCTCTACCCAAATACCCTCAATTTTTCACCAAGCCACACACCGCCATCATCGGTGACGGCGCCGACATACGCCTGGATGAAACAGTTACCCGGCGACTGGATTACGAAGTCGAGCTGGCCGTCGTGATCGGGCTCGGCGGACGGGATATTCCGGCCGCCCAGGCCATGAACCATGTCTTCGGCTACACCATCATCAACGATATAACGGGACGCGACCTGCAACGCCGGCATGATCAATGGTTCAAGGGCAAGGCGCTAGATACCAGTTGCCCCATGGGCCCATGGATCGTTCCCGCCAGCGAAATTGCCGATCCTCATGACTTGAAGATAGAACTCGACGTCAACGGTCAAGCGCGCCAACATGCCAGTACCGGCGACATGATCTTCAAGATCGAGCAGATCATCGAATCGCTATCGGCGGGGCTGACGCTCGAACCCGGCGACGTCATCGCGACCGGCACACCTTCCGGCGTGGGCTATGCCATGGACCCCCGGCAATTTCTCGCCGCAGGCGATGTGATAGTGTGCCGCGTCCAAGGCATAGGCAGCTTGACCAACACAGTGGTTGCAGCCTGAAAAAAGCAGGCTCTGCGCCATAGCCGTCAAAATGCCGGACAAGCGTCCAAGCCTGCTTGGACGCTACGATTTGAACGTGACGTAGCCTTCTTCCGAAATCGGCCATGCGGGGTTGTAGGCCACTTCCCACACGTGGCCATCAGGGTCGGAAAAACTGCCCGAATACCCTCCCCAAGGCAAGCCGCGTGGCGAACGCAGTATCTCCGCACCGAGCGCCCACGCGTGCCCGATCAGCTTGTCTACCGCTTCTGGGGAATCGACATTGTGGCCCAGCGCGAATGTCCGCCCTCGCCTGGCGGATACGCTATTGATTTCCTTTTCGAACGACTCGATGCGCCATAGGCCCAACACCATGCCATTCAACTGGAAAAACACGATGTCCCCATCGTCAAACACCGGCGTCCAGCCTAGGCCCTTACAGTAAAACGCTTTGGACACATCCAGGTCGCCAACGGGAACAGTGATGACGGAGACTTGCTGCTTCATGAGCTTCTCGATACGGGGCCGCCCCGAATAATGATTACAGTGTAAAAGCCTTGAGGCTCGTGCTCGTTTTCCACTGCGCCATCATGTGCTTCATAAGCCATAGCTGATTGACTATGTACCCAAAGCCTTAGGCGCATTGCCCACCAGACGGGAAACAGGTTTACTCATGTAGTAGACACTAGGCACGCAATAAAACGGGGAATACGGCTAGCACCCGTCAACAGGCGTGAACAGAATTCGCGGAGACACCGACATGAAGATCATCGACTC
The DNA here is from genome assembly GCA_040391825.1 of Pigmentiphaga sp. Classification (GTDB taxonomy): domain Bacteria; phylum Pseudomonadota; class Gammaproteobacteria; order Burkholderiales; family Burkholderiaceae_B; genus Pigmentiphaga. Next base: position 13,672 of record JBEBXA010000077.1, read on the forward strand.
GCACTTCCACTGGTGGCCCACGTCAGTGCTCGAAAAACTGTCGAAACGTGAAGGCTTCCCTCGCGCCGAGCTGAACAAGCGCGGCGGCTACACCTATTACGGCGCCGATAACCGAGCCGGCACCGTCGCCAGTTGGGCCGAGTGGTACGACCTCGACAAGCAGCTGGAACACATGGACAAGCTCGGCCATGACATTTCCGTGGTCAGTTCGATTGGCCCGCTATCCATCTACTTTTCAGAGCTTCCACCTGAAGAAGGCCGCGATGCCGCGCTTATGTGGAACGAAGAAATGGCTGGCGCACAACACCGCTACCCTGGCCGCGTCTGGGCCAGCGCGGCGATTCCACTGGTCGATACAAAAATCGCCATCGAAGTGCTCGACCACGCCGTCGACAAACTCAACTTGATGGGCATCAACCTGCCGGGCAGCGTCGGCAAGTACGGCCGCATCGACGACGAACGCCTCGAACCTTTCTATGCACGCCTATCCGAACTCGGCCTGCCGGTGTTCCTGCACCCCACCGATGCCGTGTTCCCCGACATTCTGGAAGGCTATAACGATGCACTCAACCTGAGCCTGGGCCGCGTCATCGAAGTCAGCGTAGCCGCCTCCAGGCTGGTGTTGTCTGGCATCATGGAACGGCATCCTGGGCTCAAACTGGTCCTGTCGCACACTGGCGGCGCCCTGCCGTATCAGTCGGGCCGCATGGACAAGAACACCAAGAACGCCGGCCTGCCTCGCCCAGTCAGCACCTACCTGAAGCGCATGTTCACGGATACCGTATCACCGCATTCTCTGGGTATGAAGTTCGCGGTCGAATACTATGGCGCGGACAACGTCATGTACGGTACCGACTACCCGTGTTGGGACCCTGCGACCGCACTGCGTCTGTTGGATGAAATCAATCTATCAGAGCAAGACAAGAAGAAGATTTTCCACGACAACGCAGTTCGTATCCTGGGCCTGAAAATGCCGGTTGCTGATACCGTGGAACGGGTCGCCTAAACGCTTGTGATTGGCGCAAGCTGTACGCCCTATCAAAACCGGAACGTCACGCCTATGATCGGCCCTCCCAGGCTGAAATCCAGTTTTTTTCCATTGTCTTGGTAGTCGACCTTCAAGTGCCTGTAGCCGAGCGACAAGTAAATATTGTCTTTCATCTGATAGTTGACGGAACCCATCACTTGCCATGTCGCGTCCGAGCCTACCCCAAACCCGCCAAGGTCCCCGTAGATCAGCGCAGACCAGTTGGGCGCAAAGTCGTAGCGCCAACGCACCGCCACGACAGGATCGGCAAACGAAGTGTTCGACTGCGCAGCCAGCAAGCCGGGAATCTGCACTGAGGCCTTGATATCCCACAAGCGCACACCCGCCATCAGATCAACACTAGAGAGCGGGGCCACCTGCCAGTTGTAACCGCCAGTCAAGGTCAACGAGGTCTGGCGCAACTTGGTGTCGGCCTTTTGTCCCAAAGGCAAGGATGCGGTCTCTGAGACAGAAGCGTGGCTGAGATCCCCTTGCAAGACGTATCGCCCCTTCCGGGCCGTACCCGTCAGGAAAGCAGCCGCATCAAGGCTACTCAAAACGTCCGAGAAAGATCTATCTACGTGTGCGGTGGGCGCCCCCCGGAAAGGACGTATATGACCGTCCAAACCCGTCATCCAGACATAGGGCGTAAGCTGAAAGTGCCCCCTGTCGCTACTTGCGTCAACCGTAGCCGGCGCTTGAGCCGAAACGGAAGAGACAAGCGATAAGCCCAAAGCTAGCGTAAAAAAGCTCGTGCAAAGGCGTGCAAACGTCAACTTGGCCATCCCTTCACACCTCCAGAGTATTCTTGTGGACCTGCCCATCTTTCATGATCAGGCGCAGATTTTTCTCCGGCTCGGCCAAGAAGTCGAGATTGATGGCCGGATCCCCATCCGCCACCAAAATATCCGCAAATGCGCCCGGTGCAATACGGCCCAGCGGGCGAGGATAAGGGTTGCGCGCCCCCGACAAGGCCAATAACTCGCCATTCGTGCCCGTAGCTTGGCCCAGCAAAGTCAGCGGGTCGTAGAAACGCACCAATTTGGCCAACTGCCTGCCTTGCGTCGGCGTGTTCTTTGCATTGAACAGAATGTCAGTTCCCCAACCGGTCTTGATGCCGTACTTCTGCGCCAGTTCATAGGCTTTCAGTGTTCCCTCGGATACCTGCCGCTGACTCTCGCGCCGCGCGGCATCAGGGTACACGTTGCTGTCCTCATCCTGCAGGAATGGCTGCAAGCTCCACCACACGCCCTCGTCACGCATCATGCGTACGCTTTCATCGTCCGCCAACTGACCATGCTCGATGCTCTTCACGCCGGCTTTGATAGCTCGTTTGATACCTTTGGGAAGGTAAACATGCGCCATTGCGTAGGTGTTCCAATCCTCGGCGGCTTCCACCGCCGCACTCAGCTCGCGCTCGGAAAACTGCGTGCTGTCAAGGGGGTCGTACAAAGAGGCCACGCCACCGCCTGCCAACAACTTGATCTGCGAAGCACCCAGCATCAATTGTTCGCGTACCCGGCGCAACACCTCGGCCTCGCCATCGGCGATCATGGCCACACCCACGCTTTCGACCAAGCTCAGGGGTGCATTGGCTGCACGCGGAATGTCACTACGCAGGCGAAAATCGCCATGCCCCGAGGTTTGCGAAATCATGGCGCCACTGGGGTAGATGCGCGGACCCGGCACCATGCCTTCATCGATGGCGCGCTTGAGCGCAAAAGACGGACCGCCGGCATCACGCACCGATGTGAAACCGCGCATGAGAGTGCGCTGCGCCTCTTGTGCCGCCGCCAAATACAAATAACCCAGATCGGCAGTCATGGCCGTCGTTTGCGCAATCGCGGCCAACATCGTGTGCCAGTGCGCATCAATCAGCCCAGGCATCACCAACTTGCCCTGACAGTCGATCACCCGGGCGCCTTCCACTTGCTCCGCAGCGGGAAGCAGGGCCGAAATCAGCTTGCCCTTCACCAAGACCTGCAAGCCGTCGCGCACCCCTTTGCCAGAGCCATCAAACAAGCGCAGATTGGTCATCAGCAATGGGCGCTCCGCCTCTTTCTGCTTGGGGTCAGCCCCGCCACTGGTCTGCGCAAACGAAAAAGGCGCCAAGGTCGCCGCCAAGCCGCCCAAGAACATGCGGCGCGACATGTCGGCCATCACCCGCCGATGCAACACTTGGCACACCGCACTTCCACACATGCATGCCGCCGGCCTAATCGGCCCTGGCTTCAGGAGTTGATTGCGCTGGCGCACAACAGACGGCCTCATCGGGCTCTCCAAATCAAAAAGAACACACGGGGCGTTGAATGCACGCCCGCCCTCGTTCAGAAAAGATGGGAGCATACTATTCACAATTTGTGACGGCGGCAATCCCGCAGCCCTACCTCCTGCTGAAGTTCCACTCGAAAGTCTGTATAGCGATGCACTCTGGCTTGACCCTGCGTCAGGATCTAAAAGCGCTATCCTCTCGAAGTAGCGTAGTACCCCCAATGCCGGAAGCTAAATTCAATAACCTCTGAGACCCTGATGAGAACACTTATTCCCACCGCCCTTCTTGCTTCAGCCATTGCCTTCACTCCTCTGGTCGCCACGGCTGCAACACTGTCCTTCCTGAACGACACCATCGCCATGCGTGTTCCAGCCAAGGACTTGCCTGCATTCAAGGCTAAGGTTGCTCAAGTGCTCAATGAAACACCCGATCGCTCGACATCCGAGTGGACCAGCAGCCCCAGCCGTAATAAGCATCCAGTCAAGATAGTCTTCAAACCCGAGCAGACAACGCAAACGAAGTCCGCCGGTACGTGCCGTCTACTCGCAGCTGAGGTGAGCCAGTTGTCAAACGCAGAGAACTGGCGTTTCTGGTTCTGCAAACAGGCCGATGGTTCCTGGAAGGCCAGTAGCAACCAGCAGTAAGCCTAAATCCCAACCGCCAGCGCCGCCAAGTGCACTGAATCCCTGTCTTCGACGGCGCATCACATTGTTAAGCGTGTCTAGGTGCATCGCGGTAAAGCGAGCTGAGAGCGCTCATCGCCGCGGTCGCGCCAACGAAAGCACGAACTCCGTTACGGCATCGGTCAGGGCGCATCCGCCGTGGAACTGAGCTCAGATAGCCACTGCCTTAAATCCGTCAAGAATCGCAACAGCGCAGCACGCTCGCCAAAAACAACCAGAAAATTTCGCGCATCACCCGCTTGATTTGTCCTTGATGCGTACTCCGCCGGCCTGGGCACGACACGACTGGGATACAACTGACTTCGTACTATGTCGACCACCCTTTTTTCTCCATTTTTATTTTCAAGAATGGCTTTCAGTCGAATAAGCTCCTTTTGATAAGGCACGTACAACTCGTACAAATCCTCATCGTTTAAAACTCGAGCATGATCTGAACTAAGGGGAATAGTGAGACTGGGCAAGTGAGCAGTGAGGACCTTGCTGGAGGCTGTTCCCGGTGCGCGCAGTGGTAGAAATCTTTTCCACCACTGCGTACCTACTTGAGCGAGCAGAGCCAGAAAATCTGGCTTATGGAAAGTCGTGCTCGGGTCTAGCAGTTGCGTCGCGCTCTGAAGCCTGTCCAAGGCTTCAGCTTCGAGCAGGTCCGTTTTGGCCAGAATATGGTAGTAGGGGGCGGCCGACACCTCTGATGCGATCACATGCTGAGCGTCTACCATTTTCAAGACAATGGGTTCAGTAAAACGGGACCGAATCAAGGCATCGCCGGCAATTTTTTGATAGAGCTGAGAGGGATCGGATAAACCACTGGCCTCAATCAGAAGCTGCCGTAACGGTCGGGTTCTTTTCGTAAGAT
>JBEBXA010000078.1:0-18318 GCA_040391825.1 Pigmentiphaga sp.
TAACGGCAGTGGGGCCTAACGCACTGGCCTTGCTTGCAGCCTTGCTTGCCTTGCTCGGCATGGAGTACGGCAATAAGGTCTCGGCTCGATGGCGCCAGCTGGTGGTCAAGCGATGAACATTTGGATGATTGGCGATATTCAAGGCTGTTGTAGCTCTTTGGATACCTTGTTGGCGCACCCTGTCATTGCTGGAGATACCAACCCGCATTTCTGGTTCGCAGGGGATCTGGTCAACCGCGGGCCGGCATCCTTAGCCACCTTGCGTCGCATTATGGCTATGGGCGAAAACGCCACGTCGGTCTTGGGCAACCATGATCTGCATCTGCTCGCGCTGGCCGCCGGGCTGCGCAGGCCGGGGAAGTCGGACACGATTCAGGATGTGCTGGATGCCCCTGATGCCGTAGATATTATCGATTGGCTGCGCAGGCGCCCTTTGGCGCACTTCCAGCATGGGCATTTAATGACTCACGCCGGGGTCCTGCCCAGCTGGACCGCCGCACAAACGCTGGCGCTGGCAGGAGAAGTTGAAACCGCCCTGCGCGGGCCACAGTGGCAGCAGTTTCTGGCGCATATGTATGGCAACACCCCCACTGCCTGGAACGACGAACTGCTAGGTGCTGACAGGCTGCGCGTTATTGTGAATGCCTTGACCCGCCTGCGGTTTTGTTCCGCCGACGGCGTCATGGATTTCCACAGCAAGGATGGGGCTGGCGAAGCGCCGGCTGGTTTTATGCCATGGTTTGACGTTCCTGGGCGCGCAACGGAAATGCTTACCGTGGTGTTTGGCCACTGGTCTACGTTGGGCCTGGTGATTCGGCCTGATCTGCTTGCGCTGGATACGGGCTGTGTCTGGGGCGGCCAGCTAACCGCAGTACGGCTTGCCGACCACCGTGTGGTGCAAGTAGCGTGTCCGCAACATCGGGTGCCAGGTCATTAGGCGATAAAATCACGGCAGCGACTGACTTCAGCTAGCCCTTTTACCGCCGACACCAAGACAGGCTTGATGTCGCGATTTTCGGCAGAGGCCGGCGAAGCCGGTCGCTTTATTCCACAAATAGTCAATTTCGGACGTGTGCATCATGAAGCCAGTCAAGCATAAAGTGATGATTTTTTCCCTTAGCGCCATCGCAGCCCTTGGCGCCTCTTCTGCCCTGGCAGCCACGGCCTACCCGACCAAGCCCATCGTTATCGTGGTCGCTTACGGGGTCGGCGGCGATACCGATGCAATGGCTCGCCTGTTTGGAGAGAAACTCGCCCAGCGTATGGGCCAGCCCGTTATTGTCGAAAACCGGCCTGGCGCCAGCGGCATCATTGGCAGCAACCATGTTGCCAGGGCAAATCCCGATGGCTACACCTTGCTGTTGGCCCCCAGTACCTTCGCCATGGCCACGCACGTCGTCAAGACCAATTCGGCCAGTACCTACCAACCTGCCAAAGACTTCGTAGCCATTACCCAGACCGCATCGCAGCCTTTGCTGCTGGTGGCCAGTGGAGCATCGGGCTATACCTCGGTCGAACAGGTCATCAAGGACGCCAAATCAGGCAAGACGCTTAACTATGCGAGCCCCGGATCTGGTTCGCCCATGCATATTCTTGGCGAAATTTTCAACAAAGCCGCCGGCGTAAAAATTGCGCATATTCCCTACAAGGGTGTGGCCCCCGCGGTCAATGATTTGATCGGCGGCCACGTGCCACTGTCATGGATCACTTACGGCCCGGTTGAACCCTACTTGGCTTCCGGCCGCGTGCGCATTCTTGCCAATGGCGCCAGCGAACGCACGCCGCTTGCGCCTTCAGCGCCATCCATGAAAGACCTCGGCTACGACGTGAATGTGACGGCTTGGCAGGGCTTGTACGCCCCCAAGGGCACGCCCAATGACATCGTTCAGAAACTCAACAGCCAAATGGCAGAGATCCTGAAAATGCCTGATGTCATCGAAAAAATGCGGGTCTTTGGTTCATTCGCTACCCCCAGCACCCCACAAGCTCTGGCCAAGCTAACCGCCAGCGAACATGAGTACTTCGGCAAAGTGGTGAAAGAATTCGGAATTCAAGCCGACTGATCGCCGCGCGGGTTTTCCGCCTGCGGGGATGTTCAACCCCGCGGGGGCCGCTTACCGACTAGCCAGCGCAGCGGGGCAGTAATGCGCCAGCTGCGCGATCTGGTAATGGCGTTTAGCGCCGATTCGGCATTATCAGCCCGCGTTTGCGCCTGTTTCAGCGCGTCTTGCAGCACCTGCACGCTTTGAGCCTGCCCAGGTGGAAGTACGGCCTTATCCGACCCGGTCTGATGCTGCTGCAGCCATGCCAGCGACTGGGCGCCTAGGCTGTCTATATAGGCGCCGGCATTTTCGGCTACGCGCGCCTGCATAATAATTTGATAGGGACGCCCCACCGGCCAATCAGCCAACCATTTCTGCGTGGCGTCGGGCAAACCTTGCCAGTAAGCGTGAAACTCAGGATGTTGTGCACCAGTGTCGACGGTTTCGGTATGTATTACCTGGAAACCCGCCTGATGCAACATGCTGCCCAGCGTTAACGAGGTAAAGAAATGGATATGAGTGCGGTCGAGCAGCCCAGTGTCGCGATAGGGAAAGTCGTTGTTCAATAATGCGGCGACCACACCAGCGTGTGCGATATTGGGAACAGAGACGACCAGTTCGCCGCCAGGCCCTAGCAAGTCACGAGCTTGGCGCAGGCAAGCAAATGGATCGCGCAAGTGTTCCAGCACGTCGGCGGCTAACACGGTATCGATCGGCTTACGCGGCAGTTGCGACGGCCACGTTTCGTCATCAAGGTTTGCCTGGATGACGGTTTCGCAATACGGACGAGCACTTTCAAGCGCGGCCGCATCCTGTTCGACACCGACGACAGCACATCCGTAGTGCTTGCGCAGTACCGCCGACATGGCGCCTGCTGCGCAGCCCAGCTCCAATACACGGCGGTCGTGGCCAACAAGGCGGCACAGGCGTGCACCGGTTGTGTCGCCGTGTGGATCCAATTCGTAGTCGTAACGTGAGGTGTTGGATATCATGGCTTAGCACTCTCAAGATCAATATCCAGCATGGGGACGCCGACGAGTCCAGTGGCCACGGCGCTGGAATGTGAACGAAACAGCACGGCGTCATGAATCCAATGATGCTGGATGTGTTCTTCTTGGGTGCCTTCGGCTACGGCGGCGGCAATTGAGTAATCGCCCACAGGCAAATAAGGAAGCGGAAAGCGAAAGCGTGCCTTGATGGTTTGGCCCGACGGAACATGGCGCTGTTGTGCCGCGTATGTCAGGTAGGTGTTGTCGCCAAACAGCGTTTGACCGAGCCGATCTTTAATATAAAAACCGACAATCGGTTGATGCATGTTTTGTTGCGCGCGCACAGTTACGACCACGGTGACGATTTCGCCTCCTACGACCCAACTCAGGCGCTGCCCGGCTTCATCGCAAAGGTAGACGTCTTCTATCCGTGCGCCACCGCCGCCAAATCCGGCCTGCCCTGGGTCAAAGCGGAACACCTCAACGTCATTACGCAGATTGCTGGCATTTAAAAACTCGCGACGCTGATCGACCCAGTCTTCTTTTGCAACCGTGTCCTGTCCAACATTCTTTGAAGTCGCTGTATTCCCGTTATTGCTATTAGTGCTTTCGAATAGCGCAGCAAGATACGACTCGCATACAGATTTGGCGTCACCTTGCTCTCGGATCCGGCCTTCGTGTAACCAGATTGCGCGTTGGCACAGATTCGTCACGGCTGCACTGTCGTGGCTAACAAACAAGATGGTGCCTGTTTCGCGAAACTGCCGCAAAAAGCGCATGCATTTTTGCGTAAACAGCGCGTCGCCCACGGCCAGCGCTTCATCAATGATCAATATGTCGGCGTCAACGTGGGCGATCACAGCAAAGGCAAGCCGCACATACATGCCGGACGAATAAGTTTTGACCGGTTGGTCTACAAAGTCTCCGATTTCGGCAAACGCAAAGATAGCGTCTAAGCGCTTTTCAACCTCGCCTTTCGAAAGCCCTAGAATTGCGCCGTTCATATAAACATTTTCGCGGCCGGTGAATTCGGGGTTAAAACCCGCGCCCAGCTCCAACAGCGCCGCCACCCGCCCGTGCACGGTGATTTGCCCCAACGACGGGGTGAGTGTGCCGCATATCAACTGCAGTAAGGTGGATTTTCCAGAGCCGTTACGACCGATAATTCCGACCGTTTCGCCCCTGTTGATGCTAAAGCTGATGTCCGCCAGCGCATGGAACTCTCGTGAGTACGTACGCTTAGGGAAAATTCGTTGCAGCAGGCGATCTTGCGGGCGTTTGTACAGCCGGAAAATTTTGCCGACCTTGTTGACGGAAACGACGGTTTCAGAGGACATCGGCGAAACCTTTTTTCATGGTTTGAAACGCGCGAAAGCCGCCCCATGCTACGACAAGCGCAAACACAAAATACACAGCCAGCGCCGCAAAATCAGGCTGTACGCCTGACAATATTACAGCTCGCGATTGCTCGATAATCAGTGTTAGCGGGTTTAGCTTAAACACAATCTGCAGTTTTTCAGGCAGTATCGACGCCGGGTAAAAAACAGGAGACAGAAACAACAGTATGGTGGTCAGCAAACTCATCAACTGTGCAATGTCCCGAAGATACACACCGATAGCAGCAAGAAACCAACTGACACCCGCTAGGAAAACAATGTAGGGAAAGATAATAACGGGCAGCCAGGCTATGGTAATCGGCAAGCCCCGATGGATGACCACGTAGAAAACGATTAACACAATCAAGCTAATCATGGCGTGGAATACTGCAGACAGCAGACTCACCACCGGGAGCGTTTCTAGCGGAAACACCACTCGCTTGACGTAACTTACATTATTAATAATTTGGCGAGGCGTGCTATTAAGACACTCGGCCGCCAGACCGTGAATGATCAGGCCGACAAAAAGCTGCAGGGCGTAATCCATGGGCCCGCTGTTACTGTCGTGCCCCCATCGCGCCTGAAAAATACCGCTAAATACCGTCGTGTAGACGGCCAGCATTAGTATTGGGGTGATCAAGGACCAGACCAGGCCACCCGCCGAGCCGCGGTAGCGGCCCAGCACATCACGCCATGTAAGGGTGGCGATCAATTGACGGTGTGACCACAGCGAGTAAGGTGCAAGCAGGCGAGAAATAAAACTACGCATGAGACGGGGCGCGCCCAATCAAAACAAACAGCCTGCATTATAGGGGGTCGCTGAGCGTATACTCGGATGGAATCTCGCTCGCGTTACAGACGGGCGCACTACGATCCTCAATCAGATCAGAGTTATGCTGACCACGCATTTGTTCTATCTACGGCGTTAACCCTGCTCATGACTTTACCCCCTAGGGAAAAAAACGGCGATCTACGCCAGGCGTCGGAAACCCATCCACAAGACACCCCGAACCGCTTAAAGCTGGCGCTAGCCCGTGCGGCGGCCGCCGATCGTTGGCGATCTCATGTTGAAGCCACGGCGCTGATCCATCGGCAGCGTGCTCTCCAGATCGAACAAGACATGGACCAGTTGCGGCGTCAGGCGAGCCGGCTTCAGCATCATGTCAACCAACTGAATTATGAACTGGGCCAACGGGACGAGCTGTTAAAAGCCCCCAGCATTCGTTACGCTTGCCTTCAGCGCTTGCGCCGCTCGCCTTTGGGGCCGATGCTCTGGCGTATCAGAAATTATTTTCTGGCGTCGAAAAATTCGGACACTGCCCCCGAAGCGATCGCCTCCACCCAGCCGCCAGCACCTGAATCCGTTGAGACCTCGTCCACTCCGGTGCCGGATGCCGCGTCACTGCCAAAATGGCTGTTTGGCGGCGGAGCAACCCTCGACAGTACGAAGCCGACGCTGCTGTTTATCACCGCTGAAGCGTCCGACACGGAGTTCGGACGGCATACGATTGGCGTCGTTCAGGCATTGGCGCGCTATGCCAATGTGCTGGTCTGGCACCTAGGCCTGGCAGGGCCATTGACAGCCCAGTTTAAAGCCGCGGCAACCGGCTTTCTGGCTGACCCGGAATCAGGCAGCAACTATGACGCGGCGCGTCAGGCCATCGCACACATGGGTGAGCAAGTCGGCACTATCGACTGTGCCATAGCCGCAGGGTTGGAATGCAGAAGCGTGCTTCCCGGACTGGCGGGCGCCTACATTCCTACGCTATTGCTCGTCGACGACGATGCCGTTTATGTTCATTCGGTGTACCTCTGGCAGGAGGTACTGTTCTGGTCAACGCACACACTTTTCAGGACGCCTGCGGCGCGGGAGCAGATCTTGAAGATCTGCTCATACCTGAATCCTGCCAATGTGTCAGTGCTGGCGTCACCGTATCGCGAAACCGCACAGATGCCCGCGCAGAGTGAGACCACCACGCTGCTGAGTAGCCGGATGCGATTCGAGGGGCGCCCAAGCGATGGGGTTGTCGTGGGTTGGGGGACGACTGGCTATACAAGCGGACTAGATGCTTTTGTTGCGTGTGCCGATGCGGTTCGGCGGCGTTTGCCCAAGCAACACATCCGTTTTGTCTGGCTGGCGCAGACAGGTAGCACACCAGAAGACACGGCTTATGCCTTCACCGTGCAGCAACACATCGAACGGTGGGGCCTGGTTGATTATGTAGCAGTTATTTATGAACCCATTCCTGTTGGCGCGGTGCTGTCGTTGGCCGATCTGCTTCTTTTTCCAGCGCGCTCCGACATGCTGGAACATCCAGCGATAGAGGCACTGCAACATGGCACCCCGCTTATCGCGTTCGAGCAGGCAACGGTACTTGCGAAAGCGCTGCAGGCGCAAGGCTTTGGCGATGATTGTCTCGTTAGGTATGCAGACGTAAACGCCCTGACCGACCGGGCCGTCGCGTTACTTGAAAATGGCGAGCAGCGCGCGACTCTCGGTCAACGCCTGGCAACCGCTGACTGGAGCGCGGTAACGTCAGATACCTACGCCCAGACCCTGATGGCTTGCTGTTCTGCAGCGACGCTGCAGCTAGGACAAGAACGGCTTGACGAAGCCATCATCCAGGGCTCGGGTCAGCTTAGACCCGAATACCTGGGTGAAATCATCCAACACCGTAGCAAAACTCGAGACTGCTCCGATGCCCGCCTGTATATAAAAGGCTGGAACGCGGGGTTGGCGGCACGGAAGCCCTGCCCTGGGTTTCATCCGGCCATTTACGCCGATATGCATAAAGAGATCAGTTACCCACGGGATTCGTTTGCGGCGTATCTGAGTAATGGTTGCCCCGAGGGGCCTTGGCGCTATCCGATCATCCTGTCTACGCCTTCCCCAACGTGTGCAGACTCAGAGTCGTCGCAGTCAACGACCGGCCCCTTTGTAGCATCGTCAAGTGCGGACACGGTTTCCACACGAATCGCGCTGCATGTGCATGCGTATTATCCTGACATGCTGCCTGAATTCCTTGATCGCATTCGTATCAATATTCTCCGCCCCGATCTCTTCATCAGCGTTCGCGATGAAGATGCGCAGACGGCAATCCGCCAGATGCTAAGCAGCTACGATGGGCGGGTCGCGGCGGTGGATATCGTCCCCAATCTGGGTCGCGACATTGGTCCGTTTCTGAGCACGTTTGGCCAGGCGCTGATCGATGGCAACTACGATTTTATCGGACATGTCCATACTAAACGCAGCAGCCATGCCGACCGTGCTACGGTCGACAGATGGCGCAATTTCATGCTGGAAAACGTGCTCGGTGGTGAGCACGGTGGCGCGATGATGGACACCGTCATCAATCAGATGCAGGCCCATGAAAGCTGGGGGATTGCCTTCCCGGATGATCCCTTCCCGGTGGCGTGGGACGGAAATCGCGACTGCGCCGAGATTCTGGCGCGGAACATGAATCTTGGCCCCCTGCCCGACCATTTCAATTTTCCGGCAGGCAATATGTTCTGGATACGTCCCGCAGCGTTGCAGCCCTTTGTTGAACTTGGCTTGCTGTACGACGACTACCCCCCAGAACCCTTACCCATTGACGGCACGTTTTTGCATGCACTGGAGCGGCTGTTTGGCGTGGTTCCCCGCGCCATGGGCATGGAGTGTGCGCTGATCAGCGTTTCAGGCTTCTCGCGTTAGAGCGGCGTTACCTTCACGCGACTGAGTGTCTGCAAGAAAGGCCGCCGCTTTTTCCTGGAGTGTACGCTGGCTTATCTTGATCATATCCAGATAACGACTGTTACCGATGCCCCATAGCGTGGAATTAAGCTCTTCGCGCAAGCTTACTAAAAACGGCAGTGCCACAACAACGCGCAGGGCATCGCGACTGCCCAGGTAACGGTCGATGGTATTGCTATGGACATCTGAATCGACCGGGGTCCAATCCGCCAGCATCTTCAAGGCGCGTGGACTATAAATATTGCATACCGTACTCGTCATTTTGTCGACAGTGACAAAGCGCATCCCCTCAAAGTCTTCGACATGAAGCACGCGCACATCGGCATGCACATCTGCAATCAGGCCCGCAAAAACATCCCATTCACCTTCCCGGGTATCCAGGTAAGCCTCGACCGTCGCCATGTCCGCTTCGAAGGTATCCGGGAGTTGGGCATCGTCTTCAAGGACGGTAAAACGCGGCAACCGATGACGCAGGGCATGATGTGCCAGGGCACCATACGATAAACCACAGCCTATCCAGCCTGGCGTGTAACGGGCGCCATCAAAGGTGACGCTGTTGGCCGGGCGATTTGCGTCGTAGCTGCGACGCCGTGTGATTGTCTCCGGCAAGGAAAGCGTTACACGACGCGCATCGGCAGGAAGCGGGAGCGGTCCTTCGGCAAGCCGGCCATGAGGCAACAGTTTTGCACCTACCAGAAAACGGTCGAACATAAAGCAGAAGCGTTCCCACCCTAACCGGGCCGCATCAGCAACGACCTCAGGCGAAATTGGGTTTTCCAAAGCATCGCGCACGGCTGCAATCATGCCCGCTTCGTCGTTCTCGTCAAAAAAACGGACGGCCTGGTGCACTTCGGGGTAATCGTGTTGATCTTGAGACGCTTCGGATACGACCGGCACCCCAAGTGCCAAGCATTCTTGAATACGAGGCATTTCAAGCAAAGCGCTCGGGTAATAATGGATATTGATGACGACTTTTGCGCGGCGTATTTCCTTATTCATGGCGTCCCCGAACACCTCGCTGCAGTGACGCACCTCAAAATGCCTTTTCAAGGTTTCCAGCATTTTGAGTCGCCGGGGCGAACTGGCTGCATCTCCGTAAAAGAGAACGTCATAGATTTTGTCTTCGGGCTCCATGTTGGCCGCATAGTCCGGATCTGAACCGATGGGTAAATAATTGACAAGCGGAAAGACGATTTGATGCTTTTCAAGAAACTCAAGATTGACCAGCGCATAGTCAAATACGCCGCGCGAATGTTCCAGCATCTTGAAATAGCTCTGGGTGAACCAGCGCGAGCTAACTGATTGTTCCAGTTGAAAAACAAAGCGTCGTTCCGGAGGCGGCAGGGTACTGAACATTTGTGGGCACACCACCACATAGAAATGTGCATCGAAGCGCTCGGGAACGGAAGTGGTGACTGTGACATGCCAGCCATGCTGGCGCAGGCGTTTGGCGACAAGATTGCCGATGAACAATGTGTGTGGCGTCGCCATGACACACCATTTCAGTATCGTGCCGGGAAGGATCTCGCCCGTGCGTTCGTAGACAGCGCGCTCCGAACGTAGTGCCTGCAGCCGGGCTTTGAGCCCTTTGAAATCGCCACGGCTGACGTAGGAAAGCACCTTTCGGACGCGGAAAAAGAACAATTGAATACGTTGTGTGTCCATAGTTAAAACTATTTTTTGATTTCCGTCGATTCCAAACACGCATGAAAATGCGGTAGTTCAGCATACCAAGGCAGAGGGTGCCCATCATCGCTCAATCATAGCAGGCCGAAGGATCTCGCGTTTTTAAGGTATTCACTGATGATGGCGGTTACAGTGGCCTAAAAGCAGAAACACCAGAAAAATTGACTTCTACATTAAGTTTTCAAATCACAAGGAAAATAAATTTTCTGCTCAAAGCAGCATCGCCATCATCGACCAGATGATAAAGAAAGCAATTAATTTTCTATACTAAATAGAAACTTGAAACATTGAAATGAGATATGTCTGTTAAAGGCGTGGCGCCGCAACCCTGCTGATACAATTAAAGCCTCCGATTTTCAGAACAGAGACATGTCCGTCCACGTCGCCATTCTTTTGTGTACTTACCGTGGCCAGCCATTTCTGGCGGCGCAGCTAGATTCACTGGCGGCACAAACCTTCAAGAACTGGCGAGTTTGGGCGTCAGACGACGGGTCTGACGACGGTACCCTGGACATATTGCTGCGCTATCAGAGCCAATGGGGCGGCGATCGCCTGACAATTCTACGTGGCCCAATGCGCGGCCCCGCCGCAAACTTCATGTCACTGGTGCACAACGCCCAGATACAGGCGGACTATTTCGCCTATTGCGATCAGGATGACGTCTGGGAGTCCGACAAGCTAGACCGAGCAACACAGGCGCTGTTCAAGGCACAGATCGAATCAGGCGCTGATCAGCCTTTACTATACGGAACGCGTACGCGCTACATTGATGAGTGTGGCCGAGAACATGGTCTGTCATCGTTATATGTCAAGCCGCCAAGTTTTGCCAACGCCATCGTTCAGTGCATGGCTGGTGGAAACACCATGGTTTACAACCGTGCTGCCCGCGCGCTTTTGCATCATGTGCCAGCATCACAAGGCATCACGATGCACGACTGGTGGACCTATATAGCCATTACGGCTTGCGGTGGCCGCCTCCTGTACGATCCATATCCTTCCGTACGTTATCGCCAGCATACCGCCAACGAACGCGGTATGAATGTAACCATCATGGGGCGCTTGCAACGTCTTCAGTGGTTGCTTGATGGGCGCTATCGCACGTGGAACCAAATAAATATCGCCGCGTTACACCATTTGGATTCTTGGCTAACGCCGCAGACTCGAGAGCAACTGGCGCGCTTCAATACAGCACGAGACGGCCATGTAGTTGCCCGTATTACGGCATTTTTATCCTCTGGCATTTATCGACAAAACAAGCTGGATAACCTGGCGCTTGCGGCCATGGCTGTTATGCGACGCCTATAAAGAAAGAAACCGGAAACTCAAGCTTGGAAGGAACATATTCCCGACACTGTGTCCCGGGAATATGCGCAGCTTGATCGCTCCGAGCGACTCGAGTGGCCGAGACCCTAGCCCGGCGTTCACTCAACATAACCGTCAAGCGCCCGATCCATCTAATCCAGCTCTGCGTTCTGAAGAAGAGGCGCAGTTGCATCCTTGGCGTTAATGAGCAACTGATCAGCCAATGGCCATTCAATGCCCAAGCCAGGATCACTCCATAGCACCGCCCTTTCTAGACTGCTGTTGTAGTAATCGGTGGTTTTATATAAAAAATGCGTGTCTGCTTCCAGCGCAACAAATCCGTGGGCAAATCCTTCCGGGATCCAGAGCATGCGCTTATTATCGCTACTGAGCTCGACGCTTATCGATTGCCCAAACGTGCTCGAATCTTTACGTATATCAACAGCAACATCGAAGGCAGCTCCTTTGACCACCCGAACGAGCTTACCTTGCGGGTGGGGAGGCAATTGATAATGAAGACCCCGTAGAACGCCTAATTTAGAGCAGGAATGATTGTCTTGGACGAACTTTCGTGGAACTGGTAATTCCAATTCCTGCAATTTCGCATGGAATACGGATTCATTGAAGCTCTCCATAAACCATCCCCGTTCGTCTTCGAAAACTCGGGGCTCTATGAGAACGACGCCTGGCAGAGCCGTTTGAAACAACTTCATCGTTCAGTCTCCCGTAGAAGCGCCTTTAGATACAGACCATAGCCGGTCTTATTTAAACGCTCGGCCTGCCTATTCAGCTGCTCGGCGGTGATCCACCCCTTATTAAAGCCGATTTCTTCCAGACAGGCGACTTTAAGGCCTTGACGCTGCTCTATGGTGTGTACGAAGTGCCCGGCTTCCAACAGTGATTCATGTGTACCCGTATCAAGCCACGCAAAGCCGCGGCCAAGCATTTCCACATTGAGGCTGGAATCACGAAGATAGTGGAGATTTACGTCTGTAATCTCGAGTTCTCCGCGGGCCGATGGCTTCAGGCTTTTTGCTATATCGACAACACGATTGTCATAAAAGTAGAGACCCGTAACTGCATAGTTGGATTTAGGCTGAACGGGCTTTTCTTCAATACTTAAGGCTTGACCATTCTCGTCAAACTCTACGACCCCAAAGCGGTGGGGATCGGAAACATGATAGCCGAACACCGTTGCACCATTTGCGCGCTTCTCAGCCGCGCTCAGATGTTCGGAAAAATGCTGTCCATAAAAGATGTTGTCGCCAAGGATCAAGCAGCAACTCCCATTATCGATAAATTTTTCTCCGATAATGAAAGCTTCAGCCAAACCGTTCGGGGCGGCTTGCTCTGCGTAACATAACCGTATACCAAATTGACTACCATCTCCCAAAAGCTTTTGAAAATTTGGCAAGTCATCAGGAGTGGAAATGATCATGATCTCTTGTATGCCCGTTAGCATCAGAACGGACAAAGGGTAATAGATCATTGGTTTGTCATAGATGGGCAACAACTGCTTCGACACCCCCAAGGTAATCGGGTGTAAGCGAGTACCTGACCCTCCTGCTAATACAATGCCTTTGCGTTTCGTCATGGCTTATTTCCGATAATTTCGCTAAGTGTGCGGACGACTCCATCTTTCCAGTGCGGAAGGTGAAGATCGAAATTTTTACGTATTTTTTTTGTATCCAGCCGGGAGTTGGCTGGCCGCATTGCCGCAGTCGGATAAGCACTAGCCGGAATCGGCTCGATGCTGTTCGTCGCAAGTTGTAGGCCCTTACGCTTTGCTTCTTCGATTATGAAGCGCGCATAGTCATACCATGACGTTTCACCCGCAGCCGCTAGATGATAAATACCCCCCATAGAGGGGTCTGACATCATCATACGTAAGGCTAGCGCGGTTGCATCAGCTAATAACTCAGCTCCGGTAGGTGCCCCGAATTGATCAGCAATGACAGTCAGATGGTCACGCTGCTGAGCCAGCCGCAACATCGTCTTGGCGAAGTTGTTACCCCGCGCCCCATAAACCCAGCTCGTTCGCAAGATGAGGTGCTTGCATCCAGTGGCAACAATAGCCTCTTCACCCTGAAGTTTACTCAAACCATATTTGTTAAGGGGGCCAACTCGGTCCGTTTCGACCCAAGGCGTCTCGCCACTACCGTCAAATACGTAATCCGTCGAGTAGTGAACCAGACATCCCCCAATGCGATCCATTTCCGTCGCAAGTAAATGGGGGACTGTTGAATTGATCAGCTGTGCTTGTTCCCAGTCTGTTTCTGCGGCATCCACAGCAGTATAAGCACCAGCGTTCACTATCACGCTGGGCTGTATGGCGCGTATCGTTTTACGCAAGCCTTCAAGATCGGCCAAATCTCCACAATACCCATGACTACCAGCTCGATCGAGTGCAATCAGTTCACCCACTGTGCTGAGCGAGCGCTGCAATTCCCAGCCGATTTGGCCATTCTTGCCCAGCAAAAGTACCTTCACGCTTTTGCTCCTCGTTCGGAATAATTCTTGTCAATCCACTTCTGATAATCGCCGCTCTTGACTCGAGCGATCCATTCTTGATTCTCAAGATACCAATTGACCGTTTTTCGAATACCTGATTCAAAAGTTTCTTCAGGTAACCAGCCTAATTCATTTTTTATTTTTGAGGCATCAATGGCGTATCTCAAATCGTGTCCGGGCCGATCGGGAACGTGGCAGATTAGTTCCTTGTACGATCGTAAGTGCTTGGTTCGATCGTCTGTAGAAGTTGGTCGCAACTCGTCCAAGAGGCTGCACAGACTATGAACCACCTCCATATTGGTCCTTTCGTTGTGGCCGCCAACGTTATAGGTTTCGCCTGGGACACCCCGGGTTACGACGGTATAGAGCGCTCGGGCATGATCTTCAACATAAAGCCAGTCGCGAATTTGATCACCTTCGCCGTAAACAGGTAATGGCTTCCCTTCCAGGGCATTGAGAATAAATAAGGGGATGAGTTTTTCTGGAAAGTGATAGGGGCCATAATTATTAGAGCAATTCGTGATGATGGTTGGCAGGCCATAGCTTCTATGCCAAGCGCGCACCAGATGATCCGAACTTGCCTTGCTCGCTGAATAAGGTGAACTCGGGCTATACGAAGTGGTTTCTGTAAATAAGTTATTTGTCCCGGCCAAATCGCCATAGACCTCATCGGTGGAAATATGATGAAACCGAAAGGCGGCTTTTTGAAACTGGTCTAGACTGCTGTAGTACGAACGAGCGACCTCCAGCAAGACATAGCTTCCTACGATATTTGTTTCGATAAACGACGCAGGGCCATCTAGGGAACGATCGACATGGGACTCTGCCGCCAGATGCATGATCGCGGTAGGACGGTGAGTATGGAATATTCTGTCCATCGCATCCCGATCACAAATATCCGCGCGCTCAAAAACATACCGTTCGCTATTGCTGACCGACGCTAGCGACTCAAGATTGCCCGCATAGGTCAGTTTATCGACGTTAATCACACTGTCGGTGGTAGTGCGGATAATATGGCGAATAACTGCGGAACCAATGAAGCCTGCGCCACCGGTGATTAAGATCTTCATGTTTTTTGTGAATTTAACTATTAATTAAGAAATCGAATTTTTGAGCGCGAAAAATACGATTATAGATATTTGGGAACAGCCCGCACGTGGCACCGTTCATGACAGTGTAGCTGCGAGACGTAACAAACAAGCCACGGCCCGGCCTCAGAAGGTGACAAGTCGTACTGGCGCTAGGCTGCTTCCTATTCGGTTAATGACCTGATCGGTGGGCAGGTGCCGCTGATTCGAAAAAACCGAATAGCACTTCTCTTTTTCCACATGGCCTTCCTGAAGGTAGTCACCGACAATTGCCTGAACAATTCGATCAAAAGCAATTGCTTAGGAGACTCCCCAATGCGCGCACGATATCTGTTGCTGGCGGCAAGCCTTGCCTTGTTCCCACTTTCCAACGCCTCGGCCAACGAAGCCTCTTCCTACCCCACTCGCGCAGTCAAGCTAGTCATTCCCTACGCAGCTGGCGGGGGGGTGGATCTGCTGGGACGCAAATTCGCAGAGGCCTTGGGCAAGCAGCTCGGGCAATCGGTCTATGTTGAAAACAAGGTCGGTGCCGGTGGCACGCTGGGCGCAACCTCGGTTTCACAAGCACGAGGGGATGGCTACACCTTGCTTTTTGGCGGCTCCCCCATCATCACCAACAAGCTGATCAATCCTTCGATCAAAGTCGATGCCCTGACATCGCTGGCGCCGGTAGCCCTGATCAACATGAACCCTTTCGTTCTGACGGTGGCCCAGGGCTCCAGCTATCAGAAGGTTGATGATCTGCTGCAAGCGGCACGCAAAGCCCCAGGCAAGCTGAACTTTGCATCAGGCGGCATAGGTACCGGATCGCACCTTGCTGGCGCGTCCTTGGCTACCTTGTCCAATGTCGACGTGATCCATGTTCCCTATCGCGGCTCAGTCGAATTGATCCCGTCCCTACTTAGCGGACAAACGCAGTTCTGCTTTCCCGTCGTGACGGCTGCGCTTTCCCAATTGGAAGCCGGCGCCGTCCGGATCTTGGCCGTCACGTCCTCGAAGCGATTGCCCATCTTGCCCAATGTTCCGACGCTGCAAGAGGTTTTGAAATCCGAAGACGCCGTAGTGGAATCGTGGAATGGCGTCTGGGGCCCTCCGGACCTTCCTGCCGATATCGCCGTGAAGCTTAACGCGGCCATCCACCAAACCTTCAAGGACGCTGACCTGAAGGCCTTCTTCGACAAGAACGGATCACCCCTTGAATTGACGCAAACCCCTGAGGATTTCACGCGTTTCCTGAAAAAGGAAAACGAAAAATTCGCACGCATCGTCAAAGCATCGAAGATCGTCCAGTTCTGATTTCCACCCCGTCTTTCTACAGGCAGCTCCATGTCGACCCAAGCTTTTCTGCCGCTCGCCGGTATTCGCATCATTGACTTTTCCCATGTGATTGCCGGCCCTCTTGCCACCTTTTATCTGGCGCAAATGGGGGCGGAAGTCATCAAGATAGAAAAACCCGGCGGCGGCGACGTCTTGCGGCGCGCCGAACGCGGTGCTTCGGCATTCCTGTCCTTAAACGCCGGTAAACAATCGCGGGAGCTTGATTTCCGCACTCCCGAAGGGCTGAACGCGGCGCTTGAATTGGCGCGGGATGCAGACGTGTTCGTCGACAATTTCAGGCCGGGCTCACTGGAACGCCACGGCTTGGGCTATGAAGCAGTACGCAAGGTCAACCCGCGCATTATTTATTGCTCGATTTCGGGTTTTGGACGCAGTGGTCCCTGGGCTGGCCGGTCCGCCTACGACCATGTCGTCCAGGCCATGACTGGCATGGCCATGATGGCCGGCAAGGAAGGGGACGACCCGATAAAAACCGGCTTCCCGGTTATCGACGCCGCCACCGGCATGTTGGGTGCCCTGGCTATCGTCAGCGCCGTGCATCAGCGCAACCGGGATGGCGCCGGACTATTGCTCGATGTTTCCATGACAGCGGCCTCGATGCAATTAATGTATAGCTATGCGGTCGAAGCCCTGACCAAAGGCACTACTCCGAACCGGGTCGGCAACCAGGGCTACTCGGGCAGCCCATCCGCCGATTTTTTCAAGACACGCGATGGCTGGATCGCTCTGGGCGCCAACACGCCCACGCAGTTCAAGGCCTTGCTGGAAGTATTGGACATGAGCGAAGTGGCCCATGACCCCGAAATTTTCGAAGCTCCTGCCAGCGATAGCGGGCCGGTGACATTTTTGCGGGCACGCGATCCGCAGCGGCTCAAGGCCCTGCTGAAAGAGCGTATTGCGGACAAGAATGCTTTGGAGTTGGAGTCGGCGCTAAGCCGTGTCGGCGTGCCTGCGGCCAAAGTCAGAACCATTAGCGAATTCGCTGCGGACGCCACCCAGGCCGACGCCCTGGGATTATTCTCTTTCGACGAGCAAGGCGCCACCGCCATCACTCCCGGCCTGGGATTTCGGGTAGGCAGCTGAAAAACGTCAAGCCGGCGCAGCTACTGCTGGCGGGCGGCGGGCAGCCGCCCATATCAAGGCCTCTCGCAACACGTCGACGCCGGGCAGTTGCAGCACCGGCTTGCGTGTGAGGAATGCGAGCCGGCTGACGGGGATGTCGTCCAGCACATTGAGCGAGCGTACCAAGCCCAGCCTGACGAACTGAAGCACTGGCGCCGCAGGGCAAAACGTCAGCAAGGCGGTGGCGGCGACCGTTTGCAAATTGGTATAGAAAGGGAATGATTCAATACGCGGCTCAGGCGGGGTCAAGCCAGCGTTAAGAAATACGCGATCCATCACGCGACGCGCCTGTGAGCTTCGCGGCGGCAAGATCCATTGCTGCTCCTGCAAATCGGTAAGCCGCAACGAAGACATCGAAGCAAGTGGATGGGTGCTTGCGCAAGCAAACAGGCGACTCTCTTCATGCAAAGGCTCAATGTGCAGATCGGTCATATGTCCCACCTGCAAAGGCAGCTCATCCACATGGCAGACCGCGCAGTCGATGTTGCCGGCATCCAGGGCAGCGAATAATGCCGTAATGCCCCCATGTGTCACCCTCAAGCGCGGCATTACACCGTGCTCTTCCAAGCGTGCCATTGCCTGAGGAAACAGCCAAGCATCCATAAGCGGCACCACCCCTATGCGCACAACGGGCAGCGCGACAGATGTCGAAGCGCTATCCAGCGCGGACTCGAACGACGCAAGCGCAACGCGCAACTGGCGCATCGCGAGCACACCCGCCTCGGTCAGGCAGCCTCCCCTGGGATTACGATCGATCAAGTTCGCGCCAAACACCGCTTCGAGCGTTTGCACCATCGCCGTCACAGTCGATTGGCTAAGATGCAATGCCGTGGCAACGGCTACCAGGGACCGATGTTCTTCCATCAGTTCCAACAACCGCAGATGCTTGATGCGCAATTGGTCTGCGCGGTTTTTTGAAGACATGGGGGCCGGAAGCGCTCTCAGGTGGACGTGGATGCCAAACTCCCGTCGATTCTACGACGCGCTGAACACCATCAGAAAAAATCCCTATTAGCCAGGGACGAAACCCGCCTTTTGCGACCATGGATTCTCGAACGCATGTAGTTGCGAACTCGCGTAGATCCCTTCTCGGGTAACAGTAGCCCGGCGGCGCGGGAGAGAATCCCCCTT